>JAZRTY010000047.1:0-34505 GCA_045652245.1 Eubacteriales bacterium | reverse complement strand
ACCCGCGTGACCCATTTATGGGTAGTAAGTAACAATTGCGTGGCTGGCAGGCCAACCTAAAGCGCACTTGTGCGCAGCCAGTAGTATTAGGGCTATGCCCGAAAATGAAAAACCACCCGCTATGCGGGTGGATATTTATTGACAAAAAATTGAAAATGTGATATAATTTGAAAATGAAAATCATTATTAAATTCACGGAGGGAATATGAGAACCGAGGGTGGATATAAAACAAGACAGAGGGATATAATCCTTGAAGTACTGAAAAAGAATACAGATAAGCACCTGACGTGCGAGGAAATATGTGAAATGCTGCGAAATAACGGAAAAAAGGTCGGGACTGCTACAGTATACAGATATCTTGAAAAGCTTTACAGTCAGGGGATGCTGACAAAATACACAGCCGATAAGGAAAGTGCGAAATTCAGCTATGTGAAGGAATCGTGCAAAGGTCATTTTCATTTGAAATGTACAAAATGTGGAAAAATATTCTGTGAGGATTGCAGTTCCCTGAAAGGAATTTTAGAGCATGTAATTAATGAGCACGGTTTTTCTGTTGAGCCTGCAAAAACTACTCTTTACGGTATATGTAAAGTGTGCTCAGACAGTTTGACGGCAGAAAAGGTGTAAAAAATGAAATTTCAGAGAAAAATTATATTTGTAACGGTACTTTTATTCAGTCTTTTGTTTGTATGCTCCTGTGCTGAAAAAAACACTGCAGATGATGGAAAGCTGAAGGTTGTAACCACGATTTTTCCACAATACGATTTTGCAAGAAAAATCGGAGGGGAGAAAATAGAAGTAATAAAGCTTTTACCTGACGGGAGCGAGAGTCATACCTACGACCCGTCAATAAATGATATGACACAGGTAACAAATGCCGATATATTCATTTATACAGGCAAGGAAATGGAAGCATGGGCAAATGGACTACTTGAAAATTCCGATACGGAAGACGTGCAGATAGTTGATTTATCGGAAGGAATAACACTTCTTGAAGGCGTGCAAAAATCAGAAGCAGATAATGAAGACCACAAGGAGCATTTTCATGACTTTGATGCCCACATCTGGACTAGTCCCGAAAATGCTATAAAGATGGCAGATAAAATATGTGATGCGTTATGCCTTAAAGATTCAGAAAACAGTAATTATTATAAGAACAATGCACAGGTTTTGAAAACAGAGCTTGAAGAGTTATCAATGCAGATGTCGGAAATTTCGAAAGCATATGACGGCAGGACTTTATATTTCGGTGGCCGATTTGCTTTCAGATATTTGTTTGAGGAGTACGGAATAAGCTTCCGTTCCGTTTACAGCGGCTGTGGCGAAGAATCCGAGCCGAGTATCAGAACAATTGCCGAAATGATATCCGAAATGAAGGAAAACGGTGCAGAATATATCTTTTATGAGGAAATGAGCGAAGGGAAAATTGCAAAAAGCATAGCAGATGAAACAGGGGCTTCTCTTTTGCTGCTGCATTCCTGCCATAATATATCGGCAAGTGAATCGATAATGGGGGATTCTTATTTTTCGATAATGAAGCAAAATATAAAAAACCTCGAAATAGCACTCGGACTATCTTAAGATAAGGAAAAGAAAAAATATGAGTATAAATACAAGAGAAAAAATTTTATCGGTGAAAAATCTTTCGATAAGCTATGCGCAAGGTACAAAGGCAGCAGTGGAAAATGTAAGCTTCGAGCTTGAAAGAGGGGATTTTTTGCTTATAGTTGGGGAGAATGGTTCAGGTAAAAGTACACTCTTAAAAGGAATACTTGGACTTTTGCCCGTAAGTGGAGATATTGAGTTTTCAAATGCCGGAAAAGCAAAAAGCATAGGCTATCTTTCGCAGCAAAGTGATATATCACGCGATTTTCCTGCAAGCTGTGCAGAAGTTGTGCAATCAGGCTTTATCGGCAGGAAAAGGCTGTTTTCTTTTTATACTAAAAAAGACAGAAAAAAGGCAAACGACATAATCGAATATCTTGGAATATCGAGTCTTAAGAATAAATCCTTCGGTACACTCTCGGGTGGGGAAAAGCAAAGGGTTCTTCTTGCACGTGCACTTGTGAGCGTGACATTGTGTGATGATTGTCATAAAAAGGGCTGTCATTGCCACGACGAAACCTTCTGCCACACAAACGGTATTATTGTGCTGGATGAGCCGTCAAACGGACTTGACCCTGTGGCAAATAAAAAGCTGTATGAAACACTGTACAGACTAAATCGTGAAAAGGGAATGACGGTTATTATGGTGTCGCACCTTGTTGAAAGTGCAGTATTATATGCCAATAATGTGTTGCATATGGGACAAGGTATGAAATTTTTTGGAACCTGTTGTGATTATATGAAAACCGAGCTGTGCCGCACTTTTATAAACAGTAGCGGTAATTGTGGTACGGAGGATGCACAATGATGGATTTTATAAATGTTATTACAAATCTTCCGATAGTTGTACAGCGTGGGATCCTTGTAGGGCTTCTTACATCGGTTTGCGCCTCGCTTCTCGGTGTAACTCTTGTACTGAAAAGGTTTTCAATGATAGGTGACGGACTTTCGCATATTGCCTTCGGCAGTATGTCAATAGCACTTGTGCTGGGGCTTGCACCACTTACATTTTCCTTACCTGTTGTTATAGTCTGTGCTTTTTTGCTTTTAAGACTTAATAAAAAAAGTACCTTTGGCGGAGACAGTGCAATTGCAGCTGTGTCAAGCGCCTCGCTTGCAACTGGGATTTTTGCTGTATCCCTTGCAGGTGGTGTGAATACGTCAGTCAACGACTATATGTTCGGAAGCATCGTTGCAATTTCAAGGGCAGATGCAATAATGTGTGTCCCGTTTCTTGTGATTGTAATCTGCGTTTTTGTACTGTTGTATAACAGAATTTTCGCCCTTACCTTTGACGAGAATTTTGCAAAGGCATCGGGTGTTGTAACTGAACGCTACAATATGATGATTGCACTCCTTACGGCGCTGACAGTTGTAATCGGAATGAGAATAATGGGAACACTTCTGATATCGGGACTCATTGTTTTTCCCGCACTTTCGGCAATGAGACTGTTTTCTTCCTTTAAAAGGGTTACAATAACGGCAGCAATAATTTCCTGCGTGTGCTTCCTTTGTGGAACAGCAGCATCAATTATACTTGATTCTCCCGTAGGTGCAAGTATTGTAATTTTCAACGCAATTGTATTTTGTGTCTGTACACTCTTATCACGAATTGTCAGAAGCTGACACTTGACAAAGCACCCGAAATAATATATAATCTACTTATAAACAGTTCTCTTGAAAGGAGAATAATCTTGTCAGGAAATAACAGAATAATGAAAATAACAACACTTGCTCTGTCGGTACTATTACTTTTTAGTCTTGTGTCCTGCTTTGAAGTCTTTAACACAACTGAAGATGAAAATATATACGACCTCCACGAGGGAACCGAAATATCAGAACTGTCAGAGGAAGAAAAAGAAAAAAGTGTAGATGACATAATTGCTGAAACTGCAAACACTCTTGGAAGTGTTGTGAATAATGAAATAGTTGTTTCGGTTTTTGCAGACGATTTTGACGGTGACGGTGTAAGTGAAGCATATGCAATGACCTCGGTTTACCCGGTGCCGGAGGGGGCAACAAGTGCAAATGTATCACTCTGGTTTGTAAAGAAAGACTTTGCAGAGAAGCTCCACGACGCAAAAAATCTTGTTCTCAAGCCTAAAATCTGGGATTTTGGTGATAAAAAGCTATTTTGTACTGTCGGCAATAATGACGGAAAAATCATAAGTACTGTTTACTTTGTTGCAGAAAATGCAGCATACAGCTATGCGCCCTTTGACGGAGAATTATATCGTGAGGGTGATGACGGAATTAATTTCTATCTTGCGAAAAAGGATTTTGACAAGAATTTAAATGTGGTGTCACAGCAAAGCTATGGTGAAACTACAAAGTCATATTACCTTTACTTTGACGGCAATTTCTTCTGTGAATATGGAGGAAGCGAGGTTCGTGACGACCAGCTTCGCACAATAAACGGTGCGGATACAATATTGTCGGCACTTACTAAAGGTGGATATACGATTGACGAAATTTACTACAGAGAAAGAAAAACTGTTGACGGAACAAAAAACGAACGGAACGGGATTTTTAATATAAATATTTCAAAAATGAACCTTGATGGCAGTATGGCACAGGAAAATGTGACACTGATTTATGACGGAAATGAAGTAAGGCTTGTTCCGATTGCCGATGTTACAAATCCCTTTGCGTTTATAGAAAATGAAAATCTTGCGCAAAGTATAATTTCAGGCAGCTTTTCAAATCCTTCGCAGTTTTCCTTTGGTGGAAAATATGTAAGTACTGTTTGCGAGGATATAGCAGAATACAGTGAATTTTAAAAATATTCCCCGAAAGGAAAATCCTTTCGGGGAATATTTTTATTTTACGCTTTGGATAAATCTGAGAAATGCACTTTTACCTTCGCAAGTTCTCTTGTAAACCCCTGCGTGTTCAAGAACTTTAGAGAAAACAATACCGATTTCGGTTTTTAAGATTTCCTCAATATTATCTTTCGTAATGTCGGTGTATTTAGGAAGAAAAGCGTCAACCCAAGTCTTGTGCTTTGAGAGCACTTCGTCATTTGAAATGTCGGCACTCGAGAGTATTGCCTGCGAAAGAAGTGCTATTTCGTTTTTCAGTCTTGACGGAAGTACTGCAAGGCCCATAACCTCAATAAGACCGATATTTTCTTTCTTTATGTTATGAAGCTCTGCGTGGGGATGATATACACCAAGTGGATGCTCGGGCGTTGTGATGTTGTTGCGAAGAACAAGGTCAAGCTCGAACTTTTCACCATTCTTTCTTGCAATCGGAGTTATGGTGTTGTGCTTTTCGCCGTCTGTTTGCGCGTATATGAAAGCTTCTTCGTCGCTATAGACACGCCATGCGTCAAGTATTTTCCCTGCAAGAGTACAAAGCCTTTCATCATCGCTACTGCGCAAACGGATTACCGACATCGGCCATTTTACAATGCCACATTCGATATCCTCAAAACCATCAAATGTGATTTCTTTTTCAATAGGTGCTTTAGCCATTGCAAAGGTGTAATTTCCACCCTGAAAATGGTCGTGGGAAAGAATTGAGCCTCCGACAATCGGAAGGTCGGCGTTAGAGCCTACGAAATAGTGGGGGAAGAGTTTTACAAAATCAAGCAGCTTTCTGAAAGTAGCGTGATTTATTGCCATCGGGGTATGCTCGGAATTTAAAACTATACAATGTTCATTATAATAAACATACGGAGAATATTGAAAATACCACTTTGAGTTATTTATCGTAATCGGTATAATTCTGTGATTCTGTCTTGCATTATGATTTACTCTGCCTGCATACCCTTCGTTTTCACGGCAAAGCTGACATTTCGGGTAACCTGCCTGTGGCGCATTCTTTGCAGCTGCAATAGCTTTCGGGTCTTTTTCGGGTTTTGAAAGATTTATTGTTATGTCAAGGTCGCCGTACTGCGTGGGGGTTACCCATTTTACATCCTTTGCTATTCTGTAACGCCTGATGTAGTCACTGTCACAGGAAAGATTGTAAAAATAATCTGTCGCACGTACAGGGGATTCCTTATATAGGGTATTGAATTTTTCAATAACCTGTGACGGTCTCGGTACGAGAAGACCCATAAGCTTTGTGTCAAATAAATCTCTGTATACAATGCTGTCTTCTATTATTCCGACGTCTACTGCATAGTCACAAAGTTCACATAGTGTTTCCTCAAGATTTATTTCGCATTCATCACAGATTTTACAATCCTCGGAAATTTCAGAAAGATTAAGAGCAGAAAGAATAAGATTTGTAGTATAAATCTCATCTTCCTTTGAAATAAGGTTTTTGGAAAGCCCGTATTTTACGAGTTTTCTTATAGATTTACTGATATCCATGTATATTCTCCAAAAAATTTTAAAGTGGTATAAAATAAAGTCTTACGCAACAGTACGTAAGACTTTATTATTATATTATTATTTAAAATTTACGCCTTATTCGCAGAACCGAAAAGCTCTATCTTTTCACGAACTGTAGCCTTGATAGCTTCGCAGCCGGGAGCAAGCAGCTTTCTTGGGTCAAAGCCCTTGCCCTGAAGATCCTTGCCTTCTTCAATATACTTTCTTACCGCAGCTGCAAAGGAAAGCTGACATTCTGTGTTTACGTTGATTTTTGAAACGCCAAGGTCAATTGCCTTCTTTATCATATCCTCCGGAATGCCTGTTCCGCCGTGAAGAACAAGAGGCATCTTGCCTGTCTTTTCCTGAACTTTAGCCAGTGTTTCAAAGGAAAGTCCCTTCCAGTTTTCAGGGTATTTTCCGTGGATATTACCGATACCTGCGGCAAGCATTGTAACACCGAGGTCTGCAATCATTTTGCATTCGTTGGGATCTGCACATTCACCCATGCCGACAACGCCATCCTCTTCGCCACCGATAGAACCAACTTCGGCTTCAAGAGAAAGTCCTTTTTCTGCACAAACCTTAACAAGCTCTTTTGTCTTTTCGATATTTTCTTCAATCGGATAGTGAGAGCCGTCAAACATAATTGAAGAAAATCCTGCTTCAATGCACTTGTAACAAGCCTCATATGAACCGTGGTCAAGGTGAATTGCAACAGGGACTGTAATTCCGAGTCCCTCAATCATACCCTTAACCATTCCTACAACTGTCTTGTAACCACACATATACTTTCCTGCACCCTCTGATACACCGAGAATAACAGGGGAGTTCATTTCCTGTGCTGTCTGAAGAATACACTTTGCCCATTCAAGGTTGTTGATGTTGAACTGACCTACCGCATAGTGTCCTTCTTTTGCCTTTGTGAGCATTTCCTTTGCAGATACTAACATTTTTATTTCCTCCGTTTTATGAAAAGCTATAAATAATTTGTGTAATGTTATTATATACCATTTTCCGTAAAAAAGCAATAGAAAATAAAAATTATTACAATTTATTATAAATATATATTCTTTGTAAAACGGAACAAACCGAAATACACTAAAGTTTTTGCCGTATATATTCGGAAATAAAAAGATACACACAGATAAAAAGCAGTGAAAGGTTGTATTTTGTTACATATATAAGGCAGAAGGCGAAGAAGCACAGAAGAGCAAATGCGACAGTGGATATATGGGAGAAAATTCTGTAAGCCTTTGTAAAATCGTATTTCATAAGAAGTAATGAAAACAGGGCATTTCCACCGTCAAGTCCTTTTACGGGCAGAAAATTTACAATAAAGAACATAAAGTTGGAAGTTAAAAACGCAAAAACCGAAAGCTTCGGATATAGCCGAAAAAGTGGGAGTGATATAAGAAACAGAATAAAGCTTGTCGCAGTTCCCGATATGGAAATTATCGCCTCCTGCGCATATCCGAGGTTTTTTGAATCGGTACGCATATCAACTCCGAAAGGGTAAATAGAGATTCTTGAGATTTCCACTCCGTAATGCTTCATAAAAACAAGGTGTCCTGCCTCGTGCAGAAAAGCACAGAAAAACATTATATATAAATAAACTGCATCGTAAGAAAAGGACAAAATAAATATGAGAATAAGAGCAAAAACGCTTATGTATATTTTACTTGCGAAAAGGCGTATCATTTTTCACTCGCCCCACTTTCACAGAATTTGTTGTAAACATCGGAAAAGGTTACGGTGGAAAAAGAGTTTTCCTTTGAAAATGTACCTGCCTGTGCTGTTCTTGTTTCACATACATATCTTATTGCAATAACAAAAACCAGAGCAAGTATCAGAAGCAGCACCTGAAATAAGTTTTTTCTGTTTTTCTTCATAGCTTACCTCCGTAAGTAATGTAGGTAATGTTTATAATATCAGTATATTCCGGTTGTGGTAAAATATGTTCCGTGTGAAAGAATAAAAAGTCATTGTTTACAACTTTATTCCTCTTCGCACTTTTATTATTCATTTTTTTATATTATAATATAATTCAGAGATTACTGTTTAAGGAGCAGCAAAAAATGAGAGTAATGGGAATAGACTTTGGCGAAGCACGGATGGGACTTGCAATAAGTGACCCGACAGGTTTTTTAGCAGGTGGTATCGGAACAGTTAAGGTATCCGGAATGACGAGTGCTGTAAAGGCAGCAGCACAGGTGGCAAAGGAAAAGGGTGCGCAGCTGATAGTAGTGGGACTTCCGATAAATATGAATGGCAGTGAGGGCGACAGGGCAGAGAAGTGCAGATACTTTGCCGGGAAGCTTTCGGAGGAAACAGGAATTGAAACGGTGCTTTATGACGAAAGAAGAACCACAATTCTTGCAGCAGGCTTTATGTCTCAGACCGGAACTCACGGAAAAAAACGCAAGGATAGTATAGATACTCTTTCAGCACAGATAATTCTCCAGAGTTATCTTGACAGAAACAGATAAAATAAGTAACCTCGATATGTTATTATCGGGGTTGCTTTTTTTGACGAAAAATGATGTATTTTTCCGGTATAAAATACCAGTTATACACAAAATTGTAAATAAAATGATAAAATATGTTAAAAAAGCTTGACAACACTTGCTAAAGGTGATATAATCCTATAATGCGTTATAATCGCTTAAAATCTGCATTCTTGGGGAAAACGCCTTGTTTGCTGCGGAAAAGTGGACGTTTTTAAGGTGTAAAACCAGTGTGATTTTGCGATTCTTAAATGGCGAAAAAATCAAAAATAAAGACCCAAATTTTAAGGAGTGTGATTGCTTATTATGGTAAAACCCGTAAAAGTCGGAAAGACCGTAAGACAGAGCTTTTCTAAAATCAACGAGCTTTTGGAAATGCCAAACCTTATTGAAGTACAGAAAGAATCCTTTGATTGGTTTGTAAAGGAAGGACTTCGTGAGGTTCTTGAGGATGTTTCTCCCCTTGTTGACTATTCAGGAAATCTCAATATCGAATTTATTGACTATTCTATCGGTGAAAAGACAAAGTACCCGGTGGAGGAATGCAAGGAACGTGACGTAAACTATGCAGCACCCCTTGAGGTTAAGGTAAGACTTTCTAACAAGCTTACAGGTGAGGTTACCGATTCAAAGGTGTTTATGGGCGATATTCCGCTTATGACAGAAACAGGTACCTTTGTTATCAACGGTGCAGAGCGTGTTATTGTTTCACAGATTGTACGTTCGCCGGGTATCTACTATGAATCGGCAGTTGACAAGTCTGACGAGAAGACCTTTGCAACAACAGTAATTCCTTACCGTGGAGCATGGCTTGAATACGAAACAGATGCCAACGATATATTCTATGTAAGAATCGATAAGAACAGAAAGCTTCCCGTAACGGTTCTTATCCGTGCACTCGGCGTCGGTGAGGATAACCTGTCAAGAGATGAAGATGTTATTGCAGTGTTCGGTAACGATGTAAAGGTACTTGAAACACTCAAGAAAGATACAAGTGAAACAGATGCTCTCAAGAATGGCAGCACACCGAGAGAAGAAGCTCTTAAGGAAATCTATAAGAAGCTTCGTCCGGGTGACCCGCCGCTTGTGGAAAGTGCAGAAACACTTATCCGTAATTTGTTCTTTGATGCAAGACGTTACGATATTTCCGCTGTCGGACGTTATAAATTCAATAAAAAGCTTTCGGTTGCAAAGAGAATAGCAGGCTTTGAACTTTCCCGTGATGTATTTTCTCCCTTTACAGGTGAGCTTATTGCCGAGAAAGGTAAGGTTCTGACAAAGGAAGACGCAGAGGCTATTGAAAATGCGGGTGTAGAAGAAGTCTACATTATGTCCAATGAAATAAATCAGGAACCTGTTGAATTCAAGGTGTTTACAAACAGAGCTGTTGATATAACAAAGCTTGAAAAAGGTGTTATCCCGAAGGGTTATGACCTGTCAAGTCTTGATATTACAGAAAAGGTAGACGGTGCTGTTCTTCGTGAAATCCTCGGTTCTACAGACAATCAGAAGGACTTTATCGACCAGTTTGAGCTTCGCCGTGACGAGCTTATTCCGAGACACATTACAAAGGAAGATATATTTGCAACAATTAACTATCTCCTTTGCCTTGTTCACAATTCAGGTACGGTTGACGATATCGACCATCTCGGAAACAGAAGACTTCGTTGTGTAGGTGAGCTTCTTCAGAACCAGATGAGAATCGGTTTTGCAAGAATGGATAAGATTGTCAAGGAAAGAATGACAATGCAGGATTCAGACAATATGAAGGTTCAGAACCTCATAAATATTCGTCCTATTGTTTCTGCAATCAAGGAGTTCTTCGGCTCATCACCTCTTTCACAGTTCATGGACCAGTCAAACCCATTGGCAGAGCTTACACACAAGAGAAGACTCTCAGCTCTCGGTCCGGGTGGTCTTTCCCGTGACAGAGCATCTTTTGAAGTTCGAGACGTACACTATACTCACTATGGAAGAATGTGTCCTATCGAAACTCCCGAAGGTCCTAACATCGGTCTTATTTCCTATCTTTCAACTTATGCTAAGATAAACAAGTTCGGCTTTATTGAAGCTCCTTACAGAAAGGTAGACAAAGAAAACGGAATAGTAACAGACGAAGTTGTATACATGACCGCTGACGTGGAAGACCAATATGTAGTAGCACAGGCAAACGAGCCTCTGACAGAGGACGGACATTTTGTAAACAAGAGAGTAACCGTTCGTACAAGAGAGGAAATCCTTGAAGTTGACGTAGAAAAGGTTGACTTTATGGACGTTTCCCCGAAGATGGTGGTATCAGTTGCTACTGCTTGTATCCCATTCCTTGAAAACGATGACAATACCCGTGCGCTCATGGGTTCAAACATGCAGAAGCAGGCAGTTCCGCTTATGATGTGTGATGCACCTATCGTTGCAACAGGTATGGAGCATAAGGCAGCAGTTGACTCAGGTGTTGTAATCTGTGCAAAGGCTGACGGTATTGTAAAGAAGGTAACCTCCGATTATATCAAGGTTATGGACGACCTCGGAAATGAAGAAGTATATGAGCTTCTCAAATTCAAGCGTTCAAACCAGGGTACCTGTGTAAACCAGAGACCTATTGTTGAATCGGGCGAAAGAGTTAAAAAGGGACAGGTTATTGCAGACGGTCCTGCAACCAAGGACGGCGAAATTTCTCTGGGTAAAAATGCTCTTATCGGCTTTATGACCTGGGAAGGTTATAACTACGAGGATGCTGTTCTTCTCAATGAAAACCTTGTTCGTAATGATATTTATACATCTATTCATATAGAAGAATATACCCACGAGGCAAGAGATACAAAGCTCGGACCGGAAGAAATCACAAGAGAAATTCCGAATGTCGGCGAAGATGCTCTTAAAAACCTTACACTTGATGGTATTATCTGCAAAGGTGCTGAGGTTCAGGCAGGCGATATCCTTGTAGGTAAGGTAACACCAAAGGGTGAAACAGAGCTTACAGCAGAGGAAAGACTCCTTCGTGCAATCTTCGGTGAAAAGGCAAGAGAAGTAAGAGATACTTCGCTTCGAGTTCCTCACGGTGAAAGTGGTATAGTTCTTGATGTTCGTGAATTTACCCGTGAAAACGGAGATGAGCTCGGACCGGGTGTAAATAAGGTAGTTAAGATATATATTGCGCAAAAGAGAAAAATCTCTGTCGGCGACAAAATGGCCGGTCGTCACGGAAACAAGGGTGTCGTTTCAAGAATACTTCCTCCGGAAGATATGCCATTCTTAGCAGACGGTACACCTCTTGATATCGTTCTTAACCCTCTGGGCGTTCCTTCCCGAATGAATATCGGACAGGTGCTTGAAGTGCATCTCGGTATTGCGGCAAAGAAGCTCGGCTGGAAGGTTATGACTCCCGTATTTGACGGAGCTAACGAAAAGGATATTGAAGAATGCTTTAAGATGGCAGGTATGAGCGAAGACGGTAAGACAACACTTTACGACGGAAGAACAGGTGAGAAGTTCGACAATCCTGTTACAGTCGGAATAATGTATTACCTCAAACTCCACCACCTTGTTGATGATAAGATTCATGCTCGTTCAACCGGTCCTTACTCTCTGGTTACACAGCAGCCTTTGGGTGGTAAAGCGCAGTTTGGTGGACAGAGATTCGGAGAAATGGAAGTTTGGGCGCTTGAAGCTTATGGTGCTGCGTACACACTTCAGGAAATACTGACAGTAAAATCCGATGACGTTGTAGGACGTGTAAAGGCATATGAAGCGATAGTAAAGGGACAGAATATTCCCACACCAGGTGTTCCGGAATCCTTCAAGGTGCTTGTTCGTGAACTTCAGTCTCTTGCACTCAATATGCAGATTCTTGATAAAGACGGTAACGAAATCAGACTTAAGGATTACTCGGAGGATACAGAAAATCTACGCAATGTAGCTGTAACAATGGATGAGGAATATGTAACAAACGAAGCAGAGCTCAGGGATAGCTTCAGAACAGGTGAAGCATATGAAATGGACTCTGACGATTCAATTGACTTTGGCGACAAGCAGTAATCCCGGCCTTAATGGCTTCACAAAAAAATAAAACCACTTTAATAAGTGATTATTAGTAAAGGAGCGCATATATAGATGGACCAGATGCAGCATAATGAATTTGATGCAATAAGAATCGGTCTTGCCAACCCCGATATGATCAGAAAATGGTCATACGGAGAGGTAAAGAAGGCAGAAACAATAAACTATCGTACACAAAAGCCGGAAAAAGAAGGTCTTTTCTGCGAGAAAATTTTTGGACCTACAAAGGATCTTGAATGTAGCTGTGGAAAATACAAGAGAGTACGCTACAAAGGAAAAGTCTGCGAAAAATGTGGCGTTGAAATAACAACAAACAAAGTAAGAAGAGAAAGAATGGGACACATCGAGCTTGCAGCACCGGTGTCACACATCTGGTATTTCAAGGCAATTCCTTCAAGAATGGGACTTCTTCTTGATATATCTCCCAAGGTTCTCGAAAAAGTACTTTACTTTGCACAGTATATTGTTACTGATGCAGGAGTAGGAACAAACCTTGTTGTAGGACAGCCTCTTACAGTAGAAGAATATGCAGACAGACGTGAAAAGTTCGGTGATGGCTTCAAAGCAGAAATGGGTGCTGAAGCAATCAAGGAGCTTCTCATGCAGCTCGACTGCGAAAAGCTTTCACAGCAGCTCAAAGCTGAGCTTGCAGATGCCAACGGTCAGAAGCAGGTAAGAATTGTAAAGAGACTTGAGGTAGTTGAAGCATTCAGAAAGTCCGGAAACAAGCCGGAATGGATGATTCTCGACATAGTACCGGTTATTCCTCCGGAAATAAGACCTATGGTACAGCTCGACGGTGGCAGATTTGCTACAAACGACTTAAATGACCTTTACAGAAGAGTAATAAACAGAAATAACAGACTTAAAAAGCTTATAGAGCTTCATGCTCCGAACATCATCATCAGAAATGAAAAGAGAATGCTTCAGGAAGCAGTTGATGCCCTTATTGATAACGGCAGACGCGGAAGACCTGTTACAGGTCCTTCAAATAGACCCTTAAAGTCTTTGTCAGAGATGCTTCGTGGTAAGCAGGGACGTTTCCGTCAAAACCTTCTTGGTAAGCGTGTTGACTATTCAGGACGTTCGGTTATCGTCGTAGGACCTGACCTTAAGATATATCAGTGTGGCTTGCCTAAGGAAATGGCACTTGAGCTTTTCAAGCCGTTTATTATGAAGCGCCTTACCGATACAGGTAAAGCACAGAATATCAAGGATGCAAAGAAGAAGGTAGAACACGTAAATGAGGATGTGTGGGACGCACTTGAAGTAGTAATCAAGGAGCACCCTGTACTCCTTAACCGTGCGCCTACACTTCACAGACTTTCAATTCAGGCATTCGAGCCGGTACTTGTTGAAGGTCGTGCGATAAAGCTTCATCCGCTTGTATGTACTGCGTTTAACGCCGACTTTGACGGTGACCAGATGCCGGTACACGTACCGCTTTCAGCTGAAGCACAGATTGAAGCCCGCTTCCTTATGCTTTCGGCAAACAACCTCTTAAAGCCGGTTAACGGACGTGCAGTTACTGTTCCTACACAGGATATGGTACTTGGCGCGTTCTATCTGACACTTGAAAAGAGTGGCGAACCGGGTGACCCGTACGAGGACGAAAACGGAAATCTTGTTTATAAGACCTTCAGAGACTTTGATGAAGCTATGATGGCTTATACAAACGGAGATATCGGACTTCATACTCCGATTAAGATAATGAGAGAAAAGCTTGACGAAAACGGAAATGTAATCAAGTCAAAGCTTGTTGACGGTACACTTGGTAGATTTATATTCAACCAGCCTATCCCTCAGGATCTCCACTTTATCGAAAGAAACGAAGAAAACGAGCTTGACCTTGAAATTAACTGTCAGGTAACTAAAGATGAGCTCGGAAGAATTGTTGATAACTGTATTAAGTATCACGGCATTTCAACTACTGCAGTTGTACTTGATAAGATCAAGGAAATGGGCTATAAGTACTCAACAAGAGGCTCAATTTCAATCTCTGTTGCAGATATGACAGTACCTCCGCAGAAGAAGATAATTCTTGCAGACGCCGAAAAGCAGGTAGAGCTTATTTCCAAGTTCTACGCAAGAGGACGCTTCTCCAACGAAGAAAGATACCGTAGCGTAATCAAGGTTTGGGAAGATGCTACAAACGAAGTAACAAAGGCACTTACCAAGAACCTTGACAGATACAACAATATCAAGATGATGGCTGACTCCGGTGCCCGTGGTAGTATCAAGCAGATTCGTCAGCTTGCAGGTATGCGTGGTCTTATGGCTTCAACCTCAGGTAAAACAATTGAGCTTCCTATCAAGGCTAACTTCCGTGAAGGTCTTAATATCCTTGAATACTTTATCGCAGCCAAGGGTGCCCGTAAGGGTCTTGCCGATACAGCGCTCAGAACTGCCGACTCAGGTTACCTTACCCGTCGTCTTGTTGACGTTTCTCAAGATGTTATTATCCGTGAAATTGACTGTGGAGATACAGTAGGTCTTTGGGTATATAGCATTTATGACACATCAAAGGTTATTCCTGTTGATGAAAATGCAATCGGAAAGACAATCGTAACAGACGTTTACGGTGCAGGAGAGCCTATTGCTCTTGTTGGAACGGTTGTTACAGAAAAGCTGCTTCAGACTCTTAAGGACAACCATATTACAGAAATAAACATCGGTATGGAGCTTGTAGAACCCCTTGAAGACAGACTTCTTGGAAGATACACAGTTCATGACCTTGTACACCCCGAAACAGGAGAGCTTTTAGTACCTGCCAACACAATGCTTGGTGAAGATGATATCAAGGTAATTATGGATGCAGGAATTACAAGAGTATGTATCCGTTCAACCCTTAACTGTCGTGCAAAGCACGGTGTATGTGTTCACTGTTATGGTGCAGACCTGGCATCCGGAAAGCCTGTTAATATCGGTGAATCTGTTGGTATTATTGCAGCTCAGTCTATCGGTGAACCCGGTACACAGCTTACAATGAGAACCTTCCACACAGGTGGTGTTGCAGGAAACGATATTACTCAGGGTCTTCCGAGAGTTGAAGAACTCTTTGAAGCAAGAAGACCGAAGAAAACAGCTACAGTTGCCGAAATCGACGGTAAGGTTGAAATCGAAGAAAAGAATGCTAAGAAGCAGCTTAAGATTACGGCAACCGACGGTGAGGAAAGATTGTACGCATTCCCGAAATCACAGAGAATTACAGTTGAAGACGGTGCGTTCATTACAAAGGGAACACTTCTTACAGAAGGTCTTATGAGCCCTGCAGATATTGTTAAGGTTAACGGTCTTAATGCAGTTTATGAATACCTTATCAAGGAAATCCAGAAGGTATACCGTATTCAGGGTGTTGAAATCAACGACAAGCATATCGAGGTAATTTCCCGTCAGATGACAAGAAAGGTAAAGGTTGAAACAGCAGGTTCTACCGACCTTCTTGCAGGCAGTGTAATTGATATTACCGAATTCAACGAAAAGAATGCCGAAATCGAAGAAAGACTCGCGGCAGGTGAAGCAGGAATCTCAGTTGCTACATCATCTCCTGTCCTTCTCGGTATTACAAAGGCATCTCTTTCAACCGAAAGCTTTATGTCGGCAGCATCCTTCCAGGAAACTACAAAGGTTCTGACCGAAGCTGCAATCAAGGGCAAGGTTGACCATTTGCTTGGACTTAAGGAAAATGTTATTATCGGTAAGCTAATTCCTGCAGGTACAGGTATGGCACTTTACCGTGGCGTTGAAATTGCCGATGCAGACGGTGAGATTGTCGAAATTCCCGATGATACAGATATCGACGAAATGCCGAGATTTACTGCAGATAAGGTACAGCTCTTTAAAAATGACGACCAGGACGATGCAGATGAATTCGACGAGGAAGATATAGAAATCGACGAAGAGCCGATTGAGGAATAATTGAAAAGTCTAAAAGTGCTGTTGCAGCTATGCAACGGCACTTTTTTTGCAAATTTTTCCAAACCTATTGACAATAACTGTATTATTTGTTATAATACAGTTAAGACAACACTAAAGAAAGGAAAGGAAGTAATGATAACTCTTGATTTTGCTGATAAAAGACCGATTTATGAGCAGGCAAAGGAAAAGATACGTGAGCTTATAATAAAGGGAGTTCTGAAGGCAGGCGACAAGCTGCCGTCGGTAAGAGATCTTGCATCAAGTCTTGTAGTAAATCCGAATACAGTCCAGAAGGCTTACAGTGAACTTGAAAAGGAAGGCTATGTTTATTCGGTTGTTGCAAAGGGAATATATGTATCGGACATTACAACTATGTCAAGAAAAAACGACCTGAGAATAGACGAGTTATTTGAATCTGTATTGCAGGAAGCGAGAGAAATGAAATTTCTGGGAGTAAAAAAAGATGACATAATTTCCAGAATTACGGAACTTTTTGATAAGGAGGAGAGTCTAAATGATTAGTATAGCTGCAGAAAACGTAACTAAAAAATATGATGGCTTCAGGGCGTTGAAAAAAATGAGCCTTTCTGTACCCAAGGGCGCAGTTTACGGTCTTGTAGGACCTAACGGCGCAGGTAAGACCACTTTTATAAAGGCACTTGCGGGAATTATTCGTGTGGATAACGGAAAAATAAAAATTGACGGCGAGGACGTTTACGAAAATCTTGATGTGAAGAGAAAATGCGTATATGTCAGCGACGATTTGTTTTTCTATTCTACATATTCAATAAAACAAACAGCAAAGCTTTACAAAGGGCTTTATCCCAACTGGAGTGACGAGTATTACGAAACACTCAAGAATTTCTTTAAGATTGATGAAAAGAAGCGCTGCAGAAGACTCTCAAAGGGGATGCAGAAGCAGGTAGCACTCTGGCTTGCACTTTGTGCAAAGCCTGAAATACTTGTACTTGACGAACCTGTCGACGGACTTGACCCGGTAATGAGAAAGAATATCTGGTCACTCATTATGAAAGAGGTTTGCGACAGAAATATGACAGTTCTGGTTTCGAGTCACAATCTTCGTGAGCTTGAGGATGTATGTGACCATGTCGGAATGATGCACAAGGGCGAGGTCGTACTTGAAAAGGCGCTTGATGACGTTAAGGGAAGTGTACATAAGCTACAGGTGGCGTTTGCAGACGGCGAATATCCCGACGCGCTTTCAAAGGAAATAAATGTACTTCACAGAAATACCTTCGGAAGTGTGGAAACACTCATTGTCAGGGGAGAGGCAGACAAGGTAAAAGAGGAAATTTATAAGTATAAGCCTCTTATTTTTGATATGCTTCCATTGACACTTGAAGAAATATTCATTTATGAGCTTGGGGGTATGGGATATGAGTTCTAAGATAAAAAATTCGCCGATGTTTGCATTGGTTTTCGATATATTAAAAAGATTTTTCTGGTTACCACTTATTTATACAATTCTTGATGTGGTAATTATTTCAACGATAGCTTCAAGAAGCAGGTTTTCAGGCAGTAACTTTTTTACCTTTGAAAGAGCCGTAAACACACTTGATTATGAGTTTCCGATTCATATTATTGCGATAATTATTGCAGCCTTACTCGGAAGTACAATACTTTCATATCTTTCAAGGGTGTCAAGCGCAACCTTTATACACTCGCTTCCATTAAGACGTGAAAAGTTGTTCTTTGCAAACTATATTGCAGGTGCTCTTCTGCTTCTTATTCCGTCACTTATTTCGGCACTGTACCTTGCGTTTTTTGTTTCGAGCCTGCCTTACGGCCTTATGTATCTTACAGTAAACGCAATATATACACTGGGGGTATTCTCGTTTGCAATCTGTGTTTCGCAATTGTCCTCTAATGTTATCGGCAGTATGGTGTTTACGGCAGTCGGACTTGCAACTCCGATAATCTGTGAGGGGTTTTTCTATGTGCTTTGCGAGAGTAACCTTTACGGCTTTGTTGCAGATTATGAGTTTATTCTTTCGCAGTATGTATATCTTACACCCGAGAGAGTTTTCTCGCCAAGAGGTATTATATATCTTGCAGTAATACTTATCGGTACACTTTTAGGCTTGCTGCTTTACAAAAAGCGTTCAATCGAGCTTGCAGGTGATCTTGTCACTTTTAGTAGTACAAGAAAGCTCATAATATTTGTATGTGGACTGCTTTGTGCTATGGCAGCATATCTTATATTTGGTGCAAGTCTGATTTCCTTCCTGATTTTCGGAACAATATGCAGTATTCTTGTAAACTTTGCAGTACGAAAGAAATTCACAATAAAAGGTGGAATTATACCGGCTGCAAGTATTATAATACTTACAATAGTAATAGTTGTGACCTTCAGATTTGACCTTACGGGCTTTGAAAGAAGAATCCCGGAAATTGAAAGCATTGAAAGCGTAATGATAGGTGACAGGTACGCAAGTGATGCAAGAACCACATATTTGTCCCAGAGCAACAGACGTGTAAGATATGCGCTTAAGGAAAATGTTACAAACAGCGCTGATATAGAAAAGGTTATAGCTCTTCACGAAAATCTCTTGCTGAATGAGGACTACTACAGTAACGGAATTGAACGCAGCGGTAATTTTATGATAGAGTATACCCTTAAAAACGGAAGAACGCTTCGCCGACAGTATCGAATTTACTATGAAAGAAACGCAGCTGCATTCGAGGGTGTAACAGAAATTCCACAGCTCAGGCGTGAAGATCACGAAATACTTGCGGATAATGTTAAGATAACAAAATTGGACTTTAAGGGTCTTAACGGAAAATCGAGAGACTTCCACGGCAGGGAAATGGAAAGACTGATAGAAGCTATGAAATATGACCTTCTGCACAGTGATTATGATAAAAATCCAGATTATTTTGATATGTCGGGCTATTATGATACGGGCTTCGATTTTACTTATTACTTTACAGACGCAGTATATGAGGATACAGGAGAGAAGGTTCCGGAAAGGTTACTTCAGGAATACCTTACCTACGGTTCGTATGAAAGACTCTATCCACATTACACGCAAACTATGAAGGTGCTTTCCGAAATTGCTCCTGATCTTGTTACTTTTGACTTTGAAATACCGGAGGACAGCAGTATGGTGCTTACGGTTTACAATGAAAGCTACAAGGATGACTACTACGGAGATGCAATATATTACGGAGATTATGTAGACGTGGAGATTGTTACTGTAGCAGAAAAGTATGGAATGTCGGAAGAACAGTATTATATTACAGACCACGACGATATAAGAGCAATTCTTTCCGAAATGTTCAAATATACAAGCGTCAGATCGGAAAGACAGAACGGCAAGATGGTATATGATAACTATTCCGTAAGCTTTAAGGGTGAGGATTTCTATACCAATGCGAGTATTACTTCAAAAAGCAAAATTATAGAGGATTGTATAGTAAGAGCAAGTAAGCTTTCAAGTGAGGATATTATTCTTGAATAAAACTTTGGGTTGAAAATAAAAGAAGGAGATGCGTCGGAATGCTTAAAAGAAAAAATATTTCAAAAAACGTAATAAAAGAAAAAAAGCAATTCGGCGCACCCTTGCCGAAAAGGAAATACGCAAAAAATAAAATAACAAGAGCCGAGAAAAAACTCAAAAGAAGCTCGATGCTGTTTATAGCACCGAGCTTTCTCGGCATTCTGCTTTTCTATGCGTTGCCGTTTCTTGTTATAATTTTCTATTCGGTTGTCGATAACCCGATAAACCGGGAATTTGTATTTCTTGACAACTTTGTAAAGCTCTTTAAAAATTCAGCCTTTCGCATGGCTGCAAAAAATACACTTATAATTTCAATAACAGCTCTCCCTTTAGCAGTTCTCCTTTCGCTGCTGCTTGCAGTAGCTCTTGAGAGGGAGGTACCCTTAAAAAGTAAATTCCGAACCTTTTTTCTGTCACCGATGATGGTGCCTGCGGCATCCGTTGTACTTATCTGGCAGGTACTGTTCCACAATAACGGTGCTGTTAATGATATGCTGGCTCTCTTGGGACTCGGCGGCGTTGACTGGCTCAAATCAGACATGGCACCTGTAGTTGTTGTGCTGCTTTTCCTGTGGAAAAATCTCGGTTATAATATGATAATATTTATGTCGGCAATTGCCAATATCCCAAGGGAACCTGTTGAGGCGGCAGCGGTTGACGGGGCAGGAAAGCTTCAACAGTTCTTACATATAAAGCTTCGTTATTTATCACCTTCAATACTTTTTGTAGGCATAATTTCACTTATAAATTCATTTAAGGTTTTTCGTGAAATTTATCTGCTTACCGGCAATTACCCGTATGAATCTCTTTATACACTGCAGCATTTTATGAATAATATGCTGCGAAAGCTTGATTATCAGAATTTATCCGCTGCGTCAATCATAATGTTTATCGTTATGGTTGTAATAGTGGGAGCACTGTTCCTTATCGAAAATAAATTCGGAAAGGACGTGGAATAAAGATGAAAATTTCAAACACGAAAAAAACTGCAGTAAATGCAGATAAAATAAATGTAAAGCATGACAATATTTTACTTATCGAAAAAAGAAAACGCAAACGCAAAAGAATAAAGTTTATAAAGGGCTTGCTGCTTGCAATATGGCTTGGTTTTTTTGCACTGCTCTTCCTCTTCCCGACGGTTTTCACAATGGCAAATTCCTTTACAAGCGAAAGTGAAATTTCGGCAAACTACGGAGTCATTTTTGAAAGCGATGAGAATGGAAACAAAAGGTTTATGTCGGAAAGAGTAAATCTCAAGCTCATTCCCGATATGGTAACCTTTAAGCAATATTCAACGGTTCTGTTTAAAAGTCCGGAATACCTATTAAAATTCTGGAACGCCGTAATTCTTGTTCTGCCGATAGTTGTATTCCAAACTATTCTTGCCTGCTTTGCCTCCTACGGCTTTGCAAGGTACAGGGGGAAGTGGCGTGAACTTTTGTTTTTCGGTTATATAGTACTTATGTTTATGCCGTATCAGGTAACAATTGTACCAAACTTTCTGGTATCAAAGTTTTTGGGAATTATCGAGACAAGATGGGCTGTAATACTGCCCGGAATATTCTCACCGTTTGCTGTATATTACCTTACAAAGAGCCTTCGCAGAGTGCCTGAAAGCGTAATTGAGGCAGCAAAGCTTGACGGGGCAAGTGAATGGCAGATATGCACAAGAGTATGTCTTCCGAGTTGTAAGGGTTCGATTTATTCTGTAGTAATACTTGTTTTTATTGACTATTGGAATATGGTAGAGCAGTTTTTGACACTTCTTACAGATAAAGAAAAACAACCCTTATCGGTATTTCTTTCGGAAATCAATACGGGAGAGATAAGTCTTGCCTTTGCGGTTGCGGTAATATATATGATTCCGCCGCTGCTGCTTTTCCTGCACGGAGAAGAATATCTTGTAGAGGGAATAGCGAGCTCCGGAAGTGTAAAGGGTTAAAATGCAAATATAAAGGGAGTGAATGTATATGAATAATGAAAAAGTAAATGTACCACAAAGAAAATGGGTAAAGGATGCTGCGATAATATTTTTATCGGTAATGCTCGTGCTTACCTTCTTTTCAAGTACAATAATGAATATGTCGCTTCCGGAGGTTTCGGGACAGTACGCAGGCTACGGTACGGTTACTGCAAACGTCAGAGGAACAGGAACGGTCAGCGCAAATATGGGATATGGTGTACAAATATCCGAATCACGAAAAATCAAAAAGGTAATGGTACGCACAGGTGATGTGGTTGCGGCAGGGGATATCCTTGTTCTTCTTGAGGACAGTGAGGGAACAGAGCTTCTTGAAGCAAGACGGGCTCTTGCCGATGCTGAATATTCATACAGACAAAAGCTGCTGAGCAGCACGAACGTTGAAAGTCCGGAAATCGCAAACCTTCGTGAGGATTTGGCTACAGCTACACAGAAGCTTGAAAATTACGAAAGCAATAAGGCAGCACTTGATAATGCAAAAGCCCGTGTTCGCGAGATAGAAGCAGAAATAAAGCTGATAAACAGAGAAATCGAAGAGCTTACCGAAAATAAAAATGATGCACAGGAAAAGGTAAATGAAATCGAAGGTGGAAAAAATGCGGCACAAAGTGCTGAAAAGGTATATAAAAATGCCCTTGAGGACTTAAATTACGCAAAAGAAGACCTCGAAATAATGAAACAGGACCAGAAAAAATATGCAGAGACCAAAACACTTTTAGATACTCTTGAAGAGGAGCTTGAAGAGGCGCAGGAGAAATATAGCGACCTTGAACAGGAACTTAGTGCATACGGTATTGCAACTGCAAAGGAAATAGCACAGGCAAGAAGTGCCTATATAACCGCGCAGCAGGAAGCAAATGACTACAAAAAGAGATACCTTCGGATTTTTACAAATTATAATGAATATCTTGAGGCGTATAACAATTATGCAGATGCGATAATGAACGATAAACCTCAGGAGGAAATAGACAGACTCTATAATATTTATAAAAACATGGCAAAGGTTACTCAAGCCGAGGTAGACAGTGCAAAAAGCGATTACGATATGTATGAGAAAAGAGCATTTGACCTTCAGGTAACCTACGATACTCTCTCGGAGCAGGAGGAAAATCTCGAAAAGAATTCGGAATATTGGCAGGCAAAGCAGGACTTTGAGAAAGCCGAGCAAAAGCTTGAAGAGGTGCAGACGCAATATGATTCCACTAAAGAGGAGCTATCCGAGATTCAGAATGTAACAAATACTGCAATAGAGAGTAAGGAACGTGAAATAAGACGAAGCGAAACAGAGCTTGCATACCTTAAAGAGGATTACGAGGAAGCTCTCGAGGAATTCGGGGTTGAGGTAAATCCGGATAAAACCGTAGCTGAGCTTGCCGAAAGCGGTTTGAGTGCTGCAAAAGAGGAGCTTTCAAAGAGTAAGGAAAGTCTGATTTTGAAAGAAACCGAGCTTGAAGAAAAGAATGATGCTCTTGAGGATGCAAAGGAGGAATACGAGGAAATAAGTTCGGATAATCCGGGTAGCGAGGACCAGCTCAGGGAAAGTGTAAAAAGCCTTGAAAGACAACTCAAAAACGCCGTTGTGTCGGCAAATAAAGAATCGGCGCTGACTAGTCTTGAGCTTGAAAGAATAGAGGACGAGCTTGAAGAAAAACGTGAAAGAGTAGCAGAGCTTGAGGAGGAAGCAATAGACGCCGAGGTTACGGCAAAATACGACGGAGTAATATCTGCAGTAAACGTAATTGCAGGGGATACTGCAAATGCAGGCGAGCCGCTTGTGTCGATTGACGTTTCGGGTAAGGGCTATACGCTCTCTATGGCGGTAAGCGATGAGCAGAGCAGATACGTTAAGATCGGAGATATAGCAAAGGTTTTAAACTACTGGGGAGACATAAATGTACAGCTCTCAGCTATAAAAACAGACAGAAATAATCCGACAGGTGGAAAAGTACTTGAGTTTGATGTAAGTGGTGACGTTACAGACGGACAGAATCTCAATATAACGGTAGGAGACAGACAAAGCTCATATGATTTTGTAGTACCCAACAGTGCCGTACGTGAGGATTCGACCGGTACCTTTGTATACATAGCAGAAGCAAAAAGTACTCCTCTTGGCAATAGATTTATTGCAAGACGTGTTGATGTAACGGTAGTTAGCAAGGACACAAGAAATTGCGCACTTGATGTTGCCACCGAATACCGGAATCAGTATGTAATTGTTAATTCCTCAACCCCTCTTACTGACGGAATGCAGGTAAGGCTGGTAGATAACTGATGAAAAAGAAAAATAAAATAATTACGGTTTTGTCACTGCTTCTTGTTTTCTGTCTCTTAACAATTGGAATATTGCTTTTAGTGTACAGGTCTGTGAGCAGTGCTCTTGATTCCCAGAGGGCTGCACAAAGGTGGGGAAATGATGGGAATAGGTTTATGCAGCTTTCTCTGTTCCTTGACAGAAGCCTTAATGCGGATAAAATGTCAATGCTCAATCTTGAAAACAAAATATCCGAAAAGGTAAATGAGCAAATTCAGAGTGAGAACGAGAACGCAAGGAATTTTATAAGTACTTACAGTGCAAAAGATGAAATAACTGCGGAAAACGCAGGGAAAAGTACAACACTTCAGGCGTATTTTACCTCGGATGATTTTTTTCGTTTTCATTCACTCAGTATTGTTTCGGGTTGGTATTATAATGAGTATGATATTATGGATGACGGCGTGCTTATTAATACATATGCCGCATGGAAGTTGTTTGGCGGCTATGAACTCTCGGATATGCAGATAACACTCGACGGATATCCGTGCAGGGTTTATGGGGTATTTGATGACAGTCAGGAAAACCCGGAAGGGACACCGGTTCTTTATGCAGATTATGACCTGCTTTATAAAATGGGGAAGCGTGACGTGCCGATAACCTGCTTTGAAGCAGTACTTCCGGAGCCTGTTAAAAACTTTGCTCAGGATACACTAATGTTGGCGATTGAATTTGGCAGTGGGGAATATGAGCTTGTAAATAATACAAAAAGGTATAACTTTAAGGAATGCTTTTTGCAGATTCCGGAGTTCTTCTCAAGAACCGACAGAAATACGGGTGTGTATTTCCCGAAATGGGAGAATGAGGCAAGGCGGATTGAAAGCATGTGTATTTTGCTTGTGTTTTTTATATCTTTGTTTTCGGTCTATCCGGTTTTACTTGCACTTTTTCTTATAATATTTGCATACATTAAAAAAGGAGTAATATTTAAGTATATTGTTTCTTTTTTAAAAAGAGTCTGTAGGAATTTAAAACAGGCAGTTTTCGAAATTCGCAACAGAAAATCCCAAAAATCCGATTTCAGAAAGGATGGTATAAAATGAAAAAAACAAAACACATAGAAAGAGTAATTGCACTTGCTTTGGCATTTGCGATGCTTACCTGTTCACTCTTTTCCTGTAAAAAAACAGATGAACCGGAGAAGATAACGCTTGAAAATGTTTATAAGGTGAATTACCTTGATAGCGAACTTGATGAAAACACCTGGATAAGAAGTGCCGAGCTTGTCGGTGACGATATTTATTTTATTGCAAATTACAGCAGAGAAGTTTTTGTTCCGTTTGATAATACTGCTGCAGACGGTGAAGAAGTACAGGATACAAATGACAATCCCCAGACACTTCCGGCAGTTGATTTTGCAAGAAGTGACATTGCCGTTGACGATGTTGTAATAAACGGAGCATTTGTAGGTGTTGTCGGGGGAGTAGATGTTCCTGTTGACGAAAGCGTAGATGTACCTGTAGACGAGAGCGAAGGTACGTACGAATATAAGAACGGACTTGCACTGTATAAGGTTAGCTCAGACGGCAAGGCAGAGCTTGTACACGAGTTTGAGCAGACTTATGAGAGTAATAATAATTTTGCCACATTTAAAAATTATAATTATATAATTCCCACACAGGATGGGACCATCTGGACGGTAGAACAGAACGGCTATGACGACTGGTCTGACCCGAATAACTATGTTTATGAATCCGAAACCTATATCAAGCAATATGATAGCGAATTTAATGAAATTGCAAGCTTTAGCATTAAGGATATGGTGGGGGACAACCTCAAGGATGAGGGAAATGCTGAGTGGGCAAGTGAAATTTATGTTGACAGGTTCTTTGTAGATACAGAGAAAAACGAGCTTCTTATTTACTGTAATTATGGCAGTAAGTCAATCTTTATTGTCACAGACCTTGAGGGAAAATTTATACGCAGCTTTGAATGTGGAGAGGATATTTGGCTTAGCAATCTTTCGTCTCTGGCAGATGGCACGGTTGTTGCGATGTACTATAAATTTGATGAGGCAGCCAAGAGAGAATCGTACATAATCTGTAAAATCAACAGCGAAGAAGGTAAAATCGAGGAGTTGGGTACACTTCCTCTTACAAATGTATATAACTTTATGCCTGCAGGCGAGGGAAGCAGAGTGTACCTTTCAAACAGTTCTTATCTGTATGAATACGACATAATAAGTGGAGAACTTACAGAAAGAATAAACTGGCTCAATTCAGACATAAACTGCAACTGGGTACAGGTACTTGCAGGAAGCCCTGACGGTTCTGTACTTATTTCCGAAAGAAGCAGAAATTACAGAAATAACAAACTTGCACTTCTCACACCGAATCCTGCCGGAAATGTAATAGAAAAGTATGTAGTGAATTTTGCTTCGGTGTCTCTTTCAAATGAAATGATAGATGCAATTATTTCATTTAATAAGCAGAATGACGATTACAGAATTATATTCAACGATTATTCTGTTTACAATACAGATGAGGACTACCGTGCAGGTATAAATCAGCTCAATAATGATATTATTTCGGGTAAGGTACCTGATATATTGTTACTTTCGGAACTTGATAGCAGTATTTATACATCAAAGGGACTGCTTCAGGATATCGGGGTTCTTATGGAAAACGATGAAGAGTTCAATCGTGAGGAGTATTATGCAAATATTCTGACAGCGACTTCTGACGGAGAGGGAATATACAGTATTATTCCGAGCTTTAGTATAAATACATACGCCGGAAAGGAATCTATTTTCGGCGACGGCACATCTCTTACAATGGAAAGACTCAATGAGATACGAAAAGAGTATCCTGATGCAAAGGTTTTTACAGATATGACAAGAGCAGATATTCTCAATACCTTTGCAAACTTTGCTATCGATAAGTACATAGACAAGGAAGAAGGTACTTGTAGCTTTGATAGTGACGAATTTATTTCGGTTCTCGAATTTATAAACAGCTTCCCGGAGGAAATAGACTGGAATTCTTACTACGGTGATATGACAGAAGAAGACTATATGGCAATTGAGCTTCAGTATTTTGAAGACAGAACTTTGCTTCGCAGTCATTACCTTTCAGGGTTTGATAACCAATACGGACTTAATTTGTTCGGCGAGGAAGCTTCTTATATCGGTTTTCCCGTACCCGAAGGTACAGGTTCTCTTATTCAGCCTGTTTCCGAGCTTGCAATTTCCTCCAAATCCAAGGTTCAGGTTGTTGTGTGGGATTTTATAAAATATATAATTTCCTATGAGTATCAGAAGGAAAATACTCTCTACCGTTTCTCGATTAACCGACGTGTAAACGAGGAACTTGCAAAAGAGGCTCTCGAAAACTCAAGAAAACAGTTTGAGAATAATGACAGTAATGATATAATATTCGGCGAACTCGAAGGAACGGAGAATAACCCTCAGGATATTCTGAATGAACTTTACCGTGGAAAACAGCTGACACAGGCAGATGTAGATAAGATATTTGACCTTATAGAAAAGGTGGATACAGTACAAAAGCCAAATGAAGAGATAACAAAGATTCTTCTTGAGGACACGGCTGATTATTTTGCCGGTCAGAAAACTGCAAGAGAGGTAGCACAGACTATTCAAAGCAAAATGACAATCTATATTAACGAAAATAGCTGATAAGACTTAAGAACAGACCGTTGCTATTGTAACGGTCTGTATTTTCGTGATTTGTTAAAAATATAATGCGATATTTTGTCAAAAAATGTTAATATATTGTGAAAAATGTCATTGCTTTATTGACATTTAGGAATAATAAGTATATAATTCAAATAAAGTTAAAATATAGAGGCGCATCGTACAATTACCTTTCCCGGAGCTTTCGGAGGTGTTAATCGGAAAGTAGGTGTCGGTGCCGAGATTTTGTCATATTCCGAAGTGTGACAATTTCGGCTGCACAGGGAAATACCCGTGCATCTGTCACAAATGTGGAGTGCTATCGTTTCAGCTTTTTTCTTGATATTGATATATTAAGGCTGCAGCGGAGGGCTGTAGTCTTTTTTATATAAAATTTTACTGGAGGTTTTCAATTTATGAAAGCAAAGAATTTAATTTCCAAAATCGCCATAATTGCGGTTGTTGTTGCTTTTGGTATTGCTTGTCTTGTTACAGGTGACATCAGCAGCCCCGTAGGAACATTATGGTCTCTTTTCCCGCCGGTAGTGGCTATCGGTCTTGCACTTATTACCAAAGAAGTGTATTCTTCACTTTTTATCGGTATTCTTGCAGGCGGACTTCTTGCAACAAGGTTTAATGTTATACACACAGTAGACTCTGTGGTTACAACAGGCTTTGTTGATGCTGTATCCGGTACGGCAGGTATTTTTGCATTTCTTGTTTTCCTTGGCATTATTGTTGCCCTTCTTAATAAGGCAGGCGGCTCACGTGCCTTTGGCGAATGGGCTGCAAAGCATGTAAAGACAAAGGTTGGTGCTTCTCTTGCCACTTTCCTTCTCGGTGTGCTTATTTTTATCGATGATTACTTCAACTGTCTGACAGTTGGTGCAGTTATGCGTCCCGTTACAGACAAGACAAATATTTCAAGAGCAAAGCTTGCATACCTCATAGATGCTACAGCAGCACCTGTTTGTATGATAGCTCCTATTTCTTCATGGGCTGCAGCTGTTTCCGAGTATGCACCCGAGGGTGTTAGTGGTATCGGTATGTTTATACAGGCGATTCCATATAACTTCTACTCCCTTATGACATTCGTATTTATCATTGCAATTACACTTATGAAGTTCGATTACGGTCCAATGAAGCTTCACGAAGCAAATGCACTTAAGGGCGACCTCTTTACAACAAGAAACGAGGCATCACAGAACAAGGAAGAAGAACCTGCTACAAACAAGGGCAGAGTAATAGATCTTATCATTCCAATCATTGTGCTTATTGCAATTTGTGTTGCAGCTCTCTTCTATGTTGGTCGTTGTATGGGCGAAGAGTGGGTATTTGCATCTGCAAATTACGATCCTTCTCTTGGTTTTATTGACGCTTTCGCAAATACTGATGCAACAGTTGGTCTTCCCTGGGGTGGACTTGTAGCGCTTGTATTTATTATAATTTACTTTGTTGCACGTCGTCTTGTTACAGTCAAGGAGGCTATGGAATGTGTACCGAAGGGCTTTATTGCAATGGTTCCTGCGATCCTCATTCTTACAATGGCAACCTCTCTTAAGAATATGACAGGTCTTCTTGACTCTGACACATTCGTTAAAGAAGCTCTTGCTTCTGCAAGCGGTCTTCAGAATTTCCTCCCGGCAATTATTTTCGTTGTAGCTTGCTTTATTGCATTCTCTACAGGTACAAGCTGGGGAACCTTTGGTATTCTCATTCCTATTGTTACAGCAATCTTCCCGGTTGGCAGCGAGCTTGGAATTATGGGTATGTCCGCTTGCCTTGCAGGTGCTGTTTGCGGCGACCACTGCTCACCGATTTCCGATACAACAATTATGTCAAGTGCCGGTGCTCAGTGTGACCACGTAAATCACGTTTCAACTCAGATTCCGTATGCAGTTACGGTTGCAGCAGTGTCCTTTGTAGCATTCATTTTTGCAGGATTTGTAAAGAATGTATATCTCAGCCTTGTTTTTGCAACAGCACTTCTTCTTTTAACAATGCTTGTAATCAAGAAGATTTCTTCGAATAAAGCATAATAATACATAAAATACATATGAAAAAGTACATCGATTTAGCGGAGTGTTCTAAAGGACAGTAAAAAATAAGCGGTGTAACCACAGCGGTTGCACCGCTTAGTCCTTTTTTACGCACTTTTTTCATTTCGTATTTCATCCATTAAAGATAACAATTCTTTTTCATCAGGTATGCTTATCAACCCAACAGCCGTAAAGTAAATATCCATTTTAACTCTGCGGTGTTTGAATTTTTCGTCAGGATTATGCACATCAATTCTTTTTATAAGTGTATTGACAATTTCAGGTGTCAGTTCTTTTAGATCCGTACAAGTTCTTATAGTTTTCAAAAAGATTTTCAAATCAACATTATCTTGTTCAGCATTAGCAATATCTGCTTCTGCTTTAGCAACACTTTCAGCGAGTTCCCGTTGTTCCTTTTCGTATGTTGCAGACAATCTTTCAAAGCGGTCGTCGGTTATTTTACCGAGTGCATTATCTTCATATAATTTTGTAAGCACACGGTCTATTTCATCAACTCTTGCTTTTGATTGTCCAAGCTTAAATTTTGCGTTTTTCAAATCTTGTGCTTTTGTTAATTTATGCTTCTTTGCAAACAAGTAAAGAAATACGGGTTCAAACTGTGCAATATATTCTGCTACCTTTTGTATAGTTTCAAGGACAATTTGTTCAAGTACCACATTTCGTATAAAGTGAATGGTGCAACTTCCGGTATTATCTTTATATGCAGAACAGCGGAAGAACTCTTTATCCTCAGCTATGCTTTTTGATGCGCAAAAATAAAGTTTTGAACCACAATCAGCACAATAAGCAAGTCCCGAAAAAAGACTTGTTCTACCTGTAGCTGTGTTTCTTCTTCGACCATTTCTTAACTCCTGAACTCTGTTGAAGGTATCTTCATCAATGATAGCTTCTTGAGTGTTAGGAATAATCTGCCACTTGCTTTCATCGTTTTTAATCTTTTTGTGCACTTTATAGCTGAGAATAGTTGATTTGAAATTGACAGTACAGCCTGTATATTGCCGGTCAGCTAAAATTCGTTTTACTGTTTCGGTAACCCATTTATATGGATCAGTAATGTTTTTATTTGATACCGCTTTCCCCAATGACATACTGTATGCTGTTGGTGTAAGAATCCGTTCTTTTGTCAATCTTTTTGCTATTTGTGTAGGTCCGAGACCTTCAAGACAAAGTTTATATATGTACCTCACAATCTCTGCAACGAGTTCATCAACAATCCATTGCTTAGGGTTATCAGGCGATTTCATATATCCATAAGGAACCGAAGAAGAAACTCGTTCTCCTTTTTCACCTTTAGATTTCCATACAGCTCGAATTTTCTTACTTGTTTGTGCAGCATACCATTCATTAAAGATGTTATGAAATGGCATCATTTCTGTACCGCCATTTTGAGAAGTATCCACATTTTCCTGAATTGCAATAAATCTTACACCAAGTGTTGGATATTCAATTTCAAGATACTTACCGACTTCAAGATAGTTTCTGCCGAAACGGGATAAATCTTTTACAACGATTGTTGCAACCTGACCTGCTTCTGCGAGTGCTTGCATTTCCTTGAAACCGTTTCTTTCAAAGGTAGTGCCTGAAATACCATCATCCACAAAGAAACGAGGGTTCGGCAATTTATGCTGCTTTGCATATTGCATCAGGATTTCCTTTTGGTTAGATATACTGTTGCTTTCGCCGTCTATGCCATCATCTTGAGAGAGTCTGCAATAGAGGGCGGTAATTTTTTCTATGCTTTCGGTTTGTTTTTTCATTTTATTCTAAATCTCCTTCCTAAACTAAACCGAGCATTGCATAAGGTGTACCCATTATACAATGCCCGACAAAGTTCTACAATTTTATGAAAGTATAAGTTTTTTAAACTGTTTCAATAAAGTTTGTTTCCCTGACAAATCAAAGCTTGTTGACACCTCGTATTCCGTATTGCCGATTTTAGTTGTAAAATTAAGCTCGTCAAGCGGATATTTCACTTTGTGGCGTTGTCTTTTGTTTACATCAAGATAGTATTTGAGGTTTTCAAAGCTTTCGTTTTCATCAAGCTTTATTCTGTCAACGACTATGATGGGAATCGGTTGTATTGATATTTTCTTTGTCATATAAATTCACCTTACCTTTCTTTCTGTTGTTGCTTCTTGCGATACTGTGCTTCACACATTTTGATGATGGCATCTTCAATTTGAGCTGTAGAAAAATCTCTTGGAAAGTATTTCCGTAATTTTTCTGTCGGAATTTTAACCCGTTCCTTTTGGTTTGCTTTTTCTTCCGACATAATTTCAAGAATTTTATCATCATCAAGTAAGCCTTGCTGACTTAACTTTTTCATACGAACCGCCTGAGATAACGAAGGGGTACAGTCCTCACTTTCAATGGTTTGTATAAGGTCTTGCTGCTCAATGTCATTAAGGTATGAAAGTTCAACCGCCGGAGTAAAAGCAATTCGACCTTCGTCAACATATTCCAAGAGTTTCGGATGCAGATATGTAAGACGAATATATCTTTGAACCGTCTTGTAGCTTTCACCATACGCTTCACCAATTTCAGCAGATGTTCTGTTGTCATCCGACTTCGGGACAAGTTGTCCCGAAGTTAAATCTGACCTATATCCTTGTCTGCTCATAGCCTCCATTTTTAATTTATAAGCGAAGGCTTTTTCACTTGGCGAAATGTTATCTCTGTGCAGATTACTGTCAACAAGTGCTATTGCAGCATTATCTCTGCCCATTTCAAAAATAAGAGCAGGAACTTCTGTAAGCCCTGCTCGTTTACTTGCAAACAATCTTCTGTGTCCTGAGATTATTTCGTATTCATCATTTTCAAGCGGTCTGACGATGATGGGTGATAAAATTCCATGTTCCTTTATGCTCTCAATCAGCATTTCCATTTCATCATCGTGCTTTACCTTGTAAGGATGGTTCTCAAATTCCTTTAATTTTGTTACATCAAGTTTTTGCATATTTTTCATCGTTCTTTGCTCCTTTCTTTCTGTATAACTTTTCTTTCCATTTCTCGTTCAATATCAAAGAACTTTTCAATCTTCGGAATTGTTTCCAAAGTCGCTTTTGCGATTTTGAGCTTATCCCGTATAGGCTTTATTTGTGCGGACATACCTCTGATTTCTGCTAAATACATTTCCTTATCATCATCGGTTTTAGCTCGTCTGCGTTTGTTATCGGTCTTTGAGCGTTCTTCTTCAAGTTCGCATATCTGCATTGATAATTTGCCTATAAATGCTTCAAGCTCCGGCACGGTGTTGATTTGTTCATCGTGCAAGAGCCTGAACTGTTTTTGATACTGTTCAAATTTTCTTAATTCCTGCCTCAATACAGGAGATAACGGCGGTGTGTAGTTTGATTTTGGTGTGCTTGGCTTTAAGAGTTCCAACAGCAAATAAAACAGAGCTTCAACAGTATCCATATATTTAACACGCCGCAGTTGATATTCAAGCTCCATAAGCGGAGTGTGCTTCGGTTTTGTTCTTTGAACACGCTCACTTTTACCAAATGAACTCACAAAAATTTTATTGTCGGCAATTCGTCTTATGATTCTTTCTCTTGCATAATCTTTGCCTAAACTGTCAATACGAACAGCTCTTTTCCAACCTTTTGTAATAACTGACGGATGCTCCGTCATAATATTACGGTTAAATGTGTATCCGAAGTTGCACATTATTCGTTCAAACTCTAAAAGATTTCCGGCTTGTTTTATCGCCAAATCAACATCTTCCCGAAGAATATCCCTATGGGTTTTTCCGCCACGCTTATGTATCCAATAAGCATTTCTGTCGGCATTGTAAAATTTTGAACCCTCAATAACCGATTTCCCATATTCCTTACAAACCGCATCGGATATTTCTCTTAACCGCCTATGGTCTGAAATGTGGTTTTCAAATTTAAGCCCCGTGTTGAATGATACGGAATTTATGACAAAATGGTTGTGGAGATTATCGGTGTTCAAATGCGTTGTAACAACGATTTCGTATTCCTTACCCCACATACGCCTTGCGGTTTCAAGTCCTATCTCAAAAGCTTCTTTAGGTGTGACTTCACCTGATCTAAAACTCTGATAACCGTGATACGCTACATTGCCGTCCGTTTTTCCGTGTCGGCGTTTCGTTGCCATCATTTGTTCATAAGCTCTTACGGGTGGGCAATTGATTGCACCTACAAATAATTGCATATCTGTTTTATCATCGTTTGATACATATTTAAGAGTCGCTGCCAAATCATCATCGAGATATTTCGGGTTAGTGGTCTTGTCGGGGTTTTCTGCATATTTTACTACATCCTTTAATGAGCCTTTGACAGGCCAAAATCCCGTGGTTGCCATTTAGTCATCTACCTCGCTTTCTTTATTACTTTTATCCGTTGTTAAAAGCTTGGCATAAACATCATCAATAAGCTTCAACACCTCTGCCTGTAGTTCGGTACTGTTTAAAGTGCCGAGTGCTTCATACAAAACGCCAATCTTTTCTGTAAATTCATAAAAGCTTTCAGGTAAAAGAGCTTTGGGGGAATATCCCAAAGCTCTCTTTCTCAAATATTCAGAAACCGACAAGCCACATTTCTTGGCTTTGTTTTCTATACGAAGCT
>JAZRTY010000046.1:0-68909 GCA_045652245.1 Eubacteriales bacterium | reverse complement strand
TAGAGCATATTTATTCCTCCTGTCATGGTTTCTGGACAATTCCATTATACAGGATTTTGAACAAATATGCTCTACTTTTTTAATTCTTTAATTTTTTTCAAGCTCTATTTGTTGGTTACCCCAACATTTATTATAGAGCCTATAATATTTGGTATGATAGGCATATAGTCAAAATGGAGAATTATATGCAAATAAAACACATCAAAGGAGAATTTTTATGAAATTCAAAAGACTATTGTCTGCACTGCTTTGCGTGCTGATGCTGACTTCCAGCTTCGTGTTTACAGTGAGTGCAGCAACCCTTACTACTCTTCACAAACCTGCAGTAGGATCACCGAATGGTTTTAGTCCTAACGCGCATGGTTTGAATGAATTAAAGATAGGGACATACGGAGGAACTGAATTTCTCTATTCATCACTGAGATACGATTCAGCAATATCAACGCAAGCACCTTGTTTCTCAGTTGGGCTTGGAGATAAAGCAATTTCTGATACAGTAACATTTGCTTTTGTCGTAAAGCTTAATACAAGCTTTCAGGCTGAAGAAAAGGTTGTCCTGAATATTTTTAACGCAAAGAAAAATAATGTAGGTCTTACAATTGAAGGCCGTCAGTTTGAAAAGGTTTATACTAATCAGGAAACAGGCTTTTCTCTCTGGATGTATAAGATCGGACCGGAAATAAATGTGGCAGATAATTACGACGCAACAACCAGTAGTGCTTCAACCCAGATACGTCCGTACAACGTTGCTGTTGGCACAATTCAAACATACTTTGGGGCTCATCCCGACGAACCTATCTTTGAATATGTAGGTGCAGGATATTACAAGAATGTTGATGCATCAATAACAAACGAAGATATTTTTGCGGATATTATGAATAAAAGTGTAGTTAATACAGATGCTACAAACGGTAATATTTACAGGGTAACATACGATATGCCTGACGGTTATAACGATGTTGTAAAGGATTATCTTCCTTCTAAATATCTCTATGACACATATAACGGATATCATCTCCCTGTATATAAGCCGGCATCTGAATTCGAGCTTATTGATCCGGAAATTCACGGCTTTTTAGGCTGGAAGAAGAACGGCACAGGTGACTCAATTCCTGTAGGAACCTCACAGACTGTAGGTACCGGAGCCGTTACCTATGTAGCTGACGTTATAGCCGGAAACTTTGTAACATTTGACGCAGGCAAAGGTAGCTTTGAAGGTGACAGATATGAGTATGTTCCGATGGAAATCGGTGACAAAGTGCTGGAAAATGTACCTCAAGTAATTCCAACATACGATGGCTATAAATTACAAGGTTGGTCACTTGACCCGGATGCAGACCCGATAGTGTTTGCTGATGAAAATACCCAGGCAGGGGATCACGATTTCTATAAAGCAGTATGGGTGCCTATTCCGGGTGAGGAATATGTGCTTGATTCTGTAACTATTGAGAATAGTGCAAATGATACAATCAATGCAAAATATGTAAATACAGCTGATATTCTTGGTAATCCCGATTTAACCGGATTTACAGTTACCCTTCCTTACGGCTGGAATGAAAACGTTATGCCGACTCTTAAAGCTGAAAGTGATAACGGTATTGTGACATATACAGCACCGACAGAATTTGTAAACGGTGAGGCAGTCGGAAGTATCCTTATTTCCAACAATGACGTTGAGCCTGCACAGAGCAAGGAAATAACTGTTACATTTGAAATTGCAGATGCGTCACAGGTTTCCGATATTGTTGTTGATGAAAACTACGAGACTGCATTCGGTATGTCCGGTAAGGGCTACAGCGTAGAAGTAGCTGATAAAAACGCAGCTCCTGCAAATCAGGTTGTTGCTACAGCTCCGATTAAGCTCACACTCAACGGACAGAACCTTCCTACAAACTTCACATGGAGTTTCCCGGATTACCTTTGTGTTGATGATGCAAGCTATGTAAGAATTCTTGCATATTATGACACAGGTGATAACAGACAGATTGATACCGAAATTAACACTTCTTCGTCAGTTACTTTTGGTGCAAATATCTCCGGTAATCTTGCAAGCCCTGCACCAATCAGCCAGGCAAATTCAATTTACTTTTTAAGTGACAAGTGGCAGTATATCTATTATGATATGACAAATAGCTACGGTTATACAGATTCACTTTCTGTTGAGCTGTTTGGTGGTAAGAATGCAAGTGCATATCAGAGTGACGACACACTTTATATTGCTGAAATAGCTTTGCTTAATGTTGACAGCAGCGAGGCACAGGTTCCGGTTAAGAGATTTGAGCCTACAGGAATTGTACTTTCATCAAATGAGTATGAAGGACAGAAGGGTGTTATTTCAAACCTTTCAAATGACACAGAGGTTTCAACAAACGGAACTGATTGGGTTACAGTCCAGAGATTTGCACAGAGCATCGGTGGCACCTACAGTGCAGGTGTTCTTTCAGGACTTGATGCAGGTACATATTACTTCAGATATTCCGCACTTGGTGATGAGTTTGCGGCTTCAGAGCCGGTAAGCTTTGTGGTTGAAGCAGATAAGGTATTCATAGAATTCTATGATGCAAACGGCGAACTTATTGCACCAGAAATTGCAGATTATTCAACAACTGCAACAGATGCGTTCGGTGCTATTGTTACAACAAAGGACGGTTTTGAATTCCTTGGTTGGTCAACAACACAGGATGCTACAGAACCGGAAGACATTATTCCTGATGCAAACAAGAGCTTCTATCCTGTATTCAAGTCAATAAACAATGTATATGTTAAGGCTGACGGCACAGGAGACGGCTTAACAGACCAGACACCTACTTCAGACTTTGCTGCAGCTTGGGATATAGTTGCTGTGAACGGTGGTACAATCACAGTAATAGGTACTGTAGATGCTCCGGCAGATGTTCTTTCTGCAACAGATAAGGATATCGTAATAACAGGTGATACCCTTAACATACCTTCTGAAATGAACTTTGCTCAAAGCACAGGCAAGGTTACATTCAATGATATTGCTTTTGAAGGCGCAGGAACAATCAACCTTAACGGTAAGGAAGCAGAATTTACATATACAGTTACAGGTACATATTCAGTATGTGCAAGTGAAAGCGCAGACGTAACAGGTAAGGTTAAGCTTGCAGGTGGAACTCCGACAGTTAATGTTGTTGGTAGTGTAAAGGTTATATCAAGCGTAGCATATGTGCTTGATACTGCAAATAAGCTCACTGATGCAAGTGTACAGACAGTAACTTATACTGTAGCTGATGGTTGTGGCGTAGAATTCAGCGGTAATGCGTATAAGGTTACTGCTCAGGATAAATATGCAGTAGTAAAGTACGTTGACGGTAAAAATGTAAGTCTTATCGAAAATGCCGGAAATGTGATACTTGAAGACGGCGATTATGAAGTTAATTTCTATGCTACAGAAGCAGAAATTCCGGTTACAATAAATATTTATAACGGTACAGAACATCTTAAGACAATAACAAAGCTTCTGGGTGAAACATACAGCTATACAGAGCTTGGTGTTAACGTTACACTTCCAGAAGGAAAGGTTCTCAAGAGCTTTGATGGTGACGGATATACACTGAACCTTACAGATGCAAACACTCTTACAGAAATTCCCGAAAATGCAAATATCAACCTTTATGCAGTATTTGCATTTGACGCAGAAAAGCCTTACTGGTACACAGTTGGCGAATATAACGCAATTGAGCATATTTACACAGTAGAAGTAAAACTTGCATATGGTGGAAACCAGGTAAGTGCAGGTGCAGTAGGTCTTGAATTCAATGTTTCGGGTCTTACAAGAACCGGCGATGTTGTTTACGATTCTGCAGTAGAAAATATCGAAGGTATGGTATATGAAAATGCAGCTGCAGACAGCTATGTTATAGCATTTTCAACAGGAGCAAATGCTCCACTTACTGCTGTCGATACAGGAGTTACAATTGCAACAATGACATTCACACTCTCTCCTGAGGATTACGCAGCAATGGATGACAGCGCATTCTCGGTTTATGTTCCCGGCAGTGCAAATCTCCTTTATAACGGAACCGATAAGTGGCAGATAATCTCCGGAACAGAAGATGGTAACATCTACGCACCGAAGTATGTTGATTCCTTTATCGCTCCTCACGAAACAAGCGTTGCTCAGTATGAAATGGCAGAGCTTGAACTTACCGTAGTGCTCGACGGTGCCGCAGACGGCAGAACAGTAACAGAAAATGTTGCGAAGTTCGGTTATAAGCCAACTGCAGGTGGCGAGTATAAGTATGTAGACCTTGAAGTTTCGGCAACAGAATATGGTGCAACAGAAGTTTACACAATTTCCGGTATCGAAGATTTCGTTGTAGGTATAGCATACGACATAATAGTTGTAAAGAACGGTTATATCAGTGCACAGCCCGAAAATGTAACAGTTCCGGCAGAGGGCGAAGTGCCTGAGTACACAGCAACTCTTGCAATCGGTGACTTAACAGCAGATGCTAACGTAGACACGGCAGACTTTAACGCTATTGTAGCTGCACTCAACAGCACAGCAACAGCACAGGCTATGGGACAGGCAGATATTAACGAAGACGGTTTTGTAACAGTATTTGATCTTGCAATTGTAAAAGACAGTTACGGCAAAACAGCTTCTGACAGTACAATTACTCCCACATCGTTAAACTAAAGGAGGACTAAGATGAAAATGAAAAGAATTATATCATCAATACTGTGTGTTTTGATGCTTATCTCAAGCTTCGCGTTTACTGCGAGTGCGGAGTCATCCACAGCCTGGGAAAAATCAGCGTATATTTTAGCGGGTGACTCACCCCTTAAGACAAATGTAGTCGGTGTAAAGAATACTGACCACTATATTAATGGTCCTGGAACTCACAATCCTGCAATAGCAACTACAAATTATACAGATAAGGATAACTTCGATTATATTCATTCAGTTGTAAGATACAATGATGCAGCTACTTCAGCTCAGAGGATTATAATCAATCCATCCCTGGCTTACGAAAAGACCACAGACAACATTACAATTGCAATCCTTGCAGATTACGATAACGAGTTCCATGATTTTCTTGCTGATAATGAAGCTTCTTATACAAAGAAAACAGTATTGCATTTTTATGGTGTAACAGGTCTTGAAAATGGTGGCACTGATATGAAAGATGTGCCTGCAGTAGCTTACACAGATAGCGATAGCGGTTATACACTATACCTTGTTGAGCTTGGTGCAGATGTAGGCAGAGACTTCACAAAATTCACATCTACTCAGTTCTTCCTTGACGGTACAGGTATGCAAACCCTTCTGCAGGAGTTTGCCGGATCACATCCGGACTTTGAGCTCTTCGACTATGTAGGCTATGCAATCTACGATGGTTTGTTCGATGAAAATGCACAGAACAGCGACGAAGTAATAGATTCAATTATATATTCTATGCTCGAAGCAAGCAAGGTAACAGACGAAAATACAATAGAGGTTACATACGATTATAACGACGCAATACCGGACGAAACAGAGCGTTATCCTGCATATTCAGTGCTTAATAGCCTTAGTGCGCGTAAGACCTATACACTCAAAACCCCCACAGATGTTCTCGGACTTTTCCACAACGGCTGGTATGCAAACGCTGAGGCAACCGGTGAAGCAGTAACTTCAGTTGCGATTACAGCAGATACAACAGACCTTACATATTATGCTAAGCTTTCTCAAAAAGAAGATATTGATCTTACAATCACAACCATTGTAACGGGTGGTTCTCAGAGCGACGAACAAATCGCGGTTCCTTATAACACCTATGTTAAGGACATCGAAAAGCCATCTGTTCAGGGCAAGTACTTCCTGGGCTGGTTCTCTGATGAAGCGTGCACAACACCTGTTTCGGAGGATACTCGTGTTACAGACGCACTTACTCAGCTTTATGCAAAGATGGGCGACTTTGCTCACAACATTACTCTTTACAGAAACACCAGCAGCGCAGATCCTGAAAAGGTAGTTCTTTCTGTAACAGATGGAAGTGGACTTCGTGATAGCGATTATCCGGATTGGGTACAGAACAAGGACGGATGGGTATACAGAATTACAAGCTGGAATACTAAAGCAGACGGAACAGGTACAGAAATGCCTGACACCTTCACTGCTCCTGATGAAAATGCAATGAACCTTTCTTACTATGCACAGTGGGAAAAGGAAACAACACTTTCTGCTGATTCCAAGAGCGTTCTTAACAGCGTATGGCAGGATAAGATTAACATCAATGTAACAGCAAGTGGTGCCGGTCATAAGTATACACTTGGTGTTGATGAAAATGATATTATTTATGCAGATACTGAAGTAAAGAATATGACTTACCCGAATATTGCTTTCCAGGTTAATTTCAGCTTCTCAGATCCCGGAAACGCAACAGTCGCGATTATTACAGACAAGGCTGCTTACCCTGCGGATGTAAGCACTACCGGTATTGGCTATAAGTGGGATGGTACAGGAAATGCCACATTTAAGTACGTTTACTCAAGTAAAATTTCCGGTACCGAATACTATATTCATATGTATTCCGTTGATTTGCCGAACGAAACCCGTAAGCCTGTATTGAATGTTGTACAGTTCAGAATGCCGGATTTACAGGTTGGATCAACATTCAAATATGTTGGCTTTGGCGCATTTAATGGTCGCCTTGAGGACGAAAACACAGCAACAAATGCAGGCAAATATGATGATATCGCAAATGGAATAGCAGCTGATATCCTCGGTTATGCTAAGGCAAGACCTGAAAATGTTGTTACCGTAAACTATCACTATGGCGATGACATTGTTGAAACAGACAAGTATGTTAACAAAGCAATAAGAAAATATTATGATGATTTGAAGCGTAGTGATACCGTGTTACTGCCCGAGTGTGATACTTCGGATTATATAATCCGCACACTTGATTATGACCCGACAGGTGGATATCTTGAAACTATTGACGGTTGGTATGATAACAGTGATTACACCGGTGCTAAGGTACCTGCAAATACAGTAGTATCAACTCCTGATTCTACTGCAAGTGCACCAACTGTTCATGATTACTATGCGAATGTAGAGCTTAAAGCAGTTGAAGTAACCTTCAATCCTAATGGCGGTGAAGGACAGGAAGAAACTCTTGAATACAACTACGGCGATACTATTGATACAAAGACATATCCTGCATTTACAAGAGACGGAGTATCTCCTCTCGGCTTTGCAACAAGTCCAGATGCGACAGAGTATATTGCAATAGCTGACTTTGACAACACAAGCGTTACAGGTGATGTAACATACTATGCAATTTGGCCGACACCTTACAAGGTTATCTTCTATGATGAAGACGGCACAACAGTTCTTACACAGTTCAACGATTATAACGGTTCCTTCACATATCAGCCGGAGGACAGACCCGGACTTGATCTTGAGGGCTGGTATATCAACGATTCGGATGTACTTACTCCTCATGATGGTGTATTCGAAATAGACGGTGACACAACATTCGTTGCAAAATATACCGTAACTGATGTTGCTACATACGTGCTTGACGGTAAGTATACTCCTGCAAAGGATGAGTATGAAGTTAAGTTGTATTTTGTTGGTGACGACAATGTTTCAAAGCTTTCCTTCGGTTATCAGTGGAACAAGTCGGATATGACACTTGTATCTGTAACACCGGCAAATATTGTTGATGCGGTTTCTGAAATTCATGCAGGTGACATTGATGCAGACAAGGCAGGCTACAGCGCAACCTACACAATGGCAGACGGCACTCCGATTGATGCTGCTGACGGTAAGGTTCTCGTTGCGACCTTTGTATTTATAATGGATGAAACACAGCGTGCAGCATTTATAGCTAACGGTAATTACTTTGCTCAGTATATCGATGCAGATACTGCGGCTGACCTTTATGAAGCTGATACCTTCAAGTGCTTCTATGAGGGTGATACCGGAAGTGCAAATATAATCAATACTCCTGTATACGAAATTATTGACGAAAGACTCTATATCAAGGATTTTGCCTTTGATATAATCTTCAACGGCAGAAGTGATAATGCAGTAGAAAGCGGCAAACAGGCAGTGATTGAATACAGAGTAAACGGCGAAGGTGAGTTTGTAGTACTCGAATGGACTGATTCACTTGCAAAGACCGTTGCGGTTTCTCTCCCTGAATATACAGCAGTTGAAGGTGAAAAGCTTGAAATCAGAGTCAAGAAACCCGGATACATCTCAGACGAAATAGTTATAGATGCTCTGGCAAGTGGCGATGTAATTGAGCTTGAAGCTCAGGCAGGAGATATCAAGGGAAGTGCAAATGACACTTACGGCGACGGAGTGATAGACTTTAATGACTATCTCAGAGTCATAAATGCCTTTACAGATGCACTTAAAGGTAACGCTGAATATTGCAACGACGTTGATATTGACGAGGATGGAGTTGTAACAGTATTCGACCTTAACATTATCAAAGACTATCTTGCAAACAACTAAAAAAGGAAACTTTTGATTAAACACCCCGAGAAATCGGGGTGTTTTTCCTGCTTTTTGCAAACAAAAAAGCAAGATTTTCCGGCTGTTTTCAATTTGGTAATACATTATTTATCACAAAGTACAATTCTTGTATTATAATATATAATGTGAAAATGTATAAAGTTGTATTGGAATATACATTCAGAGCTACAGGCAGAAAGGAATTCCTTTATGAGCGAAGAATTTAATAACAATGATAAATCGGAAATTGAAGATATAGAGGAAAACAAAAAGCAAAATACAAAAGGGCAAAGGCTTATCTGTGACCTGCTTGATTGGGTGGAAACCTTTGCAATGGCACTATGCGTTGTGGTGCTGCTGTTTACATTCGTTTTCAGAGTTGTAACGGTAGACGGACAGTCAATGGAGCAGACTCTGCACCACGGCGAAAGACTTATAATTTCCGATTTGTTCTATACTCCCCAAAATGGCGATATAGTAATAACTGCAGTTCCCGAATATTACGGAAACGATCCACTTGTAAAAAGGGTTATAGCAACCGGTGGACAGACGATTGACATCAATTTTGATTCCTGGATAGTCCGTGTTGACGGCGAGCCTGTTCAGGAAAATGAGCAAGGGTTGCCTGTTGTTGAAAACTATGTCAATTTCATTGACGGAGCATCGATGATAAGAGAAAGTATGTCGATAACATATCCGTATACCGTTCCCGAAGGGTATGTGTTTATTATGGGAGACAACAGAAATAACTCAAGAGATTCAAGATATTTCGGAGTTGTTGATGAGAGGAATATTATCGGCAAGGTTTACTTCAGAATTTTTCCTCTGCAAAAATTCGGAACAGTAAAATAAAAATGAAAGGTGAAAGAAATGCCTTCAAAAAACTATAAACCGTATAAGAAAAAGAAGAAAATAAATAAAGAGGAAGAAATAAAGCTCGCACCCGAACGTCAGGTCGGAAAAGTAATACAGTGGTTTCCCGGACATATGGCAAAGGCAAAAAGGGAAATTGCCGAGAGTCTGAAGCAGGTAGATATAGCTATCGAAATATGCGACGCAAGAATCCCTGTTTCCAGCAGAAATCCACAGCTTCCTCAAATCCTTGGTGAAAAGCCGTCGATACTGCTTATGAATAAAAGTTCACTTGCAGATCCTGAGGCATGTGAGGAATGGAAAAAATATTATGCAAAAATCGGTCAGCAGGTAATCTTTACAGATTTTATAAGTGGCAAGGGAGTATCGGAAATTGTACCACTCGTACGAGCGATGCTCAAAGAAAAGCTTACTCGCTTTGAAGAAAAGGGAATGAGTGGCAGACTTCCAAGAGCTATGATTATTGGAATTACAAATGCCGGAAAATCTACACTTGTAAATAAGCTTTACGGTGCAAAAAAGGTGAAAGCCGAGGACAGACCCGGTGTTACCCGACAGAATAGTTGGATAACCATAAAGGATAGTATTGACCTTCTTGATACCCCCGGAATTTTGTGGCCGAAATTCGACGACGAGGAAACAGGACTTGCCCTTGCATATACAGGAGCTATCCGTGACGAAATTCTCGATAAAGAGGAAATAGCAATACTGCTTTGTGCAAAGCTTCGCTCTCTTTACCCACAGCTTCTGCGTGAAAGATATAAAATAACAGAGGATATAGATGACCTTATGCCATATGAGCTGTTTGAACTTATCGGCAGAAAAAGAGGGTTCCTTGTTTCAGGTGGCGAGGTGGATTATGCAAGAACCTCTACCATGCTTCTTGACGAATTCCGTGCAGGCACAATCGGAAGAATAACACTTGAAAGACCGGTGACAAATAATGCTTGATAATGTTTATGAAAAACAGTACGGCAGACTTGTCTGTGGTGTTGATGAGGCAGGCAGAGGCCCACTTGTCGGCAGAGTTTATGCTGCAGCTGTAATTTTACCTGAGTCTTACAGCACTGATGAGAGCTTTGAACATTATGAGGTATACAAGGTGCTTAATGACTCAAAGAAGCTTTCAGAAAAAAAGAGATTTGAACTCGCACCAAAAATCTGCGAAACTGCACTTGACTACTGTATAGCATATTCCGAGGTTTCGGAAATTGAGAGTATGAATATACTTGAGGCATCACTTCTTGCTATGCGAAGGGCGATTTCGGGACTTAAAATAAAACCCGATTTTGCACTCATTGACGGGAATGTTGAACGTGGCTTTGATAAAATCGGAATGAATGTAAAAGCCGTTGTCGGTGGTGACGGAATCTGTCCGTCAATTGCGGCGGCATCAATACTTGCAAAAACCGAAAGAGATAAATATTGTATCGAATATCTTGATAAAAATTACCCTGAATACGGCTTTGCAAAGCACAAAGGCTACGGCACACGTGACCACTATGCGGCAATTGAAAAATACGGGCTTTGCCCCGAGCACAGACCGAGCTTTTTCAAAAAATATTTTGAAAGAAGACGGAATAATGGCTAAGGGCGGCAGAAAAAAAGGTGATTTCGGAGAGGAATGTGCAAAGAATTATCTTGAAAGCTTAGGGTACGAAATACTTGACAGAAACTATACCGTCCGCGGTGGTGAGCTTGATATTATAGCAAAAGAGGAGAATACTCTTTGCTTTATCGAGGTTAAAACAAGAAAAAGCTTTGACAGCCCCGCAGTAGGTGCAATTACAAAAAATAAGCTTTCAAAGATACTTTATGCTGCAGAATATTACCTTTACCAAAAAGGTGAAAATGCCGAAAAATATAAGGTTCGCTTTGATTGTATTGAAGTATATCTTGTGAAAATTGCAGGAGTTGTGACACCAAAAATCAAGCATATAAAGGACATAGACGTTACATAGAAAACTTTTGTGTGAGGCTTTTATATGGATATATTTGATTTGCATTGTGATACACTTTATGAAATAGCAAAAAGAAAACTGCCACTTGATAACAGCGAAACCTCGGTATCGCTTGGACAGTTTGAAAAATACAAAAATAAGTATCAGGTTTTCGCTTATTGGAGCAGCGATAAAAAAAGTGACAGAGACTGCCTTCGGGATTTTATTTTGTATTCGGAATATCTTGACGGAGAAGTCGAAAAGAACGATGATAAATGTAAGCTTTGTACACACAAAGCCGACCTTGACACAGACGTAAAGCTCGGTATAATAAAATGTGTCGAGGGTGGAAGGCTTCTTTGTGGTGATTTGTCAAATATAGAGTTGCTTTACAAAAACGGAGTAAGGGTGTTTATCCCTGTATGGCAAGGCGTAGAGCCTTGTGGCGGTGCCTGGGATACCGATGTGGGACTTTCGGATTTCGGCAAAAGGGTAGTTTCTGAGTGTCAGAATAAAGGTATTATCATTGACACATCACACATGAGTGAAAAAAGTTTTTATAATACTCTTGAAATTTCAAAAGCACCAATTGTTGCAAGTCATTCAAATTCTGCGAGTGTTTGCCGTGTAAAACGGAACATTACAAATGAGCAGTTTTCCTGCATAAGAGCGCAGGGAGGACTTGTCGGAATAAGTCTTGCCGCAAAGCATATATCCGATAAATACGAAAACAGAATGCCTGATGAAAGCGAGGATTTTATAGGTGACGTATTCCGTCATATAGAGCATTATCTCTGCCTTTCGGGAGAAAATACAATAGCACTCGGCACAGATTTCGACGGTACAGAAAGAACAAAGCACTTGCCGGATACAGCATCGCTTGAAAGACTATATGAGCAAATGTTACGGGACAATATAAATGAGGAAACAGTAAATAAAATTTTCTATGGGAATGCAAAGCGTTTCTTTACGGAAAATCTGAAATAGAAAATTAATTTCCAAAATACAAGGAAAGAAAGGAATAAAAATGAATTATTACAGTACACGTGACACAGAAAGAAAATTACCAAAAACATCAGCACAGGTTATAAAGCAGGGAATTGCTGAGGACGGTGGGCTTTTTATGCCCGAGAGCATACCACAAATCAGCCTTGATTTTATCAAAGGACTTTGTGACAAAAATTATGTTGACAGAGCAGTAGAAATTCTGTCGCTTTATCTTACCGATTATACTAAAGAGGAACTCAAAAATGCAGCAAGTGCAGCATATAGCGAAGACAAATTCATAGGAGGGGCTGCACCCGTATCTGCACTCGGAGAGAATCTTCGTATTCTTGAGTTATGGCACGGACCTACCTGCGCTTTTAAGGATATGGCACTTCAGATAATGCCAAGACTTCTTTCAATGGCGCTCTATAAGACAGAGGAAAAGAGAAAAGCCCTTATTCTTGTTGCTACAAGCGGTGACACGGGAAAGGCTGCTCTTGAAGGCTATTGCGATGTTGAAAACGTGAAAATATCGGTATTCTACCCGAATGACGGCGTCAGCGATATGCAGAAGCTTCAGATGGCTTCACAAAAAGGTGACAATGTTTATGTATGCGCTATCGACGGAAACTTTGACGACGCACAAACAGGCGTTAAGAAAATCTTTTCGGATGCAGATATTGCAAAGAAGCTTGACAAGGCAGGTTATTTCCTCTCCAGTGCCAACTCAATAAACTGGGGAAGACTTGCACCTCAGATTGTATATTATATTTCTGCGTACTGTGACCTTTGTGATGACGGAGATATAATGCTCGGCGAAGAAATTGATATTTCTGTTCCGACAGGAAACTTTGGTAATATCTTTGCGGCATATCTTGCAAAGAAAATGGGACTTCCGATAAGAAGACTTATCTGTGCTTCGAATAAAAATAACATTCTTACAGACTTCCTAAGAAGTGGAACCTACGACAGAAACAGAGACTTCTACACAACAATGTCTCCGTCAATGGATATTCTTATTTCCTCTAACCTTGAAAGACTCCTTTACTGCGTAGCAGGAGCACAGAAGGTAAAGGGATATATGCAGCAGCTTTCCGAAAATGGCAAATACACAGTAGACAAGGAAGTATTTGAAGAAATATCAAAGAACTTTGTAGGCTTCTTCAGCGACGAGGAGAAAACTGCGAAAACAATAAAGGATACCTTTGAAAAGTACTCCTATATAATTGACACACATACTGCAGTAGGTGTTGGTGCTGCAATTGATGCTGACTGCGGCGATGGGGTAAAAGTAGTGACAGCTTCAACTGCAAGTCCTTACAAATTCCCGTATGACGTTATTTCTTCACTCGGAAAGAAAGCACCCGAAAATGCTTTCGAGTGCCTTGATATTCTTTCTTCACTTACAAATACCGAGATTCCTGCACCACTTGCAAATCTTAAAAATGCTAAAGTGAGATTTACCGATACATGCGGTAAGAATCCCGAACAGCTCTGGGCGGTTGCAGAAAAATTTATTCTCGGATAAGGTTATGATTTATTGAATTTAGGTTTAAAGGTAGCACATACAGTATCTGTACAAGAGGTCGCAAAGGACGGACCTATGTTTATCCTTGTAGCAGTACAGTAATTGTCGCCGTCATGATAAAGGCAGTTTTTAACGTCACACCGAATGCCTCTTATGTGAGATGGAACATTGGAAAACAAGCTTGAATCAAAGAAACCGTTATTCATATAAATCTCCATTCCGCCGCCTTTGTGGGCGACACAAAAATTTTTACGATGATAGTTTTTACGCAAAACACTTTATTATACATAAACTAAAATCTTTGTTGCAAAAATGCAACGGAACGGAAAGAAAATGGCACTATATACAATATCAGACCCACATCTTTCCTTCAGTACCGATAAGCCGATGGATATTTTTGGTGATGGTTGGAAAAACCACGCGCAAAGGTTGAAGGAGAATTGGACAGCGACAATTAAAGACGAGGATACTGTTGTAATACCGGGGGATATTTCCTGGGCAATGGGACTTTCACAGGTACACCCCGACCTTGACTTTATAAATAAGCTGCCGGGCAAAAAAATTATTGGCAAGGGCAACCACGATTATTGGTGGGATACAATGCGAAAAATGAATAAATTTTGTAGTGACAATGGCTTTTCGACAATAAATTTTCTCTTTAATAATGCATACCTTGCAGATGGGAAAATTATCTGTGGAACACGTGGTTGGATTGATGAAATCGGTGTTAAAAAAGAGGATGAAAAAATTATAAAGCGGGAAGCTGCAAGACTTGAAATGTCACTACTTGAGGGTGAAAAGTTAAGACAGGAATACAGCGATGCTGAGATAATTGTATTCTTGCACTATCCACCGATTTTCGGCTCATTTATGAATGAGGATATTATGAATGTCCTTTACCGGCACGAAATTTCGACAGTATTCTACGGACATCTGCACGGAGTACGCAAAGAAATGCTTGACACAAGCTTTATCGGCATAAATCTACAGCTTGTCTCCTGCGACTATCTGCATTTTCAACCAATGAGAATTGTCTGAGGGGGAAAAGCTTGTACAAGTTGACGATTTATTGTAAAACCTCTTGACATATTTAAAAAAAAGAGTAAAATAGAATAGATAAATTAGTATAATATTTTTTGTATCTGTAAAGCAGATACATACGGAGGAATAAAAATGCTAAAGAACACACAGGAAACAGCAAAAAATACTGTTGAGGTAACAATTTTTATCGAAAAGGAAAAATTCGATAAGGCAGTTAATGATGCTTACAAAAAGGAAGTAAAGAGAATTCAGCTTCCCGGCTTCAGAAAAGGAAAAGCACCGAAAGCGCTTATTGAAAAGTACTATGGAAAGCAGGTATTCTTTGAATCTGCTCTTAATGCAATAGCACCCGCTGAGGCTGATGCTGCAATAGCAGAGTGTGGCTTCAAGCCTGTTGCAACACCCGAGATTACAGATGTGAACTTTGAAGCAGAGGGCGGAATTGAAGTTAAGGTTACATTTACAAGAAGACCTGATGTAAAGCTTGGCGCTTACAAGGGACTTGAGGCTACAAAGACAGTAGTCGCTGTTGAGGATGCTGATGTTGAAGCAGAGCTTTCTGCTGTTCAGAAGAGATATGCAAGAACAATTGAAGTTACAGACAGAGCTGTTGAAAATGGTGATATTACAACTATCGACTACGAGGGCTTTGTAGATGGTATTCCTTTTGACGGTGGTAAGGCAGAAGGTCACAAGCTTACAATCGGTTCAGGTGCTTTTATTCCCGGCTTTGAAGATCAGATTATCGGAAAGAAAATTGATGATGTGTTCGAAGTAAATGTTAAGTTCCCGGAAGAATATCACGCAGAAGAGCTCAAGGGTAAGGACGCTACATTCAAGGTAGTGCTTCACAAGATTGAAAAGGAGGAGCTTCCCGAGCTTGATGATGAATTTGCGAAGGATGCTTCAGAATTTGATACTCTTGCTGAATATAAAGCAGATATCAAGGCAAAAATGGAAAAGAGAAATGCTGATGAAGCTGACAGAAAGCTCTCTTCAGACCTTTCAGAAGCACTTGCAGGGGTTGTTGAAGCAGAAATTCCCTCTGTTATGTTTGATAAGGAAGTTGAGCTTCTTGTTCGTGAGTATGACCTTAATATGCGTCAGCAGGGACTTAGCCTTGATATGCTTCTCAAGTATACAGGTATGACACTTGAGTCAGTTAAGGAACAGTACAAGCCGGTAGCAGAAGTAAACGTTAAGAAGAATCTTGCTCTTGAAGAAATTATCAAGGCTGAAAACATTAAGGCTGAAGAAGCAGATGTTGAAAAGAGATACGAAGAAATTGCAACTGCATACAATATGAAGGTTGATGAGGTTAAGAAGAGCTTGCCGGCTGAAAACCTTGAAGAAGAGGTATGCTCAATCAAGGCATTTGATATCGTAAAGAACAGCGCAAAGGTAACTGAAAGAACAGTTACTGCAAAGGAGCTTCAGGAAGAGGAAGCAGCAAAGATTGCAGCACAGACAGCAGCTGAAGCAGAAGAAAAGCCTGCTCCCAAAAAGAGAGCACCCAGAAAGAAGAAAGAAGAAACTGAAGCTGATGTAAAAGCAGAACCCAAGGCAAAGGCTGAACCCAAAGCAAAGGCGGCAAAGAAAACAACAAAGAAGGACGCCGAATAATTTAGGGGAACAAAAGTAACAAATATTCCACTGTTGCGACAATTATTCGGCAACAGTGGATTTGTGCCTTAATGGGGGGCGCAAATAATGTCAAAGATGAAAAAATAAACACTAAAAATGAGAAAGGATGAATTATTATGGCACTTGTACCAATGGTAGTAGAGCAGGAAGGCAGAGGAGAACGTTCATATGACATCTACTCAAGACTTTTAAATGACAGAATTATCTTTTTAGCAGATGAAGTTAATGATACAACAGCATCACTTGTTGTAGCACAGCTGCTTTATCTTGAATCAAAGGATCCCGACAAGGATATTTGCCTTTATATCAACAGTCCCGGCGGTTCAATCAGCGCAGGTATGGCAATTTATGATACTATGAACTATATCAAGTGTGATGTATCTACAATCTGTATCGGAATGGCGGCAAGTATGGGTGCATTTTTGCTCTCATCGGGTGCTAAGGGAAAGAGATTTGCACTTCCGAACAGCGAAATTATGATTCATCAGCCCCTCGGTGGAATGAAGGGACAGGCTTCTGATATTCAAATCCACGCAGAACACATTTTGAGAATTAAAGAGAAGATGAACAGAATTCTATCACAGCAGACCGGTAAAAGCTATGAACAGGTAGTTATGGATACAGACAGGGACAATTTCCTGACTGCGCAACAGGCACTTGAATACGGACTTATCGACAGAATTGTTGAAAAAAGAATATAACCTTGGAGAAAAATATGCCAAATAAACCCACAAACAACATTTGCTCTTTCTGCGGAAAGAGTGAGAGTGAAGTGAATAACTTAATTTACGGTCCAAGCGGTGTGAATATCTGTCAGGACTGTGTTGAGCTTTGTTGTGATATCCTTGAAAAATATAAGGCTGAGAATCCGGCACAAGGTGATGTACAGGAGCTTTCCTATGATACCTTACCAAAGCCCGTATTTATGAAGGAATATCTTGATAAATATGTTATAGGCCAGGAAAACGCAAAGAAAGCTTTAGCAGTCGCAGTATATAACCACTATAAAAGACTTCTTTCAAAACAGGTTAAGAATAAAGATGCCGAGGATGAAGTTGAAATTCAGAAGAGTAATGTGCTTCTTTTAGGACCTACCGGTGTTGGAAAAACCTTTCTTGCGCAAAGTCTTGCAAAGATGCTCAAGGTGCCGTTTGCGATTGCAGATGCAACGACTCTTACAGAAGCCGGTTATGTAGGTGAGGATGTTGAGAATATTCTTCTTCGTCTCATACAAGCTGCAGATTTTGATATTGAGAAGGCTCAGAAGGGAATTATCTATATAGATGAAATAGATAAAATTTCCAGAAGAAGTGAAAGCCGTTCAATAACCCGTGATGTGTCCGGAGAGGGTGTGCAGCAGGCACTTCTGAAAATTCTTGAAGGAACTGTTGCGAATGTTCCGCCGCAGGGTGGAAGAAAGCATCCGAATCAGGAGTTTATTCAGATTGATACTTCAAATATACTCTTTATATGTGGTGGTGCGTTCGACGGAATAGAAGCACTTATAACCGAAAGACTCGGAAAGCAGGGGATAGGCTTCGGAGCGCAGGTTATGGGCAAGGAAGAAAAGGGAAAAGGGGAAATTCTGAAGAAATTACAGGCGCATGACCTTGTAAAATTCGGACTTATCCCCGAGCTTGTCGGAAGAATACCTGTAATTACTGCTCTTGAACCTCTTGATAAGGAAGCACTTTCAAGAATACTATCAGAGCCCAAGAATTCACTTGTAAAGCAGTATAAAAAGCTTTTTGAAATGGACGGAGCACAGCTTGAATTTACCGAAGATGCACTTGCCGCAATAGCAGCTCTTGCATATGAAAGAAAGACCGGCGCAAGAGGACTTCGGGCAATAACAGAAGAAATTATGAATGAAATTATGTATGAGGTTCCTTCTGTCGAAAATGCTTCGAAGGTAATAATAACAAAAGAGGTTGTCGAGAAAAAGAGCGACCCTGTAATTGAGAAAACTGCATGAAAGGAAAAGGGCTGTCACGATGTTTGTGACGGCTCTTTTGATTATCGGAAGTGTTCGCGGTTGCATTCTTTCAACAAGAGACGAGAAAAATAAAAAAATTCGCAAAAAATCGAAAAAAATTCTAAAAAAATTGCATTTTACTGTTTACAACACGAAAAAATTGTGATATAATATTAAGATGTAAAGATTATAAATTAGGAGGAAATAAAAAATGTCCAGAAAAAAACTATCAATGGATGGTAACACAGCTGCGGCGCACGTATCCTATGCGTTTACAGAAGTAGCAGCAATTTACCCCATTACCCCTTCCAGCGTAATGGCTGAGCTTACTGACTCTTGGTCAGCAACAGGCCTTGAAAACATCTTCGGTGAGAAAGTAAAGGTTATGGAAATGCAGTCCGAAGCAGGTGCTGCAGGTACAGTACACGGCTCTCTTGCTGCAGGTGCACTTACAACAACTTATACAGCTTCTCAGGGTCTTCTTCTTATGATTCCTAACATGTATAAGATAGCAGGTGAATTACTGCCTAACGTAATTCATGTTTCAGCTCGTTGTGTAGCTTCTCACGCTCTTAACATCTTCGGTGACCATTCCGACGTATATGCTTGCCGTCAGACAGGTTACGCAATGCTCGCTGAATCAAATCCCCAGGAGGTTATGGACCTCGGTGCTGTAGCACACCTTGCAACAATCAAGGGCAGAGTTCCGTTCCTTAACTTCTTCGATGGCTTCAGAACTTCTCATGAAATTCAGAAAATCGAAGTTTGGGATTACAACGAACTTTCTGAAATGATAGACAAGGATGCAATTGCTGCATTCAGAAGCAGAGCACTCAACCCTGAACATCCTGTTCTTCGTGGTTCTGCACAGAACGGTGATATCTTCTTCCAGAACAGAGAAGCTTGTAATAAGTATTACGATGCTCTTCCTGCAATTGTTGAAGAATATATGGATAAGGTTAATGCTAAGATTGGCACAAACTACAAGCTCTTCAACTACTATGGTGCACCGGACGCTGAAAGAGTAATCATCGCTATGGGCTCTATCTGTGACGTTGCTGAAGAAGTTATCGATTACCTTAACGCAAAGGGCGAAAAGGTTGGTCTTATTAAAGTTAGACTTTACAGACCTTTCGTTTCCGAAAAGCTTATTGAAGCTATCCCTGCAACAGCTAAGAAGATTGCAGTTCTTGACAGAACAAAGGAACCCGGTTCACTCGGCGAACCTCTTTATCTTGATGTTGTTACTGCTCTTGCAACAGCAGGTATTACAGATAAGAAGATCGTTGGTGGTAGATACGGTCTCGGTTCTAAGGATACTCCCCCTGCATCAGTATTTGCAACATTTGCAAATCTTGCAAAGGACGAGCCTAAGAACAACTTTACAATCGGTATTGTGGATGACGTAACCTTCCATTCACTTGAAGAAACAGATGCTCCCGATACTGCACCTGCAGGCACAATTGCTTGTAAGTTCTGGGGACTTGGCGGAGACGGTACAGTTGGTGCTAACAAGAACTCCATCAAGATTATCGGTGACCACACAGATAAATTCATTCAGGCATACTTCCAGTATGACTCAAAGAAGACCGGTGGTGTTACAATTTCTCACCTCCGTTTCGGTGATAAGGCTATTAAGTCTTCTTACTATGTAACAAAGGCAGACTTTGTTGCTTGTCACAACCCGTCATACATCCTTAAGGGCTTCAACATCGTAAACGATGTAAAGAAAGGTGGTACATTCCTTCTCAACTGTCAGTGGACACCTGAAGAGGTTGAAACACACTTGCCTGCAAGAGTTAAGAAGTATATCGCTGAAAACGATGTTAAATTCTATATTATCAACGCTATCGATAAGGCAGTTGAGATTGGAATGGGCAAGAGAACAAATACAATTCTTCAGTCTGCATTCTTCGCACTTGCAAACATTATGCCTATCGAAGAAGCTATCGACTATATGAAGGCAGCAGCTAAGAAGTCTTACCTTAAGAAGGGTGAAGCAGTAGTTGAAATGAACTACAAGGCTATTGATGCCGGTAAGGATGCAATCGTAAAGATTGATGTTCCTGCTTCATGGAAGACAATTGAAGTTGCAGACGGTGCAGAAAAGGTTGAAGGTGACAGACCCGAGCTTGTTAAGTTCGTTAATGAAATCGTTATCCCCGTATCAAATATGCAGGGTGACAGCCTTCCTGTTTCTGCATTTATGGACCACGTTGACGGTACACTTCCTCAGGGTGCTTCGGCATACGAAAAGAGAGGCGTTGCAGTTATGGTTCCCGAGTGGATTCCTGAAAACTGTATCCAGTGTAACCAGTGTTCTTATGTATGTCCTCATGCAACAATAAGACCGTTCCTTCTCGATGAAAAGGAAGCAGCAGCGGCTCCCGAACAGACAAAGTACGCTGCCAAGACAATCGGTAAGGGCGTTGAAAACTTCAAGTTTACAATGTCTGTATCTCCTCTTGACTGTATGGGTTGTGGTGTCTGCGTTGGCGTTTGTCCTACAAAGCCCGAAAAGAGAGCTCTCCGTATGGTTCCTCAGGAAACACAGCTTGCACAGCAGGCAGCATTTGATTATACAGTAGCAAAGGTTACAAGAAAAGAAACAAACTTCCCGGCACTCAAGGATAGCCAGTTCAACCAGCCTCTCCTCGAATTCTCAGGTTCATGTGCAGGTTGTGCTGAAACATCTTACGCAAGACTCATCACTCAGCTCTTCGGTGAAAAGATGTATATCTCAAATGCTACAGGTTGTTCTTCAATCTGGGGTGGTAGTGCTCCTGCAACTCCTTACACAGTAAACAGAGATACCGGTAAGGGTCCTGCTTGGGCTAACTCACTATTTGAAGATAACGCTGAACACGGTCTTGGTATTCACCTTGGTCAGAAGACAATCAGAGAAAAGCTTATGGCAAAAGTAGCACAGATGGCAGAATCTGATAAGGCATCAGCAGAATTTAAGGCAGCAGCAGAAGGCTACTTTGCAACAAAGGATGACTGCAATGCAAACGAAGCTGCAACTAAGGCACTTATAGCTGAACTTGAAAAGGCAGCAAAAGCAGGTTGTCCTACAGCTCCTGCAATCCTTGCAGAAAAGGATTACCTTGCTAAGAAGTCCGTATGGATCTTCGGTGGTGACGGTTGGGCATATGATATCGGCTTCGGTGGTCTTGACCACGTAATCGCTACAGGTGAAGATGTAAACATTATGGTATTTGATACCGAAGTTTACTCAAATACAGGTGGACAGGCTTCTAAGGCTTCCAACATCGGTCAGGTTGCACAGTTCGCAGCAGCCGGTAAGGCAATAGGCAAGAAGGACCTTGCTCAAATTGCTATGTCCTATGGTTATGTATACGTAGCTCAGATTGCTATGGGTGCTGATATGAATCAGACAATCAAGGCAATCAAGGAAGCTGAAGCTTATAACGGTCCTTCAATCATCATCGGCTACGCACCTTGTGAAATGCACGGCGTTAAGGGTGGTATGACTAACTGTCAGGCTGAAATGAAGAAGGCAGTTGAGGCAGGTTACTGGCAGATGTTCAGATACAATCCTGCACTTAAGGCTGAAGGTAAGAATCCTCTTACAATCGACTCCAAGGAGCCCACAGCAAGCTATATCGACTTTATTAAGTCTGAAACACGTTATGCTCGTCTTGCACAGGCATTCCCGGAAAGAGCAGAAGAACTCTTTGCTAAGGCTGAAACAAAGGCTAAAGAGAAATACGAACATCTCGTAAAACTCGCAGAGCTTTACAACTAATAATATTAGTTACAATAAAACTCCTCTGCCTGAAAAGGCAGGGGAGTTTTGATATACAAAAAAGAGCAGTACATTTCGTACTGCTCTTTTTTGTTGAATTTAAAGTCCCAATTCAGAAAGAAGCTCTTGCCCCGGCATATAACCGAGTGTTTTTTTAGTAGGCTCACCGTTTTCAAAAAGAATGAAACACGGAATGCTTACAATACCAAACTTTGCGGCAAGCTCGGGAGCTTCGTCAACATTTACCTTTGTAATTATTATGTCGCTTCTGCTTTCGGATATTTCTTCGAGAATGGGTGCCATCATTTTGCAGGGACCACACCAGGATGCCCAGAAATCAACAATGACAGGCTTGTCAGATTCCTTCAGAAATGTATCAAAATTATCATTTGTTAAATTTATCATCTCAAACTCCTTTGTTTAATGAATTACTTTTCCTTGTAATAGAGCATACAATGGCAGTAGCCTTCAAAATCAGGGTCGGCAATCTGCTCACGGAATTGCTTGCACATACACTTTGTGTCCTCGTTTTTTTCTAATACACAAGGGCAGTAACCACCCTTTTCGCGAAGACCTGCCTTTACTGTTTCAACAATTGCTTTGTCTTCGTTGTAACGGATTTTCATATGATACCTCGTTTTTTCAGATTTATTCTTCCTCTGAGAATTCGTCCTTACCTACGCCGCAAAGAGGGCATACAAAATCTTCGGGAAGGTCCTCCCAAGCGGTACCCGGTGCTATGTCGAGGTCTGCATCGCCAAGCTCTTCGTCGTAAACATAACCACATACTTCACATACATACTTTTTCATTTTTTGTTCCTCCATAATTCCATAATAATCAGTTTTAAGATTTTTGATATTTACCGTCGATTGCTGCCTTCGAAAAAATCTGTAACAGTAAAACAATAAATGAATCTGATATTATTATAACCTATAAATATGAATATTTCAAGAAGATATCCGGTTTTTCTCCTTTGCTGAATACAGATGAACCGGGTCCGTCTGACCTTACCATAGTAAGTTGCCTCCTAATGTTTGTTTCGTGTTTTGAAAATAAAATACCCTTTTTTAGTTTTAGATGTCATTGCTTTACATTTTTTAAGTGGCGATATTTCTGTATAATAACCAAAAATTATCTCCGACATATAATGAATAGGGGGAACAATTCTCCCAAATAAGATAAAAGGGGAATGTAGATGGCAACATTTTTTAACCAAGCCAATCTTTCTTATAATAGTGGCAACACTAATTCAAATATTGTAACAGGTGAGCTTGTCGAAGTTTTATCGGTAACTAAAACGGCAGTTAATGACGAGTACGGCGCAGGGGACACACTCACTTATGCAGTAAACATCATAAATACCGGTAATAATGCTTTTACTGACCTGACACTTACCGATAATCTCGGTCAGTATACTCTCGGTGGACTTACTTTATATCCACTGTCCTATGAAGAAGGAACAGTCAGGGTTTTCCGTAACGGTGTACTTCAGGCAGTACCCGAAGTAGATGCCGGACCCGTACTGGTAATCAGGGGTATCAGTGTTTTGGCAGGTGGTAATACGACAGTGCTTTATTCTGTAAATACAACGGGGGCTGCACCTTTGGCACAGGATAGCACAATAACCAATACAGTGAGTGTAACGGGTGCAGGAATTATAAATCCTCTTACAGCTTCCGAAACAGTATTTGTAAATGACGAACCTGTCCTTACGATTTCAAAAGCTCTGAATCCTACAACAGTAACGGAAAACAGCGAGCTGACCTATACCTTTATAATCAGGAATATTGGTAACACAGAAGCTGTTGCAACAGAAAATGTAGTCGTAACAGATAACTTTGACCCGATTTTAAGAAATATCACAGTAACTCTCAATGGTGTAACTCTTACTGAAGGAACAGACTACACCTATAATGAAGCGACAGGAGAGTTTGCGACGGTAGCAGGGGTAATCACAGTACCTGCCGCAAGCTATACTCAGGACCCTGCGACAGGTGATTTTATGGTTGTTCCCGGCACTTCAACTCTTGTGGTGGTCGGAACGGTATAAACAAAGAATAAAATAAGTGGTTTTTGGCAATAGAGGGCTGTTGCCAAAAGCCATATTTTTTTGTTTTGTAATAATTTTTTGAAAGTTGAATATAAATGTATTACAAAAAAATTTATGGGGGACAAATATGTTTGTTTATTCGTTAAGGTTTGGAAGAAAAAAACTGAAGCTTTTAGGCTTGTGTCTTGTGTTTGCACTGCTTATCGGCGTTGTAGCAGGGATACTTCCTGCGTTTTCAGAAAATCAGATTCCGCTTGAGGTAATTGCAAGCGGCGAAAAGAATGTTAAATTCGACGGAATAAAAACTGATGAGGATCTGCTCAATTTCATTCACTCACTTGGTATCGAGGTTAAAACTCCCGCTTATAATTCGGTAGATATTGAACTTCCCAGAGTATTTGACGCAGTATATAAGAAGTATAACGATATACAGAGGCAGCAGGGCTTTGACCTGTCAAAGTACAAAGGAAAGACCTTGCACAGATATACCTTTGAGGTGACAAATTATCCTGTTTCTGGAGGAGAAGCTCAAGAAGGGGGAAAAATCTATCTGACACTTTTCAGGCACAAGGACAGAATAGTCGGTGGAGACATCTCTTCTCGTGACTACGGTGGCTTTGTGAAAACATTTCTTGATTTTTCGCTTGATAATGAGCAGTGAAATTGCATAATTTACCAAAAACACTTGACTTTTTATGTAAAAAGGGGTATCATAAAAGAAGAAAAAATAAAGGTAGGTAAAAAATATGGACTGTTTGTTTTGTAAAATAATAGCCGGAGAAATTCCGAGTGCAAAAGTATACGAAGACGAAAAAATCCTTGCTTTCAAGGATATAGCACCCATGGCGCCTGTTCACGTACTTGTAATTCCGAAAATCCATATAGGAAGTGCAGACGAAGTAAGTAGCGAAAACTCTTGTTATATTTCGAGAATATTTGAAAAAATCCCGGAAATAGCAAAGACTGCAGGAGCAGAAAATGGTTACAGAGTAATTACAAATTGTGGTGAGGACGGCTGTCAGTCTGTAAAACACCTGCATTTCCATATACTTGGTGGAACAAAATTACCTGAAAAGATGGCGTAATAAAGAAAAAGAGAGGGTAAAAATATGTCAGGATATTATAGAATAAAGGTTGCAGGACTTGAGAGGGATTTACCAATCTGTCCTGTCAGTGATAAACTTGATATTGCAGGCTTTGTAATATTCGGAGATGTGGAACTGACAAAAGCTTGTGCTGCAGCACTTCTTCCGAAACTGCCGGAGTATGACTATTTGATTACGGCAGAAGCTAAAGGAATACCACTTATCCACGAGCTTGCAAGACAGCACGGTGACAAGCGCCATTTTGTAGCAAGAAAGGGGCTTAAGGTTTATATGCAGGAGCCTATTTCTGTTACAGTTCACTCAATCACAACCCTCAAGGAACAGACGCTATACCTTGACGGTGAGGATGCAAAGCTTATGCGTGGAAAGAGAATACTTATCGTTGACGACGTAATCTCGACAGGGGAGTCGCTCAAGGCTCTTGAAAAGCTTGTTGAGAGTGCAGGTGGTATTATCTGTGGCAGAGCTGCAATTCTCGCAGAAGGTGATGCTGCAGACCGTGACGACCTTATTTATCTTGAAAAGCTACCGCTTTTCTTCCACGACTAAATTCTACATAAAGTAAAACGGGAGTTGTATTTACAGCTTCCGTTTTGTATTATACGGGTTAGTACAAAATTTTAACAAATAAAGACATATTTATTACAGTATTATTCAAAACAAAGTGCTAAAATTATCAAGGTTGAATTTTTTTAAAAAAGGAATACATAAATGAAAGAACATAATAGCTTTATAGAAGGAATAATAGACGGACTTCCGATATGCTTCGGTTACCTTTCGGTAGCATTTGCTTTCGGGATTTTTTCTGTCGAGAGTGGCCTTACGGCAATTGAAGCATTGCTGATATCAATGACTAATCTTACAAGTGCAGGACAGCTTGCAGCAGTTCCCATAATTGCAGGTGGTGGAACACTGATTGAGCTTGCAGTAGCACAGCTTGTGATAAATCTGAGGTATTCACTGATGTCGGTGTCACTCTCGCAAAAGCTCGGAAAAAGTGTCAGAATGCCTCATAGATTTTTAGTTGCATTTGGCAATACAGATGAGATTTTCGGGGTAGCATCGGGTAAAGACGGAACTGTTGGGAAAAATTATTTTTACGGCCTGATGCTTACACCATTCCTCGGATGGAGCAGTGGTACAATAATAGGCGCGCTTGCAGGAAATATACTTCCGCAGTCGATAACAAGTGCGCTCGGAATTGCAATCTACGGTATGTTTGTAGCAATTGTACTTCCGAAAGCCAAGAAAAGTCTGCCGACAGCAATTTGTGTAGCTTTTGCAATTGTGCTTGGTTGTATCTTCAGGTTTGTGCCGGCACTCAGCAGCATTCCACAAGGCTTTGTAATAATTATTTGTGCAGTAGTTGCAAGTACGATTCTTGCAATAGCAGCGCCGATATGTGAAAGCGAGGGCGAGAAAAATGAATAATTATCCGTTTGGCGTATATCTTCTCGTATGCGCAGGAATTACATATCTTGTACGAATGTTACCACTTGTGCTTGTCAAGAAGAAGATTACCAATAAATTTATATTATCCTTTCTTTATTACATCCCATACGCAGTATTGAGCGTCATGACATTTCCTGCGATATTTTTCTCAACAGGCTCTGTGGTTTCAGCAGTGGTGGGAACCCTTGCAGCGTTCGTTCTTGCTTATTTTGAAAAGAGTCTTGTAACAGTTGCGGGAATGGCATGTGCTGCAGTTTTTGTGTCGGAGCTTCTTATGAAATACCTGCAGCTGTGAGAGGTCATCTGCGTGACGTTGTAATTGGTTAAAAATCATCTAAGTTTCGTACAAGTTTTAATATGTATATTCGATAAAATCTATTGACAAAATTTTCAATTAAGTGTATAATATACTGGTATACAAGTTTGTGTATTTTTTTAACGATTTTTTAAATATGGAGGTATAAAATGGCAAAGACAAATATTGTGGATTGGAAAACAATCACAGATTTCGTAATCGATGCTTTTGTCGGATACGGAATTCCGAGAGAGGACGCAGAGATTTGTGCAGACGTTCTGCTCGAATCAGACAAGAGAGGTATTGAATCACACGGTGTAAACCGTTTCAAGCCTGTATATCTTGACAGAATCAGAGACGGTATCCAGAATCCGGTTACAAACTTTGAGATAATCAAGGAAACACCTACTACTGCTGTTGTCGACGGACATCACGGTATGGGTCAGGTAATCGGCTATAAGGCTATGGAAATGGCTATAAAGAAGGCTAAGGAATACGGTATGGGTATGGTAGTTGTTCGTAACTCCTGCCATTACGGTATTGCAGGTTACTATACATCTATGGCTGCAAAGGCAGGTTGTATCGGTATGACAGGTACAAACGCACGTCCGACAGTTGCTCCGACTTTCGGTGTGGAAGGTATGTTCGGTACTAACCCCTTAACACTCGGAGTACCTACCGACGAAGCATTTGACTTCAACTTTGACGCTGCAAGTTCAACATATCAGAACGGTAAGCTTGAATATTATGCGCGTATCGGTAAGGATGCTCCCAAGGGTGCTCTTGTAAATCTTGAGGGTGAAGCTTATGAGGGTACTTCTGCAGATGCATTGAAGGCTATGGCCCGTGGTGAAGCAGCCCTTTGTACTCTTGGTGGTCCCGGCGAAGAGGGTTGTGGATATAAGGGTTATGGCTTTGCTATGTTTGTTGAACTTCTTTCTGCAGTTCTTCAGGACGGTAGCTACGGTAAGGCGTTAACAGGCAAGGACAAAGACGGCAATAAGGCTAATTACTGCCTCGGTCATTTCTTTATTGCTATTGATACTGACCACTTCCTCGGTGAAGACGTATGCCGTAAGAAAGCAGGCGATATTCTTCGTGAAGTTCGTTCTGCTAAAAAGGCTCCGGATGCTGAACGCATCTACACAGCAGGCGAAAAGGAATATGAAGTACGCCTTGCACGTAAAGACGGTGTGCCGATAAACGAATCGGTACAGAAGGAAATGCTTGAAGTTCGTGATGCTCTCGGACTTACACAGTATAAATTCCCATGGGAGGACTAAAAAATGGATATCAGACAGGAATCACTTAAAAAGCATTATGAATGGAACGGAAAAATCGAAGTTATTTCCCGTGCCCCCATCAATTCAAGAGAGGACTTATCTCTTGCATACACTCCCGGTGTTGCTGAGCCTTGTCTTGAAATAAATAAGGATATTTCAAAGTCATACGAGCTTACACGCCGTTCAAACCTTGTAGCAGTTATAACTGACGGTACAGCAATTCTCGGTCTTGGGGATATCGGACCTGAGGCAGGTATGCCTGTTATGGAAGGAAAGTGTGCACTCTTTAAGGCATTTGCCGACGTTGATGCTTTCCCACTCTGTATAAAGTCAAAGGATGTTGACGAGATTGTTCGTACAATCTACCTTCTCTCAGGAAGCTTCGGTGGCATCAACCTTGAAGACATTTCAGCACCCCGTTGTTTTGAAATCGAACGCAGACTTAAGGAAATCTGTGATATTCCGATTTTCCACGATGACCAGCACGGTACTGCTATCGTTGTAGCAGCAGCTCTTATCAATGCACTGAAGCTTGTTAAGAAGGAAATCGGAAAAGTAAGAGTTGTTATCAACGGTGCAGGCTCTGCCGGTATTGCAATCGGTAAGCATCTTATGAATATGGGTGTTAAAAATCTTACTTTCTGTGACAGATTCGGTATCATCTGCGAGGGTGATCCCAATAATAACAGCGCACAGGAAGAGGTTTCAAAGGTAACAAATCTTGAACACAAGAAGGGTACACTTGCTGATGCACTTGTTGGAGCTGACGTATTTATCGGTGTATCTGCTCCGAACCTTGTAAACGAGGAAATGGTAAAATCAATGGCATCTGACGCAATTCTCTTCCCGATGGCAAACCCGACTCCCGAAATTATGCCTGATGTTGCAAAAGCAGCAGGTGCAAGAGTTGTAGGTACAGGTCGTTCCGACTTCCCGAACCAGATAAACAACGTTCTTGCGTTCCCGGGTATCTTCCGTGGTGCTCTTGATTGCAGAGCTACCTGTATCAATGAGGAAATGAAGGTTGCAACTTCATTTGCTCTTGCATCCTTGATTCCTGATGATGAGATAACAGAAGAAAATATTATTGCCCCCGCACTTGACAAGAGAGTTGCTCAGGTTGTAGCAGAAGCTGTTATCAAGACTGCAAAAGAAACAGGCGTTGCAAGAATATAACATAAATGGTCTGTGGTAAGGTGAACTCACCATACAACCTAAAGAAAAACAGAACAAACAGGAAAAACGGCTTTAAAAGCCGTTTTTCTCATTATATGGCGAAGTAAGCTTGATAAAAGTGATACTTTTTGCAATATATGGTTGAAAAAACGAAAGGATTGTGGTATAATGAGTTTGCAAAGCAAACTCATTGAATTACCTTCGGCGTGAATTGAAAATCAAAATTTTCATGAATTGAGCCTGCGACTTATGAATTGCACCTTGCGGTGCATTATATAAAAAGGTTATCGGGAGGATAAAAGCATAATGGAAAACGTCAAAGAAGAGATACAATATTGTACTTCGTGTGGTGCAGTAAATAAAAAAAGTGCAGTTTTTTGCAGTGAGTGTAAGAAAAAGATAATAGTACGTCACAGACCTATAGTCGATTTTTTGAAAAAAAGAGTTAAAGGCAGGGCGACGGGAGAAGTTACCGAAAGACTTTTTTCGCTTATCAAGGATTTTTTGTTTGAACATCTTTACGGCGTTATTTTAACTGTATCTGTTGGGGTGGTGGCAACAACTGCTGTAGTAACCTCAACGCCATATATTGAAGAAGTTACTGTTCCACCCTTTGAAAGAGCTGTAATGTCGGAGGAATCTGAGTTACCGGCAGAGTCTGAAGTGCCGGTGGAGGAAACAACACAGATGAATGTTTCCCAGGAATATGCGAAATGGTGCGAATATCATGCAATTGTTATGATGAGCTACTATATGGACTATTCAGATCATGCTGTGTGGGCATTTGATGGGTATACCTTGAGTCCGGATAACATTTCGCTTGATGAAATATATGCTGAACGTGCAATACCCGGTTTTAATTATCAGGGAGCTCACGAACTTATGACTGAGAGAATACCTCTCGGAATGTACCATAATGGCAGTTCTCACAAGCCATTGGGTGTGAGCGAAATACAAGGCTGTGTTGAAGGAAGCTATAAGTTTGGCGAAAACGTAAGTTCGGATTTCGGACAGACTCTTTATGAACAGGGCTATGAGATTATGGAATGTAATTATGCAATAAGCCTGTATGAAGGGTTGGAATCAGATGGTACTATTCAGCCTGAGCCTGTCGAAAAGGAAGAATATAGGGTGCTTTTTGTGAGAAACGATGACAGTTGGTACATAGCAGAGGAAATACTTGTTGACAGAATCAAGGGCGATACCTATGATCTTTATATGCAATACGGTCCAAACGGCATAGTAACTATAGAATGATGTGCGAGGTTGAAAATGAAATGTTTAAAGTGTGACTCTCCACTGCATTATGGCGATAAATTCTGTAATGAATGCGGAGACAAAATTGAAAAAGGTGCATACGAGGTAGATTATGCAAAAACTATTTGGGGTAAGCTTGATAAAATAAGCGACAAGCTGGAAACATTTACTCTTAAAAAGTTTGTTGACAGCTGGATTACAAAAACCGTAATTCTTTTGCTGGTTCTTGCTGTGGGATTTTTTGACGCATACACTGACCTTACGAACATAAAGTTTTTAGAAAGTGAAAGCTATATAATCGAATACAACAAAAAGGCGGATGAATATTATATCCGTACAGAGGAACAAGAACTTGACTTGAATCTTTATATTCCGAAGCATTCGGAAAAAATCACGATAACGGAATATAAGGCAGATACGACGCAGATGCGTGATGTTCTTCCCGAGGAATATAGTAAAAAGGCGATAAAGGTTAAAAAGAATGAGTTTGACTATATAACAATTTCTTCTGTCAGGGGAGAAAAAATTACCGATACGGTTAAAATTTATGTAACAGAGTAAGGAATATGCTTATGAACAGAAAAATATTAATTGCAGCTTTGTTTGCTCTGATGGCGGTGCTTTTGGGTGTATTTACAATAAGCTGCAGCGAAAATAAGGAAGAAGCTTTGGAGAACGAGACGGTTTTTGAAGGTATGCAAGAGCAAGTCTCATCTGAAATTATACAGAACATCCCTGAAATAGAGCAAGAAGAAGCCCCGGAAAAAGCAGAGCCTGAAAATGCAAGCGAAGCCGAAACCGAGCCTGAATCGGAGCCAGAGCCTGAAACTGAACCTGAACCGGCACAGGAACCTGTTATCAAACATATTTCTGTTACCGGAATAACACTTACAATTTATGATGTGACGTTGCCGGTCGGTCATCAGACCATGCCGATAGTTACAATGTCACCATATAATGCGACCAATAAGGGTGAAATATGGAAAAGCTCGGATACATCTGTTGCAACGGTTGACAGATATGGCAACATAAAGGGCGTTTCTGAAGGAAATTGTACTGTGACGGTTACATCAAGTGACAACGCCGAAATTTTTGCAACTGTCAATGTAAAGATTATTCCGGAAGCAGAATGTACCTACATAGACGGAATACTCATTGCAAATAAGACCTATCCTTTGCCGCAAAGTTATGCTCCCGGGTGGGATACAGAGGCTTCCGAACAGCTGAAGGTTATGTTTGACGCAGCAGCCCAAGACGGGATTTCACTTTGGGTAAAGTCAGGCTACAGAAGCTACATTGACCAGAAGATAATTTATAACGGATATGTTGCAAGAGACGGAAAGGAAGCGGCAGACACATATTCTGCAAGACCGGGACATTCAGAACATCAGACAGGACTTGCATTTGACTTAAATTCCATTGATTTCAGTTTTGCAGATACTCCGGAAGCTGCGTGGATAGCCGAAAACAGCTATAAATACGGCTTTATTATAAGATACCCCAAGGACAAGGAGAGTATTACGGGATATATGTACGAGCCGTGGCATGTAAGGTATCTCGGAGTTGAAAAAGCGACAGAGGTTTATGAAAGTGGACTTTGTCTTGAGGAATTTCTCGGTATAACTTCGGTTTATTCATACTGATTTTTATACTTGCATAGTGATTATTTCCGAAAATAATTTTAAAAAAATATAATTAATAGCATACGAGAAAACAAAGATATGAAAAAAGTAATCGCAATAGTTGGCCCGACAGCTTCGGGGAAAACTGCTTTAAGCATTAAGGTAGCAAAGGAATACGGTGGCGATATAATATCAGCCGACTCAATGCAGCTGTACCGACATATGGATATCGGTACGGCAAAGCCTGATATTGCCGAAAGAGACGGAATTACCCATAAGCTGATTGATATACTTGATATAAACGAGAGCTTTTCGGTATCCGATTACTGTACAATTTGCGATAGTGCTGTGGAAGAAAGCATAAGGGACGGAAAACTACCGATTCTGTGTGGTGGAACAGGTTTTTATGTCGATTCCTTTCTTGAGGGAATAAAGTTCGGAGAGTTTGAAAACCTGCCCGAGTTTCGTGAGAAAATGTATAAAGAACTTGAAGAATACGGTATCGATTATCTTTACGAAAAGCTCTGTCGTGTTGACAGCGAAAATACCGTTGACAGACACAATCCGAAACGTGTAATAAGAGCTCTTGAGGTTTACGAAGCGACAGGAAAAACTCTTGCACAGTGGAATGCACAGTCAAGACCCGAAAAACCGAAATATGATAGTCTCATTATAGGCTTACGATATAATAACAGAGAAACTCTTTATGAAAGAATAAACAAAAGAGTTGATAAAATGCTGGAAGCAGGACTTCTTGCTGAGGTAGAAAAGCTTATTTCAATGGGACTTCGAAGTACCCCGACGGCTTGTGCCGCAATAGGGTATAAGGAGTTTTATCCATATTTTGACGGGGAAGCTACACTTGAGGAATGTGTAGAAAAGCTTAAAACCGAGTCAAGAAGATATGCCAAACGTCAGCAGACGTGGTTTCGGAGAAATGAGAAAATTCATTGGCTTGACCTTGACGGTAAAGATGGCGGGGAAATATTTGAAGAAGCAAAAAAGCTTTGTGATGAGTTTTTAATAAACTTATAAAGACAAGGAGGGATTGAGTATGGGACCTAAAAGAATACTGAAAAATATCGGGATATTTATTTTAGGATTTGCTCTGCTTTATTATGTATCAAAGCAGCTGGTAAATCTCGTGGATTCCTCCCTTGTTACCGAAACTGCCTTTGAGGTGGCAGTACAGGAGAACATTGAAGCCTATGGATATATAATGCGTGATGAGTCTGTTCTTGTCTCGTCAAAAAGTGGAATTATGCTCTCGTCAATCCCTGATGGAGCAAGAATATCAAAGGATAAAGAGGTAGTAAAGGTATATTCCCGTGAGAATGACTATTCAGCTGAAAGCAAAATCAGAGCTTACGAGGAAAGAATCAGCGTGCTTGAAAAAAGTACGATAGATACATCAATAGTATCCACCGATATTACAAAAATGGATGAGAGAATCGGCGAGATGCTCAGCAGTACTGTGGTTCATATTTCGGATAATGATATAGCTTCGGCAATAAGCAACAAAAACGAAATACTTGTAGAAATGAACAAAAGATGGCTGTTGTCAAATCCCGAGGCGACCTTTAAGGAAACGGTAAATTCACTGAAGGGAGAAATAATATCTCTGAAAAGCAGCTTTTCGGGTGCTGCACAGGTGATTTATGCACCGGAATCCGGTTATTACTACTCAGATACAGACGGATATGAAAATATCTTTTCAGCTTCTAAAATTGAAGGACTTTCTCTTGATGAATTTTCAGCAATGTGTGAAAGCTTGCCCGAGCATTATTCTGAAAATGTCGCCGGAAAAATAGTGACCGATTATGTGTGGTATATTGCATGTCCCGTGTCAAGAAGTCAGTCGGCATATTTTGATGTCGGAAAAACATATGACATTGAGTTTGTATACAATTACGGTAATATACTTTCTATGAAGCTTGAGCAAAAATTACTTGAGGATAAAAAGGAGGAGGCACTTCTGATATTTTCCTCCGGTGAGATTTCCCCCGACTTCGACTTTTCAAGAAAACAAAAGGTGAAAATTGTATATAATGAACATAGAGGACTCAAGGTACCGGAGAGGGCAGTACGAATCCTTGACGACAAAAAGGGCGTTTATGTAATAAAGGGAATGACGGTAGAATTTTGTCTGATAGATGAAGTATATCGTGTTGATGATTACTACATAGTAGAGAAGGATAAAAGCAAATACCCGACGCTTCAGAAACGTATAGACTACATAACCACTACCGATGATAACGGAAATGATATTATAAGTGAAAAGACTATATATTACTCTCCTATATCCGAGTATGACCTTGTAGTGGTAGGCGGTAAGGTTTATGACGGAATGAATATTCAATAGAATACCGTGAAAGGAGTAGAAATGAAGGATATTTTAATTGAAAATGTTAAAAAAATAAAAGAAGAAGTAGAGCTTTATGCAAAAAAAAGCGGCAGAGACAACAAGGCTGTAAGAATAGTACCTGCAACAAAAACGGTAGCACCCGAAAGGATAAACCTCCTTCTTGACTGTGGCATTGATACTATCGGGGAAAACCGTGTGCAGGAGTTGCTGGGAAAATATGACAGTCTTGATAAACGGTTTAAAATCCATTTTATAGGAAAGCTGCAAAGTAACAAGGTAAAGTACATTATTGATAAGGTGGAAATGATACATTCTGTCGATAATCTGAAGCTTTGTGCTGAAATCAGCAAGAGAGCTTTGGCAATCGGAAAAGTAATGGAAATCCTTTGCGAGGTAAATATCGGATATGAACAGTCGAAATCCGGAGTTCTTCCGGAAGAGCTTTTGGGTTTTGTAAAAGAAGCTTCAAAATACGAGGGAATAAAAATTGTGGGACTTATGGTAATTCCACCCAAAAATGTAGTTGCAGAGGAAGCAGATATAGAAGAAAACAGCCCGACTTCACAAAAAGTTTACAATTCACATATTTATTTCAAAAAAGTTAAGGAATTATCACTTGACATATTGAAAGAAAAATTAGATAATGTTAGTATGAGAGAATTATCTATGGGAATGTCAGAGGATTATTGCGAAGCGATAGAATGCGGAGCAACAATTGTAAGACCGGGTAGAGCAATTTTCGGAGAAAGAATTTAATTTTAAAAATATTTTTATTGGAGGGAACTACAATGGCAATATTCAAGGATTTATTAAAAAGCGGAAAAGGACCTGTAATCGAGGCTGGTGAATACGACGAAATGAATGACGGCTTTGATAACACACAGTACGGTTACGACGACATCGAGGACGAGGCACAGACATCTGTTGGCAACAACAGCGGTGCTATCGAAATGAAGGTTGTAAAGCCGAGTGGCTTCAAGATTGACGAAGCAAAGCAGTATGGCGACCTTCTTCTTTCACAGAAGACAGTACTTCTCAATCTCGAATCAACATCACTCGAAGATGCAAGAAGACTTCTTGACTTCTTAAGCGGTGTAGTTCACGCAGTTGACGGAAAAATCGAAAAGGTTGGCAAAAAGACATTTGTTGCAACACCCAACAACGTTGATGTAACAGGCTCTGCAGAGCTTTCTGAAGAGGAAGCTGAAGCTATTCAGTAAAATAGAATAATGCTGTACATATTGTATTTTGTGATAAACCTCGTACAGCTAATATTATCTTTTCTTCAGCTTGCACTGTTTTTGAGTGCGCTTATTTCATGGTTTCCGATTTTTGATGAGGGAAGTGTTTTTGCGCAGCTTCTTTATAGAATAACAGAGCCGATATTATATCCGGCACGATTGCTTGTGTCTAAAAGTGAAATGCTGTCATCATTGCCGATTGATATATCATATATCATCACATTTTTTGGTCTGTCAATAATAGGCTCATTGTTGCCTGTAATTGTATTATAGCAGGTGAATTATGGGAATTTTGAATTTGTCAGACGACGAAAAAATATTGTCATCTCATATAGGAGATTGTATATCTCGCTGTATGGGTAGGAATGTTGCTGTTTTTTCAGACTTTCTTTCTGACAGGGAGCAGGCGATAGCCAGACAGACGGCACAATCTCTGGGGTTTTCCGAACAGCTTGTTTTCTATGGGGGATATAACGATTCCGAAAGGGCAGTGGCAGGATTTTTTCCGGATTACTACGATATCAAAGATATCAGTATTATCGAGGAATTTCCTATTTGTGCTTTAAAAATCAAATGCTCGGGCTTTCGGACCCATACTCACAGGGATTTTTTGGGTTCAATTCTCGGACTCGGTATCATGAGGAATGTAATCGGTGATATAATCGTCGGAGAAAACGGATATGAGGCAGTAGTGTTTGTACACACAAGAATGAAGGATTTTCTCCTTGAAAACCTGGAGCTTGTCGGGCGTGACGGTGTGAAGGTGGAAATTGCAAAGCAGGCAGAATTGTGCGATGTTGCAAGAAGCTTTGAAATTATAAGATCCACCTGTGCCAGTATGCGACTTGATGCTGTAATATCAGAAATACTCAACCTTTCAAGGGATAAATCGGAAAAACTGATAAGTAGTGGCAGTGTGCAGGTGAATCATAGCGAAATTTCCGATAAGAGTTTTCTTTTAAATCTCGATGACTGTCTCACAGTCAGAGGCTTCGGGAAGTATCGTATTTCCGAAATAGGGGATCAGAACAGAAAAGGCAGAACGAGGTTTGAAGTACAAAAATATCTTTAAAGAATAAATGCAGACAAGGAGGACTCGTATGTTGAAACCCGAAGAATTACAAGCTGTGACATTCACAAAAGGCTTCAAGGGATATAACACAAATGAGGTTGACGAGTATATAAGCAAGCTCATTTCAGAGTATACCGAATTATATAAAAAACAAATCGAAACCGAAAAGAAGCTGCAGGTTGTAGCTGATAAGTATAAGCAGGCAAGCTCAAGGGCTGCAGAAGCACTTTCGGGTGTTAAGCAGATGTCTGAAGCAATTATTTCCGAAGCACAGACACAGGGCGAGGAAATAATTGAAAATGCAAATAAGAAAGCAGCATCGGTAAATGCTGCTATGAAGGAAAGCTGCAGTGAGATTCTTGCTTCTTATGCAGAACTTTTTGGAAGCGAAAAGCAAAAGCTCATAGCACTTGAGGAAAAATCCAGAGAATTCAGGCAGTCGCTTCTTGAAGCATACAAAAATCATATAGCTGATATTCAGGGCGAATTTCCGACGCTTGAGACAGAGGAAATAGAGAATATGAGCTTTGAAACAACTGTTGCTCCTGTTTTCAAGGAAAAGCTTCAGGGTGAAAAGAAGGAAGAACAGGAAGCAGCAGAAGAACCGGAAAACAATTCTGAAGTTGAATAAACCATTAGCAAATCGAGGATATTGTTCTCGGTTTGTTTTGGGTTATATAAAAACATAAAAAATTGACTTTTAAATAAAGTAATAGTGACAAGGAGTAAAGAAGTAATGGCAAAGGACTTTTCAAAGACACTGAATTTGCCTCGTACAGAGTTCCCTATGAGAGCAAATTTACCTCAAAACGAACCTAAAATCCAGGAAAAATGGGAAAGCGAAAATATCTATAATGAAATGCTGAAGAATAATGAGGGAAAGCCGACATATATCCTTCATGACGGCCCTCCCTTCTCAAACGGCAATATTCATATGGGTACAGCGATGAATAAGGTTCTGAAAGACTTTATAAATAAGGCAAAGTCAATGGGTGGCTATCAGGTTCCATTTATTCCGGGTTGGGATAACCACGGTATGCCTATTGAAAGTGCAATTATAAAGAAGAATAAGCTTGACAGAAAGAATATGAGTATTTCCGATTTCCGTAGTGCTTGTTATGATTTTGCACAGGATTTTGTGGATATTCAGATGACTTCTTTCAAGAGACTTGGAGTTCTTGCCGATTGGGAACACCCGTATCTTACTATGTCTCCCGAATTTGAAGCAGAGGAAGTAAAGGTATTCGGCGAGATGTTCAAGAAAGGGTACATCTATAAGGGACTCAAGCCTGTTTATTGGTGTACAAGTGACGAAACAGCTCTTGCTGAAGCTGAAATTGAATACAGAGACGACAAGTGTACTTCCGTTTATGTAAAATTTGCAGTAAATGACGACAAGGGCAAGCTTTCTTCTGTTTGTGACCTTGAAAAGACTTACTTTGTTATCTGGACAACTACAATATGGACACTTCCCGGAAATATGGCAATTGCCGTTCATCCGAGAGAAAAGTATGTTGTAGCACATGCTGATAATGGTGAGAACTATATTGTAGCACAGGCACTTCTTGAAAAGACAATGAAGTTTGGTGGTATCGAAAATTACGAAGTTATCGCAGAATTCTGCGGTGGTGATTTCGAGTATATGACAGCAAAGCACCCATTCCTTGACAGAGACAGTCTCTTAGTTACTGCAGAATACGTAACAATGGATAGTGGTACAGGCTGCGTTCATACAGCTCCCGGCTACGGTGCAGACGACTACTATACAGGGATGCGTTACAAGATGGATATTATCGTTCCTGTTGATGACAAGGGTATTCAGGGCGAAGAAGCAGGAAAATTTGCAGGACAGTTCTATGCAAAATCCAACGAAACAATCCTTGAAGATATGAAACAAACAGGTGCACTCTTTGCATCTGAAGAAATAGTCCATCAGTATCCACACTGCTGGAGATGTAAGAATCCGATAATCTTCAGAGCTACACCTCAGTGGTTCTGCTCTGTTGAAGCATTCCGTGATGAAGCGATTGCAGCATGTGACAATGTTACATGGCTTCCTGCGTGGGGTAAGGACAGAATGACCTCGATGATTCGTGAAAGAGCCGATTGGTGTATTTCAAGACAGCGTCATTGGGGACTTCCTATTCCTGTATTCTACTGTGAGGATTGCGGAAAGCCAATTTGTACAGACGAAACAATAGAAAAGGTTTCAAAGATTTTCGGAGAAAAGGGTTCAAACGCATGGTTTGATATGCAAGCTGAGGAGCTTCTTCCTGACGGATTTGTTTGTCCTTTCTGTGGAAAGACACACTTTACCAAGGAAACAGATACTCTTGACGGTTGGTTTGATTCAGGTTCAACTCATTATGCTTCTCTTGCAAAGAGTGGTGTATGGCCTGCAGATATGTACCTTGAGGGTGCAGACCAGTACAGAGGTTGGTTCCAGTCATCACTTCTGACAGCAGTTGCATCTAAAGGTCAGGGTGCTCCCTATAAGACAGTCCTGACACACGGTTGGGTTGTTGACGGTGAGGGCAAGGCGATGCACAAATCCCTTGGAAATTCCGTATATCCCGAAGATGTTATTAAAGTATACGGTGGTGACCTTCTTCGTTTGTGGGTAGCTTCAAGTGACTATCGTGTTGACGTGCGTTGCTCTGATGCACTCTTTAAGCAGCTTTCCGAAGCATACAGAAAAATCAGAAATACAATAAGAATTCTTCTTGCAAATCTCGGAACTTCCGAGGAGGACTTTGACCCGAACAAGGATATGCTTCCTCTTGAAAAGCTTTACGAGATTGATAAGTGGATTATCTGTGAATACAATAAGCTGATTGCAAAGGTGCGTCGTGCATATGATGAGTTTGAATTCCATATCATTTACCACGAAGTACACGATTTCTGTACAAATGAGCTCTCAAAGCTTTATGTAGATATTACAAAGGACAGAACCTACTGTGAGGGCAAGGAGAGCCTTCAGCGTAGAAGTGCGCAGACAGCTATGTATATCGTGCTCAACGGTATTACAAGACTTATCGCACCTATTCTTTCCTATACAGCAGAAGAAACCTGGAGCTATATGGCACATCTTGATAGCGAAAACGCAAAGAGCGTATTCCTTAACGATATGCCGACTTATTGCGAAGAATACAATTTCGAAGAAATAGCACAGAGATGGGAAAAGCTCCTTGAAGTGCGTGATGACGTAATGAAGGCGCTGGAAGTAGCAAGAGCAGAAAAGCTTATCGGTAAATCGCTTGATGCGTGTGTTGATATTTATGCCGACAGCAAGAACGATGCTATGAAGATATTTGAAGCCTTCAGCGATGACTTGAAGACTGTATTTATCGTATCAAAGGTAAATCTCCATATTGATGAGGAAGCACCTGAAAATGCATTTGCAGATACAGAAAGCGAAATAAAGGTAGTTGTAAGAACAGCCGAAGGTCATAAGTGCGAAAGATGCTGGTATGTATCTGAGGATGCGCAGGATATTGGTGAAGAACAGTTCCTGTGTCCGAGATGTGCAGCAGTAAGTTCGAATATAGAAGAATAATAAGAGTATCCGTGCAGGAATTCTAAATATGCCTGCACGGATTTTAAACCTTTCTTGAAAAGAGGAAAAAATGACATCGTTACTTATTACAATCGTCGTTATAATGCTTGATTTTATTTCAAAAAATATAGTCAAAGCTGTAATGCAGCTCGGAGATTCAATAGAAGTTTTGCCGAATGTGTTTAGTATCACCTTTGTTTTAAATAAGGGTGCTGCCTGGGGAATGTTTGCTGACAGGCGATGGATATTTATGGTTTTTTCGACAGTTGCAATAGCAGTTATTGCAGTAATACTTGCGAAAAATCAAAAAAGTCATCTGCTTTTCAGAATATCCCTGTCGCTTGTGCTTGGTGGTGGTATCGGCAATATGATTGACAGATGCTTTTATGGTGAAACGCTATTTTCCGGCTCTGTTGTTGATTTTATTGAAGTTACCTTTATAGATTTTCCTGTTTTCAATATTGCCGATAGTGCAGTATGCGTCGGAGTTGCTCTTATGTTTGTGTATATTATCTTTTTTGACGGCAAGAAGACTAAAACAGAAAAAATAAGTGGTGACAGTAATGCTGAATGATAGCATGGAATTGGAATTTTCTGAAACTGAAGAAAATGAAAATGTCGGAGAAGTGTTCTGTTGTGAGAGTGCGTCAAGGCTTGATGCACTGCTTTCTGAAAAATCAGGACTTTCAAGGTCGCTTTCTCAAAAGCTGATTGAAGGTGGTGGAGTCAGTGTTAACGGCAGAGTGGTTTTGCAAAAAAGCACGAAGCTCAAAGCAGGGGACGAAGTTAGATATACTGTTCCGGAGCCTTGCGAATACGAGGTCAGTGCCGAAAATATCCCACTTGATATAGTTTATGAGGACAGCGACCTGCTTGTAGTAAACAAAGCTAAAGGTATGGTAGTGCATCCTGCCCCCGGAAATTATGAAGGTACGCTTGTAAATGCGCTTATGTACCATTGTAAAGATTCGCTTTCCGGAATAAATGGGATTATGCGTCCGGGGATTCTTCACAGAATTGATAAGGACACAAGTGGACTTCTGGTGGTTGCCAAAAATGATAATGCCCATATAAAGCTTGCGCAGCAGATAAAGGAACATTCCTTTACAAGAGTGTATAATGCTCTGACAATGGGAGTTCCGAAAAACGAAAAAGGTACAATAAACGCACCTATTGGCAGAAACCCTAATGACAGAAAGAAAATGTGCGTAATAGCACAGAATTCAAAAGAGGCGATAACCCACTATCACGTGCTTGAGGATTTTGGGAAATACGCCCTTTGCCAAATGAAACTTGAAACAGGAAGAACACATCAGATAAGAGTTCATATGTCGCATATCGGATACCCGATTGTCGGGGATATGCTGTATGCGCCGAAAAACGGACAAAATCAGTTTGGAATATCCGGTCAGACACTTCACGCAAAGGTACTTGGCTTTGTGCATCCGGTAAGTGGCGAATATATGGAGTTCAGCTCGGATTTACCACAGTATTTCAATGATGTACTTTCAAAATTACGCAAAATGCAATAAAAATTCGAAAAATTATAAGGAGAGACAATTATGGACAAGTCAAAGCTTGCGTTTTTCGCCAATGAAATCAGAAAAGGCGCACTTACTGCAGTATATTCTGCAAAATCAGGTCATCCGGGAGGTTCATTGGGAATAGCAGAAATTCTCGCATATCTGTATTTTGAGGAAATGAATATCGACCCGAAAAATCCTAAAATGGAAAACAGAGACAGATTTGTTCTCTCGAAAGGACACACTTGTCCGGCTCTCTATGCAGCACTTGCACACAGAGGTTATTTCCCGGTTGAAGACCTTGTTACCTTCCGTCACACAGGAAGCTATCTGCAGGGACATCCGGATATGAAGAATATTCCCGGTATTGATATGAGTGCAGGCTCACTCGGACAGGGCATTTCTGCTGCTTGTGGTATGGCACTTTCTGCAAAGCTTTCTGAAAAGAGCTACAGAGTATATACTATTTTGGGCGATGGCGAGAGCGAAGAAGGTCAGGTCTGGGAGGCTGCGATGTTTGCGGCGCACTATGGACTTAATAATCTTTGCGCATTTATAGACTTCAACGGACTACAGATTGACGGAGATGTAAGGGAAGTAATGAATCCTACTCCTCTTGATGAGAAATTCAAGGCGTTTGGCTGGAATGTAATAGTTATCGACGGTCATAATTTTGATGAGATAGCGTCTGCTGTACAGATGTCTAAAAAATCCGATAAGCCCACAGCAATAATTGCAAAGACAGTCAAGGGCAAGGGCGTTTCCTTTATGGAAAACAAGGCAGAATGGCATGGTAGCGCACCGAATAGCGAGCAGTACGAACAGGGCATGCGTGAGCTTGAAGAATTGACAGCTACACTTGCATAGTAAAAATTTACTTGTCAACATCGACAGATAGGAGATAAAAATGGCAGAACAGATCGCAACAAGAGAGAGCTACGGAAAGGCACTTGCTGAGCTTGGAGAAAAGTATGATATAGTTGTGCTTGATGCAGACCTTTCAAAATCCACAAAAACAGACACCTTCAAAAAGAAATTTCCCGAAAGATTTATAAACTGTGGTATTGCCGAGGGCAATATGATGTCGGTTGCGGCAGGACTTGCGGCAACAGGTAAAATTGTATTTGCAAGCTCGTTTGCTATGTTTGCAGCAGGCAGAGCCTTTGAGCAGATAAGAAATTCAATCGGGTACCCTCATCTTAATGTAAAGATTGGTGCTACTCACGCAGGTATTTCGGTAGGTGAGGACGGAGCTACACACCAGTGTAATGAAGATATAGGACTTATGAGAACAATTCCCGGTATGGTTATTATGAATCCTGCAGACGATACAGAAGCAAGAGCTTGTGTAAAGGCTGCCGTTGAATATGAAGGTCCGGTATATCTGCGTTTCGGAAGACTTGCAGTACCTGTAATTTATAATCCCGACGAATTCAAGTTTGAAATAGGCAAGGGGCACGAAATCGCACAGGGAAATGATGTGACAATCGTTGCAACAGGACTTATGGTAAATGAGGCGCTAAAAGCTAAGGATATGCTCAAGGAAGAGGGAATAGAGGCAAGAGTTATTGATATCTGTACAATAAAGCCTATTGATACCGAACTTCTCATTAAAGCCTCAAAGGAAACAGGAGCAATTGTAACCGCAGAAGAACATTCAATTTACGGAGGACTCGGAAGCGCAGTTACAGAAGCTATATGTGAGAAAGCTCCCTGTACAGTGCTTCGTGTAGGTGTACAGGATACCTACGGTTCATCAGGGCCTGCTAAAGAAGTTCTTGAATACTATGGACTTACAGCTAAAAATATTGCAGAAACTGCGAAAAAAGCTATAGCTCTTAAGAAATAAAATAAATATAAAAAATACAGACGCATCGGAGTGATTCCGATGCGTCTGTGTTTTTTAGAAGCCTATATTTTTGTATTTTTTTCTGTATTGCTTCGGAGATATTCCTGTTTGCTGGGAGAAACGACTTGTGAAGTAGGAATATGAAATGAAGCCTGTTTTTTCTGCAACTATGCTTATCGGATAGTTCGTGGTGATAAGAAAGTTCTTAGCCATCTGAACTCTGTAGTCAAGCAGATAGCTATGCAGGGTTTTGCCGGTAACGCTTTTCATAATTCTGCTCAGGTGATACGGATGATAATTGAACTGGGTTGCAATTTTTTCGTTTGTGAGATTTGCGTCGGCAAAATTGTTTTTTATATATTCTCTGACATTGTTTACAAGTGTACCGCCGGGACTGCTGTTCTGATAATCACAAAGCACATCAATAAGACATAACTTCAGGTTTGCTGAGGCAATTGCACTATAGTAGGCATCTTTTGAAGAGAAAACGTCTATACACCTTGAAATGTAGTTCCTCGAAATTATCATATCCTTACGTACATATACCTTTGAAAATTCAACAGGCAGTTCATAATCAAGCTTTTTTGAAACAGAAAATGTTGCTTCTGTGTCGGTACCTATTGATTTTGGTTTGTCGCTGAATTTGTCACAAAGGTCGAAATCAATAACATAAAGTTTTATATTTGTATCGCTGACAAAGTGAAAGTTATATTTTGTAAGTGGTGGAAGATATATGAGTGTGTTGTTTGAAAAATTAAAATTTTCACCGTTTGCATACAACGTGCCGTCGCCATCGGAAATATAAAAAAGGCGACAGTCATAGCAAATACGGTTTTGCGAAGAAAAGTCGTGATGAGTATGGAGCTTGGCGTATCTGATGAATGGATTGAGTTGTTCCATAGTCAAGCGAATCACCTCCGATAATTTAACCTCAGCAAGGTTTTTTATCATTATACCATTTGATTGTTAAAAGGTCAATACATATTTGTTTTTTTACATTTTTTTGTTTGTTGAATAATATTTTTTTTGTTTGTTGTATTGTATAATATAGATAAGGGGTGAGAATATGAAATTTTCCGTAGGCTATCAGTTGTTTTCGGATGACACATACATAAACGAAATAATAAAACGCAAAGACAGTATTTATGAAGTGTACTTTTCCATTGGCGGCTTTGCAAGCGGAAGAAACGATGTGACACGTAAAAATGGATTTTCCCCTTTTGAAGCACAGGCAAAGCAAACCGGAGACCTTGAAAGACTCGCAGCAGCCGGACTTCGCTTCAATCTTCTTTTTAACGGAAACTGTTACGGCGCAAAAGCACAGTCAAAGGAGCTTTTTTCGCAAATCGGGGATGCTGTGGATTTTGTTCTTGAAAAGTTTGGACTGTCCTCGGTTACTACAACCTCGCCGCTTATTGCGAAGTTTATAAAAAGTAACTTTCCTCAAATTGATGTGCGTGCCTCGGTGAATATGGAAATCGGAAGCTGTGAAGGCATGGAGTATGTAGCAGAGTACTTTGACAGCTACTATGTAAAACGTGAGCACAACCGTAATTTTACGGTTCTTAAAAACCTTAAAAAGTGGTGCGATGATAACGGAAAGCAGATGTATCTTCTTGCAAACAGTGGATGCCTTAATAACTGTTCTGTGCATAACTTTCATGATAATCTTGTAGCGCACGAAAATGAAATTGCGGCAATGGATAATGGATATAATTTCACCGGAATATGCTGGGAGTTCTATGCAAAAGAAAAAAACAAAGAAGCATTCCTCCCACATACAAATTATATAAGACCCGAAGATGTACATCTTTATGAGAAGCTTGTTCCGGCAATGAAGCTTGCAACGAGAGTGAACAGCATGCCTGCAAGGGTACTTCGGGCATATATCGACAGGCAGAGCTTTTCGGGAAATCTCCCCGGTCTTCTTGAACCTGACCATTCGGGAGCTTTTTATCCATATATTATTGAAAACAAAAATATAATATCAGAAATTGAAAATGAAATTCTCACATACAAAATATCTGAAAATACTTTTATAAAAACGGAGGAATATTATGCTGACAAGTAAGATGATTAAAGATGCAGCATTTGAAGCAGGTGCAGACCTTTGTGGAATAGGACCTATGTCCCGTTTTGACGGAGCACCCGACGAAATGAATCCACAGTTTCTGTTCCCGAAAGCAAAAAGCTGTATAGCCTTTGCATTCCGTATACCGAGAGGTGTGCAGAGAGGCATCGAGGAGGGAACACAGTTTTATCAGTACCCGTCAATGGCGTATGGTGGAATAAACGAAATCTATGCTCCTGCCGTGCTTTATCACGTAGGAAAGGTAATTGAGGATGAGGGACACGAAGCTTTTGTTTACAGAAACACAGGTGCGCGTGGTGTTGTATCAGATATGGACGGCTCACCCGGAAATACACTTTCTCCCGAGGAACAGATTGAAATAAGCAAGCACGCAAAGGGTAAAACTGCTCATCACAGAAGTGTGCAGTTTACAAGAGCCGTAGAGGAGGGAAAGGTACCTCCGGATTTGCAGTTCCAGTTCAGACTTGCAGCTGTTGCCTGTGGACTTGGAGAAATAGGCTGGAGCAAAATGCTTTTGACACCCGAATTCGGACCACTTCAGCGAGTTGCCTTTATTTTTACCGACGCCGAGCTTGAATATGATGAAATGTATTCGGGAGAGCCCCTTTGCAGAAAGTGTGGTGCGTGTGTCAGAGAATGTCCCGGAAGCTGTATTCCTGCCATAAATTCAGGAAAAACAATAACTGTTGACCTTGCAGGAAAGAAATGCGAGTGGGGCGATATTGATATGTGGCGTTGCTATGCGTTCTATACTCACGGTGGAAGATACTATAACCCCTTTGTTCCGAAAGAGGTCTTCGATAAAAACGAGGACGGTATGCTGGATCTTCTTGAGGGCGTAACGAATGTTGCCAACGAAAAGGAAGTAATGAAGGTGTATACGGCACTTGAAAAATATTTCCCAAGCTGGGTAGGCTACAATATGGCAAAATGTGGTGGCTGTATAAGAGCCTGCGTTTCTATGCTTGAAAAGAAAGGCGGCTGTATGGAGGGACGTTTTAAAACGCCACTTCGCCGAGGAAATAAAACCTGGAAGATGGACAGATGATAGAGATAAAGGAAAATACAAAAGAGGGCTTCGAGGATGCCGTTGTATATGATACCTGGAAAGTAGCATATATTACCTATTCAGAACAGTACGGTGAGCTGAGTGAAATGAAAAGACATACAAAGACCGATGAGGTCGTAACCTTGCTTTTTGGCACAGCTCTTATCAGTACATACGAAAACGGCACACTTCTTCGTACCCAAATGGAAAAAGGAAAGCTCTATAACATAAAAAAGAACACATGGCATCATATAAGCATTTCGAAAGATGCAATGCTTTTTGCCATAGAAAACAGTGACACAACAAAGGAAAATACAGAAAGGATGATACTCGGTGCTGACAAAGGAAATAATTAAAGAAAAAGCAAAAGAGCTTGGCGCTGCAGTCTGCGGCGTTGGCGACATTTCGCACTTTATTGGAGACGATCCTCAGCATAACCCATTGTCGATACTTCCGAATGCAAAATGTATAATAGGTTTCGGCATACCCGTTCCAAAGGGACTTTATATGGCAATGGACGAAAAAAGACAGTACTTCAACTATACAAATCTTGGTGTAAAATATACAGACGAAAGCTTTGCTGAAATATTCCTTATAAAAATGGGCTGTATGATTGAGGATGAGGGGTATGATGCGTGCTTGCAGAGAAGTATCCCGGGCTTCAGAGTCAAGGGGGATAAGAGTACCAACCCCGAGGTAAGCCGTATTTACGAGCTTCAGTTTGCAAGTCCTGTGGCTGAAGGTAAACCCGTACCGGATGTTATAATTGACTATAATAAGGCAGCAGAGGTCTGTGGCCTTGGCAAGACTGGACTTCACGGAAAGGTTATCGTGCCGGGATATGGAACATTTATGAGATTTGTTTTTATCATAACAGATCTTGAGCTTGAGCCTGATACACCCTTTACGGAAGCACTCTGTGACAACTGTGGTAAATGTATGTCTGCCTGCCCCGGCGCTGCGATAGAGCAAAACGGTGTTGATACTTGGCAGTGTAGCGTCTATTACAGAGGTGCACATAAGTCAAACCCCTTTATGAAAGCGGATTTTCTAAAAGATAATCCCGAACGTGAGGATATAATTAACGGTAAAAAGCGCTTTGACAGCGAAAGCGCAAAGCAGATATATCCACAACTCAGGTTTCTGCCTCAAACCCATTTCGGATATGTAGCCTGCCTTTGTGGCAAGAAGTGCGAAACCGAATGTTACCGTCATTTAAAGGAGGTTGGCAAAATATGAAACAGCAGATAATAAATCTTGCAAAAAAGCTTGACGCCGACCTTGTTGGCTTTGCAAGTGCAGACAGATTTGCAAAAGACAGTACACTCTTTAAAATTTTCCCGAATGCCAAAACAGTAATCGGTCTCGGTTTCCGTGTTCTTCGTGGCATTTACAGAGGCGTCGAGGAGGGAACTACATATTATCAGTATACCACAATGGGCGTTGAAAATCTTGAAGAAACAGTAATGCCTATGGCACTGCTCAGAATTTCAAATCTCATTGAAGAAAACGGCTTTATTGCTATACCTCAAAGGCGTAATCAGCTTATAATGAACGAGGAAAATGAAACAAATCCCGAGGTTGACTATTCTGACGTTTTTCGTGGAGTAGAAGCTGAAAATCAACTTGACTTCCTTGAATGTGCCGTAAAATGTGGTCTTGGTGAGGAAAGCAAAATACATAGCCTTCTGACAGACGAATTCGGTCCGTTTGTACGTTGCTGCTTTATTATTACCGACATGGTTCTTGAGCCTATACCTATGTACGAGAAGCATCTTTGCGACGGCTGTAATGAATGTATAAATGCTTGTCCCGGTCACGCAATTAAGGACAATGGAGATACAGACTCATGGCATTGTGCCGTTTATTATAACGGTGCAAATGGTAGTAAAAATCCATTTATGCCACCGGAAGCATTTGCAGATTTTGATTTCAAAACAAAAATGGAAATAATAAAGGGTAGCGCAGAGTTTGACTCGGAAGAAGCTAAAAAAATTCTTGACAGTATTTTCTTCTATCCGCCTGCAAAGCACTATTACAGAACTTCAATCTGTGGCAGAGCCTGCGACAGAGCCTGCTATATACACCTTGAAAAGAAGGGACTTTTGACAAGAAAATTCAATTATCCTTTCCGTGAAAAAGAGGATTGGAAGCTTAGTACAGAACAGTTTGAAAAACAGGAGAATATGTAAAATGAGAGAAAAAATGAAGCTCGCCATAATAGGCTGTGGAAGATTTTGTAAATTCTTCGTTCCACTTTTTAAGGCTCACCCCGTTATTGAAAAAGTATATGTGTGTGACATCAGAAAAGAGCGTGAGGAGGATTACGCAAAAACTTTCGGTGTCGAAAGAATAGAAAGCTTTGAGGAAGCACTTGCTTCAAAGGAAATTAACGCCGTTGCAATTTTCACTCAACGCTTCGCACACGGCCAAATGGTAATTGATGCACTCAAAGCAGGAAAACACGTTTACAGTGCCGTTCCATGCGCTATTTCAGTTGACGAAATAAAGGAAATTGAAAGACTTGTAAGAGAAACAAGACTTACTTATACTATGGGCGAAACAGGCTTTTACAGAGCTGCTGCAATATACTGCAGAAAAGAATTTGAAAAAGGCTCGTTCGGTAATTTTGTTTACGGTGAGGCACAGTATAATCACGATATCCGTAATATGGAGGAAAGCTTTAAAAGCTCCGGTGGAGAAGAGTGGAAAAGCTATGCAGGAATTCCACCGTTCTATTATCCTACACATTCAACCTCAATGATTCTCAGCTCAATGCCGGGAGTATATGTTACCGAGGTTAGCGCTATGGGCTTTGCGAATAGTCCCAGAACCGATATTTACGGTACAGACGGACAGAATCTCTATAATAATCCTTTTTCCTGCACAACAATGCTTATGCGCCTCTCCGACGGTGGTGTTGCAAGAATAAGTGAAAACCGTTGTGTTGGCTGGAAAGCTCCCGAAACCTACATTTCACAATTTTACGGAACAGACGGTGGCTATGAATTTTCGGTAGCCCATCACCACTTGGCACAGTGGGACAAGGAAAGACCGGGTATGGTTACAATGAAGGACGTTACCGAAAGCCTACAGCCAAAGAAGGTAACCGAACTTATAAAGAATGACTACGACAATGCAATTCAGCAAATTGCCGACGGCTTTGGCTTCTATGAAATCGCACCCATTCAGCCAACACAGTACCTTCCGAAAGAATACGAAGGACTTGGTAATGGTCACAACGGTACTCACCATTTCCTTATAGATGACTTCTGCCGTGCGTACGCAACAGGCAAGCTCTCACCTACAAATATCTGGCAAGTTGCGCGTTATAATATCCCCGGACTTATAGCACACGAATCAGCTCTTGCCGGAGGTAAGGTTATGCAGGTTCCCGACCTTGGAAATCCACCTTCCGATTGGGAAGTACTTGACTGGGAAATTCGTTCCGACGACGAGAGAAAAACGCTCTGATAATAGTTTTACAAATAAGTATCCCCCCGTTTTACGGGGGGATTTCTTTACACAACAAAAAGGACATACCGAAATCGGTATGTCCTCAATTTTGATTTTATACAAAGAGTTGATTTGTAAATTACTTTGCTGCCTTGCACTTTGCAACAATTTCATCAATCTGTGCTGTTGTCATATCAGGGTGGAGGTTGATGTATACTGTTCTTGCAAGAATGTCAAGAGTCTTGGGACACATATCAGGCTTGTAATCCGGAACGATGTCCTTGTTTGCTTCCATCTTGAACGGGTCCATAGCCGGATGGAAAGCACCACGCTTGTTTAAAATGCAAGCCCAGTTGCTGTAAACGTGCTTGCCGGTGTTAATAGGACGACTGAAGCCTGTTGCTGCATCGAACTTTTCAGCTTCTGCAACAGTCTTGAATTGAAGGGGGAGAGTTGTAGCACAATCGCCCTCGATGTCGTTTGAAGGAGCAAAGCTGAAGCCTTCAGCTGCAAGCTTATCCATAAGCTCTTTCTTAACACGACGAAGGTCAGTAAGAATTCCGTCCATTCTCTTGAGCTGTTCACGCATAACAGCAGCAAGAATTTCGTTACCTCTGTACTCAGTTCCACAGAACGGCTCTTCCTTTACACCATCAAGCTGATTTCCGAAAAATGCAACAGCACTACTGTCGTGGTAAATGAGAGCTCTTTCGTAAATTGTAGCATCATCTGTTAAAAGTGCACCGCCTTCACCTGCAGAGATAACCTTGAAGAAGTTAAAGCTGAATGCGCCGGCATTTCCGATAGTACCGAGTCTCTTTCCGTGATATGAACCACCATCTGACTGGCAGGCATCTTCAAGAATCATAATGCCATGCTTGTCAGCAATAGCCTTAAGAGCGTCCATATTGCTGGGGAAGCCCTGAATGTGTACGGGCATAATAACCTTTGTTCTGGGGGAAATCTTCTTTTCTACATCAGCAGGATCAAGTGTGAGAGTTTCGTCAACCTCAGCAATAACCGGGATAGCGCCTGCTGCTACAACTGCGATTGCTGTTGCAATGTAGGTATAGCCGGGAACGATAACCTCGTCGCCGGGACCTACACCCATACCGATAAGTGCGGAAATAAGCGCAGCCTTACCGCTTGTCATGTAGAGTGCCTTGTTTACTCCGAGCTTTTCCTGAAGTTCCTTTTCAAAGTTGAGAACTTCCTGATTTCCGTCATTGATTTTGAAGAGCTTGCCTGAGTCAATAACTCTTGCAACTGCATCTTTTTCTTCCTGTCCGATTCTGTACATAATATGTACCACCTTTCTTTAAAAAATTTATGTTAATTGAGTTTTTCTAGCGTTTTGAGTGTTTTGCAAATCAGATTAAAATCAGCATTTCCTACATTTGATTGAAGATTTGTAGTCAAAAAGCTGTCAATCCCATACCCACCACGGCAGAACTGATTATGTTTCGGGAAATACTATCTATTTCCTTTCGCTTATGGTGTAAGCTTGTCAGTCAAGCATATCAAGAAGCTTGAGGCATTCAGTAATCATGTTATAGTCTGCGTTTTCTTCATAAGGCTGAAGATTTGCAGTTTTAAACATAGATATTTCATATCCGCCACGACAGAGCTGATCCTGTGTCGGGAAATATCCACGCGTACCGTTTGTACATGAAAGACTCAGAACGTGTCCTATAGAGCTCATTTTATTGATTCTCATACCGATTTCAGAGAAAAGCTCATACTTGAGGCCGAGGAATGCAATATCACCGAGCTTGATTGCATTCGTGGGAAGTTCCATGTACTCCTTATCTTCGTAACCGTCCTCATAGGATTTAATGATTCTTTCATAATAAGCTTTTAACTGAGCCCTGAGGTTTACAGTATCATTCTTATAAAGCTCGTACTGTTCTTTAGCATACTCATATGACAATCTTGGAGCAAGCTTTAACTGAAGATTTGTCTGTGCACAGGAAAGAGACACATTACTGTAACTTGTGATTTTTTTATAGATGTTCACAGCATCGTAAGCTGCAACAGCACCAATTTCCATAGCATATTTTATATCGCGTATACCGGTTGTCTTACCGTTTGAAAGTCGTGGACCTACATCACCCTCGGGACCGTTAAAGAATGCAGTAATTGCTCCACTTTCAGCTTCAAGTCTGTCAACCATGACACCCGGCCAGTCACGGGAAATTTCGAGATTGTTGCCGGCTGCTGTTGCGTGGCAACCATAGTGAACCATATTTGCTATAGGCTTTTTGTTCTCATCACGGAAGGAAATTACAGTCATCTTCGGATTGAAGGGTGACCAGGGGCTTTGACCTAGAACAATCTGATTTTTGTCATTTAACTCACGACGGTTGCAACCAACAAAGCTGTCACCGAAGGCATAGCCCATTTCAACCGGAATAAGGTTGTCGTTTGCTTCCTTTACTACTTCATATATTGCCGGGTATAAAATATCGTCACAGTATTTTGAGTCAGAACTTCCCCAGCCAACCTGATCTATCGTAATAGGTCCTGAGTGGGTATGTATTGCAGACAGCATAATATTCTCAACGGGAATATTGTACATCTCACATAGCTTGCTTCTGAGCATATCGGCAATGCTTTCACTTATAACACACAGATCAAGACTTACCATTGCTGCCTTTGTGTCGCCGTAGCTGAATACAAAAGCGGTAGCATTCAGATTATCGTTTATTTTTTCTGAAACGGTATGAGGGTTGTAACCCATAAGTAACGTACCGATTTCCGGTGTGATGTCACGGCGTGCAACACCGAGCATAAGCTTATTACTCATAATTTTACCTTTCCTTTCGTGCAGATTCTGCATATTTTTAATTTGTGACAAAGTAACTCACCTTGTAATTCTATTATATCACGTAATTTTTGATTTGACAACCGAAAAAGTGTTTATTTTTACCCAAAAATTCACCAAATTATTAATATCTGTAAAACAACTTATATAGTTTACATACCGAGTTTTACTGATATTACCCCGACAGTTTAAAAGTTGCGAAAATATCTCTGATTTTCCGTAAATATTCACAGTGGAAGGACAAAGTTTTGTAAAACCCACTTTTTATAGAAAAACACACATTTTTTAAGTTTTTACTTGAAAATTGTAATACGCGAGTGTATAATGTATGAAAATCAAGTATAAAAAATAATACGGAAAGGTTTAATTATGGAACAGAAAGTTACAAAAAAGCAGAATTTCGGATTTTGTAAAGAAGCATTTTCCAATCCATATATCGGAATTATGAGCTTTCAGCACTTCAGAGATGAAGCGCTTTATTCCGACTGTATAGTACGTCCGGAAAACAATATGACCGAAACCGAAAACTATGAATGCTATCCAATTCCCGAATATGTAGAACAAAACGGTCGAAGCCAGGGGTATTATCCCGATACACCACTTGCGTATATAAGATTTCTCTGGAAGGAATTTGAACCTGAGAGGGGAGTATATAACTACAAGTTTATCGAGGATATTCTGAATAAGGCAAAAGCAAAAAATCAGAGTGTCATAATGCGTCTTCTGCCACACAGTACAAGAGCATGTGACGATGTTCCCGACTGGCTCAAAGAGCTTATTCCATGCCCTGAAAGACCTGACGGAAAGCGTGTTAAGGATTCTCCGACAGATCCGCTTTTCTTTGAACTTTTCCTGGAAGTTATAAAAAAGATAGGAGAACACTTTGATAGCGATCCTACACTTTATGCTTTTGATATTTCACTTCCCGGTGCATGGGGTGAAGGACACAAGCTTGAGCTGTACAGCGAGGAATTTTTCAAGAATATCGTAGATACATATACAGGCGTGTTCAAAAACACACTTCTTTTTGGTCAGTCCTATCTTCCCGACATTTTACATTACGCAAATACCAAGACAACAGTCGGCTGGAGAGGCGATGGGCTTGGTCATCCACCGCATCTTTATGAGATGTATCCACCAAGAATTGAGAAAATTTCAGAGCTGTGGAAAAAATCTCCCGTTGCCTTTGAGTCCTATTGGTGGCCCTGCGAATGGCAGAGAAAGGGCTGGGATATTGATGACATTATACGATTGACACTTGAGTGGCATATAAGCTCATTCAATCCAAAGTCCATGCCAATTCCTTTTGAGTGGAAGGAAAAATTCGAATACTGGCTGAGCAAAATGGGTTATCATTTTGTAATTGACAGCTTTGAAGTAGCAGAAGAATGTAATAAGGGCGAAGAGCTTGCATTTATTCTCTCTACCGACAATGTCGGTGTCGCACCGATTTACGTTAAAATACCGCTAGTGTTAAAGCTTAAAGGCGAAGGCGGAGAATATACATTCAATACGGAAATTGACATTACACAATGGCTCCCCGGAAAGAATGTAAACAGCGCCGAAGTTAAGCTTCCCGAAAATATTGCAAGTGGAAAATATGATATTCAAATTGGAATTTGCGCAGAAGATAAGCCTACAGTATATTTCTGTACCGATGCTGTGCGTGACGGTGAGTTTTATACCGTTGGTGAGGTTAAAATAAAATAACTCGTATTAATAAAAAGAGTAACAAGTCCGGTTTTTCGGGCTTGTTTTTTTGTATTTTTATATAAATATGTTGACATTTGTGGAAAATAGTAGTATAATGGTTATGCCAAACAAACTGAATAATCGGAAAATAGGGGGATTTTTGTCTTTATAGGGATAATTATACCCTTTTAGAGTCATACTCTGTTTATATGGATTTTCGGTAAAAACGCAAATTCCATAAGCAGAGTATATAGGTAACCCCTGTTTCTGATAGGTTTGTTTGGCGACAATCGGGGTTTGCGTTTTTCGGTGCGCTGACCTTGGTTGGCGCACTTTTTATTGTTAGGGGGGTGAAAAAATGGCAATCAATGTCAAATGTCCGAAATGTGGTAGTACAAAAGTTCAGTTATCAAATGAATCTAACAAACATGGATGCTTATATTTGATTTTATTTGGGATTTGGTACTTTATGTGGTTAATGGTAAAATGGATGATAGGCCTTATTGTATTTGTTTGTTATGATTGGTGGGCAGCAATTGTACATAGTGCAGCTGGTAAAGGTCATGTGTGGCAGTCGAAACGTTGGTTTTCAAATAGAAGTAAAATTTATTTCTGTCATGATTGCGGTTACAATTTCAGAGCATAGTTGTTTTATAACTGAGTATTATATCCAAAAAACAAACCGAGAATCTTTTCTCGGTTTGTTTTTTCATAATCTGATTCTTAAAGCATAAAATAGAATAGCAACTTTATAAATTTACAAAAAATCAACCTAAACAAAATACATTTGTGATATAATGTAAACAGAATTTGTGTGGAGGGAAGCTATGCCAATGTTCACAATAAAGGAATGTGCAAGGGAAATACTTGCAAAGGAAAATATAATAATACTTATACACTCAAATCCCGATGGTGACTGTATTGGCTCGGGCGCTGCTATGGCTGCCATTCTTTTGCAGCTTTCTAAAAATGTAAGACTTGTCTGTCCACACGCCTTGCCCGAAAGACTTGCCTTTGTCTGCGAGGGACTGCCGGAAGAGTGTCTTTGCTTTGCAAAAGAGGTTGAGGAAAATTTTAAAGCTGACCTTGTAATGTCGGTGGATGTAGCTTCAACCGAACTTCTCGGAAAAAACCAGCCGATATACGGTGAGAAAATTGATATCTGCATCGACCACCATATGATAAATACCGTTCCGTGCGATAAGATACTGCGAAACCCAAGTGCCTCTGCCTGTGGTGAAATTATACTTGAGCTTTGCGATGAAATGAGCGCTCAGACGGGAAAGGCGCTTCTTTCAGAGCAGGTTGCAAATATGCTGTATGCTGCAATTTCTTCTGACTGTGGCTCTTTTAAATACGGTAATACAACAGCTAAAACCCTGCTTTATGCGTCAAGGCTTAAATCTGTCGGTGCCGATACCGAAAAAATTTCAAAGCTTCTTTTTGACACAAGAAGCATGTCGCAATATAAGCTTATGGGATATCTTATTCCCAAAACCGAATTTTTAAATGGTGGCAAAATCGCATACTGTTTGCTTCTTGACGAGGAACTTGCCCTTTGTGGTGCTACAAAAGAGGATATCGACGGAGTTTCGCAGATGTTCAGAGAGGTGCGTGGCGTTGAAATCAGTATATTTGCAAAGCAATACGAGGACAGCGAAACAGGTGAAAACAGACTTAAAATGTCCCTTCGTGCAAACGGGGACGTAAATGTCGCAAAAATATGCGAGTGCTTCGGTGGTGGTGGGCATATCAAGGCTGCAGGCTGTACCATAAAAAATGAAACAAACGAAAATGCAAGAAAGCTTATAATCGAAAAAGCAACAGAGCTTTTTCCGGAACTTAAATAAAATATAAAAAACAGAGCCTACTTTTTGTAAGCTCTGTTTTCTTTTTATACGTCATTTTTTATACTGAATAACGTGTCGTCGCCATACCTATATGCCGAATAAAGCACAAGTACAAAGGAAATATATGACGAAATGCTTGCAATTCCAAGAAGCGAATCATATTTTAAGAAAACATTTATATCCTGCGAAATAAAGGTGTTTGCAGTCCTCAGATATTCGCCGATGAAGGAATATGCAGATGATAGTATAAATACAAGTGAAAAAACAATCAGCAGTATTTCAAAAAGAGAAATCGTAGTGGCATTTTCAATCAGCTTTATTTTTGAAATACTCTTTAATATACAGAAAAGCGATAAAGCCAAAAGCAAATATTCAGCAATTACCGGCAGAGAAATTTTCAAAAGATAATCGGTGCTTTGCAGAATTTCCGGAACTTTCCTGATATTGAGCATATCACCGAGAATACGGATATCGGTATCCGAGAAAAGCCTGTACTGCATAACATTGTTGTAAATTGATAGGGGAATAAGAGGTATATAAAGCAGCAGATGAAGTGCCTTTTTATTCTCTTGGATTTTTGTAAGAAGCAGCGAACCGAAAATAAAGAACAGATAAGCGATAGTATTCGGAAGATAATTCTTTGAATCGAAAATCGGATTGAGCAGAAAAATTATTCCGACAAAGAATATAAAGAATATAAATTTAGCTCTTCTGAGGGTTAATGTGCGTGCATTTTCAATTTCGTATCTTGAATACCTTTCAAGGAAGCAATTTATAAGCTCCTTGTCACGATGCAGGGAAATAAGGAATTTTCCACAAAACACAGAACAAAAAATACCGAAAATGCCGATAAGAACAAAGAGAAACACCTCGACATACGGCTTTAAAAGAGCAGCATTTTGCGAAAAGGTAGCCGTGAAGGTATAATTGTAATCCTCTGTCTGTTCGCCGAGAACAAGAAGCTCCGGCACAAAGCTTGCAATTCCCTTTGCTATCGCAAAAATAAAGCATACTATTGAAGCATTTTCAACCTTGGAAAAATGTGTTTTTTTGTTTGAGTCACGGGATAAAAGATATTCAAAACCGCCAAAGAGCTTAGTAAAGAATCCTGCAAGAATAATTATTTCCACTACACTACAGAAAAAGGAGAAGGGAAGCAGATACTTTTTAACAGAAAAGGTAACATAAAAAGAAAGAGGGAATTTTATAAAGGAAAAGATTGCGTATTTCAGGATAAGATTTCTTGCTTCCTGCAGTCTATATTCTATTACATACAGCTTTGATAAACCAATGAGTACAAGTACGCACCCAAGAAAATCGGGGAATAAATCAAGAGTCCTGATTGTTGGAGTAAAAAAGAAAAGTATCCCGAAAAATATATACATTAAACCCATTCTTCTGACCTCCTTGTTTTATGTGGATTATTTTTTGTTCTTTTTATTGCGTCCGAATTGCTTTTGAAAGCTCTTTAGCTTTTCTTCCTCTTTTTTCTCTGCCTCATCGGTAGTAATTGCCCTGTAACAGCAGTAAACTGCCGATTCGGTAACTATAAAATTTGCAAAAAACATTACGAAAGACAGAAAAGAAAGATATACACCGATACCCGGAATATTCAAAAGAGAAACTATATAAATAATATAGTAAGTAACGGTAACGCAGGAAGCAAAAACGGCTCTTCTTACACCCTTGCTGAAGGAAAGCTCCTTGCAAAGAGTACGAAGTGCACTGAAAAGAAAAATATGAAACGGGAAGAGCAATAATAAATGAATGTAAGAGAGACTGTTTTCAAGGCTTTGCGACAACTCAATAATTTTTGCAATTTCCAACGCCCAGATAGCTGCATCAAATACCGAAAAAGCGATAATTGCATAGGTAGTATAAAGTGCGTACCTGAAAAAACTATTGTATTGCGAGAGCTTCGAAAGCCCCTTGTAAATAACAATAAAACCGAGCAGTTCTGCAGGAATTGTCCTGAAAAAAAGAAGTGTTAAATATCCTGCGCAAATAAGACCAAAGCCCATTTTTTCTCCTGTCTGCCACAAAAGTTGTGGCTATTATGTTACGATTTAAAGTTATGCGTCAACCGAAAAACGATAGACGCATATAACTTTATTTTTGTATTATTCTTCGTCAGTGCCTGCACCTGCAGCACCACAGCACTTTTTATATTTTTTGCCGCTTCCGCAGGGACAAGGGTCATTTCTGCCGATTTTCTCGGATGCTTTAAGAACCACAGGCTTTTTGCTTTCGGTATCAGGTCTTGCAGCCTTTCCGTAGGGACTGTCGGAGGACGTCGGAACTGCACGTCGGGCTTCGGTTGCACCCTTTGAATGGTCTTTTTGTTCGATTTTGCTTGTAGGTACTACCGAAAGAATCATCTTTGTTGTGCCTTCCTTTATGGTCGCAATCATTTCGTCGAACATATCGGCACCCTCAATTCTGTATTCATTGAAGGGGTCCTTTGAACCGTAGGAACGAAGTGAAATACCGTCCTTTAAGTCATCCATAGCATCGATATGGTCAATCCAGTTGATGTCAACGTTACGAAGAAGTACACTTCGCTCAACCTGTGCGAAGTTTTCCTCTCCGAAGTCTTCGATTTTTTCTGCAATTTTTGCGTCAGCTCTACTCTGAAGCAAATTTCGGATATCTTCGGTTGAAACGGAATTTATACTTTCGCTATCATATCTGAAATCATTGTCATCTGTTAAAATACCATAGAAATATCCACGCAGTGCATCTGTGTTCCATTCCTCGGGAACTTCACTTGAAACAAAGGAATCAACGGCTGTATTAATTGTATCCTTCATCATAGCAAGAATTGTGGAATGAATATCAACACCGTGAAGCACGTCCTGACGTTGTTTGTAAATGATACTTCTCTGTGTATTCATAACATCATCGTACATAAGAACGGTTTTTCTGCTGTTAAAGTGAACACTCTCGCGTGCCTTCTGAGCTCTTTCGATACCACCCGAAAGAATACCGGCATTAATTGCTTCACCTTCAGGCATTTTTGCTCTTTCAAAGATGTTCTGCATTCTCTCACCGCCGAAAAGACGCATAAGGTCATCCTCGAGGGCTAAGAAGAATTTTGAGCATCCCGGGTCACCCTGACGGCCAGCACGACCACGAAGCTGATTGTCAATTCGTCTTGAGTCGTGACGTTCTGTACCGATAATATAAAGACCACCTGCTTGCACTACCTTTTCGGTCTCGGGAGCAATTTCAGCTTTGAATTTGTTTTCATAGTCATTGAATTCACGACGGAGTGCGAGGATGTTTTCGTCCTCTGTTGCAAAATAGCTTGTTGCAAGAGAGATTTCCTCGTCAGTTCTGCCGTGTTTTCTCATTTCGTTTTTTGCCATAAACTCGGGGTTACCACCGAGCATAATGTCGGTACCACGACCTGCCATGTTGGTTGAAATTGTAACAGCTCCGAATTTACCTGCCTGCGCTACGATTTCAGCTTCCTTTTCGTGATATTTTGCATTCAATACATTGTGTGGAATACCGTTTTTCTTTAGAAGTGCAGATACGTATTCGGATTTGTCGATAGAAACAGTACCCACAAGAACAGGCTGTCCTTTTTTGTGACATTCAATAATCTGATTTACAACGGCGTTATACTTTTCACGGATAGTCTTGTAAACCTCGTCGTTGAAGTCCTTTCTTATAAGCGGCTTGTTTGTCGGAACTTCAACTACGTCAAGAGCGTAGATTTCACGGAACTCCTCTTCTTCAGTAAGAGCAGTACCGGTCATACCCGATAGCTTCTTGTAAATTCTAAAGTAATTCTGGAAGGTGATTGTGGCAAGAGTTTTTGATTCATTCTGAATTTTAACTCCTTCTTTTGCTTCAATGGCCTGATGAAGTCCGTTAGAATAACGGCGACCGAGCATAATACGACCTGTAAACTGGTCAACGATTAAAACCTCGCCGTCCTTTACAACATAGTCAACATCATTATCCATAATGCCGTGCGCACGGATAGCCTGATTTATATGATGTGAGAGGGTTGAGTTTGCAGGATCGGAAAGATTTTCGATATGGAAGAAGGCTTCAGCCTTTTTAATACCGTCAGCTGTGAGTACTACAGTCTTTGCCTTTTCGTCGACAACATAGTCGCCGCCGATATTGTCATTGTCTGCCTTGTTGTCAAGCTCTTTTATTCTCTTGCAGGTAAGAGTACGTGCAAATTTGTCGGCAAGCAGATATAGGTCGGTTGATTTATCACCGGGGCCTGAAATGATAAGAGGAGTTCTTGCCTCGTCAATAAGAATTGAGTCAACCTCATCGACGATTGCAAAGTTATGCTCTCTCTGAACAAGTGTTGCTTTACTTGTCGCCATGTTGTCACGAAGATAGTCAAAGCCGAATTCGTTATTTGTTCCGTAGGTAATATCGGAATTGTATGCTTCTCTGCGCTCGGCACTTGTCTTTTCGTGAACGATAAGACCGACGGTCATTCCGAGATAATTGTAAACCTTGCCCATCCATTCGCTGTCTCGCTTTGCAAGATAGTCGTTGACAGTTACAACGTGAACGCCTTTGCCTGACAGAGCATTAAGATAACAGGGGAGAGTAGCCATAAGGGTTTTACCTTCACCGGTTTTCATTTCGGCAATTCTTCCCTGGTGAAGAATTATACCACCGATAAGCTGAACTCTGTAATGGCGTTTTCCAAGTACACGCCAGGAAGCTTCACGAACAGCGGCAAATGCGTCGGGAAGAAGGTCATCAAGAGTTTCACCGCCTGCAAGCCTTTCACGAAGAGCGCAGGTTGTATTCTGAAGTTCGTTTTCTGACATAGCAGAATATTTTTCCGAGAGAGCTTCAATTGCGCAAACGATTTTTTCAAGCTTTTTAACTTCTCTCTCGCTTCTGGTACCAAACATTTTTGTAATTATAGACATTTTAAACAGTATTCCTTTCTTATCTTATGAATTCAAAATAGAGATCACTTAAAAAGGAAATGTCTATTCCTTGAATCTGAAACTTGTAACAGCATGTGTGAGAGCGCTCTTGTAGGTATCAAAATCGTCAGGCTTTGCAGTATAGGTGAGAGTGTAAACAGTACCGTTACGAATTGCAACTACCTGATTGAAGGTGTAACTTTCGCCTACAATTTCACTTGTATATGTTATATCTTTTGCAGGAACATCATGCAAAACTGTTTCTTCCTCGGAAACAACTTCGACCTTGTCACCAAAGGTTTCCTTGTAGGTTTTGAAATAACCGTCCCAGTATTCGTTTACAAGCATAGAAGGGTTGTCCGGCTCGAAAATTGTGCAGGAAAGAGAAACATTATCATTGTCGGGCTTTATTGCAATCATACCATCATTACGGATAAGCTTCCAGTCCTCGGGATACTCAAATGTATAGTCAACAAATTGATTTTCGGTAACAGAAAAACCACCTGTAGCCACCGACTGCTTATTACCACAGGAGGAAAGAATTAAACAGGAGCAAGCAAGTAATGCTGCAATTTTAATAGTTTTTTTCATAGTATGTGTCCTTTCAAAAAAGTAAATATATAAATTTTCAAGAAGATTTCAACACTTCAACATTCTAATTATATAACTATAAAGTTATATATTAAACATAATTTTGTAAATATATTTGAAAAAGATGAAAATTTATATAAAACATGTTGACATTCTATCAAAAAAGGTGCATAATATAGTATATGATAGTGTTCGTGATAGATATATTGAGAAGTTTCGGGCGAAGTGTAGCTTTGTTTGTTTTTTCACAGTGAATACCGGAAGGGCGTTGTCCGGCATCTGTTGTGGTAAAAAAGGCAAAAAAAGCAAAGCTGTAGGCTGAGTGGTTTTGTTTGCACTTTTTTGTGAATTTTAATAAAAAGCTTAATAAAAGCAAAAAAACAGGCAATATTATTTACGGTCGAATTTACATAAATGTACTAAAATATCGAAAGGTGGTAAACTATGGCAAAGAATAAAAGACAGAATTTTCAGATAACAAAAAAAGCAACAAGTAAGCTGAAGGTAATCCCACTTGGCGGACTTGGCGAGGTAGGCAGAAATATGACTGCCGTTGAATATGAGGACGATATAATTGTAATTGACTGCGGACTTGGTTTTCCGGACGACGATATGTTGGGGATTGACCTTGTAATCCCCGATACAACATATCTTCAGAAGAATGTCGAAAAGGTAAGAGGAATTCTATTAACACACGGACATGAGGACCACATCGGAGCAATTCCGTATGTGCTTCGCAGTATGAATGTACCGATTTACGGTACACCCTTATCACTTGGAATTCTGAATTATAAATTAGTTGAACACGGACTTGAAAGAACAACCTCTCTTCGTAAGGTTCACGCAGGGGATACGGTAAGACTTGGTGTATTTTCTGCAGAGTTTATAAGAGTAAATCACTCAATTGCCGATTCCTGTGCAATAGCAATTGACACTCCGGTTGGTAAGGTGCTGTTTACCGGTGACTTTAAAATAGATCTTACACCTATTTCGGGTGAACCTATAAATTTTGCCCGTCTTGGTGAGCTTGGAAACGAGGGAATACTTGCTCTTTTCTGTGAGTCAACAAATGCAGAACGTCCGGGCTATACAATGTCAGAAAAGAATGTCGGAAAATCCCTTGACAATATCTTCAGAGGCTGCGACAAGAGAATAATAATTGCAACCTTTTCTTCAAATGTACACAGAGTACAGCAGATAATTGACTATTCTCATAAATACGGAAGAAAAGTTGCAATAACAGGCAGAAGTATGTTGAATGTGCTTTCGGCTGCAAATGAACTTGGATATATGGATATTCCAAAGAATACTCTTATTGATATAAGCGAAATAAAAAGATTCAAGCCCGAAGAAATCACAGTTGTAACAACAGGCTCACAGGGCGAGCCGATGAGCGCACTTTACAGAATGGCATATGCCGAACATGATAAAGTGCAGGTAACCGATAGCGACCTGGTTGTAATTTCGGCTTCGGCAATACCCGGAAACGAAAAACTTATTACAAAGATTGTAAATGAACTGCTCAAGAGAGGCGTGACTGTCCTTAATGATTCTATTGCAGAGGTACATGTATCAGGACACGGATGTGCTGAAGAATTAAAGCTTATGCAGGTATTGACACGTCCGAAATTCTTTGTTCCGATTCATGGCGAATATAAGCACCTGAAAGCAAATGTTGACCTTGCTCACGAAATAGGAATTGACTCTCATCACACGCTTATTCCCGACAACGGACGAATTATAGAGTTTACTGAAGACACAATGGAAATGACAGAGCTTGTTCCGTCAGGCAAGGTGCTTGTTGATGGCTTCGGCGTGGGCGATGTCGGAAATATCGTGCTTCGAGACAGACGTCATCTTGGTCAGGATGGACTGATAGTTGTGGTGGCAAGTGCGAATTTTGACGAAAAACTGCTGCTTGCAGGTCCCGATATCGTTTCGCGTGGCTTTGTGTATGTAAGGGAAGCCGAGGAGCTTATGGACAGTGTCCGTGAGCTTGCACATGAAATAATCGAGCGTTGCTTCGAGGAAGATGTGACCGATTGGAACGACATAAAGAATAAACTCAAAGATGAACTTACAACATTTATTTACGGAAGAACAAAACGTAAGCCGATGATTTTACCTGTTATAATGAACGTGTAAAGCATAATTGCAGGGAAGTGTTGTATTCGAATTGAAAGGGATGTAAAAATGAAAATATCAAAAAAAGGTACAGCACTTCCGAATGTCCTTGCAGAGTATGCAAAAAATATGACAAGTGATGATGCAAACGAGCTTCGTGTGCTGATATATATTCTCTCTGTGGAAGATGAAATTGATAGCAGTGAAATTGAAAAGGAACTTGGAATTACCGAAACAGAGGTGGTTTCGGCAGTTTCATTCTGGCGTGGTACGGGACTTGTAGATATTCAGGGCAAGGCAAAACGCAAGAGTAAGGAAAATAAAACCGATACAAAAGAAAGGCTCCCGAATTCTCTGCGAGATACCGAAACAAGAACTTATACGGGTGAGGAAATCGAAGCACTCATAAGCGAAAAGCCGGAGCTTTCGATGCTTGTAAACTTTACCCAGGAGCGTCTTGGTAAGATGCTTAATATGTCGGAAATATCAAAACTTATATATCTTCAGGAATATATCCTTCTGACATATCCGATGATAGTAAGAATTATTGATTATTGTGCAGATAACAATAAAAAATCAATGCGATATGTTGAAAAGGTAGCAATAAGCCTTTATGATAACGGTATAAGCAGCTATGATGCACTTGAAAATTACTTAAATAATCTTGAAAATCAAAAAAGCTATGAAAATGTGGTAAAAAAGGTAATAGGCGCTGAAAACAGAAATTTTACGCAACGTGAAAAGAAATGTATAATGCGCTGGTCGGAGGAGTTTTCATATGGGCGTGAAATGGTAGAGCTTGCGTACGAAAAAACGATTGCAAATATTGCAAAGCCATCTGTTGAATATATGTCAAAGGTGCTTGAAGCATGGCATACAAAGGGTTATAAAAATTGTGAAGATGTAAGACTTGCTCTTGAAAACAAGGAAAATGAAAAGAAACCGGATATAAGCCTTGAAATGTTTGACGAGGGCAGAAATATAAAGGAAAAGAAGCCTTCGATGCTCACAAACGAAGAAAAAGAAAAAATGAATTTAGAGGACTTCTTTGAAAATTAAAGATAAAGGTCACGGCTGAGAGGAAATACATAATGAAAATCAGGTCATGTGAGATAAAAAGCTTCGGGAAACTCAAAGATAAACAAATAGAGTTTTCGGGTGGAATAAATATAGTAAGAGGAAATAATGAAGCAGGGAAAAGTACCCTTTCTGCTTTTATAAAGTATGTCCTTTACGGCTATACAAGCAAAGGAAGAGATGAAAAATCAAACGATAAAATACACTACACTCCCTGGAGTGGCGAAAAGGCTTCGGGAGCGCTTGTGCTTGAAAACCGTAAGGGTGAGATTTTTCGTGCCGAAAGAAGTGGTGACGGAAAGAGTGGAAGCGCCAGGATTATAAACAGCGTAGGCTCCGAGTGCTTTGAAGGTCTATGCGCAGGAGAAGCACTATTCGGAATTGACTCTTTAACCTTTACAAAAAGTGCCTTTGTGGGACAAAATGATGTCGAAGGTGGCGGAATGAAGGATGTCGGTGAAAGCATAGAAAAGGTATTGCTGGATTCCGAAGAGGATACGAATTTTGAAAAGGTAAATAAAAACCTAACAAATGAAAGAAATGTCCTGTACAACAAGATGCGTAAAACCGGTAAGCTTTTTGAGTTGCGTCAGAAGCTTGATGACCTTATACAACTTCGTGATAGCTGCGCCGAGAATCATAACAGCCTGATTTCGCACAAGTATTTTGTTGAAAAAACAGCAAAAAGAATAGGGGAATATAAAAATCTTCTTGATTCTCTTGCAAGTGAGCTTGAAAATATAAGGGCGTACGAAGCTGCCGAAAAGCTGCAAAAAATAGAACAATTGCAAAAAAATATGCAGGAAAGCTACGACGAGTGCGAGAGCAAAAGAAGGATACTTCAAAAGGGAGATTTTTTGCCGGACAGAAAATATCTTGACGAGCTGAACAAATGCTATCTTGATTTTTTATCGGTAAAATCCGAAATGATAAAGGGCGAAAGTGAACTGAAAGCTGCACAGCAGGAATACGATACAAAAAAAGCCGAAAGTTCCTTTCCGGAAAAATTATCAGAAAATACAGAGCCCGGAACAGAGAAAATACACTCTCTTTATAAGGAAGCAAAAACACTCTTTGAAAGGTCGAAAAAGCAAAGGACAATTGCAATAATTCTTGCGTGCCTTATAATTACACTTCCGGTTGCGATAATATTTTTCATTCTCTCGGCAAAGAGCAGAAAAAAACTCGAAGCACTCCTTTCCGAGTATGAAATTACTGATTTTACCTCTCTTGAAAAGCTGAACTGCGAATGTGATGCAGCTCTTTCTGAAATCAGAAAAGCAAAAGAGAGTTATACTGTTGCAAAGAAGAAATATGAAGAAATAAAGATAGAGCTCTCTGTCTGTCGGGGACTTCTTTCCGAAAAACTATCAAAAATCGGTATTGTTTTTGAAGATGGACAGTCTGACAATCTCGGCGAGTACATAAGAGACGATATTTTGCCGAATTTGTCGCGGGAAATTTCCGATTTTACCGCTGCAATTCAAAATTACAAAAGCTCAAAGGACACTTATGAAGCCTTGATGGAGGCTACCGATACAGAGAAGCTTTATGAGCTTTCAAAAAAGAAGCTTGAAAATGCACCCGACAGGAATGCAGATGCCGTAAACCGTGAAATTCGCTATTATGAGGATGCCACAAAAAGCCTTGAAGAAAAATTACACGAGAGTAAGTCGGAAATTGTAAGACTTACGGCGATTACCCGTGAACCGTTACAGCTTGAGGAGGAAATTGTAAAGACAGAAAAAGAGCTTTCACAGGAAACTGATAATTATGAGGCGATTGAGCTTGCAATAGAGCTGATTTCAAATTCAAGGGAGGATTTAAGGAATAATGTGCTGCCCGGAATTTCAAAGAGAGCCTCGGAAATTTTTTCGAAGGTAACAGGTGGTAAATACAGAGAGCTTTTCTTTGATACGGATTTTGCAGTCAAGGTGCTTGAGGTGGGGGATACCGAGACAAGAAGCGTCGGCTTCGTAAGCTCGGGAGCCATTGATGCGGCATACATTTCGCTCAGAATTGCACTTTCTGAATTCTTATGCCGCGAAAAGCCAACATTTATTTTCGATGATTCTTTTGTAAAGCTTGATGATGAAAGGCTTGAAAATATTACTCATATCCTTTGTGAGCTTTCGGAAGAATATCAGATAATTATTCTTACCTGTCATAAAAGAGAAGAAACTCTGTTTAAAGATAATGCAAGAATAATAGTGCTTGAATAAAGATAGATTTTACAGAGAATACATTGAAAAATGCGAAAATCAGATTATAATAAATGAAGAAATAAAAAAATTGGAGATTCGGAGGAAAAAATTGAAACCAAGCTTTGAAGAAATAAAAAAGAACGAAATCATAACTACCTATATAAAGAGTGCCGACGCCTCTCTTGCTTCGTTAGGCTTTACCGAACACAGCTTTGCACATGTAACAAGGGTTTCGGAGACTGCAGGGCATATTCTGAAAACACTGGGCTTTGATGAGCACGACATTGAGCTTGTGAAGATTGCAGGCTATCTTCACGACATCGGAAATCTTGTAAACAGGGTAGACCACTCACAAAGCGGTGCCGTTATGGCATTCAGAATTCTCGATAATCTCGAAATGGACGCAGGGGATATCGCAACAATTGTAACTGCAATAGGAAATCACGACGAGGGAACCGGCGTGCCGGTAAACTGCGTAGCTGCAGCACTCATTATTGCAGATAAATCCGATGTTCGCAGAAGCAGAGTCAGAAATTACGATGTAACAAGCTTTGATATCCACGACAGGGTAAATTATTCGGTTGAAAAGTCGGAAATTCTCTTTAGTGAGGATATGAAAAACATTGTTCTGAAGCTGAAAATTGATACAGATATCAGCCCCGTTATGGATTATTTTGAAATTTTTATCGGCAGAATGATTATGTGCAGAAAAGCAGCGGAAAAGCTCGGACTCAGCTTTAAGCTTATAATTAACGAGCAACAACTGATTTAAAAAACTCTCACTTCCGGGACGCAAAGCCCGGAAGCTTTTTTGTCTAAAGAAAACCACGCGATAGTCGCGTGGTTCAAAAAAGGTTAACCGGTGAGAAAAAATCCTCCAAATGTGATAAAATAGTTAAGACCTGCCAGTCAAAACTAAAAATAACATTTGGAGGATTTATCTATGAAACA
>JAZRTY010000045.1:0-13222 GCA_045652245.1 Eubacteriales bacterium | reverse complement strand
CACAGCTGTGGCTTTCGGGGATTCCTATATAATCTTAATCAATGCGCATCAAACCAGGTATCTGCAATATGCAGGTCAACAGAAAGAGGAACACCGACAGAAGCTGCATTTTCCATCTCACGACGTAAGATTTCGCCTGCCCTTTCAGCATCACTCTTTTTACATTCCACAATCAGTTCGTCGTGTACCTGAAGTATCAGCTTTGCATCGAGTCCCGATTTGCAGAGTGCCTTATCGGTATTTACCATAGCAATTTTTATAATATCGGCAGCCGTTCCCTGAATCGGTGTATTCATAGCATATCTGCGTCCGAGTGCCTGAATTGTTTTTTTGGTATTTGCAAGCTCGGGAATATATCTGCGTCGTCCGAAGTGGGTACTTACATATCCGTCACGGCCGGCATCCTCGCAAAGGGTATCAAGGTATGCCTTGACCTTCGGGTATTTTGCAAAATACCCCTCAATATAGGATGCCGCCTCTTTTTTTGTAACTCCGATATCACCTGCAAGGGAAAAATCGGATATTCCGTAAACTATTCCGAAGTTTACTGCCTTTGCACTCTTTCGCATTTCGGGAGTAATCAAAGATAGCGGTACTCCGAAAACCTGTGAAGCCGTTATTGCGTGAATATCGTCACCGTTACGGAAGGCATTTATCATAGTTTCGTCGCCTGAGAGTGCTGCAAGTATGCGAAGCTCAATCTGCGAATAGTCTGCATCAATAAGACAGTAATCGGAATTTCTTGCAACAAAAAATTTGCGTATTTCCCTGCCCTCTGCAGTTTTTATCGGTATATTCTGAAGATTCGGCTCGGCAGAAGAAAGTCTGCCGGTCTGAGTATATGCGTGCTTAAAGCTTGTATGAAGTCTGCCGTCAGCTCCGAGTGCCTCAAGCAGCCCGTCACCGTAGGTAGATTTGAGCTTTGTAACTGCTCGAAAATCAAGAATTTCATTGACAATCGGATGATATGCACGCAGATGCTCAAGGGTTTCGGCATCGGTTGAATAACCACTTTTGGTTTTCTTCATTGTCGGAAGTCCGAGTGTTTCAAAGAGTACCTGCCCGAGCTGCTTGGGGGAATTTATATTAAAGCTTTGTCCTGCAAGAGCATATATATTTTCTTTTCGCTGCTCAATCCTTTCGGAAAGCACCTCGTTATAAGAAGCAAGTCCCTCTTTATCAAGTGCCATGCCCTCTGTTTCCATTTTTGCAAGAACGACAGCAAGCGGCATTTCGGTTTCGTAATACAGCTTTTCGGATTTATTCGTTTTCAGAAGCTGCGAAAAATAGTCATAAAGATAAGGCATTGAAAGAAGCAACGAAAAGCCCTTTGAAATTTCATCGTTATCGTCTGCTACCCCATTTTTCGCAAATCCCGAAAGCTCCTCCGGCTCGTTTTTCGCCGACGGGTCGCAAAGATAAGCTGCAAGCTTTATGTCAAAAATACAACCCTGAAGTTCTGTTCCCTCTTGCAGCAATTCATGTGCTGTTGCCTTGCTGTCATACAGAACGGTCTTATAAATGCCGCCGAAAAGTGCCTTTAAATTTTCAGCATTTTTCGGTAACAGATACTTTTTGCCGCAATCAAGGTAGATAAAATCTCCCATTGTGTCGGGATATACAAACAGAATTTCGCTTGTGATTTCAGCCTGAGAAAGAGCTTCAATTTTTTCATAATCCTCAAATTTTTCTGCTCTTTCAGTCTTTGTATCCTTACAAAATCTTTCAACAAAGACAGACAACTCAAGGTCGGAAAACAGTTCGTACAGCTTTTGTGTATCCTGCTCTTTTTTTTCAAGGTCGGCAAAAGAAAGAGGAAGTGGAACCTTACAATAAATTTCTCCGAGAAAACGTGAAAGATACGCCGACTCCTTGCCGAGCAGCAGTTTTTCCTTCATTTTCGCTGACATATCGGAGTTTTCGATAGTACCCTCGGAATAAAGATTATCAATACTTCCGTACTCGCAAATAAGCTTGAGGGCTGTTTTTTCGCCAATTCCCGGAACGCCGGGGATATTATCCGAGGAATCGCCCATTAAGGCTTTGAGTTCAATAAGCTTTTCGGGAGAAAGACCTGCATAGTTCTGCGCAAACACTTCCTTTGTGTAAGGCTGTGTTTCGTTATTTTTAGCAAGCAGTACAAAGGTGTTATCACTTATGAGCTGAAGTGAATCTCTGTCACCCGTGAGAATATAGCACTCATAATCACCGTCATCTGCGCCTTTAGCACAAGTACCGAGAATATCGTCAGCCTCGTACCCTTCAAGTGACAGAATATGAAAGCCGAGTGCGCTTGCTATTTCCTTTGAAGGTTCAAACTGTGCAAGCAAGTCGGGTGGTGTTGCGTGTCTTCCTGCTTTATATTCGGAATATTCCTTATGCCTGAAGGTCGGGGCGTGCAGATCAAAGGCAATACCTAAAGCATCGGGTTTTACACTCTCATACGCCTTCATTATAATATTTACAAACCCGAAAATTGCACCTGTCGGTCTTCCGTCACGGGTAGTCAATGGCTTTACTCCGTAAAAGGCTCTGTTGAGTATACTGTTTCCGTCAATGACGAGCATTTTTTTCTTGTCCTGCATTTTTCGCTCTCCTTTCGACTTCATTGATATTCTTTGGTAATTCTTTCACATAATTTCCTTAAAAAGTATTTGTAGCTCTTCGCTCTCAAGTACAATGTCAGCACCTGACATTGAGTCCTCAATCTGTGAAACCCTGCTTCCACCGATTACGGGGAAGGTATCAGGACAATTTATCGAACACATAGCACTGCATACTATTGCTCCGACAGAGCAGTTATATTTTTTTGAAAGAGATTTCATAACTTCAAGCTTTTCAAGATTTTCAGAACAAAGATAGCGCTTCCTTGCTTTCTCGGAAAGGGCAGCCTCTCCCTGCTCCGCCATTTTTGAAAAGAAGCCCTTTGCCTGCGATGAATATGCCACAAGCGGCATTCGGCATTCCTTATAAAACTTAAATTCGTCCTTGTCCATACCGACAAGTCCACCTCGCTCACCAAGGCAGTATGCAGGATTGAAACGTATCTGACTTGCAGCAAAGCCCATAAGCGAATGCTTCGCGGCATATTCGTTAACAGCTTTTATTCTGTCCGAGCACCAGTTTGATGCTCCGAATTTCCGGATTTTCCCCTCTTTTACAAGGCGATTCATAAGCTCTGCCACATCTCCCGGTTCAATTACTCTGTCATCACGGTGAAGCCAGTAAAATTCTATTGAATCAACCCCCAAAGCCTCAAGGCTCATTTCAAGGTCGGAAACAATGTCTTCAGGTGTCACTCTTGATGCTTCTCCTGCATCGGCGTCATAATAAGCACCCTTTGTAAAAACGTGCATTTCTATTGCGTTTCTGTCTTTGAGCCAGCTTCCTACAATCTCCTCTGATTTACCGTCGGCATAAAGACGTGCCGTATCAATATGCGTTCCACCGTTTTCGCGGAATTTATCCATTATACAAAACGCATCCTCGCGCGAAATTCCGTCACCGAAGTATGCTGTTCCTAAAAACATTTTAGAGGCACGTTCGCCGAAAGAGTCTGAATATCTCATTTATTATTCTCCGTTTGATTTTTTATAAATATAAGTTACAAATCAGATTCCGATAGGTGCGTCAGTGTACATTTCCTCGCGATATTCAAGCTTTTCGGTAATACCCAGAGCAGGTGCAATATGCAAGAGGACCTGATTTGTAAAAGCCTGCGTTCCGGCACTTGTGTAATAATGTACAGGGTCAGAATGAACCTCTTCCGGAAGTGACACCGACAAAGCATACAAATCATTGATTTCAAAGCCGTATTTCTTAACGATATTTACGGCAACCTCGTTATACTTTTCAATATCTTCGTTATAACGTTTAAAATCCTTATCCATTTTTTCGGAAAGTACCTTTGTTGATGTTGCAAATATTACCTTTGCATTCGGACATATTTTCTTTATTCTGATACAGATTCTTTCAATATAATAAGCATACACGTCAATCGGAGTATGAGGCTCTTCCCCGAAAAGTCGCAGACAGTCCCAGAGTCCTGCGTTCCAGTGAACAACATCCACATCTTCACCCTTTACTCCACTTAAATATTCGTGGAAAATCTGAGCAATGTGGAAGACAACCCACAGTTTACCTTAGGATAAAGAACGTTAGCCTTTCCCTCAAGTGTTTTATCCACAGATTTATCATAGCCTATACGGATTGAATCTCCCAAAAGTAATACGTTTTTCATTTGTGTTCCTTTCTGAAATAAAGTCTTTAAAAATACTACTTTAATTTATCATAGGGGTGATTAAAAAACCACCCCCGTTAAAAGTTAAAATAATTAACCACCAAGATATGCTTTCTTTACGGCATCACTTGCTGCAAGTTCAGCACCCGTTCCGGAAAGTACAATCTTACCTGATTCCAAAACATACGCATGGTCGGCAATTTCAAGAGCCTTTCCTGCGTTCTGCTCAACAAGCAGAATTGTTGTTCCCATCTTGTGAAGTTCGCGTATTATATCAAAAATCTGGTCAACAAGAATAGGGGCCAGACCCATTGACGGCTCGTCAAGCATCAGCATTTTAGGTTTACTCATAAGGGCTCTTCCCATAGCAAGCATCTGCTGTTCACCACCCGAGAGTGTCCCTGCTATCTGATTTTTACGGTGTAAAAGTCGGGGGAATCTGTTGAAAACATCTTCAAGGCTTTCCTTTATATTGTCATTTCTGATATATGCACCCATCTCTAAATTTTCCATTACCGTCATCTGAAGAAAAATTCTTCTTCCCTCGGGTACATGTGCAAGACCTCTTGTTATAATCTTATAAGACTCAAGACTTGAAATACTATTATCCATAAACTGTATATTACCCGTTTTTGAACGCAACATTCCCGAAATCGTCTTAAGTGTTGTTGATTTACCAGCACCGTTAGCACCGATAAGAGCTACAATTTCACCCTGCGGTACTGTAAAGGAAATATCCTTGAGAGCGTGAATTTTGCCGTAATATACGTTTATATTATCTACTTTTAACATAACTTAAATTCCTTTCTTACCTTTAGCAAAATCAAGTTTGAAATAGAATTGTTCACAGTGCCACTTTGAAGCAAGTGGTGCTGTACGCCGTACTGCCCCGTGCAAAAAGTGGTGCTATGGGCAATTATATTCAAACTTTACGCCTCCTTTTGTTTTCCGAGATATGCTTCGATTACTTTGGGGTTGGATTTTATCTCATCAGGTGAACCTTTAGCAATAACCTTACCGTGGTCAAGCACACAAATTCCCTCACAGATATTCATAACAAGCTTCATATCGTGTTCAATAAGGATAACTGCAATATGGAAGGTGTCTCTTATTCTGCGGATATTTGTCATAAGCTCGTCTGTTTCAGACGGGTTCATACCTGCTGCAGGCTCGTCAAGAAGGAGAACCTTCGGGTTTGTTGCCAAAGCACGAACTATCTCAAGTCTTCTCTGTGCTCCGTACGGGAGATTTCCTGCGCTCTGATCTGCAAGTGGTGCCATATCGAAAAAGTCAAGAAGCTCAAGCGCCCTCTCGCGTGATTTTTTCTCTGCCTTTTTATAGCCGAATGCGTGAGTTACACTTGTAAAGAGGTTTTCGTTTATGCTGTTGTGAAGTCCTACCTTTACGTTATCAAGTACTGACAGATTATTAAAGAGTCTTATATTCTGGAAGGTTCTGGCAATTCCCATACGGTTTACCTGTGCTACACTCTTGGACGCCGTTGAAACGCCGTCAAGCATAATCGTTCCACGAGTAGGGGTATACACATTTGTAAGCAGATTGAATACTGTGGTTTTACCGGCACCATTAGGACCGATAAGACCTGCAATTTCAGTTCTTCCAACCCAAAGCGAGAAATCGTCAACGGCAGTAAGTCCTCCGAAGTCAATACCAAGGTGGCTTACTTCAAGTATGGGAGATTTGTCGGCATCACGCTCGGGAATATATGCGTTTATAGGATACTGTACAAGATTTGAGCCTTCTTTTTTGTATTCTTTATTTGACATTCCGATTCCCCCTTCCTATATTTCCTTCTTTTTCATTTTCGTTTCTTTAACAAGCATAAATACTATCAGAAGCACCGAGTAAATAAGCATACGCTTGTCGGCAACATTCATAATAGCCTTGCCTATTCCCTCCGGAAGCCACACAAGCAACTCGGGAAGTGAACGAAGTACCTCGGGGAGCAATCTTAAGATAATTGCCGCAACAACAGAACCTGTAATACTTCCCATACCGCCGAGAACGACGATAACCAGAATTTCAATAGACATATTATAGTCGAAGGTCGCAGCCTTTATATTTGCAAGGCTGTGTCCGTAAAGAACCCCTGCCATTCCTGCAAAGAAGGCTGCAAGGATAAATACCATAAGCTTATAGTATGTAACATTAACACCCGTTGCTTCTGCTGCAATTCTGTTATCCCTTATTGCCATAATGGCTCTTCCGTGTTTTGAGTCCTTTATGTTCATCATTACAATTACAACCAGCAGCACAAGCACAACGGCATACGGGAAAAGCTTTCCTGCCTTTGATACGTAAATTGAACCGGTATTAAGGCCGAGCGCACCTGCAAGAACTCCTTTTAAAGGTCCGCTTGTTATATCAATATTATTTATAATATTCTTTATAATTTCACCACAACCAAGAGTAACAATTGCAAGATAGTCACCCTTGAGTCTGAGTGCAGGAAGTCCGACAACAAGCCCTACAAGTGCTGCCATAAGACCACCGATTATCATAGAAAGTGGAAGTCTTATATAAAGTGGGAGCATTCCTTCAAAAAATACCGACACAAGACACCCTGTAAAAAGACCTACCGACATAAAGCCTGCGTGTCCGAGAGAAAGCTCGCCGAGAAGTCCTACTACAAGGTTTAAGGATACAGCAAGTGCCACATAACAAGAAATTGAGGTCAGCATATTTGTGTACTGACGGGAAAGATTACCGGAATAAAGGAAGAAAGCGACAACTGCATATATTAGCAGAACAAGAACAAGAGGGAATATTTCAGCCGAGAAAAGCTTCGAAAATTTATTTGTTTTTTTCATTTTTACTCCCCCTCCTTTATACCTTTTCGCTGATTTTCTTGCCGAGAAGTCCTGTCGGTTTAATTACAAGAACAAGCACCAGCACTCCGAAAACTATCGCATCCGACCAAAGTGGTGAGATGTAGGTTTTGGAGAGCTGTTCGATAATACCGAGCAATATTCCACCGAGCATAGCTCCGGGAATTGAGCCGATACCACCGAAAACTGCGGCGGTAAACGCCTTGATACCCGGCATTGAGCCTGTTGTCGGCTTTATGTAAATATAGGTTGCACCGTAGAATATACTTGCAACTGCTGCCAGGGCTGAACCGATTGCAAAGGTTATCGAAATTGTCTTATTAACACTTATACCCATAAGCTCTGCTGCTTCCTTATCTTCAGACACGGCACGCATAGCTTTTCCGATTTTGGTTGTAGAGATAAAAACAGTAAGTGCTATCATAATTACAGCAGTAACTGCGAGAGTCAGAACTGTAATTCCGCTTATTTCAAGACTACCTATTTTAATCTGAGGAAGGTCAAAAAGCTTCTTTTCACTGTCAAAGGGCTTTGCAATTGAGCCAAAAATGATAAGTGCTATATTCTGCAGAAAGTAGCTCACACCAATAGCTGTTATCAGAACGGCAAGAGGTGAAGATTTACGCAGCGGCTTGTAAGCAAGAAACTCGATTGTAACGCCGAGAAGCGCACAAAAGCCGAGTGCAATAAGAACTGCCGCCCATCCCGGAAGATGCAGGGTAGCAAGTGAAACAATCACAGAATATGCGCCGACCATAATTACATCACCGTGAGCAAAGTTCAGCATTTTAGCAATACCGTAAACCATGGTATAACCGAGAGCTATAAGGGCATAGATACTACCCAGGCTCAGACCACTGATAAGTGCTTGTAATAAGTTAATCATAAACAGTCAAGTCCTTTCTTTAAGTAACGTAATCTTACACATTTGTGCACAATGCGTTATGTGCGTAACGGCCTTGTATAAAACACACAACGTACACAAGGCATTGTGCATAAAAATTATTTCTTAATTTTGACAGAACCGCACGAAAGAATAGCTTTCCCCCGTGCGGACTTCTGTCATAAATTATTTCTTGTTTTTTATTACTTTTCGTCTACAACTTCTGCTTCGGGAGCTGCTGCTATCGGAGCTTCCTCTTCAACAGCCTGTCCAACGTATGCCTTAGCTACGCCGTCCTTGATAAGCATTGCAAGAGCTGCCTTGTTTGTTTCACCGTCAGCAGTCCAGGTCATCTTACCTGTAACACCGTCTACTTCAATCTGTGTCATAGCCGCAACGATTCTTTCGTTGAAATCTGCCTGTGCTTCAGGTGTGATTTCAGCCTGCTTGAGCGCTTCAACAACTGTATATACTGCGTCATAACCGTCTGCTGCAAACTGGTCCGGAACTTCACCCTCGTATTCTGCCTTGTAAGCTGCTACGAACTTCTGTGTCTTTTCGTCAGCGCTGTCAGCAGCGAAAGGTGTGAGCATCATTACGTTTTCAGCATTCTTTACTTCGTCAATCTTACCGAGAATTCCGTCAAGACCATCGCAACCGAAGAAGATTGTATCTTCAGAGAAAGCACCTGCTGTCTTTGCCTGTGTTAAGAAGGTAGCAGCTTCTGCAGCATAAATCGGGATAAAGATAAGCTTTACGTCTGCATTCTTTATAGCCTGAATCTGTGTTGAGAAGTCAGTTGAAGTGCTCTTATCAAAAGTCTGAACTTCAACGATTTCGATACCTCTTACTTCTGCCTGTGACTTGAATGTATCATAAAGTCCCTTGCTGTAGTCAACGTCACTTGCATAGAATACAGCAACCTTATCAGCAAGACCGTTGTCAGCTATATAGTTTGCAGAAGCAATACCCTGTGAAGAGTCAGAGAAGCAAATTCTGAAGGAAGTGTTGCTTCCTGCGATAGCACCGTCAGCAGAACCTGAAGGAGTAAGCACGAGAAGTCCGTCGTCCTTTGCAGCTGCAACAACAGATGTTGTCTCACCTGAAAGTACAGCACCGAGAGATACCTTCATTCCGTCGTCCATAAGCTTACCATATGCTGCGATAGCTGAGTCGGGGTTGCCCTGTGAGTCTTCGAATTTAAGCTCAAAGGTAAAGCCCTGTGCACCACCTGCTGCATTGATTTCATCAACTGCAAGCTGTGCACCCTTGTTAACTGATGTACCGTAGTTTGCATAGTCGCCTGTAAGCGGTCCGATACCACCGATAACAAGTGTTGTGTCCTGTTCTCCGTTTTGTACATCACCGTTCTGTGCTTCTCCACATGAAGCAAAGCTGAGAACTGTCATGCTTGCAGCAAGAAGAAGTGCTGCAATTTTCTTAAATGTGTTGTTCATTTCCCATTCTCCTTAAAAATTTTTTAGCTTCACCGTACCTTTTTCTGTACGGAAAAAGCGTTTTTATAAAACATATCCGATAATTATATACCGAATATATATTATTTATAAATTTTACCATATTTCACTATAAATTGCAATAGCATATTTTGAACATATTTTTAAATGTTTTGATGTGTTGATTTTGGTGCTTTTGCTGAAATTTCAATTCATATCTTCAACTTCTGCTATCCCAAAATCCTCGGGATAAAGCCTTGAAAAATAGCAGTCAAAAATATCCTTTGCAATCTGCGCTGCATTTCCCGATTTTTCACCGTGTTCAAGGACTACCGAAATTACAATTTCCGGGTCATCATATGGCGCAAAGCCTACAAATATTACATTGTCCGAGCCCTTGGAAACCTGCGCTGTACCTGTTTTTCCGCCTACCGGATACTTGTAGCCAACAAAGGTAGCAGACGCAGTACCGTCGTCAATAACCCTGCGCATTCCCTCTTTGAGCATCGAAACTACCTCCCCGGGAATTTCTGTCTGTGAAAGTATTTCCGGTTCGTATTTTTCTATTATCTCACCTGTTGAAAAGTCCCTGCTGCTATCAAAAATATGAGCCTTATAGCGTGTTCCTCCATTAAGGAGAGTAGAAGTATAGGAAGCAAGCTGAAGGGGAGTAAAAAGGTGCTGCTGTCCGATTGCAGCCTGAAGCGTATCACCCGGATTCCATGCAAGTCCGACAGATTCTTTATATTCGGGACTTGCAACAATACCTGCTTCTTCACCGATTTCTATTCCGGTTTTTACACCAAGACCAAGATTTTTTGTATATTCCACAAGCTTTTCAATTCCCATTTCCTTACCAACTCTGAAAAAGTAGTAGTTACAGGAATTCTGAATTGCCGTAAGTACATTCTGATAGCCGTGAGTGTAGCCGTGCCTGTCAAGTACCCAGCAATGTGGCTTATAGGTAGGATAATCCTCAAATTCGCCCTTGTCATAGATGAGCCTGTCCATAGTTGTGGTACCGTAATGGAGCGCTGCTGCCGCAGTTGCAAGCTTATAGGTTGAACCCGGCTCATAGATTCCACTTGTAGCACGATTCAGAAGTGGTCTGTTTTCGGTATCGTCTCTGAGATTATTGAAGTCCTCGCTAAAGGTATTCTGGTTATAGGTCGGATAAGACGCACTTACCTTTACGGCACCCGTCTTTCTTTCCATTACAACGACAGCTCCGGCATTTGCATCCTCTCCGTCATATTGTAAATAGGTGTTCTTACCTGCTCTTGCCTGTGCCTTTATAACCCTCTCGAGTGACTCCTGCGCAATCCTTTGCATCTCGGAATCTATTGTAAGCCTTACGGTAGCACCATTTTTCGGCTCAACTATCACATCCTCACCGAGAACCGTCTTGCCGTCCTCGCTTTTTGTAATTTTCAGCTTACCGTTTTTACTCTGAAGATAGTCCTCAAAGGCATATTCTGCACCTGATTTTCCGACAATTTCGGTAAGATTGTAGCCCTTTTCCCGATAATAATCGGCTTCCTCTGCATATATTACACCTGTACGCCCGAGAAGATGCGAAGCAAGGTCATCAAACACATATACTCTTTGTGAACCCGTGCTGACAGAGAGTCCATCAAAGGAATTTATACTGTCTGCCACACTTCCGATAGTCTGCTCATCTATGTTTTCCACAAGAACACACGGCAGATTTGAAGAATACGCCGTTGTATCAAGGGTAAAGCGAAGTCCGATAATCAGGCGTTTTTCCTGCTCGGTAGCGTCAAAGCGTGACATACCGTACCTTTTGTAAAGTGCTTCATAAAGTGCCGTATCGCTTTCGGTAAACTCGGAGTAATCACGTCCGAAATAATTTGCAAAGTTTTTTACATATCTTTGACTTTGTGAGTTCTCGTAATAATCGGCATCGAGCCTGTACGGAGCCGTATTTTGTACAGGAAGAAGGTCGATAATTTCTATCTTTTTTTCAAGGAAATAATTTATTATGGCAAGAGCTGTTGCGTTTTCCCTGCCACTCGGAATTTCCTGTTTATCAAGGGTAATATTATAGCTGATTTCGTTTTTCACAAGAGGAACGCCGTTGACATCAGATATAATTCCCCTTGTGGTGGGAATTTCCACAGTATAGGCATTTGCACCGAGCGAACTACTCTGGTATATGTCCTTTGCAGCGAACTGCAGATTTACGAGCCTTCCGAGGAAAATCACACAGAAAGCAAGGAAAAATACACTTATAACGATAAATCTTGCACGTGCAGGACGTGCAGAGCCACTGTTTCTGCCGCTGTACTTAGTTTGCTTTATCTTTTTCAATATTCCCCGTCTCCTTTCCACATAAATTCCTCTGTGCTAAAATTTTTTAATTGTAATTTCCCTCTCGGTTTCCGAGAGCCTTGAAAAATGGATTTCGTATCTTTCTTCAGGTAACTCGTCTGTAATTCTCTCGCACCATTCGGCAGCAATAATTCCGTCACGCTCAAGATACTCATAAAAGCCCGTAGAATAAAGGTCGTCGCCGTCGGTGATTCTGTACATATCAAAGTGATATATATTCAGATTTCCGATATATTCATTCACAAGTGCAAAGGTCGGGCTTGTAACCCGTACATCAGGACATAAAACTGACGCAAGTCCTCGCACAAAATTAGTTTTTCCCATTCCGAGTCCACCGAAAAAGGCAATAAAATCACCACTTTTAAGTTTTTTCGCAAGACCTTTTGCAATCTCCTCGGTCTGCTCGGGACTTTTGCTTATATATTTTTCTTCTGTCATATTGCGCTCCGTTTATTTATCAAATTTTCCGTATTTTATAAACCAGTTATATGTTTTTTCGTTCATCCAGGATTTCATATCCGAGCGAATTGCTTTGTCTGCAACTATGCAGCTCTCATATGCGTCTATCAGCATGAGCTTTGCGTCGCCACATCTGCCGTATTTTACAATTCCTGCTTTATCGAAAACCTCCATCATTCGTTCTGCGTTGTAGTATGGCCAGATTCCGTCAAGGTTTTGATTTGGCAAAAGTGAATACTTAATTTGCGACTTACACTCATCATAAAGCTCGGGCTCTACATTATCAAGTACCTCATTTACAAGCAGATATTCCACAAAATGCTTAAAGGTATGGCTTTCAAGCTCAGCACCAAGAAAGAGTACCTTTGCGCGTCTGTCGTACATTTTCTGCCAGGGGGAAGACTTTGAAAACGCCCATTCTGTATATGTACCGTACCTCGGGCCGTACCCTTTATGCTCATATGTCAGCTCGTATGCAAGTTTTCCCCACGCTGCTACCGAGTGAGTTTCCTGGTCTGAACGCACAGAACCGGGCATTTTCCGGAAAACCTCGGTAATATACCCTGTATCACTGGGTCTATTGAGTGACCATTCAACAAGCGCTGACGGAAAATTTTTCTGAGCAAAGGTCGGCATAACAAGTGTTCCTTCGCTTGTTATAACATTTTTCAAGGCAGAAATTACAGCTTCTGCTCCACCCTCAACCTTGCCGAAGCTTTTAAGGGATGAATGTACAAGTACTATATCACCTGCACAGATACCTATCTTACGCAGGGATTTTTCAATATCATTTTGCGTTACTATTGTCATAATATTGCTCCTTAATAAATGATGTAATACCTTTTCAAAGGCTTCCCCTTGAGGGGAAGCTGTCACGAAGTGACTGATGAGGTGTTAATATGATTCAATATATCCTGACAAACACTCTCAAAGCTTTGATTAACATCTAAATTTGAATATCTTAACACTTTGATGCCTAAAGAAT
>JAZRTY010000044.1:0-1609 GCA_045652245.1 Eubacteriales bacterium | reverse complement strand
CATATTTTCCTGGTCGTAAAGAACCCACTTTTCAGGCTTTGCAACATCTTCATAGTGCGCATAAAATTTCGGCTTGTCTCCCTCACCGTATGCTGAATAAGTAAGACCTGTTTTTGCCTGTAGCTTTCCTCTGAAAAGGTCGCCACGCTTGAAGAAAACGGCATCCCCTGACTGTAATTCCTCAGCTTCTGATACTCTTGCAAGTGTCTTCCAAGCCTTTTCGGGACTCTTTCCGTCGTTTGCGTCGTCTCCGTTATTTGCAACATAGTAAGCTGTTCCACTGCAATTTACTTCTGTTTTGGTATTCAGAATTTTTTGCTTCATTTCTTCCGACTTTTTGTCGATTTCTGCATAAAATTCAGGCGTTGCGTATTTTACCATTACACTTTCTCTCTTCCTTAAATTTTAGTATGCTATATAGAACTTACCGCCTTCATCCTTGAAATATTCTTTTGCAATTCTGTCTATGCCTCTTATTTCAAAGTAGTGAAGCTCTGTTGCCGAATTTTCTCCGTATCTTCCGAACTTTCCTGAAGGATACTGAATGTAGGTATTATTACGCAGCTTCATTCCCTCTCCCCTCTTAAAGCCTAAGTGGACAAGAGTTTCGGTTGAACGGTCAAAAATATTATCGCTTATTACAAAGTTAATTGCAGGGTTGTCTGCATCCCAGCCCTTTATATGAGAACATTCGCTGTCAGGACGCTGTCTTCCGAAGCCGAAGCCGGCAAAGCGCATTATATTATTGCTTATTCTGACATTTTTCCAATAAGATGTTGTGTTTTCAGGAGTAAGTCTCGACAGGAAGTATTCAATTGAATAACAGCATTTTTCTATAAGGTTATATGACAGGTCAATATCATAAAATTCACAATGCTTGTCCAAACCGTGTACCTGGGGAGTTATTCCTGCGTCATAACATTCATAAATCCAGTTGTTTCTCATGGTGAAATTGTGAGCATCTCCCCACTGACCGAAGCCATTTCCCCAACGTACAGGCATTGCAAAGCCGTCCTGTGACGGGAAGTACGCCATAATACCACCACCGCAGCAGCCGATTTCGCAGTTCTGAATTGTTATTCCGTCAGCATATGCTGCATCAAAGCCGGATACCCCGTACTTTACACAAAGATTATCGAACAATATATCGTGATTTTGTCCTATTCTGATGTTAATCTGTGCCGTTGAAAGCTCTATTGTATCAAATACCTCACCGGGGTTGCCACCGGAATAACGAAGATAAAGTGCTCCTTTACAGTCAGGTGACTGCACTTTGGGAGTTCCGTCTGGCTTAAATTCAGTTCTTGTATCACTGAAAATTTCAAAATCCTCTTTAAGCTGCTCAGAAACCACAAATTCTCTACTGTGGTCTGTACGGCAGTAAAACTTGCCTTCACGGAAGTCTGCTGTCTTTTTAACTGCAAATTCTTCTTGCCCGTTAAACCAGATTGTTCCGATATCTACAACTTCCTCGGTAAACTTCCAGATCATATTTTCCTGGTCGTAAAGAACCCACTTTTCAGGCTTTGCAACATCTTCATAGTGCGCATAAAATTTCGGCTTGTCTCCCTCACCGTATGCTGAATAAGTAAGACCTGTTTTTGCCTGT
>JAZRTY010000043.1:0-69141 GCA_045652245.1 Eubacteriales bacterium | reverse complement strand
AGCCCCCAAAAGATTACTTGCTCAAATATTCGTGAATAGCTTTAGCAGCAGCCTTGCCGGCGCCCATAGCCGAGATAACAGTTGCGGCACCTGTAACGGCGTCACCACCTGCGTAAACTGCTTCTTTTGTAGTTTTACCCGTACCTTCTTCTACGATAATACCACCACGGCTATTTACGTCAAGTCCTGCAGTTGTTGACTTTATAAGTGGGTTTGGAGAAGTACCGATTGACATAATAACTGCGTCAACGTCGAGTACGAATTCGCTGCCCGGAACTTCCACCGGACGGCGTCTGCCACGCTCGTCAGGCTCACCAAGCTCCATTTTTACACATTTAATACCTGTAACAAAGCCGTTTTTCGGGTCTCTTTTGTTCTCCTTGTTCTCATAGCCGAGTATTTCCACAGGATTTGTAAGAAGTCTGAATTCAATTCCCTCTTCCTGTGCGTGCTCTACTTCCTCACGTCTTGCAGGAAGCTCCTGCATTGAACGGCGATAAACGATATAAACCTTTTCTGCACCAAGTCTAAGAGCCGTTCTTGCTGCATCCATAGCAACGTTACCACCACCGACAACTGCAACCTTGCCACCCTTCATAATAGGTGTTTCGGGCTCGTCAAGATAAGCTTTCATAAGATTGCTTCTTGTTAAAAACTCGTTTGCGCTGTATACACCCTTATAGGATTCACCCGGAATACCCATAAAGTTCGGAAGTCCTGCACCCGAGCCGATAAATACTGCCTCATATCCCATATCGAACAGCTCATCTATTGTGAGGGTTTTACCGATAATCATATTAGTTTCAATTTCAACACCCATACGAAGAAGTCCGTCAACCTCTTTTTGTACAATAGCTTTCGGGAGTCTGAATTCGGGAATTCCGTAAACAAGTACACCACCTGCCGTATGAAGTGCCTCGAAAATTGTAACCTTGTAGCCGAGTCTTGCAAGGTCTCCGGCACAAGTAAGGCCTGAAGGACCGGAGCCGATAACTGCTACCTTGTGACCGTTACATTCGGGGATTTCGACCTTTTCGTCGTTGTGTGCCATATGCCAGTCTGCAACAAAGCGTTCAAGTCTGCCGATACCTACAGGTTCGCCCTTTATGCCTCGAACGCACTTTGCTTCACATTGTGTTTCCTGTGGGCAAACTCGTCCGCAAACTGCAGGAAGGCTTGAATCTTTACTTATAATCTGGTATGCACCCTCGAAGTCGCCCTCTTTGATTTTTCCGATAAATTCGGGAATTTTTACATTAACGGGGCAACCGCCTACGCAGGGCATATTTTTACAACCAAGACATCTGAGCGCTTCGTCAATTGCTGTTTCGTCCGAGTAGCCGATAGCTACTTCATTAAAATTTTTTGCACGAACAAGAGGCTCCTGTGTCGGCATCTCATTCTTTTTTGGATTCATATTTGGCATATTACTTTACCTCCTTTTTGAAGAGATTGCAGGTTTCCTCGTGTGCGTGGCGTTCGAAGTCGGAATACATACTGCCACGCATTATTGCTTCATCAAAGTCAACCTCGTATCCGTTAAAGTCGGGGCCGTCAACACATGCAAATTTTGTAACCTTTTTACCGTCAACATTAAGAGTGAGTCGGCAACCACCACACATACCTGTTCCGTCAATCATAATCGGATTCATTGATACTGTACAGGGAATTTCATAAGGCTTTGTTGCAAGTGTTACAAATTTCATCATAACAAGAGGTCCTAAGGCAATTACTCTGTCGAATCTTTCACCGTTCTTTAGCATCTCCTCAAGTGGAACACAAACGTTGCCCTCACGTCCGTAGCTTCCGTCGTCGGTCATTATGTGAAGTGTTTTTGAGCAAGCACGGAACTCGTCCTCAAGAATGAGTAAATCCTTATTTCTGAAGCCGATAATTGAAGTAACCTCAACGCCAATCTGTGCAAATGCCTGTGCGACGGGAAGTGCGATAGCACAGCCGACACCACCACCTACAATACAAACCTTTTCTACTCCTTCAAGCTCTGTCGGAACACCGAGAGGCCCTGCGAAATCCTGTATATATTCACCTTCGTTTTTATGTGCGAGCTTTTCGGTGGTAGAACCTACTATCTGAAAAATTATTCTGACAGTCCCTGCCTTCGGGTCGGTACCGGCAACCGTCAGGGGTATTCTTTCACCGGTTTCGTCAACACGCAGGATAATAAACTGACCTGCTTTTGCTTTTCTTGCAACAAAAGGCGCTTCGATATCCATCATTGTGACTGTCGGATTTAAAACTGCCTTTTTAACTATTTTATACATAAAATTTCTCCTTAATCCAAATAGTCTGAAGTCTGACGGTATTTATTTTACTATAATTTGATTTCTAAATTATAAATAAACTCTTGTCTTTTTGTTAAACGACAGTAAAAATAGATGGAATATTACGGTATTTCGTGATTTTACTGTTTTTGTGGCAGAATATAATGTTGACACAGACCGGAATTTGTGCTATCATTTTATTGTGATTTATTTTGAATAGGGAGAGAACAAATGAAGACAGACGGAACACAGATGACTTTTTTGCAGAAGCTTGAAAATTACTGGTATCACTATAAATGGCACACACTGCTCGGCGGCTTTGCTTTGATTGTAGCGCTCGTTTGTATTGTCCAGTGTGCAGGGAACAATGAGTCGGATGCGATGCTGATGTATGCAGGAAACTTCAAGGTGGCAGACGAGTATCGTGAAAGACCACTTGAAAGCATAATGAAAGAAGATTACAACGGTGACGGCGAAAAGCAGATAGATGTTTTTCAGCTTGTCTTTAATATTACCGAAGTTGGCGGCGAATATGAGTATTATGATGTCGTTTCACAGACAGAGGAACTGCAAAGACTTGAAATAGAATTTACCTCGGGACCGTCTGTAATTTATATACTGCATCCGTATATTTACAGTCAGTACAGAAATATTATGTGTCCTCTTTCCGAGGTGCTTGACGAGGTTCCGGAATATGCAGTTGACGAATACGGAATTCCTGTGTCCGAGCTTGTGTCCTATATGACAACGACACTCAATTTCTATCCCGAAAACTCAATTCTGTGTATCCGAAAAAAGAGAGAAACAAACAATCTTATTTCAAGACCTGACAATGACGAATATTACGAGAATAATGTTAAGTTTTTCAGGGATATAGTTGAATATTGATTAACAAAAAATCCCACCCGGAGCATTTCGGGTGGGATTTTTTGTTTTCTCTTATTTCAATGTCGACAAATCATAGTCGGGAAGATATTTTGCAGTATTGCGAACCATCTGGTTGAACAGCTCACGCGCCTTATCAATCGGCAGACGAACAAGAGGATCGTTTGCAAATGCCGAAAAGGCAAGCTCAAGGTCACGATTCATACACGCATTGATAATGATTTCCTGGTTGCCGCAAATTCTGCTGATAAGCGGATAGATTTCCATAGGAATATCGCCACCCATAACAGGTGTAACCGTACCACAGGTGAATGCGGCGTTTGTTTCAACAACGGCACCCAACGGGAGATTCGGCGCCTGACCTACGTTCGGCATATTAACGTTTGTAACAAGGTCCTCAAGACCGAGTATTGCACGAATCTGCGCAACCCCCTCCTCGCCTGTATTGTGGATAGCAAGCTTTTCTTCGCCCTTAACAAGTGCAGCACTTCTTGCAAGTCTCTTGTCAAGGTCATTCCAGCGCCAAGCAACATCTGTAAGTCCGAACTTCCATTCCTGTACCTGCTCGGGACTCTGAAGATACCAGTCACCGGGGCAGAATTCTGCAAGGTGTCTGTCGCCTGCGGCTGCTATGTAACCATAACGCTTAAAGAGGTCAAATTTAACTCTTTGCATACATACAAAGCAGTCGTTAATGTGTCCGCCGTGGTCGGTGAATACACCTTCGTAGTAATACTTGTCTACATATTCCTTGTACATCGGGAACAGATCCATACCCTGATAGTGAGCAGAAGTAAGCCATGTGAAGTGGTTGACACCTACAACATTAACCTTGATTTCGGAACGGTCAATATGCTCGACGCCTAAGTTTTCCTCAAGCATCTTTGAGAGCAGAAGCTGTGTTCCGAAAACCTCGTGGCAGCAGCCGAACGCTTTAATTTCGGGGAATGCCTTGTAAAGGGCATTTACGCATACTGTCATAGGATTTGTGTAGTTGATAACCCAGGCATTCGGGCAATATTCCTTGATAGCAAGTGCTATTTCCTCAAACATAGGTACGCTACGCAGCGCACGAACGATACCGCCGGGACCAACTGTATCGCCGACTGCCTGATAAATTCCGTATTTTTCCGGAAGATGCACATCTGATTCCATTTCGGTAAAGGTACCGGGAAGAATGGATATAACAACGAAATCTGCACCTGTGAGTGCTTCTGAAATAGTGGGAACAGCCTTGTAATCCCAATGGGTCTTCGCACCCTCAACGTCGTTATAGCGATTTCCGATAGCTGCGTTGTTTTGCGCCGCAGGCATATCAATATCATAAAGATAAACCTTACCGCTGATATCATCTGCACTGACAAGATCGCTCATAAGCCCCCACGCCCAACCACGTGAGCCGCCGCCGATATAGGCGATTTTAAGATCTTCTACCTTTTTACCATTATACTTCATATATACCCTCCGTAACAATATTTTTCTGTGTTACATATCCATTATACACCAATGTTTTCCTTATTTCACCATTTTAGTTGAAAGAATTTGTTACAAATATGTTACAAGTAAAAAAACACTTGCAAAATAGAAAAATTTATATTATAATATCAGCATGGGCAAAGTTACTTTGCAGAATTACCATCTTTCAGGAGGAAATGAAAATGAGAAGATTTCTCGCATTGATGTTGTCGGTTGTTATGTCAATCGGTGCGATTGCTTTCACGGCAAACGCAGCTAAATTTACCGATGTTCCCGCATCAGATGAAACTCTTACAAAAGCAGTTGAGCTTTTGTCAAGTGTGGGAATTACAACAGGTACAACAGAAACTACATTCGGAACAAAAGAAAAGGTTACCCGTCAGCAGATGGCTACCTTTATATTTAGACTTTTAAAGGCTGGGGAGGAAAGACAAGGTGGCGTAAATTCCACAAGCTTTACTGACCTTGATGACCCGTTCTATTATCATACAATATCCTGGGCAAATGTCAAGGGTATAATCAAGGGAAAGAGTGAAACTATATTCGATCCTAAAGGCTCTATTATCCTTCAGGATGCATATACCATGCTCGTTCGTGCCCTTGAACATGAAAAGACAGGCGTTTTGTCATATCCTATAGGTTATATTGAAAAGGCAGAGGAAATCGGACTTGATAAAGGACTCAGCTCAAAGGTTGACTATACAACAGCACTCACAAGAGGAGATGTTGCGGTTCTCCTTTATAATGCCTTCTTTGCAAATATGGGAACAGGCAACACAGCATATGAGAACATATACGAAGAGGTTAATCCCGATACACTTGAGGCTTATCTCAATCTTGTTGAAATAAGACCTTATACTGTATATGACACTATAGCATCCAAGATTTACAATATGAAGAAGACAGTACAGAGAGTTGTGGCAACTCCTAACTATTCTCTTGACAATTTCAAGCAGACAAAAGAAGGAGACGAGCTTGTACGTCTTTCTGTATTTGATGATGAATATGCCGGAGATGAGGATTTATTCGGTGAAATTGACCTTGAAAGCCTTAAGCTTCCCGGTACACCCGACGATCTTTTCCTGCTTGACATCAGCATTTATTATGCTGAAGACGACGGCGATATTGAAATTTATGCTTCAAACGTTATCGGTGAGAAGAAGGAAGCCGTTGCCGGTGGTTCCGGAATATTTGAACTTTCTGCGGGTACTGCTAAAAAGGACTATATGTTCATTGATGCATACGGAAATAAGATTAAGAAGTTCACAGGAAAGGTAACTGTGGGTAATCTTAACGGATACCTCTTTAATGCTCCCTGGTCATTCATCAGACCTTCTGAAATATCTTATGAAGCACAGAACGCAGACAATGCTTCCTTTATATATCTTGATGCTACACAGAGAGATCCCAAGTCAGAGGAATTTGTGCAGGACTATAACTTCAAGTCGCACAGGGATGCTCTTGGAAGAGGATATGAATATTGGAGTCAGACCGGACTTGTTGGTGTAGATTATGATTCTAACGGTATGGCCGGCAGAGAAGTAATCCTCAAGGATGAATACCACGATGAAAGAGGCGGAGGACTTTATTCTCCCTGGGGACTTTACAAGGGAATGATGTTCAATCTGACAAGCACAAGCACAAAGACCTATGAGCTTGACGTTTGGGATTCAGACGGAGACGGACGAATTGAGTATATCTGGTATAAGCCCTATACTGCAGGTGTTGCGGAAACAGATGACGTTCAGACCTTCAACGAAGCTCATAATGTTGAATTCGACAGGATTACAGGTCAAGAGCCTAACGGCAGAGCTCTTTTCAACTACGGTCCCGTTTATGAAGCAAAGGAAGTTCCTACTATTTATACCTACGGCGCTACGAATGCAGGTATAGACTTCCTTGACGGTCAGATAATCAAAGGATATGTCAACGGTCCTGCAAACTATATGAAGGTTACCGCAACACAGGAGCTTACATATCAGACATTGAAGTTTGATAAATACGACCTGGCAAATGATGGTAGCATTAGCAGCCGTTATTTCAACGGTAAAGCCTACTCGTACTCTTCCGGTCAGTATACATATATAGGTCTTCCTGTCAATACCGGCAGACCGTCAACACTGAGCGCTGCAAGATACTACAGTATGGCAAATGTTCTTTATGTGAATTCAGCATACACCGATATGTATTATACAAAGGATGACCTTGAAAAGGAATATTTGTTTGCGGCAGTTGACAATATCGTACTTCATGTAAAGCCTGCCGATACATTGCTTCCTGAAAAGTACGCAATTATTTTCCCGAATGACGATACAGGCGAATATTGTCTCTCTGTACCGGTTGGTAAGGTTGAAAACGGCGTTCTTATGAAGACTGCTGATTATGTGCCGGCACTCATTGACGGAGTCAGAGTAGATGTACCTGCAAAGGTAGATTCGACGACACCCGAAAGCGAGGATTATCCGGGCAGATATGACTTCTCAAATTATCTCGGAAAGCTTCTTTCATATACAAAGAATTCGAAGGATGAGTATATTTTCAAGGTTGCTCCGGCTGATGCACACAGCGACCCCGAAAAGCTCAAGACCGCGGATGAAGATGTATTCTATGTTTACCAGGATAACACCGGCATAGATACACCTGCTCTGATTAAGAGAACAAACGGTTACTATCAGTTTGTTGGCGTAAATGGTAGTCAGTATAATAATGCTGCGGTTTCTCCCTTCAGATATCTTGATATTCTTGATACTACCGTTATTGTAATTGAGACTGTTGATGAGCACGGTGAAAAGGTGTTCAAGACATACACAAAGGATACAATGCCGGAATGGGGACCCACTAATACACTTACTAACGTGAAGTATATTGTAAAGAATAATCCCGGCTCATCTCTTATCGAAAACCTCGTTTATATGTATGCTCAGATGGACAGCGAAGAAGAAGGTTATGTAAGAAACATTTATGATTACAGAATCATTAAGAGTGTTAAGACTGCAAAGGTTGATGACGAATATATTAAGTATTATGACGTTTACAACCCCTTCACAGGTACAATAGAAGAGGAATACGAAGCAACAAATGACCTTCCTGACGGCTTTGAAAATGCTATATACCCGCTTACAACCAAGGGTTATATTTCAGAAAGCAATAAGATGGGTAGTGTTGAAGTACTTGGTAAGGTAGCAACTGATGAAATAACCAAGGATGAACAGGGACTGGGTCTGAGAAGAATTGAATTCTTTGATGGCGACATGGGCTTGTTGTCTGTATATGATGAAGAAAAGCTCTTCAAGGTTGACAGCAAGACTATTGTAACCTACCTTGATCTTGAAGCAGAGACAATCGAAAAGAAATCTGCAAGCTTCCTTTCATCTACAGCAAAGACCTACAGATGTGGAGAAAATAAGGATCTTCCTCTTGTAGCGTTCATTGCTTCTTCCGAAATCAAGAATGATGACGACTTTGAACACGCAGAGCTTGTTGTGGTTGTTCGTTACGACGCACTTGAAAGTACACTTGAAAATCTCAACTAAGTAAGACTAATATTTAAGTGAAAAGCGGGATACTGTGACGGTATCTCGCTTTTACAATGAAAGTGGAAAGCTTAAAAAGAGGAAATTTTATGATAAAAATACTCTACAAGGACAAGAATATTTTAATATGCGAAAAGCCCTGTGGAGTTCCGTCGGAGCCTACAGCAGACGGACAAGAGGGAATAGCCGACGTACTTTGCAGAGAAAACGAAATTGATAATCTTTTTGTTGTGCATAGACTCGACAGAAATGTGGCAGGTGCGATACTTCTTGCGAAAAACAAGCAGGCTGCAGGGAAGTTTTCGGCACTTGTGGCAGAGCAAAAGCTTTGTAAGGAATATTTTGCAGTAGTTCACGGAAAACCGAGTGAGGATTGTGGCATATATCGTGATTTGCTGTTTCGGGACAGCACAAGTGGGAAAACCTTTGTAACAGACAAAATGCGAAAGGGTGTAAAGGAAGCAAGTCTTGAATACAGAACACTCTGCACTGTACAGAGCGAGGACGGAATCTTGTCGCTTGTAAGAATAAAACTCCATACCGGTAGAACACATCAGATAAGAACACAGTTTGCAAGCAGACAAATGCCACTTTTTGGTGACGGAAAGTACGGAAGCCATACAAATCGTGGAAGTATTGCGCTTTTTGCAGCAAGACTCAGCTTTTTACATCCGTTTACGAAAAAAGAAATTGATATCCGCCTCTTGCCGGAGGATAAATACCCCTTTAACCTTTTTTCAAGTATTCTGAATAAAGAGGTTTTTCAAGAACCAATACTTTAGCCGTACATAAATTGCGTAAAATGTAAAATATTTGAAATAATATTGTATATGTAATTGACATACAGTGCTATTTGTTATATAATTAAATATTGTGATAAAATTATATGATATAAGATTTGAAGTAAAAGGAAAGGACGTCGCAGATGTTAAGAAATGAACTTCGCAATATTGCAATAGTTGCCCACGTTGACCACGGTAAGACAACACTTGTAGACGAAATGCTAAAGCAAAGTGGTACATTCAGAGAGAATCAGGTGGTATCCGAGAGGGTAATGGACTCAAACGACCTTGAAAAGGAAAGAGGGATTACAATTCTTGCAAAGAACACCTCTCTTGTCTATAAGGATGTAAAAATAAATGTAGTTGATACCCCCGGACACGCCGACTTTGGTGGTGAGGTTGAGAGAGTTCTTAAAATGGTTGACGGCGTGTTGCTTCTCGTTGATGCACAGGAAGGTCCGATGCCACAGACAAGATTTGTTCTTGGCAAGGCTCTTGAGCTCGGACACAAGGTAGTAATTGTTATAAATAAGATTGATAAGCCCGGAGCACGCATTGACGAGGTTATAGACGAAATTCTTGAACTCTTTATTGACCTTGATGCAGATGATGACCAGATTAACAGCCCTATTGTTTTCTGTTCGGGCAGAAACGGAACGGCATCTTTGAATGCAGAAGCGCAGGACGAAAATCTTGAAGCGCTCTTTGAAACGATTGTAAATCATATAGACCCACCCGATGTTGATGTCGAGGGTGCTCCCCAGATGCTTGTTTCCTCTATTGACTATAATGACTATGTCGGCAGAATCGCAATAGGCAGAGTAGAACGAGGTACAATCAAGAAAAATGCAGATGTTATTGTTACAAATTATAACGGAGTACACGAGGATTACCGTTCAAAGATTGTAAACCTCTATCAGATTGACGGACTTGGCAAGAACTCGGTTGACGAGGTTAGTGCCGGTGATATTGTATGCCTTTCGGGTATTGCCGATGTTACAATCGGGGATACTATCTGCTCACCTACAGAGCCGGAAGCGCTGCCTTTTGTGAAGATTTCCGAGCCCACACTTGAGATGACCTTCTCGGTAAACGATTCCCCCTTTGCAGGTAAAGAGGGTAAATTCTGTACTTCCCGTCATCTTCGTGCAAGACTTTTCAGAGAGCTATTAAAGGATGTTTCCCTTCGTGTTTCCGAAACAGATTCAACCGAAAGCTTCAAGGTTGCAGGCAGAGGTGAAATGCACCTGTCTATCCTTATCGAAACAATGCGTCGTGAAGGATACGAAATGCAGGTAAGTGCACCGAAGGTACTGACAAAAGAAATTGACGGAGTACTGTGTGAGCCTATTGAAGAGGTTATCTGCGAGGTGCCTGAAGAATATATGGGTGCAGTTATGCAAAGACTCGGCGAGAGAAAAGGCGAGCTTGTTGATATGCAGCCAAGGGGTGACAGAATGAAGCTTCAGTACAGAATCCCGACAAGAGGGCTTTTCGGATACAGAAATGAATTTCTGACAGATACTCACGGTGAAGGCATACTTTCTTCAATTTTCTATGGCTATGAGAGCGTACGTGGTGAAATTATAAAGAGAGATTCCGGTTCTCTTATAGCATACGAGAACGGCGTAACAACAAGATACGGAATTTTCCAGGTACAGGACAGAGGCGTTATGTTCGTCAAAGAGGCTATGGATGTTTATGAGGGACAGATTGTTGGAGAAACCCCAAAGAGCGACGATATTGTTGTAAATGTATGTAAGAAAAAGCATATGACAGCAGTTCGTTCAACAGGTGCCGACGAAGCTCTCCGTCTTATTACTCCCAAGTTCTTCTCGCTTGAGGAAGCAATTGAGTATATAAATGAAGATGAGCTTATCGAGGTAACTCCGACGAATATAAGACTTCGTAAGGCTATTCTCAACAATGCCGAAAGAGCAAAGGCATATGCAAAGCTTAAAAAGCAGTAAGGGCTGAAGTAAATATAATAATCCCCCGTGAAAACGGGGGATTGTTCGTTTTTTTGCCTTCCTCTGTGAGGGAGCCTTTTTTAGCCTTCCCCTTGAGGGGAAGGTGGGTTTTGCGAAGCAAAATTCGGATGAGGTGGAATTACAGTTTATGGGATTAGAATAAACGCCGTATCAGTTCGTTATGTTTAATACCTTCTCTTCAAGGGGAAGGCTTCGTTTTTTACACCCTAACAACTTCACTTACTGAGTTGTTGTTTTCATTCTTATTCATAAGTCGCAGATTGTCGGAAATCAGAGCAATAAATTCGGAATTAGTGGGTTTTCCCTTTGCTCTTTGTACGGTATAGCCGAACATTTCGGAAAGCACCTCATAGTCTCCTCTGTCCCACGCAACCTCAATTGCGTGGCGGATTGCTCGCTCTACCCTTGAGCTTGTTGTTCCGTAAAGCTTTGCGATTGTCGGATAAAGCTCTTTTGTTACCGAATTTATAAGCTCGGGCTTTTCATAGGTCATCATTATTGCACTTCGCAAATACTGATACCCCTTTATGTGAGCAGGGATTCCAACAAGGTGAATAAGCTTTGTAATCTGCCCCTCAATGTCGGTTTTCTTACTCCTTTCCTCCTGCTTTTCAAGCGAAACAGAGCTTTTCATAACACATATCTTATGAATTTTATTCGATAAATTTACAAGCTCACAGGGCTTCATAATACAGAAAGCGGCACCTGCTTCAATTGCATCCTCAATGACTGTTATGTTGTTTATTGCAGTTGCAATAATAAAATGCGGCGGCTCCTTCATTTTTCGGCGAACATTACGGATAAGGTCTGCTCCGTCAAGACCTGTCAGCCACAGGTCGAGCAGCACGACATCGGGCGACAGCTCGCATATCTCCTTTGCTGCTTCATTACCGTTACCGGTTTGACCCACGATTGTTATACTTGAGCCTAAAAAGTAGTCTGTTACATTTTTTCTGAAAATACTGTTCTGATCGGCAATATAAAGTCTTATATTCATATATTTTTATCCTTTCATTTTTTACAAATTCAAGCTTCAAAACCTAAAAGCTCCTGCAGTAAGCTCTTTTAAAACATTATTCGACTTTAGCTTTTTATCTTTGTTGACTAAAGAAGTCAAAATGCTTTATCTTTTGATTTTGGTTCCTATATAATAACATTTTCGTGCTTCTTTTTACAAGGAATGATTCCCATTTTCTGTAAAGTTGTGGTATGGTGTTTTGACACGCCATAAATTGCAAAAGCCGCTTTTAAACAGACAAAACTCAAAAAAAGGGTAATAATTTGTTAAAAAATTGTTCTAATTGTAAATTATTGTAAATAATACAGAATTTGTTATGTACAAATCGAAAAAAGTATGGTATAATTAAATAGAATATGAAAATATAACTATTTTTGCACTTGTTTCGGAGGTAGTGCCGATGGCAGAAAAATATAAGAATAATAAAAATAAAAAAAGTGCATACAGAGCTGATGAACGAAGAAAAGCGGGAAAGCCGTATGCTGTGCAGAGCGAGGAAAAAAACGAGGAGCTTTCAAACGGTGCAATTCCCGGCAGAAATGCTGTAAGAGAGCTTCTTAAATCCGGTCGTGATGTTGAAAAAATCTTTGTCCGTGAAGGGGACAGGGAGGGCTCTATTACAGTTCTTGTGGCCCAGGCAATAGAACGTGGCATTCCGGTAATAGAGGTTGACAAGAAAAAGCTTGATGCTCTGTGTGGATATGAGCAGCATCAGGGGATTGTTGCAATAGCATCCGAGATGGAATATGTATCACTCGAAGAAGTTATAGAGGCAGCACGTGAACGTGGAGAAAAGCCGCTTGTAGTAATATGTGACGGAATCTCCGACCCACACAATCTCGGCGCGATAATACGTTGTGCCGAAGGAGCAGGTGCTCACGGAATTATACTTCCGAAGCGCAGAGCCGCGGGAATTACCCCTGCAGTAGTTAAAGCCTCGGCAGGTGCTACCGAGCATATAATGGCAGTTAAATGCTCGAATATAAGCGACACGATACGAAAGCTCAAGGACCTGGGCTTCTGGATTTTTGCAGCAGAGGCAGACGGAGCCAGCTACACAGAAGCCGATTATAATTGCCCGTGCGCTATAGTCCTTGGAAGTGAGGAAAACGGCGTTTCAGATATAGTTAAGAAGAATTCAGACTATATTGTGTCAATCCCGATGAAGGGAAAGGTTAATTCTCTCAATGTTTCGACAGCTGCTGCAGTGCTTCTTTATGAGGTAATAAGGCAGAGGGGCTGAAAGTACGAAAAACCGGAATATGAAAACTTATGAAAGGAAGTAAATGTTATGCAGACAAACCGTGACGCATCACAAATGGACGGCAACAAAAGTCCGTCTCTTGACAATATCATAAGAAGCTACGAGGGAGAACAAGCAGAAAAAAAGCCGGATAACGGCGTTGAAAAAATTGATGAGCTGAAAAAGAAATTTGACGAGATTTTCCAGACAGAAGAAAATGACCTTGCCTGGCTTGACAGTATTCTGGGTGATACAGAATCTCCTTCAGACGCAGATAAGGCAGACGATGGCGAGGGAACAGAAGAGGACACGGTAATCGTCGCCCAGACCGATATTGTGACAGAGGAGAATGAGGCTGTAGCTTCCGAGAGTACAGAGGAAAAGGAAGAGCCGTTTGTCGAGGAAGACGTGGATGATGTAAAAATCTTTGAAAGTCCTAAGAAGGAAGCACAGGATGACAGTATCGGTTTTGAAATGTTTGAAGAGCCGGAAGCTGAAAAGCCTGCTTCTCAGGAGGAAACAGAGGAAGAGACGAATGTTGACGACTATCTTGGCACATTGTTCGGATTTTCGGAGCCTGAAAGCGAAGAAGCAAGGGACGAGAACAGAAAAAAGATAAAAAAAGAAAAGAAAGAAAGAAAACAAAGCAAAGAAAGCAAGAAAATTGCAAGTGGCCTTGGCGCTATTTCTGAGATAGATATGTCAGATAAGGGGGCTGTGGGTGAAGGAATAAATAAATTCTACACAAAGAAGCTCAAAGCGATGTCGGTACTTCTTTCCTGTGCTGTTTTTCTTGTAATCGGTCTTTACATAGAGCTTGCCCCTATTGCCAACCTGCCTTGCCTTGATATATTAACTCCTGCAATACCGGTTGTTTATTCCATGGTTTGCCTTCAGGTTATGCTCTTTAGCGCCATGTTCCTGATTGAAAGCCTTGCGCAGGGATTTAAGAATATGCTTGACAAGCGATTTTCGCCGGCATCCTGCGCACTTTGCGTAACGCTTGCATGTACTGTTCAGGCAGTATGCTCTGCGATATTCGGAGTTTTGGCTGGTTCTGAAATAAGACTGTTCTGCAGTGCCGGTGGTCTTGCACTTTTCATGCTTGCACTTTACAATTACCTTCGTGCAAGTGCAGATGATACTTCCTTCAGAATTGCCTCCTCACCCTCACATAAATTCGGTGCATTTGAGCTGCCGGTTGATTCTCGTGAGGCAGCACCCTTTGAAAATAGAATTGATAAGGAAAATGCAAAGGTAATCACGGTAAAACGAGGCGAGGTTTACGACGGATTTGTTGAAAGGAATTCAAGACGTCCCGACAACGAAAAGAAGCTTGGACTTCTTAGTGCTGTTGTACTTGTGGCGTCTTTGGTGGTAGGACTTTTTATGGCGATTGCCACAAATGACGTGTATACCGGAATTACAAGTGCTGTAATTATATTTATTTCCTCACTTCCTATAAACACATACCTTGTTTCAGCGCTTCCGAAATATATTGCGGCAACAAAAGGAAAGCTTATCAGCTCAGCACTTATAGGTCAGAACGCAAGTGAAGAATATAAGGGACTGTCGGTTGTAGCCTTCGAGGATACAGAGGTATTTTTACCAAAGGACGTAAGAGTATCAAGCATCAAGACATACGCCGATGTAGCACTTGACGAAGCAGTGGTTCTCATGTCGAGAATATATACAAAGGTCGGTGGACCTCTTTCAAAAATCTTTGCAAAAATGATTGATGTTGAAATCAACACCGAAAAGGTAGAGCTTCTCAGGGTTTATCAGGATGCTATCGAGGTCAGTGTTGACGGCAGAAGTGTTACTCTTGCAAGCTCGTCTTACCTTAACACAAACGGAATAAGAGTTATCTCGGATAGTGTCGACGCAGCCTTCGAACAGTCACACGGAAGTATTCTGTTTATGGTGCGTGACGGCAGGATAATTTCAAAATTCTATATTAAATATTCGATAAATCCCAATTTTGAAAAGACACTTATCGAGCTGCAGGAGGCAAATCTTTGTGTCGGCATAAACAGTATCGACCCTTGTGTCAATAACGACCTTGTGTTCGGTTGCCTTGAAAGAGCAAATTATGCACTCAGCGTTATAAAGGGCGAGAGCGCAAAGGATATACCGGTTGTATGTGAAAAGGTAAGCTCGGGCGTTATCGCACTTGGCAGTGTACATAATTTCCTTGAAATGCTCATTCTTTGCGAGAGAACGGGAAGAAACGTGAAGATTAACAATATAATTAAAATGATAAGCGCAATTTTGGGAATCGTGCTTTCTGCAGTCCTTTTGCTTACAAATTCCGCACTCAATGTAGTCTTCTGCATTATTATCCAGCTTTTCTGGCTGATTCCCGTATCGGTTATTTCATATCTTAATAAATAAAAAATAAAAAACAAGGCTGTCACAAATAAATGTGATAGCCTTAAATTTTTTTACTTAATTTTTGTCTGCAATTACAGTACAATATTCAACCCCGTAATATTCAAGCGCAGCTACGGCTTCCTGTGTTATTTCCTCTCCGCACACAAGAATTGGTACTGCAGGCGGACAGGCTACAGATATGTCGCCAAGCACTCTGCCGACGGCGTTCTTTATAGGTATCGTTTCCTTCGCAGACATAATTGCTTCACGGATACTTATTTTAGAAACAGGTGCCCGGAATTTCGGAGGAGCTTCAGATATTTCCCATTTTTTCGGAAGCTTCAAAAGAGCTTCGGTGAGACGTTCAAGCCCACTCTTGCCGAGATTTGGCGTCAACATAAAGACAATGTAATCCCTGTCGCAAAATTCGCAGTAAATACCGCTTTTTTCGAGATACTCTGCTATTTCCTTACCATAATACCCGTATTTTTTTGTGTCGAGTGTGAGTTTTAAGGGCTCGTTTCCAATAAAAGTATACCCATGCTCTGCCAGAGTGTGTTTTGCATCCTGTACCACTTTTAAAAATTCTGAAAGCTCTGAAATATAGCTCTCGGAAATATATTTGTTTGCATAATCGAGTGATTGCAGAATAAGGTAAGACGGACTTGTCGTACCAAAAAGTGCAAGTGCGTTTTTTGCGTTCTGCACAAAAAAGCTATCTGCATTTTGTGAGATATGAAGATACGCACCACCTGTAATTACAGGCAAAGTCTTGTGTGCAGAGCTGCAACAGATATCAGCACCCAGGCAGGTAGGAAACTGTGATTTTTCAAGAAATTTAAGATACCCACCGTGAGCATTGTCAACTATAAGAAGTACTCCGAATTTTTTACACACTTCTGACAATGAGGAAATATCGCAGATATTTCCGAGATAATCGGGACTTGTAATATAGACAGCTGTCGGAAGTCTGTCGGCACTTTCCATCTCAGAAAGCTTTTTCTCAAGAGCTTTCGTCGAAATATTACAGGAAAGATAGGAATCATTTTCGCTGCCGTAAAGCCATTCTATATCAAAATCAAGCATAGCACAGGCAGAAACAAAGGTCTTGTGACAATTTCTTGCAGCAAGTACAAGCGCTTTTTCTCTGCCGTTTTTTCGGGCATACATACAGACAAGATAGAGCATAGCACGAATACAGTGCGACGAGCCTTCTGTCGAATAAAAGGTGGGGCAGGAAAACAGAGTACTTGCATTATTTTCACTTTCTGCTATTATTCCACTTGCTTCATAAAGACTGTCGGCACCTGTAATTTCCGTAATATCATAAGCTTCATAGCCGAGAAGCTCTTTGCCCTTGTGTCCCGGCATATGCAGACGAAGGGGATTTTTTTCGTTATACCTTTTTACAAAATCACAAATAGGTGTATTCATAATCATTCTTCTCTGAGTGCCCTGTCTACTGCAACCATTATTGCACATTCCATTCTCTTTTTGAACAGTTCACATCCACTTTTGTAAACACCCGTAACCGAGCCTGTACTGTGATATGCATTTGCAGCACATCCACCCGAGCAGTAGAGTCTTGCCCAGCAATTGCGACACTCAGGGTGTGCATATACATTACAGCATTCAAATTCACCCTGTATTTCAGTATTTGTAACACCATTGTAGATGTCTCCGAGCCTGAATTTTTCGTCGCCTACAAACTGATGACAAGGGTAAAGGTCACCCCAGGGGGTAACTGCCATATATTCAGTTCCCGAGCCACAACCTGAAATTCTCTTGTAAATGCAGGGGCCACCTTCAAGGTCAATCATATAGTGGTAGAAGGTGAACGGCTTTCCTTCTCTGTCTTTTTCGAGCATTAAGAATGCAAGGTCTTCGTACTGTTTCTTAACAATCTCCATATCGGTAGCAGTAAGCTCTGCTTGGTCACCCGGAGCACATACAACAGGCTCCATACTAAGCTCGTTAAACCCTAAGTCGAGCATCACCTTTATATCCTCTAAAAAGTCAGGATTTGCATGGGTAAAGGTACCTCTCATATAGTAGTTTTTGCCACCACGAGCCTTGACTAACTTCTGGAATTTCGGAACAATCTTTTCCCAGCTTCCGTTGCCGTTATAATCAACTCGGTATCTGTCGTGAATTTCACGTCTTCCGTCAAGGCTGAGTACGACGTTGCTCATCTCACGGTTTGCAAAATCAATTACGTCATCATCAATCAGCATTCCGTTTGTGGTAAGGGTAAATCTGAAATTTTTTCCGTGTTGTTTTTCAACACTTCTGGCATACGCTACAAGCTTTTTTACAACGTCAAAATTCATAAGTGGTTCGCCACCGAAGAAATCGACCTCAAGATTTTTCCGAGTTCCTGAATTTGCAATAAGGAAATCAAACGCCTGCTTTCCGACCTCATAGCTCATAACGGCTCTGTCACCGTGATATTTTCCCTGACTTGCAAAGCAGTAGGAGCAGTTAAGGTTGCAGGTGTGTGCAATATGCAGACAAAGCGCCTTTATAACACCACTTGTTTTTTTCTTAAGTTCACCTGCCATAGGCTCATAATTGTCAGGCGCAAAAAGCGCACCACTGTCACGAAGTTCACAGACCTGCTCGTAGCATTCCTCTATATCTTCTTTTGTGATATTCTCTGCGTTCTTGTATTTTTCGCAAATTTCACGGATTATTTCGTCACGGCTTTTATCTTCAAAGTGCGAGATAATATCGTATGCTACCTCGTCAACTGCGTGAACAGCACCCGAACATACGTCAAGAACGATATTATAATCTCCAAGCTTATATTGATGTATCATTTATATATGTATCCTTTCGTGGACGATTTACAAGAAAAAAGCCGCCATTAATCTGGCGGCACTTTTTATAGAAATTACTTGCTTTCCTTTGTGTTTTCGCATTTCTGGTTAGCAATACCGCAGCTTGTCTTGCAAGCAGACTGACAAGAAGTCTGGCATTCGCCACAGCCGCCCTTCTTTGCAGATTCGCAAAGATTGCGAGTATTTATTGTCTTGATGTGTTTCATAATACAAACCTCCACTCAAATTATGTTTTCAAGTAATTTTACCACATTTTTAAGAGTTTGTCAAGAGCTATTGCAATTTTTAAAACATATTTCGTTCGTTTTTGCTTGACACTTCAAGCACTTACCAAAATGAGCAGAAAAAGCACGCAAATACCCAGAAGTATTATTATATCAAGTGTTTTTACCGAAATCTTTGTTTCCGAATAAATATTTTTCTTCTTCATACATTACCTTTTCATAAGATACTTTCTCATATCAATAGCGCAGGCAATAAGGATAATAAGACCTTTTATTATATAGAGCATATTTGCCGAAACCGACAGGAAGTTAAGACCCACAAAGATAATCTGCAAAAGGAATACCCCTATTACAATACCGCTGATTTTTCCCGTACCCCCGACAAAGGAAACCCCACCTATAACGCAGGCGGCAATGGCGTCACTTTCATAGTTAAGCCCTGTATTTGCAGAGCAGGAGGCAATTCTTGCACCCTCAATAAAGCCTGTGATTCCATACATAACACCGGCAAGTACAAACACGAGAATAACAGTACGAAAAACATTTACCCCCGATACATTTGCCGCCTCTTCATTCGAGCCTACTGCAAACATATTTTTACCGAAGGCAGTTTTGTTCCAGATAACCCACATAATAGCAGTTATTATTGCCGAATACAGCACATACCTTGGAACTGCCACACCGGAAATCCTGAAAAGTGTACCCTTTACAAAATCTGTGTACGCAGGAGAAAGTCCCGACAGAGTTTGTCCGTTGTTGTTGCCGATCATCAGGTACATAAGCACCGAGCCGAAAACAATAAGCTGTGTTGAAAGTGTCACAATAAAGGGGTGAAGCTTGAATTTTGCAACGAAAAATCCGTTTACAAGTCCGATTATGGCGCCGACTGCAACAACAGCCAGAAATGCTACCCAAAGGGGCATTTCGGGAAGATTCGGAAAGATTTTTTTAGGGTACGAAGCAAGCTGAAGAAGCGATGCTGCAATACAGGCAGTAAGACCTACGGTACGACCTGCTGAGATATCGGTACCCGACAGAACTATTGCTCCCCCAATGCCAAGGGCTATGGGCAGCTTTGCCGCTGTCAGTGATATTATATTTACAATCGAGGAAACCGACAGAAATGCAGGCACCCGTATTGCGATGAAAATGATAGCAAGTATAATTACAATATACATTGCATTGTTAAACAGAAGGTCGGTTGTTTTTCGTACCGTATCACGATACTTCTCTTTTGAATAACCGATTCTTTTATTCGAATTGTTTTCCGGCATATGCTTATATCCTTTCTACCTGCCTTTGTATTTTATACATATTTTGAAGCAAGAGCCATAATTTCCTCCTGTGTAGCACTTGCGGCATCAACTTCGCCTGCAAGGCGTCCGCCTGACATTACAAGAATTCTGTCACAAACACCCAGCAGCTCCGGCATTTCGGAGGATACCATAATTACAGCTTTTCCCTCTTTTGCAAGGTCTATTATCAACTGATAAATTTCATATTTGGCACCGACATCTATTCCACGTGTCGGTTCGTCAAGAAGCAGAACTGTGGGGGAAGTCAAAAGCCATCTTCCGAAAATTACCTTTTGCTGATTACCACCCGAAAGGGAACGGATTTTTGTTTCCTGTGACGGGGTTTTGACTCTTAATTGCTTTATGCACTTGTCAGTACTTTGCCGGAGCTTTTTGTTACTTAAAAATAAAAATCCCTTGTGCTTTTCAAGGCTCGAAATTGTGCAGTTATCACGGATATTCAGTATCCCGAAAATTCCGCTTGCACGCCGTTCTTCGGTGAGAAGCGCAAAGCCATTCTTTATAGACCTTCCCGGCGCTTTGTTGCTTACCTTTTTTCCACGCAAAAAAATTTCACCACTTTTTCTTGTCGACAGCCCGAAGATTGCTTCAAGAAGCTCTGTTCTTCCTGCTCCGTCAAGACCTGAAATGCCGAGTATTTCACCACTTCTGACATGAAAGCTTACATCACGCAGCTTGTTGTAGCTTGCACTTAAATTTTTAACTTCAAGAAGGATGTCACCTGCCTTGTTTTCCTTTGCAGGATATCTGCCTGAAAGTTCCCTTCCTACCATAAGACGGATTATTTCTTCCATTGTAAGTTCTGACGCCCTTTTGGTGGTAATATGCTTTCCGTCACGCATTACCGTTATATCGTCAGAAATCCGGAGTATCTCCTCCATCTTGTGCGAAATATAAATAATACCACAGCCATTTTTTCGCAGCATATTTATAATTTCGAAAAGATGCTCAACCTCTTTTTCGTTCAGGGAAGAGGTAGGCTCATCAAATACTATCACCTTAGAACTGTAGGAAACAGCCTTTGCTATTTCCACCATCTGACGCTTTGATACCGGCAGCTCCTGCATTATTGTACGGGGATTTTGTTCGATTCCGAGTTTGTGGAAGAATTTTTTTGTCATCTCGTACATTTTCTTTTCGCTGGTAAGCGGTAAAAACCTTGAGATGCGTGGAAATCTGCCAAGCCACATATTATCCATTACGCTTCTTTTCAGCGCTTGATTCAGCTCCTGGTGCACCATAGCAACGCCATTTTCAAGAGCCTCCTTTGAGCTTTTAAAGGAAACTTTTTTACCCTCAAGAAAAACCTCACCGCTATCCGGGGTATAAACTCCGAAAAGGCACTTCATAAGAGTTGATTTACCCGCACCGTTTTCCCCCATAAGAGCATGAACCGTACCTCGGCGGACAGTAAGACTTACATTGTCAAGAGCCACCACCCCGGGAAAGCTTTTGCACATATTGTTCATCTGTAAAAGAATTGAATTATCCATATTTTGCCTCCACCTTGTAAGTATATCGGTATATCCTGCGATATACCGAAAAGAGTTATTCCCCTATATAAGGTGCATAAGGGATGTTTATTCTCCAGGTGCCGACAATGAGATTTTCGTCAATGCCTGTGAATTTATTTTCGCCATTTATCATGTTTGTGGTGACCTTTTCAATAGTTAGTGCCATGTTTTCTGCATCCTGCTTTATTGTTCCTGTCATTGTGCCGTTTTCGATTGCACTTCTTGCAGCTTCTGTCGCATCTACTCCGAATACGGGAATGTTTCTTCCACTTCCGTCATTGTAGCCTGCACCCTGGAGCGCTGCAATAGCACCGAGCGCCATTTCGTCGTTGTTTGCAATAACAAGCTCTACCATATTATTGTTTGCTTCGCTGAATCTTGCAAGAAGTGTGCTCATATAGTTGTTGGCAGCGGCAGAGGACCAGAGTCCGTCCTGGTCGACAAGATACTTGTTGGGGTTTGACTCGTCATAAAACCGGAGAAGATTCAAATTGTTTTCGGACAGTACCTTGTTACAGTACTCAACAGAAAGTTCTGTTCTTGCAATTGCCTCAAGGTTACCCTCCTGTCCTTTAAACATAACATAACTGATTTCCCCGTCGCCGTTAATGTCGACACTATCGAAGTTTTCTACAAGATAATTACCAATCATTTCTCCCTGCATAATACCTGCTTCTTCGTAGTCTGTACCTACAAAAATACAGTTTTCATATGAGGAAACAACACTTTCCTGAACAGAACGGTTAAAGAATATAACAGGAATATTTTTATCTCTTGCAAGTCCTATAATGTTAATGGCAGCATCATCTGAGCCTGTGTCAACGATATTTACCACAAGAGCCGAAGCCCCTTTGGCAATAGCTGTTCCGACCTGCTCGGTCTGGGTTGTCTGATTTCCGTTTCCGTCGTAGTCGTTATATTTAAGATTTTGCTCTTGCATAATTCTTCGAAGATTTGAACGGACATTTGAAATGTAGGTATCACTGAAGGTATAATAGAATACAGAAATCTCGCCACCTGTACCTGTGCCGGTGTCTGTACCTGTGTCGGTGTTGTCCTTTCCAAAGCAAGAGGTAAGAAAGAAGGGAATGAGCAAAAATGCTAAAAATGCACAAGTGAGTTTTTTCATATTACAGTACCAATCCTTTTTTGTTTTTAGAAAACTATTTTGTTTTCACGTCTTATTATCACACAAAACTTAAATATTAAACCTTTTTTTGAAAAAAAGTTTGAAATAAGCGCAAAAAAGCGGTTTTTATCTTTTAAGTCTTAATATTTACAAAAATAGAAAGCATTTTTACTTGACAAACATTTCAGATGGTTATAAAATATTTAAGGTGAAAAAATGATTTTTAAGAAAGGTGAGTTTTTAATGAATACAGGAATGTTAAAAGCCTTTGATGAGTATCTTGCGAAAAACAAAGAGGAAATATTAAATTGTGTAATTGAGCTTGCAAAAATCCCCTCTGTCTGTGCAGACGGGACTGATGACGCACCCTTTGGAAAAGAGTGCCTGAGAGCATTGGAGAAGGCAGTTGAGCTTATGAATGAAGCAGGTTTTTCGGCCGCTGTTTCACAGGATAAGAAGTATGGACTTGCAACACTCGGAGAGGGTGAGAAAACAATCGGACTTTTCGCACATACCGACGTAGTACCGGCATCGCGAGAAGACTGGATGTATACTGCACCCTTTGAGCCGAAAAGATTGGGTGATGTACTTATCGGCAGGGGAGTAGATGACAATAAGGCAGGGGTTGCAATTTCTCTGAATGCTACAAAAATGTTATATGAATTGGGGTATGCACCTAAGAGTCGTATAAGCGTTTTCCTCGGCTCAAACGAAGAAAGTGGTATGCAGGATATTGAGGCTTATGTACAGCAAAACAAGATGCCGGATATCTGTCTTGTGCCGGATGCTCAATTTCCTGTTTCCTTCGGAGAAAAGGGAATATGTCAGGGTGATTTTGTTTTCCCTGATAAATTTACCGATATTGTTGACCTTTATGGTGGGAACGCCTATAATATTGTTCTTGATAAGGCTGTGTGCAAAATAAAATATAGCGATGAGTTGTACTGTGAGCTTTGTAAAATTTCCGAAACCGACGAAAAAATAGATGTCGAGAGGGAAAATGACGAAATAAAGGTTACCGGACACGGCTTGCCAAGCCACGCAAGCAGACCTCATCTTGGAATAAGTGCCACAAGTGTTATAGCACACGCACTTTGTAAATGTAATTTCCTTTGTGAATCTGACAGGAAAATTCTTCAGAGAATTTATGAAATAACCTCTGACCCGTACGGTGAAAGTCTCGGAATTGCGTGTGAGGACGAATATTTCGGTAAGCTGACAATAGCTAACGGAATGTGTGCTGCAAAAGACGGAGCAGCTCATATCAGCTTTGATATTCGGTACTGTACGGCAATAAGTGCGAACGACCTTTCGGAAAAGCTGCATTCGGCATTTGCCACAATTGAGAACTTCAATAACAGAGAGGGCTTTGCAATTCCGAGAGATAACAAGGTTGCTGCTGCTCTTGAAAGAGTATATATGGAACTTTCAGGTGATAATAAAGCGCAGGGAATTTATATGGGAGGCGGTACTTATTGCAGACACCTGAAGAATGCCTTTAGTATCGGAACGCAGGCAGATTATATTGAAAATGATTGTGTACAGCTTCCCGAAGGTCACGGTGGAGTACATCAGAGTGACGAGGTACTTTATATAAACAGATTTATTGAAGCAATTAAAATTGTCGCAGTTATGATATATGAATGCGATAAGATAATTTCAGAGTAAAGAACAAGGACTGTCGCAGTATGTTGCGATAGTCTTTTTCATCGGGCGTCAAATGTTGTTCCAATGCTTGACAAAGTAGGGCTTTTTATGGTATAATTATGATAATTTATCATAATCTGAAATAGATATATATTGAAAGGAAATTTTAAAATGAAAGCAAGATTACCAAAAGGAATGGGTGGCGGACCTCAGAATATGCAGTCAATGATAAAGCAGGCTCAGAAAATGCAGGCTGAAATGGAGCAGATGCAGGAGGAGCTGAATGCAAAGGAATATGATATTGCTGCAGGCGGGGGAGCAGTAAACATAAAAATCAACGGAAAAAAGGAAGTACTTTCAATAAAGCTTTCCGAGGATATTGTTGATCCGGATGATATTGAAACACTTGAGGATACCCTTGTTGCGGCAGTTAACGAGGCTATCAAGAAAGTAGAGAGCGAAAGTGCTGAAGCGATGAACAAGATTACCGGCAATATTTCAATGCCGGGACTATTCTGATATGGCAAAGAACGGAAAAGAATATGTGCCTGCGCTTGAGAATCTTGCAGACAAGTTCAGAAGTCTTCCGGGTATCGGAAGGAAAACCTCCTACCGACTTGCTTTCCATATTTTAACTCTTAGTGACGGCGAGGTACGTTCCTTTGCAGATGCGTTGCTTGCTGCAAAAGTACAGACAAAGAGATGTACTGTTTGTTGCAATATCTGTGATAGCGACATTTGTGATGTTTGCTCTGACACTGAACGCAATAAATACCAGATTTGTGTCCTTGAGGACCCAAGAGACGTTGCCGCAGTTGAGAGAATAAACGAATATAAAGGCTCTTTCCACGTACTTCACGGGATAATTTCTCCTCTTAACGGAATAGGACCATCCGATATAACCGTAAAGGAGCTGTTATCGCGTATAAATGAGCTTCAGAGTGACGGAAGCGGCAGAGAAATCGAGCTTATTCTTGCGACAAACCCGACAGTTGAGGGGGATGCCACGGCTATGTATATTTCAAGACTTGCAAAGCCGCTTGGTGTTAAGGTTACCCGACTTGCGTACGGTATTCCCGTTGGTGGTGACCTTGAGTATGCCGATGAATTTACACTCTTCAAGGCAATAGAGGGCAGACGTGAAATGTAAGGGTGGTGTTTTTATGGAAAAACTCCAGATTGAAACTGAAAGAAAGTTTTTAATAAGATACCCCGACAAGGCTATCCTTGAAAGGCAAGAGGGCTGTGTCAAAAAAGAAATAGAGCAAACCTACCTTCTTTGTGATACGGGTAGTCTGCGTGTGCGAAAAACAGTACAGGACAAAGAAGCTTTTTATCACATAAATAAAAAGACAAAAACGCTCTCCTTTTCCCACGAGGAATATGAAAAGGAAATATCTCAGGAAGTCTATACAGAGTTGCTTTTGTGCCGTGATACTTCAAGGCAGACAATTTCAAAGGAAAGATATGCAATTCCAAACGGCAGACACACTCTTGAAATTGATATTTACCCGTTCTGGTCTGACAGAGCTATTCTTGAAATAGAACTGCAAAACGAGAACGAACAGTACTGTATTCCACAGTATATTACCGTTATTCGCGAGGTAACAGACGACAAAAGATACTCGAATAAATCCTTGGCTTTGCAAATTTTTACTGAAAATATTGATTTAAAATAAGGAACAGATATGAAGCTATTATTTGATTTATATGCGACCTTCTTCAGAATCGGTCTTTTTACCTTTGGTGGCGGTTATGCTATGCTCCCGCTTATACAAAGAGAGGTTGTCGAAAAAAAAGGCTGGTCGGATGAAAACTCTGTTATGGACTACTTTGCAGTAGGTCAGTGTACCCCCGGTGTTATAGCAGTTAATGTTGCAACCTTTATAGGTTACAAAAGGGCAGGGGTGCTTGGTGCAATTTTTGCAACTCTCGGAGTTGTATCTCCGTCTATTGTCATAATTTCACTTATCGCATCAGTACTTAATCATTTTTCTGATAATACATACGTTCAACACGCTCTCTCGGGAATAAGACTTGCAGTTTGTGCGCTTGTTTCTGTGTCAATATTCAAGCTTTTCAAAAAAGGTATTGTTGATGCTGTAACTGCAATTATTGCAGTACTTGTATTTTTAGCACTTGAATTGCTCGGAATTACGCCGGTTCTTGCAGTTGTGATTTCGGCTCTTTCAGGAATTACCGTCAGATGCTTTATAAAGAAAGGAGATAAAAAGTAATGGTTAGTGTTACAGAGCTTCTCCTTTTAATGTTTGAATTTTTCAAGACCGGTCTTTTTGCAGTAGGTGGGGGACTTGCGACAATTCCGTTTCTTAAAGAAATGGCAGAAAAATACTACGAAGCATATAATTGGTTTTCGGTTTCCGAGCTTACCGATATGATAGCCGTTTCCGAATCGACCCCCGGTCCTATCGGCGTTAATATGGCAACCTATGCCGGCTTTAATATGGGCTTTTCGGATGGTGGAATCCTTGCAGGGATATTATGTGGAATACTTGCAACTCTATCTCTTGTTACACCGTCACTTATTGTAATTTTAATAGTTGCAAAGTTTCTTGAAAAGTTTAAGAACAATAAGTTAGTTGACGGAGCATTTTACGGAATCCGTCCCTGCTCGGCAGCTCTTATTACAGCGGCAATGCTTGATGTTCTGATAATGTCGGTTTTTACATTTTCATCAGATGCGCAAAAACTGCTTGGTTTTATCACAGTACCACAGAGTGTAAATTATATTGCGATTATATTTTTTGCCCTTATGATACCGATAGTTGTAAAATTTAAAAAGGTACACCCGATAGTATTTATAGCACTCGGTGCAGTTGTCGGAATAATATTTAAGCTTTAAATTATAGATAAAAGGAAGTAAAAAAATGAAATACGTAGTAGTTATCGGCGACGGAATGTCGGATTACAGACACGAAGCCTTCGGAAACAAGACTCCACTTCAGGTAGCACACAAGCCATATACCGATATGATGGCAAGAAACGGAAAAATCGGTTTTTCACATAACGTACCTATGGATATGGTGCCGGAAAGCGATACTGCAAATCTTGCAGTTCTCGGTTATGACCCTAAAATCTACTCAAAGGGACGTTCTCCTCTTGAAGCAGTGAGTATGGGTATTGATATGAAAGAAGACGAAACAGCCTTCAGAATAAATACCGTAGCACTCTCTGAGGGTGACGTTTACGAAGAGCTTACAATTCTTGACCATAGTGCTGATGAAATTTCCACAGATGAGTCAAGACAGCTTATAGAAACACTCCAGAAGGAAATGGGCGACGAGCTTCGTACATATTATACCGGTGTGAGCTACCGTCATTGTCTTATCTGGAAAAATGCACCACAGACGCTTGACTTTACCCGTCCTCACGATATACTCGGAAATGTTATCGGGGAGTATCTGCCACAGGGCGAGGTGGGAAAGCCTTATTATGATATTATGAAAAAAAGCTGGGAGATTCTTCGTAATCACCCTGTAAATATCGAGAGAAAAAAGAAAGGCTTGCTCCCTGCAAATTCCCTCTGGATATGGAGCCCAGGTAAAAAGCCGTTTCTGACCTCTTTCTCGGAACGCTTCGGGCTTTCCGGAACTGTAATTTCTGCAGTTGACCTTATAAAAGGTATCGGACTGTGTGCCGGAATGAAGGTGCCGGATATCGAGGGGGCTACCGGAAATATACATACAAACTACGAGGGCAAGGCACAGGCTGCAATTGATGCCTTCAAAAACGGCGACGATTTTGTATATATCCACGTTGAAGCTCCCGACGAGTGTGGACACAGAGCAGAAATTGAGAACAAGGTAAAATCTATCGAGTATCTTGACAGTAGAATCATAAAGCCGGTTTATGATTACCTTGAGGGAACAGGAGAAGACTTTAAATTCTTTATTCTCCCTGACCACCCGACACCCCTTGAAAAGAGAACCCACTCACTTGATGCTGTACCCTATGTAATGTATTCGAGCAAAAATAAGTATAATAGTGGAGCGCTCGGCTATGACGAATTTTTCGGTCACGATGCCGACGGCAAGGTCAAGGTGGATTTTTACAGTAAGGGCCACAATATGATGCAGGACTTTATTGAATTTTAAAACAAAAAATCAAGGCTGATGCGAAAATTCGCACCAGCCTCAATTTTATTATTATTTTATTATTTTTTGTAAAAAGCTTATAAACCGATTTCGGTTCTTGCAATAACATTATCACGAAGTCCCTCGGGAAGTCTTACAAAGTAGTCGCTGTAACCACCGACTCTTACAATAAGATCCTTGTAGTTTTCGGGATGCGCCTTTGCGTCAAGTAGCTCCTCTCTTGAGAGAACGTTGATTGATAGCTGCTGACCGGCACCACCTGCAAAATAAGTCTTTGCAAGAGCGATAAACGCAGCAATTCCTTTTTCTGTATTAAAGAGATTCTTGGTAAACTTCATCTGCATAACATTTCCGCTAAGACAATTCTTCTGGTCAGCAGAAAGTACAGACTTTATAAGTGCTGTCGGTCCGTTTACATCGCAACCCGGAGTTGCAGCGATACTGTCGGCAAGGAGTGATTCGCCCTTCTTTTTGCCGTTAGGCAGAGCACCAACCATAATTCCGTAGGCTGCTGCTCTCTGGAATGTACTGCAACCGCCACCGAAAATACCGCCTCTGAAACTCTTGAAGTTACGAAGGTAACTGTTAAAATGATTAACTACTTCACGGTAAATTTCGTTTGTTTCATCGTGGTCGTTACCGAATTTGTCGTAATTCTTGAAATCAAGATACATTTCGGGGTCATTTTCGTAGTTTTCGGAAAGTGCCTTTGCAACCTGAGTCAGAGTATACTTCTTTTCGTCAAAAACAAAATGCTTGATAGATGCCAAAGAGTCAACTGCATCAGCAAGACCTTCGATAAGAATCTGTGCATGACCGTAAATCGGTCCACCATTCTTCATATCAAGTCCCTTTTCAAGACATCCTTCATAAAGAAGTGAACGGTGTGGATTAGGACAGTACTTTGCCATCATACGCTGAGAAAGGTTAGCACTTCTGACACAGTCAGCTGCTATATACTCAACCTGTTCCTTGTATGCTGCGAAGAATTCCTCGAAAGAGGTGTATTCCCACATTTCGCCTGTGCGAAGTCCGACTTCTTTTCCGGAAATTGCACACTTACCGTTTGTCAGTACGAATTCGAGACACTTTGCAAGACAAACTTCACCGTCTTCAAGTCCCATATGGCTGATGCCGTAAATATCAATCTGATTACAGCCGTTCATACAGTACTTGTGAGAATGTTCGGGAGTAATTCCGAAGCTCTCAAGTGCAGGACATACACATTCGTCGTTGTAAATTGCAGGCATACCGATACCGGTAGCAATTGTTTCTGCAGCAAGACGCCAGAGGTCGTCGGGAGTATTTCTGTGAACTCGCAGTGTCAGGTTCGGAGTATTGTACTTGTATTTCTTTGCAGTTTCGAGAATTGCATATGTAAGCTCGTTTGAAGTGTCGTTCCAGTTTTCGTCACTTCCGCCAACGCAAAGATTCCATGCTCTGTATCTTCTGAATTCCTGCCAGAGTCCCTCAAGACAAGCGCGTCTGTCTTCTTCACTATTCATTCTGTAATAGTCAATCATTACTCTGTCAAAGTTTCCGGGAGAGTCACTTCCGTCCATAAGGAATACAAGCCAATAACTCTGACAAGCCTCGAAGAAGTCACGGGGTTTGTTCATAGGTACCCACTCAAGAGCATTTGCGATTCTTGTGAATCTTTCCTTTTCTGTACCCTCTGACTTTTCTGCCATTTCAAGAGCATACTCTCTGTATCTCTGTGCGGTAATATCCATAGCGTCAATACAAAGAACGAGTGCATCGTAGAATTCATCCTTGCCGGGATTGAGCTTTCGGAACTTTTCTACCTTCTTACGAAGAGCAATAGTACCCTCGTGAAGCATATAGTCGGGATTTGAATGACCACCTGCCCAGTTGCGTACACCGCCGCCCCAGCCTGCCATAGATTCCAGAATATCGTTGTGATGCTCAGTTGTTTTTGAGTGAATTACAGACGTGGTAGAAACCTTGAGCATTCTTTCGTGAATTTCACGAAGCTCTGCTTCAAGTTCGGGATATTTCTTTATATTTTCCTCAAGCTTTATTGAAGAAGAATGGATACCTCTTCCGTGGTCATAGGTTACAATACAGGTGTTGGCAGGTTTGAACTCAGAAAGTGTGAAGTTTCCTGCAAACATCTGACCGTCAAGAATTTCGATATCTCTGTGTTTTGCGTAGCAAAGCATACCGTTTGCTACTTTGTATTCAATGCTTTTTCCTTCGGCTTCAAGAAAGCCAATGGCAAAGGGCTCAACCTTTATAGCATTTTTTAAAGTATCTATTGTCATAAATACCTCCTGATAAACTGTGTATAATTATGCCTTTCCCGAATATTTACCACCGGGATATGAAATATCTACCTTTGCATCTCCCAGAATATCCGAGAATCTTACAAGCGCACCGTTTCCTGAACAGCCGTAAACATAGATTGAATCGTCTGTTCCTGCTGAAATGCCCTGAATATAACCTGTAATTCCGAGCTTTTCAAAACCTTCGTGGGCTGAAAGTGTACGAACAACCTCGTCTGTATGGGTGTCAATAACAGAAATTGTATCATCACCGTCATTCGAGCCGATAACATAACGCTCGTCGCCTGTCATTGTAAGACCACAGTTGCCATGTCCTGTCGGGATAAGCTTTATAACCTCTTGTTTTGCCATATCAATAACTGCAACGTGTGAATTTACGTCTTTTCTCCAGCAAGCAGTATATGCCTTTGTACGGTCTGCGTTGAGGACTAAGTCATCACTGCATTTCAGGTCTGCGTTGAACGGAACAAAGGTTTCAAAGCTGAAATCGTTTTCCAAATCAAAACGATAAATTACAGACTGAAGCCAACTTGCACAGATGTAATATCTTCCGTCTGCAGTAAAGTTACCCTTGCCACCGATTTCGCATCTGTACTTTCCATTAGGGATAACCTGAATACGCTTGTGGATGTGGATTTTATCCATATCGGTAATGTCCTTGAGGATTACAACACCACCTGCCTGGTCGTGAGCAAAAAGCGTATTTCCGTCAGGCAACACGTTTGTAGCATACAGCCATTCTGCTTTAAAAATCTTTGCTACTTCAAGGGTTTCCTGTGAAATACAGTAAAGACCGTCGTGACAAGCAATATATAAGAACTTTCCGTCAACGCTTGTTGCGTGACAGTCAGGATGCGGACCTACCGGTATTTCCTTTATAAAATCAAGAGTTTCAATATCGTAAACACAAACAGAGTCTGTACCGTGTGTGAATTCGTACTTGCTCTTTACTCCGGCAGATCTTTCGGGACGGAGTGGTTCGAAGTGAATTTTATTAGACATAATTTTTTCCTTTTCAGTGTGTTAAAACTTTATATTACTTGTAAGACTTCTGAAGAACTTCAAGCATAGCCTCGTCTGTAACAGTGATCGGGTCAACGAAGTAAAGACCACCCTGTACATATCTTGCGTGCTTTGCTACCATTTCAAGTTCTTCGTACTTGAAGCCATAGTCGCTGAGCTTAACATCATCAACGCCACAAGCAGAAATAAGAGCTGCAAGAGCATCAACAAAGTCAGATGCACTCTTGGCATCAGGCTTGCCGATAAGCTTTGCCATTTTAATCATCTTTTCGTCGCACTGTCCTGACTGTGCAAGCATTGTGTAATAAGCAATACTTGTTGCAACAAGAGAAGCACCGTGTTCCATATTTGAGTGAACTGCGCTCATTGCGTGTGCGAGACTGTGTGCAGAAATAGTGCCTGCAGCGTGTTCATTGATACCTGAAAGAGTATTAGCAAGAGCAATATCTGTACGAGCCTGCATATCCTTACCGTTCTTAACTGCATTAACAAGGCTCTTACCTACAAGCTCAATTGCCTTAAGAGCAAAAATGTCGCTCAGGTCATTTGCGTTCTTGTTAAGATAGCCTTCTGTTGAATGGAAGAGCGCATCAAAGCCCTGAAAAGCTGTAAGTCTCGGGGGAACTGTAACCATAAGTGCAGGGTCAACGATTGCAAGGTAGGGGTATGTTCTGTCGTTACCTGAACCGATTTTTTCGTTTGTTTCTGTCTTTGTAATAACCATCCACGGGTCAGCTTCTGTACCTGTACCTGCAGTAGTTGTGATTGCAATAACAGGAAGGGGATCGTTCGGGAATTCTTTGCCAAGTCCTGTACCACCGGGAACGTAATCCCAGAAGTCACCTTCGTTTGTTGACATAATAGCAACTGCCTTAGCTGTGTCAATAGCACTACCGCCGCCAAGTCCTACTACGAACTTTGCACCGAACTGTCTTGCCATTGCAGCACCTTCGTGTACTTCGTCTTTTGTGGGGTTGGGAGTTACTCCGTCGTAAACTACGCTTTCAACTCCTGCTTTCTTGAGCTGTTCAATAGTTCTGTCAAGATAGCCGAGCTGCTTTACATAATCTCCGTATGTAACAATAATTGCCTTGTCTCCACAAAGCTTCTGTTCTGAAAGTTTGTCAAGTGCGCCTTCGCCAATAATGAGTCTTGTTGGTAAAAAGAAATTAATCATTTTGCTTTTCTCCTTTATAAAAATGTTTTTTAAATGCGAATTTCTGAAAAATATTCACATTTTATACTTGTATTATATCACATTCGATGTTATAATACAAGTAAAATAGTGTTATTTTTTTGGTAAAATTGTGCCATTTTTGCAAAGAGGTGTAAATATGTATCCTGAAAAGTTACCATTGTATTCTGTGCCGTTTTATGGCGAGAAGGAGCAGTTCGAAAACAGAGGCAACGATCTGACCTCTGTATCTATACACAAAAACTGCAATGTGGGAATGCACTCCCACGATTTTTATGAATTGAATATCGTTTTGAGTGGTACGGGCTGTCACTATATCGGCAGTATTGCGATTCCTCTGGTTTCGGGTGAGGTGTTTGTAATCCCACCGAAGGTTCTGCACGGTTATTATTGTGACAAGGAGCTGAATGTGTGTCATATCAGCTTAAAAAATGAATTTATTGAGAAATATATAAGTGATTTACAGAGTGTTCCCGGATATTCAACTCTGTTTAAAGTAGAACCGTATCTGCGTCAGATTTATGATGAAAGGCTTTTTTTGCATCTGAAGCAGGAAAAGCTTGCAAAGGTAAAAACGGAAGTTGCAAGGATAATCCAGCTTGAGGAGCTGGGTGATGATTACGCACATTACAGAACGATACTTGTAATGAAATTCATTGCCGATATGTGTTATCATATAAGTCTTGGAGAAGATGACGAGGAAACGGTAAATACAGACAGCTACGATATACTTCCAATACTTGAATATATCCAGAATCATCTTGATGCCAATATCCAGATAGATGACCTTATGCAGATTACCAATATGTCAAGAACGACACTTCACAGACATTTCAAGAGAATAGTAAAAATGACACCTCTTCAGTATGTATTGCATTGCAGAATAGCTATGGCACAGATGCTGCTTGAAAAAGGGGAAATGTCAAAAACTGAAATTGCACATAAGTGTGGCTTCTTCGACACCTCGCATATGAATAAATATCTGAATAAACAAGACAAATAATCTAATAAGATAAATAATGAAATAACAGGAGAAAAGAAATGGAAAAATACGCATGGAAGGGCCTTATAAAGGAAGGTGCCCTTGAGGAATATGTAAAACGTCACAATGAAATCTGGCCTGAAATGGTAAAAGTTCTGAAAGATGCAGGAATACGCAACTACTCAATCTGGAATGTAGGGAACGAAATGTTCGGCTATTACGAGTGCGACAGCATAGAGCACGCCTCAAAGGTTCAGAGTGAAAGTGAGGTTGTAAAAAAATGGGACGAATACATGAAGGATATTCTGATAATGGAAAAGGACCCCAAAACCGGAGCACAGCCGTTGCTTACACAGGTTTTTGAGCTTCAATAAAACTGCAGGCAGAGCAATACGGTAAAAATGATATATCCTGCTGCGGTAATCTCCGGGGTTGCCGCAGCTTTTTATCACCTGTGACGGGAAATACAGTAACAAGGCAGAAAGGAAGTGAAAAAGGAGATGGATTTTAAGATGAATGAATTTAAAACTTATCACCCGATTGTGAATTTTACATATTTCGTATCTGTAATCGGCTTTTCCTGCTTTTTTATGCACCCGGTATGCCTTATAATATCACTTTTGAGCGGCTTTATATATTCTGTAATCCTCAAAGGCAGAAAAGCAATAAAAACAAACCTTTTATATATGCTTCCGATGCTGCTTTTTATGGCACTGATAAATCCTGCCTTCAATCACGAGGGAGTTACTATCATAAATTACCTGCCAAACGGAAATCCACTTACACTCGAATCGATAATTTACGGATTTTGCGCCGCTGTCATGATAGTGAGTGTTATATGTCATTTCTCCTGCTATAATGAGGTTATGACAAGTGATAAATTCATATATCTTTTCGGGAAAATTATTCCTGCGCTGTCGCTTGTTATTTCTATGATACTTCGGTTTGTTCCGAGATTTACGGCACAGCTTCGGGTTGTGGCGAATGCCCAACGGTGTATGGGCCGGGATATAAATCACGGAAGCATTATAAAACGTGCAAAGTACGGACTTGGTATTCTGTCAATTATGACGACCTGGTCGCTTGAAAATGCCATTGAAACGGCAGACAGTATGAAATCGCGTGGCTACGGCATCCCCGGCAGAACGGCGTTTTCGATATTCAGATTTGACAAAAGAGATGCCGCAGCGTTTATTTGCATTTTGATTTTAGCTATATATACACTTGTCGGAAATTTAATGGGTGGAATGTATTTTCGATATTTCCCGTCTGTGAAGGGAGCAGAACTTTCCTTCTTCGGAATAAGCGTATTTGCTTCGTATCTGCTTCTTTGTGCTTTTCCGGTCATTATTGAGCTTTTGGGGGTGAGAAAATGGAAATTTTAAAAGTTGAAAATCTGAGCTTTACATATCCCTGCAGAACGCCTAAAGCTCTTGATAATATAAATCTGTCTGTAAAATGTGGTGAATTTATAACCCTTTGCGGAAAATCCGGCTGTGGTAAAACTACACTTTTAAGACTTCTCAAACCTTCTGTTGCACCTTTCGGAAAGGTATGTGGTGAAATATATTTCGAGGGCGGGAACTTGCAGGAAGCAGACAGCATAAAGCAAGCGTCGGAAATAGGCTTTGTGATGCAAAATCCCGATAACGGGATTGTAACCGATAAGGTATGGCACGAGCTTGCATTCGGTCTTGAAAGCCTTGGATATTCCACTCCCGATATCAGAATAAGAGTATCGGAAATGGCATCCTTTTTCGGTATTCAGAACTGGTTTTATAAAAAGGTAAGCGAGCTTTCGGGGGGGCAAAAACAGCTTTTGAATTTGGCGTCGGTTATGGTAATGCAGCCGAAGGTTCTGCTGCTTGACGAGCCGACAAGTCAGCTTGACCCGATTTCAGCAGCTGAATTTCTGAAAACTCTTGAAAAGATAAACCGTGAGCTTGGCGTGACGGTTATTCTTTCGGAGCATCGTCTTGAAGAAGCCTTTGCAATCTCCGACAGGATAATTGTTATGGATGAAGGAAGAATAATTGCAGACGGTAAAGTGCAAGAGGTCGGCGAAATACTGAAAACGCAAAATCAAGATATGTATAAAGCACTTCCGACACCGATGAGAGTTTATGCAGCGGTGGAAAACCGTCTTGAGTGCCCCGTGACTGTCCGTGATGGCAGAGCCTGGCTTGAGGAATACGCAAAAACAAATACTGTAAACCCCGGACTTGTACCAAAATGTGACAGTAAAATTCCGGAAACCGAAACAGTAATTGAAATTAAGGATGCGTACTTCCGATATGAAAAGGCTTTGCCGGATGTAATACGCGGATTTGATGTTGAAATAAAAAAAGGTGAGCTTTTCTGTCTTGTCGGTGGTAACGGCACAGGAAAAACAACGGTACTTTCACTTGTGTCGGGACTTAATACGCCACACAGGGGGAAGGTACTGATAAAGGGACAAAATGTTGCAAAAATCAAAGGTCTGTATGATGGACTTCTTGCCTGTCTTCCACAAAACCCACAGAGTGTATTTGCAAAGAAAACAGTGTATCTTGATCTTTTGGAAGCCTTGTCTGAAAAGAAGCTGACAATGGAAGAAAAGGAACAAAAGGTACAGAATATTTCGGTACTGTGCAAAATAGATAATCTTCTGCACTTTCATCCTTACGACTTGTCCGGGGGTGAACAGCAAAGGGCGGCTCTTGCAAAGGTACTCCTTGCAGAGCCTGAAATCCTGCTGCTTGACGAGCCTACAAAAGGACTTGACGCAAATTTCAAGGAAGAATTCGCAGATATTCTTGCGCGCCTTAAAGCAGACGGTGTCACAATTCTCATGGTGTCTCACGATATAGAGTTCTGTGCAGAATATGCTGACAGATGTGCACTTGTTTTTGACGGAAGCATTACCTCGTGTGCAAAACCGAGAGAATTTTTCTGTGGTAAGAATTTCTATACAACAAGCGCAAACCGTATGGCAAGAACAACACTTCCGGATGCCGTTCTTGCGCAGGATATAATCCTTGCCTGCGGTGGAAATCTGCCAAAGAAGGAAAAAAAGAAACGCAAAATTGAATTACATAAAACCGAAATCCAAAGCAGAAAATCAGATGTTGAAGTTGTGCAAATACCAAAAACAGACAAAAAGCTTTCAAAGCGTACCCTTGCCTGTGTTCTTCTGATACTTTTTGCAATTCCGTTTACAATATATACGGGAATACATTTTTTTGATGACAGGAAGTATTACATCATAAGTCTTCTTATTATTCTTGAAGCAATGCTGCCGTTTTGTATGGTGTTTGAAAGCCGGAAACCGAAAGCAAGGGAGCTTATAATAATAAGCGTTTTGTGTGCTATTGCAGTAGCAGGCAGGGCGGCGTTCTTTATGCTTCCGCAGTTTAAACCCGTTATTGCACTTGTGATTATTGCAGGTGTGTGCTTTGGTGGAGAAACAGGATTTTTGGTTGGCGCTCTGACGGGCTTCGTTTCAAATTTCTTTGCAGGGCAGGGCCCGTGGACTCCCTGGCAGATGTTCGCCTTCGGTATTATCGGCTTTGTTGCGGGAATACTTTTCAAAAAGGGCTTGCTCAGGCAAAACAGAATATCACTTTGTATTTTCGGATTTTCTGCAACTCTCGTTCTCTACGGTGGTATTATGAATCCTGCCTCGGTTATTATGTCGCAGAATGTAATTACGGGCGAAATGATAATTTCAGCATATCTTCTGGGTTTATCCTTTGATATGATACACGCACTCTCAACGGCGTTTTTCCTTTGGGTTATATCAGTACCTATGATTGAAAAGCTTGAGAGAATAAAAATTAAGTATGGACTTATTGAAAGATAGCAAAAAAGCTAAAATAACGCGAGGTAATAATCCCCCGCGTTATTTTTAATGAAGTTTTGCGCAGCAAAACCACCATTTCTCTTATCTATTATCTCTTATCTATTATCTCTTATCTATTATCCTCTTTCCCCCGTACGGGAATCGACACGTCTTGCTTCGCAATCCGTACTGCTCGGACTAAAGTCCTCGTACCTTTTTGATAAAAACAACCGCATAGGACTCTTTTCTTAACGATAATTCTTACGTTACTACAATTAAAATGAAGTTTTGCGCAGCAAAACCACCATTTCTCTTATCTATTATCTCTTATCTATTATCTTCTTTCCCCCGTACGGGAATCGACACGTCTTGCTGCACACCAATCATTGTAAATTGTACCATTTTATTTAATGATGTATCACCTGCCGGTGATATGATGTTTTTCGCTTCGCTCAAAATGATGTTGCTCGTTCCACTCGCAATGATGCGATGTTTGCCATAAAATGTGCCGTCAGGCACACATCATTAGGCGAAGCCGTCATCATTGGCGAAGCCTACATCATTTGCCGTAAGGCAAACATCATTCAAAAAAGCCCTTTTGTCGATAGACAAAAAGGCTTTTTTGTTGGTGACCCGTACGGGAATCGAACCCATGTTACAGCCGTGAAAGGGCCGTGTCTTAACCGCTTGACCAACGGGCCGGATGTGGTAGCGGAAGTCGGATTTGAACCAACGACCTGCCGGGTATGAACCGGATGCTCTAGCCAGCTGAGCTATTCCGCCGTTTCCACTGTGTCGAAGGCATCTGCCTACGAGACCTAAATATTATATCAAAATAAACTCTGCTTGTCAATACTTTTTTTGAAAATTCTGCATTTTTTATATTTACTTCTGAAATTGTTAAAGTCACATTGTTTATTTTTAACAATATGACTTGTTTTATTCTTAAAATTTGCCGATAACTCAAAAAAATATTTGTTAATAATACAATAATATAACATATAACAATTGTGAAAAAATAACAAAAATGATATTTTTATGTAAAATCCTTTTATTTATCTTGACAAATAGGAAAATATATGCTATAATCAAAGTACAGAAAGGAAATAACATAAGATGAAATTGAAAGGGGTGTTTCCGATGAACGATATAGCCGATAGCGCCGCAGCTTGTGCAGAAGGACTTATCGTTTTTGAGCAGTTTTTTATTGAGAATACCCGATTCGTGGTTCGTGATTAAACTTTAGCAAGAAAACTTTGTTTTGAAAATCCAGCTAAAGCACCCGGCCGAAGGATACTCGGGGACAGGAAATCAAGAGTACTATGAGCCCTGTTCGTACATTCGCCACACAAGGTCTTGTGAGGTTTGGGATTCAGAATGTATAGTATGTATCGGCAAGTACAGTAAAGAATTTAACTGCAAGGTACGTTCACAGTTCTTTTTATGAGTTAGTTTAATTTGATTACGGAATTTATCCTTTAGAAGTAAAATTACAGCGAATGTTATTGAACGGTTCAGCGTAGTAATCAGCAGACCGGAATAACTCTGTAAATGCTCTATAACTTTAAAAGTATCGGTAATTCCTGTATATCGGATAAGCCTTCTGTGTGGCTGTGTAGAAATACAGACAATTTAATATTGATATGAAAACCAAAAGTAACTCGCGTAAATTGTGAACTTATAATAGAAATACAAAAAAGCTCTCTGAAGGGAAAGCCTTTGGAGAGTTTTTTGTTGTAATTTATAATATTTCTATTGATATTTTCTTCAATTAGTGCTATTATTATATATAAAGTACAGTATAAGGAGTATACAATGAGATTCCCAAAATTGCTAAGCAATGCATTGACTATCGGTGAGAGAATGCTATGCAGCGGTGCTGAGGTTTCAAGGGTTGAAGACAGTATTACGAGAATTTGCACAGCCTATGGAGCAAAGAACGTAAATGTTCTGACAATAACCTCAAGCATTGTCGTTACAGCCGACTATGACGGAAAAAGTCATACTCACACAAGGAGAATAAAAAATTATAAAACCGACCTTTCAAAGCTTGATGCGCTGAATTCACTTTCGCGTGAAATTTGCAACATGAATCCCGACTCGGATTACATAGAAATGAGACTTTCGGAAATCGAAAACAAAAAGCAATATCCGGTATATCTTCAGACGGTGGGCTGGGCACTTGCAGCAGGAGCGTTTACTGTATTTTTTGGTGGCTCATATACAGACGGGCTTATCTCGGCATTGATAGGAACCTTGACAAAGCTGTCTGTTTCCTTGATTGAAGGCAGGGAGATGAACAAGGTATTTTCAAATATATTCGCTTCCTTTATAATCAGTGCCTGCGCATATCTTTCGGTGCTTTGCAATTTTGGACAGAGCAGTGATAAAATCATTATAGGAAATATTATGCTTCTGATACCGGGACTTTCTCTTACAAACTCGATAAGAGACCTCATTGGCGGTGATATGATAGCCGGAACAATAAGACTTTTTGAAGCGCTGATTACTGCACTTGCAATAGCAGGCGGATACTTTGTTACGGTAATTCTCTTTGGAGGTGTAATTTAATGGAGGCTGCAATGCAAATATTGACAGGTGCACTCGGCACTTTAGGGTTTTCACTCTTTTTTTATTCAAAAAAGCAGCATCTTATATGGCTGACTCTCGCAGGTGCTCTTTCCTGGGCGGTTTATTTGCTTTTTGCACAGATATCCACCTCGGAGGTTGTGTGCTATTATATGGCGTCGCTTTCAATAGGGATATATTCGGAAATTTTTGCAAGAGTACTCAAAACGCCTGCAATAAGCCTTCTTATACCGGGAATTCTGCCGCTTGTACCGGGAGGCTCGCTGTACTACACAATGCGATATGCCTTCCTTAAGGAATGGGCAATGTTTTTTGATAAGGGGCTTTCAACAATCGGGATTGCCCTTGCAATTGCAATGGGAATAATTACGGTGTCGGCTTTTCTTAAAATAATAGACCATAAAAAGTAATATTTTGCAAAAAGGTACATTATATTTCGTTAAATGTGTATATGTAGTTTTAATAAGGTGTTTTTTATTGACAACAGAAATTAGTTGTGGTACAATATACAGTAAGTGGTATATAATGTATTGCATACTATAAATTTGCAGGTTTTGCAGAGCTTTACCTGCATAAATTACATACAGGAAGGAAATTATGTTATGAGCGACGCAACACTTGTTGTAATGGCAGCCGGTATGGGAAGCCGTTTTGGTGGACTTAAGCAGATGGAGCCGGTTTCACCGGATGGCAGAGCGATACTTGATTATTCAGTTTTTGATGCGAAAAAAGCAGGCTTTAATAAGGTTGTATTCATAATTAAGGAAGAAATAGAAAAGGACTTCCGTGAGCTTGTCGGCAAGAGAATAGAAAAAATGATTGACGTTGAATACGTTATGCAGGATATGTCGATAGTCCCCGAGGGCAGAACAAAGCCGATGGGAACAGGACACGCAATTTACTGTTGCCGTGATGTGGTTAAAACTCCCTTTGCGCTCATAAATGCCGATGACTATTATGGCTGTGATGCCTTTGTAGAAATTAAAAAGTATCTTGACAATGCCAAAGGACTTGACTGTGCAATGGTAGGCTATCTTCTTGAAAATACAATCACGGAAAACGGCACTGTTGCAAGAGGCGTGTGTAATGTAAGATGCGGCTATCTTAAGGGAATAACAGAACGCACAAAAATAAATTCAAAGCTTGAATACACCGAGGACGGCGGCGAAACCTGGACAAAGCTTCCGAAGGGTACAATTGTATCAATGAATCTCTGGGGCTTTACTCCTGAGGTGTTTACGGAAATAGAAAACGACTTTAACGACTTTATGCAGAACGCCGACCTTATGAAGGACGAATTTTATATCGTAACTGTTGTTGATAACCTTATAAAGAGAGGTAAGACAAAGGTTAAGGTATTCAAAAATGTCAATAAGTGGTACGGTATGACCTACAAGGAAGACAAGGCAGAGGTTGTACAGGCAATAGGACAGCTTATTTCGGAGGGGAAATACGATGGAATTAACGGCTAATTATTGCATAGAGGTTGCAAAGAAATTTGTAACAGACGGAACTCCGGTTTTGGCAGAGCCCTTTGGCGGCGGACATATAAACAATACATTCCTTATAAAAACCGATAAGGGAACAAAGTACACCCTTCAGAGAATAAATACGAATGTATTTAAAAAGCCCGACCAGGTTATGAGTAATATCTGTGAGGTTCTTGAGCATATTGAAAATAAACTTGCACAGATGAAGGATAATACGGTTCAGAAGTGCCTGACGGTTGTAAAGACCAAGGACGGAAAAAACCACTTCGTGAGTGAAGAAAACGAGCACTTCAGACTTTACACCTTTATTGAAGGCATGGTTTACAACAAGGCAGAGAAACCCGAGCATCTGTATCTTGCTGCAAAGGCGTTCGGTACCTTCCAGAATATGCTTTCAGACTTTCCCGCAGATAAGCTTTATGAAACTATCGAAAATTTCCATAATACTATATGGAGATTTGAAAATCTTGAAAAGGCGATAGCACAGGATAAGTGCGGCAGACTTGCAAATGTTCAGAAAGAGGTTGAATTTGCCCTTGCAAGAAAGCAGGAGGCAGGAAAAATTGTAAATGCTCTTGCGAAGCAGGAAATTCCACTTCGTGTAACACATAACGATACAAAGCTTAATAACGTTCTCCTTGACGAAAAGGATAACTTTATAGCGGTTATTGACCTTGACACGGTAATGCCCGGTTCTATGCTCTATGATTATGGTGACTCAATAAGATTTGGTGCTACGTATGCTGCCGAGGACGAAAAGGACCTGTCAAAGGTAAAGGTTGAGTTTGAGCTTTTCGAAGCTTACACAAAGGGCTTCCTTGAAGCGCTCGGTGACAGAATAACCGAAAAAGAAGTAGAGCTTCTTGTGTTCGGTGCAAAAACTATGACTCTTGAGTGTGGAATTCGCTTCCTGACAGACTATCTTGAAGGAGATACATACTTTAAAATTCATTATGATGGTCATAATCTCGATAGAGCACGTACACAGCTGAAGCTTGTTGAGGATATGGAAAACAAGTGGGACGAGCTTGAAGCTATTGTGAAGAAATACTATAACAAGTAAATACAGTATAAGCAGGGGAGAATTTCTTTCCTGCTTTTTCTTTTTACGGGGGATTTTATCCCCCGTAATAAAAAGTATTTGAGGATAAAATCACTTATATTTTCATATGCTTCCAAAACAGAAAATATTTTAAAATACAGAAACTTTTGCATTTGCCCTTGACAAAACACAAATATTGTTGTATAATTGTATACATTAATACAAGAGAGGTGGAATACAAATGCTCGAAATATCATCAAAAACAAACCTGCTTGAACAAAAAAGCTACAGATATCAGCTTCAGGAAGTAACAGATCCGAATCTGTACCGTGATATATATCCTTACGAAGAAATACCGAAGGTATCCTTCAACCACAGACGAGTGCCTATGGGAATGCCGGAGGAAATCTGGATAACAGATACTTCTTTTCGAGACGGACAGCAATCGGTTGAGCCTTATTCTGTACAGCAGATTGTAGACCTTTATTCTCTTATGTCAAAGCTCGGGGGTCCTTACGGAATTATCAGACAGACAGAATTTTTCGTTTACTCCAAAAAGGACAGGGAGGCAATACAGAGATGTCAGGACTTAGGACTTAAGTTCCCGGAAATCACAACCTGGATAAGGGCTACAAAAGAAGACTTCAAGCTCGTTCGTGACCTTGGAATCCGTGAAACGGGTATCCTTGTCAGCTGTAGTGACTATCATATTTTCAAAAAACTCAAAATGAGCAGAAGCGAATGTATGAAAATGTACTTGGCAACAGTTGCTGAGGCATTTGAAGCAGGAGTTTATCCGAGATGTCATTTTGAGGATATAACACGTGCCGACTTCTATGGCTTTGTAGTACCCTTTGTAAATGAGCTTCAGAAAATGGCACAGGATGCAGGAATTCCCGTAAAAATAAGAGCCTGTGATACAATGGGTTACGGCGTTCCGTATACCGAGGTAGCACTTCCGAGAAGCGTTCCCGGCATTATCTACGGACTTCAGCACTACTCGGATGTTCCTTCGGAAATGCTTGAATGGCACGGACATAATGACTTCTATAAAGCTGTTGCAAATGCGTCTACTGCATGGCTGTACGGTGCGTGCGCAGTTAACTGTTCACTGCTCGGTATTGGAGAGAGAACAGGTAATATTCCACTTGAAGCGATGGTATTTGAATATGCGTCACTTCGTGGCTCTCTTGACGGAATGCAGCCGACAGTGATTACAGAAATTGCACAGTACTTCAAGGAAAATATGGGTTACAGAATTCCGCCGATGACTCCGTTTGTCGGCAAGAACTTCAACTGTACAAGAGCAGGTATTCATGCTGACGGTTTACTTAAGGATGAGGAAATATACAATATTTTTGATACAAAGAAAATTCTCAACAGAAAAGCCTCTGTTATGATAAGCAAGACAAGTGGTCTTGCAGGTATCGCATATTGGATTAACGACTACTATGACCTGAGCGCAGAACGCGCAGTTGATAAGAAATCTCCCCTTGTTATATCGCTTAAGGAATGGATTGATAAGGAATACGAGGGTGGCAGACAGTCCTCGCTTTCAAGCAGCGAAATTGAGAGGAAGATAGAAGAAATATCCGGCGAAAACTTCAGAGTCTAAGTTTTTTTAGAAAGGAATAAGATTATGGAACACAAGACAGTATCTCTTGCAGACCAGATATTTGAACAGCTTGAACACGAAATTCTCACGGGAGTTTATTCACGAGGTGAAATTTTCACAGAAATCAGCCTGTCGGAAAAGCTTGGTGTCAGCAGGACCCCGATTCGAGAGGCTATTCGCAGACTTGAGCAGGAAAGAATAGTTGAACTCACCTCCAAGGGTGCATCGGTTATCGGTATTTCCGAAAAGGACATACGTGATATGTATGAAATAAGAGTGCGTACAGAGGGACTTGCTGCAAAAATGGCAGCAGAAAATATAACCGAACAAGGAAAAAAAGAGCTTCTTGATATAGTTGAGCTCCAGGAATTTTATACCGAAAAGGGTGATGCCGATAATATTAAGAATATGGACTCAAAATTCCACGAAACGCTATATAAGCTCTCGGGCAGTACGGTGCTTTTCGATACACTCTACCCCTTACATAAAAAGGTTATGAAATACAGAAAGGCATCTGTTCAGAACAGTAACAGAGCTAAAAACTCTTCAAGTGAACACAGGGAAATCTGTAATGCAATAATTTCGGGAAACACCGTTCTTGCAGAAGAGCTTACTGTAAAGCACATAAAGAACGCAAGAGACCATATACTTAACAATACAGACAACTAATATTTATTAGCAAACATAAGGAGATTAAAATGGGACTTACAATAGCACAAAAAATAATAAAATCGCATCTCGTTTCCGGGGATATGATACCCGGCTCTGAAATTGCGCTGAAAATTGACCAGACATTAACGCAGGACGCAACGGGGACTATGGCATATCTTGAATTTGAGGCTATGGGAATTCCGAGAGTTCGTACCGAGAGAAGTGTGGCGTATATTGACCACAATACCTTGCAGTGTGGCTTTGAAAATGCAGACGATCACAGATTTATCGCAAGTATAGCAAAAAAACACGGAATTTACTTTTCACGTCCCGGAAACGGTATCTGTCATCAGGTACATCTTGAACGCTTCGGAAAACCCGGCAAAACCCTTATCGGCTCTGACAGCCACACTCCTACAGGTGGTGGTATCGGTATGCTTGCCTTTGGTGCAGGTGGACTTGATGTCGCAGTTGCCATGGGTGGTGGTGAATACTATATCACAATGCCGAAAATGTATAAGGTTAACCTTACAGGAAAGCTTCGTCCGTTTGTGACAGCAAAGGACGTAAGCCTTGAAATACTCCGTATTCTCTCTGTTAAAGGTGGAGTTGGCGCAATTATCGAATGGGGTGGCGAGGGAATAAAGACTTTGTCTGTTCCGGAACGTGCGACAATCACAAATATGGGAACAGAGCTTGGCGCTACTACCTCTATTTTCCCGTCTGATGAAATTACAAAAAAGTTCCTTGAAGCCGAGGGCAGAGGAGAGGACTATATCGAGCTTTCAAGCGATGAGGATGCAGTTTATGACAGAATTATAGATATTGATTTATCTACTCTTGAGCCTCTTATTGCGTGTCCTCATTCACCTGATAATATAGCAACGGTTGCATCCCTCAAGGGGACAAAGGTAAATCAGGTTTGTATCGGCTCTTGTACTAACTCTTCACTCTTTGATATGCTAAAGGTTGCAGCACTTCTCAAGGGAAAGACGGTAAATACCGATGTCAGCCTTTCAATTTCACCCGGTTCAAAGCAGGTACTTCGTATGCTTTCCGATTGTGGCGCACTTTCGGATATTATAGCATCAGGCGCAAGAGTGCTTGAGTGTGCGTGTGGCCCTTGTATCGGTATGGGCTTTTCACCAAATTCCGGTGGTGTTTCCCTTCGTACCTTTAACCGTAACTTCGAGGGCAGAAGTGGAACGGCAGACGGACAGGTTTATCTTTGTTCTCCCGAAACTGCAGTAGCAGCAGCTCTTACAGGCGAAATTTACAATCCTATGCTGCTTGGGGATATGCCGACTGTTACAATGCCTGAAAGCTTCAAAATTGACGATAGTGCAATTATTCTTCCTGCAAGTGAAGCTGAAGCAGACAGCATAGAAATCCAGAGAGGTCCCAATATAAAGAAATTCCCCGATACATATCCTGTTACAGATGAAATTTCAGCTCCCCTTGTACTGAAGGTTGGTGACAATATTACAACCGACCACATAATGCCGGCAGGTGCTAAAATTCTTCCCTTCCGTTCAAATATTCCGTATCTTTCAAAATTCTGCTTTGCAGTATGTGACGAAAGCTTCCCGGAAAGAGCAAAGGCACAAGGTAACAGCATAATTGTCGGTGGCTCAAACTACGGACAAGGCTCTTCCCGTGAGCACGCAGCACTTGTTCCACTTTATCTTGGCGTAAGATGTGTTATTGCAAAGAGCTTTGCAAGAATTCACGTTGCAAACCTTATAAACGCAGGAATTCTGCCACTTACCTTTAAAAATGCCGACGATTATGATAAATTATCGCAGGGCGACGAGCTTTCTGTTTGCAATATTTACGAAGGAATGGACAGTGGTGAAATTACCCTTGTGAATAAGACAAAGAATGAAAGCTATACACTTAATTGCTCTTTTAGTGAAAGACAAAAGGAAATGCTCAAGTGCGGTGGGCTTCTTGGCTACACAAAAGAAAAAAACAAATAAAAGAGGAAAGAATATGTCAAATTACAATATAGATGAATACTGCGTCCATTTTCGCAGTCTTCTTGAAAAGCAGCTTGAAAGATGCGAAAGAATGGAGAAAAACGCGCAAAGAACAGACTTTTCAAAGAAAGAAAAAATTATAATAGGAATTATCGGTGGCGACGGAATAGGTCCGATAATAGTTGATGAGGCAAAGAAAGTAGCCGAAAAGCTGCTACAAGAAGAAATTACAAATGGCAAGATAGAGCTTCGTGAAATCGAGGGTCTTACAATAGAGAACAGACTTGCAAAGAACGAGCCGGTACCGAGTGATGTCCTTGCGAAAATTAAGGAATGTGACGTATTGCTCAAGGGGCCGACAACAACACCCAAGGGTGGTAGTATGGAAAGTGCAAATGTAACACTTCGCCGTGAGCTTGACCTTTATGCAAATGTGCGTCCGGTATCTGTCCCCGAAAAAAATATCGACTGGATTTTCTACCGTGAAAACACAGAGGGCGAATATGTCCTCGGAAGCAGTGGGTTTGAAGTACCGGATAAGCTTGCCTTTGACTTTAAGGTTACAACCAATGCAGGTACGAGAAGAATTGCAAGAGCTGCCTTTGAATACGCAAAAAATAACGGAAAGACAAGCGTTTCAATTGTAACAAAGGCTAATATTATGAAGAAAACCGACGGAAAGTTCTCTGCAATCTGTCACGAAATAGCTTCGGAATATCCGGGTATAGTTGCCGAGGACTGGTATATCGATATTATGAGTGCAAACCTTGTAAACGAAGCTATCAGAGATAAATTCCAGGTGTTCGTGTTACCGAATCTTTACGGTGATATCATTACCGATGAGGCTGCGCAAATTCAGGGTGGTGTCGGTACTGCCGGAAGTGCGAATATCGGAGACAGATATGCGATGTTTGAGGCTATTCACGGTTCAGCTCCCCGTATGATTGAAGAGGGAATCGGAGAATATGCAAACCCACAGAGTATTCTTAAGGCGTTGGCGATGCTTCTTCGCCATATAGGGCTTGTAAATAAGGCTCAGAAGCTCGAGGATGCCCTGAACCTTTGTGAGAGTGAAGGAAAAGTACAAGTTACGGGAAATACCGACGGTGCAACTTGTGCACAGTTCGGGGAATATCTTGTATCGAAGCTGTAAAACAAAAACGGTGTCGAATTTTCGACACCGTTCTTTATTGTTCTGTTTTTTAGTCTACAACGTACTTCTGAATATCGTTGTAAATATCCTTTTCCGATTCACAGTAAAGGTTATCCCATTCAACAGTTGCCATAGCACCCATAAGACTCTTGGCATTTACGCAGAAGGAATCTCCGTCTGTGAGCTTTACTTTGAAATCATAGTGTTCAACTGTCTTTACGAAATCATTGATGTCTTTAAATGTAACAAGTTCTATTTTGTACTTCATAATAGTATTTCCTTTCGTAAGTGTATTTCTTTACATATATATTACACTAAAAATATGAATATTTCAAGTATTGCGTAATATTTCTTTTCGGTAAACAGAGGGGTAAACTCGGTATTTTTTCATAAATTCGGTAGAAAAATAACTCTGGTCGCAAAAGCCGAGAATTTCTGAAATTTCACTGACGGTGAGGGTGCTGTTTTTCAATAGCTCACAGCCCTTTTCAAGCTTTGCTTCTTTTAAGTATTTTATCGGGGTAATACCGTACCTTTCACGGAAAAGTCTTACTGCAGTTCTTTTTGATACGGCATACTGCGATATGATTGTCTCTATATCTATATTGCTTTGAGGAAAAGAATCTATAAAAAATTTCAGCTGCTCGGCGATATTTTCAACCTTACCGTTAAGATTACTGTTCAGGTCTCTGATTGCGAGAATAATGTCAAGTATTATATGTGAGCAAACGTCCACGCTTACCTGCTCAAGGCTCAGATGCCGAAGTATTTTTTCAAAAAGAGGGTAAGTGTTTACATGTTTTATAATTAATTCAGGCTCATTCTTGTTATCGTAGCATTTATAAAGTTCATCTGGGAAGCTCCCTATTACACTGAACCATATTTTTGTATAAGGCTCTTTTTTGTCTGAACCATATTTCATTTTAACACCTTTTTTTACAATTATCGTATCCCCCTGACTTACGGTATACCTGTTACCGTTACATTCTATATACCCCTTACCCTTGATTATGTATTCAAACAGGTATGTGTCACGAATGGTGGAATAGTGATATCTGTCGTCCTGATATACAATACCTGCTCCGAACATATGCAGAAAAGGATTTTTTACTTTCCAGTCGTGGTAAAAATATTTTTCGTTATACGGGGAACGCAAGTTTACTTTTTTCATTTTGCACAAATCTCACTCTTTGATTTTTTATCAGTATAACAAAAACAGGGTGATTTGTCAAGAAAAAAGACACAAAAACTAATAAAATCAGTAAAAAAACTAATTGAAACGCTGAAAATTATGTGATACAATGAATTTGTAGACAAAATGAAAAAATCCACGTAATGGTGGATTTTTCAAAGTGTGTAGCAACCTTTGAAACAGAGTACAAAAAAGTGCACCAACAAAGTTGATGCACGAAAAATGCACAACTCTGTTTGTTGTCACACAAATTCTCTCACACTTGGATAAGTATGCGAAAATAGAGCATGCATTTTTACCAAAAATAATGATAAAAATACACACTTACCCTAAGTGCAATATTGAGAATTTATGTGACAATGATATTATACCATATATTTCTGAAGTAGTCAATATTTTAATAATTGGTTATGAAAATAAACTGCAGTTATTTTGTAAACTAATTTTTAAAATAAATATATACAAAAAGGTGTTTTTATTATGAAGAAATTTTTATCCCTCTTACTTGCAATTGTAATTTCTCTGTCGTGTATGGCGTTTGTAACAAGTGCTGTGTCGGCAGACGAGAAAGGCTCACTTTTGCCTAATGTTTACGCAAAAATGAAAAACGGAGAAGACATCACGGTTGCATATTTCGGAGGCTCGGTTACCGAAGGAATGGGACAGAGCTCGAGTGGAAATTGCTGGAGAGACCTTTCTTGCAACTGGATGAACGAAAATTACGGCGTTCCAAACGGCGTAAAATTTGAACAGAAAAGATACGGTCCTCTTGGTGGTACGGGTACAGACCTTAACGTATATAGAGTAAATTATGCTCTTATGTACGATACCGAAACACCTGCAGACCTTCTCTTTATCGAATATGCAATAAACGATTTTTATGAAGTGCTTGACTATGACGCATCGGCTTACTATCTTGAATCAATAATAAGAAACGTAAGAGAAAACAATCCGACCTGCGATATAGTTGTATGTATAACTACCGACTTTTCAAGAAGAGATACCGATTATTCCAACGCCAAGGCACACGCAGAAGTGGCGGCATATTACGGAATACCGGTTGTATGGATGGGAAAGCAGCTCTGGAATGATATCGTTGCCGAAAATGGTGGAGTAGCACCTTCATCATATTACGATTCTGTATGGAAAAAGTATTTCCTTGATAATGTTCACCCGATTGACGCAGGGTATCAGAAGTATTTTGAGTATTTAAGAGATGACATTCTGAAGCCTAATCTTGATGATAACAAGAGCTTTTCGACAAAGGTAACAGAATATAAATTGCCCGAAAAACTTTTCAAGGATACCTTCAAATCCTATTCCCCCTATTACAACAAAGACCTTCTGACAGATGCTTATATGGTGACAGTTGGAGAACTTTCCGAGGATGAAATTTCACAAAATGCACCCGATTATAAGCTTAGCGGCAGCGAGCTTTCCACAAAGACAGATGGTGCAGTTCTGAGAGTTAAATACAACGCTAAAAACGGTGGACTTTTTTACATAATGAATACCCAGTCGGGAGGCTTTAAGTATTCGGTAGACGGTAAGGAATATGTAAAGGTTGACCTTTACGATTCACGTAGTATTGCATATTATTATACAATGTTCTTCGAAGAGGAAACGGCAGGAGAACATATTGTAGATATAATATTTGAAGAAACAAAACCCGGTACAAATTTCAGGATAAAGGGCTTCTTCCTGAGTGGTGACGAACAAAATAACGGTGTGAAACTGTTGCCACAGGGTGAAGAAAGAAAGGAATATACAGCCTTTATCAAGGGCTATGATGACGGTACCTTCAGACCGGGCGGAACAATGACCAGAGCAGAAGCTGTTACGATTGTCGCAAGGCTCTGTGCAGGCGGCGATGCGCTTGTTCCAACTGACAAGAAAACTGCGTTTACGGATGTTGCTTCTCACTGGGGAAAGAATTATATTTCATATGTTGAGAGCCTTGGCTATCTTAAGTCCTACAGTGGAGCATTCCTTCCTGACCAGTCTATCACAAGAGCAGAATTTGTAGAGCTTGTATATAATATGGGACTTCTCAAGGATGCAGGAAAGCCCTCTGTATTTACCGATGTAGCTTCAACACATCCGAGATATAATGTTATAACTGCATCTGCCAAGGCAGGACTCGTAAATGGATATGACAACGGTGACGGAACATTCTCTTTCAAGCCTGATAATACAATCACAAGAGCTGAGGTTGTAACGGTTGTAAATAGAGCCCTCGGAAACGAAGCAAATATAGAATATCTGCCGTCTGACCTTCAGATGAGCTTCTCGGATATCGACAAGAGCCATTGGGCGTATGCAAATGTTGCAGAAGCAACCGTTACCCACGCAAAACGTGGAAACGAATGGATAAACGAAGAAGAACTTGAAGAGGAAACAGAGCCTGAGGTAAATTATGCTCCCCTTATTGTAAGAACACAGGCTGAAGGTAATCTCTATCAGGAAGCAAGAAAGCTTACAGTTGAGGAAATGACAGACGAGGAAACGGGTATTGTTTACGCACACCTGACACTCAATAGCGAAGCAACATCGCTCGCTCTTGACTCATATAGTAATCCCCGTTGGGATATATCCTCGGGAAAGGCTTATTATAAATTCCTTATCCGTACAAATGATAAGACACCTAAAAAAATCAAAATTTCAACCTATCATGCAAATGATAAAGACGGAAATCCGATTGTAAACTCGTTAGGCCCTGCAGGAGATGCTTATTCAAAGGAGACTGTGACAGCCGACGGCAAGTGGCAGCAGATAATTGTAGCGCACGAAAATATACCCGAACAGGCAGTAAATACAAACCATATTATAATTTCTCTCTCAGGTGGCGTGGCTATCAAGAGCTTCTTTGATGCGAACGGAAAACCACTTCAGGAAGATTTCTATTATGATGTTGCCGCATGGGCTGCCTTTGATAACCTTGAAGCAGCACAAAAATTTGATATGATGGAGACAGTGAAATAACAGAATAAAGCTGATACCGAAAATTCCCATTTTTTTCCTGATTTCTATTGACTTTTTCATTGAAATAGTGCATAATTACCTTGTACATATTATATGTATATAAATTTAAAAGAGAGAAGGAAAGGCAGGAAACAAAAATGAATCCATTTGAAGGTTATAAGTATGCAAGACCTCTTGGTGACAGTGTGTTCACAGAAGAAGAGGCAGTTAAATACAACTATGAGGAAACAAAAAAGAAAATCGCAGAGCTTGACGAGTTAGAACGCAAAAGGATAGCCGAAATTCGGGCAACAAAGTCAGATTATTCAAAAATAACAGGCAAGAAAATCTATATATCTGTTGACGGTGACGACAACAACGACGGCCTTTCTGAAAGTACCCCGGTAAAGACTTTTGAAAAGGGTAATTCTCTCGCTGACTACGGTGACGGAGTATTGCTTAAAAGAGGGGATATGTGGCGTGGAACATCTCTCATCGCAAAAAGCGGGGTTACCTATTCTGCGTACGGTGAGGGTGATAAGCCCTTAATAACTATCTCTCCCGAAGACGGAGCAGACCCGGACAAGTGGACACTTGTATATGAAAATAAGGAAACAGGTGCGCTTGTGTGGAAGTATGCAAAAGAGGATATGCTGGATTTAGGTGTAATAGTTATGAACGGTGGAGAGGGATTTGCAAAGAAGCGTGTTCCTTATTTCTGCGGCTATTATTATGACAGTTGTGACGAGGAAAAGAAGCTTTTTACATACAAGAACCTTGAAAATATGGAATTTTTCCATAAGGCAGACTCGGTTATTTTAGAAGACAAAAGAATAAAAGCAAGAGCTGCAAGAGGCCCTGTATTTCTGCGTTGCGACGAGGGAAATCCCGGAAAGCTGTTTTCAAACATTGAATTCTGTGTACGCGGGGCAATGTCAAACGTTCCTGAAGGTGCAAAAGACATACTTTTTGATAACCTTTGCCTTAAGTATGGACTTTTCGGTATTTCTCTCCTTTCCAGGGTTGACAATATCCGTATGCAGAACTTAGAGATCGGCTGGATAGGCGGCGGAATTACCGTTTATGGAGTAAACCATCCCGATGCTCCGATAAGACTTGGCAACGGTATTGAGCTTTACGGTGGTTGCGACGGCTTCTATATTGATAACTGCTATGTATATCAGTGCTACGATGCGGGCATTACGCATCAGGTATCAAAGGAGTATCGCGACAGACGTCACGATAACGTAAAATATACAAACAATGTACTTACCGATTGCATATACAGCATAGAGTATTTTCTTTCCTGCTTTGAGGATAGCACCCACGAGAGAGAGGGAATGAATATCCTTTTTGAAAACAATCTTTGCCGCAGGGCAGGCTGGGGCTTTGGCGCACTCAGACCTGACAGCTACAATGAAAGACATATTCGTTCAGGTGAGTATCCAACTACAATAAACAAATATCACAATTACAGAATTATCAATAATGTATTTGACAGAGCGGTACAGGAGCTGACACAGACGAGTACTGCGGTTGACGGTTGTTCTCCTGTTTTTGACCGAAATACCTTTATTCAGGGAATCGGAAATGGTCTTTATACAAATGGTGTCAATAGCATCCCTGAAAAGTTCAAGAAAAAGACTATGGACGAGGTTGCAGTAGAAAACATAAAGAATGAGCTTTGTGATAAAAATGCTGATGTTTATTATGTTCCACATATTCCGAAGTGGGGATTCTGCTACAGAGCAGACAAGAAAATTCCCGTAACTGAAGAAGAATACGCAAAAATGCGTGAATATCAGGCATCTGATAACAGATGGGATACCGAAACAAATCTTGAAGAAAAAGACAAATAATGAAAGTTGGTGTGTTAAAATGAATCCATTTGAAAAATTCCCCTATGCAAAACCTCTTGCTGACAGCGACTTTACAAAGGAAGATGCTGCTAAGTATAATTACGAGGCAACAAAAAAGAAAATTTCAGAGCTTGATGAGCTTGAAGCAAAAAGAATAGCTGAAATTCGTGCTACAAAGTCGGATTATTCAGAGGTAACCGGTAAGAAAATCTATGTATCAACAAGTGGAAGTGACGATAATGACGGACTTTCGGAAAAAACTCCGATAAGAACTCTCAGAAAAGCGACAGTGCTTGCACAGTACGGCGACGGAATACTGCTTAAAAGAGGGGATATGTGGCGTGAGCCGATTTCCTGCAGAAGCGGTGTTACATATTCTGCATACGGAGAAGGCGTAAAGCCGATAATCAATTCCTCTCCCGAGGACGGTGCAGACCCCGAGAAGTGGACTCTTGTTTATGAAGATACCGAAAGTGGAGCACTTGTGTGGAAGTATGCAAATGAGGATATGTCAGATGTAGGTATTCTCGTATTTAACGACGGTGAATCCTTCTCCAACAAATATATGCCGAACTTCACAGGTCACTTCTACAAAAAAGGTGATGAAACAAAGACTCCTGTATCTTATAAAAACCTTAAAAATATGGAGTTTTTCCATAAGGCTGACTCTGTAATTTCGAGTGGAAGAATCAATGAAATTCACAGCGATATATCTACAGGCCCTATTTTCCTGCGTTGTGACCAGGGTAACCCCGGTAAGGTTTTCTATAATATCGAGTTTAACGAGCGAGTAAACTGTATGAAGGTCAATCCCAATGTAAAGGATGTTATAATCGATAACCTTTGCCTTAAATATTCCGGATTTTACGGCATTTCGCTTAACAACCACGAAAATGTCCTTATCAGAAATTGTGAAATAGGCTGGATAGGTGGCTCTATTACAAGATACTACGGCTGGGGCAGAGGCGAGGAGCCTACAAGACTCGGAAACGGCGTTGAGCTTTATGGAAGCTGCGACGGCTTCTATATTGATAACTGCTATGTATATCAGTGCTATGACGCAGGTGTTACACATCAGGTTTCCTCTACGGCTCAGGATATTATTCACGATAATGTAAGATATAAGGACAATGTAATTACAGAATGTGTTTACAGTATTGAATACTTCTTACCTAACGCTCCGGAAGGAACAGGTCCCTTTGTTCGTCATGGCACAAATGTATTGTACGACAACAACCTCTGCCGCAGAGCAGGTTATGGCTTCGGTTCAATGAGACCTGACAGATATCTCGAAAGACATATGCGTTCGGGTGGTGGTCCTACTACAAGAAACGAGTATTACAATTTCGTAATCAATAATAACGTTTTTGACAGATCAACTCAGGAAATCGGTCAGACCTGTACTACAGTAGTACCTGATTGTGAAGCGAAATTTGACGGCAACACCTTTATTCAGGGTGTGGGTAACGACTTTTATTCAAGCTCAAATCATCTTGACAAGACCTTGTTCAAGAAAAAGAGTATGGACGAGAATGCTGCAGAAAATGTAAAGAATGAGCTTGGCGACAATAATGCACAGGTTTACTATGTTCCACACATTCCTAAGTGGGAATATGAATATACCCCCACAAAGAGTGTTCCCGTAACTGATGAGGAAAGAGCAAAATACGAGGAATATTTAAAGAACGCACCAAAGAATGATATTGAGTCAGTAAGACACGGTGCTGTAATTTGCAAGAGTGAGAACGAAACAGATGATGTACTTCCCCCGTATTTTGTAAGAACTGTAAAGAATAAACTCTTTGAAAAAATCACCGACGGCTTCAGTGTAAGCGAAGAATTTGATAAAAACTGCGATGTTGCCTATGCCCATTTTACAGTAAATAACACAGATGCAGGACCCGGTATGCATATTACTGACCCTGATGACATTGACCTTTCAAACGGTTATGTATACTTTAAGATGCTTGCTCGTACAAACGAATCAATGGTAAATCTTCCGAGATTCAGTATGAGGACAATGATAGAAAAGGACGGCGTCTCTTTTGGCGAAGCTAATATTTTCACGAACCTTGCACAAGCCTATAAGGCAGACGGAAACTGGGAGGAAGTAATAGTCAAGGCAGACAAATATGTATTCTTTGCAGACAAGGCAAAAACTGTCGGAATCTGGCCGTTTGGCTGGAGCTGTAAGTCCTCTAACTTCTATGACCTTGAAGGAAATCCTCTGCAGGAAGGACTTTATATTGATATTGCAGCCTGGGGAGTATTCCCGAATCTTGCGTCAGCTAAAGCTTGCGACCTTATGAAGGAAGCGAAAAAGTAAGGCATAAAAAGCATTTTTATCTGATTTTTGCAAACACATTATCAGGATAAATCGAAATGGAGTTTTTAAAATGTACATTATCAAAAAGATCGAAAGCGGCATCAAGGGTATAGATGACAAAGCCTGGGAGAGTGCAAATATTGCAGATATTGACAAGGTTAACTGGCAAGGATACGGACTTGTTCCGAAAACTACCGGAAGGCTCTTGTATGACGATTACGGAATCTATGTACGGCTGCAAACAGATGAAACCCCTTTGCTTGCAAGATACAGAAAACAGAATGATGCGGTTTGCCTGGATAGCTGTATGGAATTTTTCTTCCGGCCAAATGAAAATGACCCAAGATATTTCAATTTTGAGTTCAATCCCTTCGGTACAATGTATTTAGCAATCAGAACATCACGGTATGATGCTGAATATCCGGACAAGGATAAAGAATACTTTAATGTTAAATCTTGCGTTGACGAAAAAAGATGGGTGTTACAATTCTGTATTCCGTTTGAGTTTACAGACGAAATTTTCGGCTGCCATACGAAGACAATATACGGTAACCTGTATAAGTGTGGCGATGAAACTCAAAATAAGCATTATGCTACATATTATCCGATAAATACAGAAAATCCGGATTACCACAGACCTGAGTTCTTTGGCGAATTCGTTTTGGAACAGGCTTGAAATATAAACACAAGGTTGTTCAATTACTTTTGGCGTAAAAGGAGATAAAAAATGAGTATTGAAAAAATCATGAACTTTCTTTTTGAGCTTCTGGCATCTCTTGGTGTGAAGCTTCTGATAGCGATTGTTGTTCTTCTTGTAGGAAGCAGACTTATTAAATTTATAAAAAAGTGGATAAAGAATTCACATAAGCTTGACAAGGTTGATACAGGTGTGAGAACCTTTATCAGTAGCTTTGCAGGGGTGGCACTATATATAGTCCTCTTTATAACAATTGCTATGATTCTCGGGATTCCCACAACCTCCTTCATTACAGCCCTTGCATCCTGTGGTCTTGCTATCGGTCTTGCGCTTCAGGGGGCACTTTCCAACCTTGCTGGTGGAATTATGATTCTTATATTCAAGCCTTTCAAGGTAGGCGATTATATCAATACATCATCCGTTTCCGGAACAGTTACAAACATTACAATTATGTATACTGTTCTGACAACACCGGATAACAAGGTTATTACAATCCCCAACGGTACTCTTACAAATACAGTTATCGAAAATTATTCTGTTCTTGAAACAAGGAGAGTAGACTTTACCTTCACAACCTCATATGACAATGACATAGAAAAGGTTAAGGCTATCCTGCTTGAAGCTGTAAAGGGACACGAAAAGGTATTGAACACTCCCGAGCCGTTTGTGCGTCTTTCAAAGCACGGCGACAGTGCTCTTGAATATACAGTTCGTGTATGGTGTAAATCGGCTGATTACTGGGATGTTAATTTTGATTTGATTGAAAAGGTAAAGAAGGAATTTGACAAAAACGGAATACAAATTCCTTATCCGCAGTTGGATGTACATATTGACAAAAATTAATCGGTTTATATAACGTAAAAAGCACAGCACTTTGAAAAAGTGCTGTGCTTTTTTTATTCCGGAAGAGCCGAACGGGTCAGCGGGTATTCTGTTTTATGAATTGACTGCTTGCTTCGCAAACTCATTATACCACAAAAGCAGATTATTTGAATGAAGTATCGCCTGCGGCGATATGATGCATTTGCTTCGCAAATATGATGTTGCTTCACTTTGTTTCGCAATGATGCGATGTTTGCCCTGATGTGCCGTCAGGCAAACATCATTGAAAAAGCGACAAGTTGAAACTTGTCGCTTTTTCTGGCTGGGGTGGCTGGGCTCGAACCAGCGAAATGCAGGAGTCAAAGTCCTGTGCCTTACCACTTGGCGACACCCCAATATTTTCCGTAACGCAAAATATTATATAACAAAAATTACATTTTGTCAAGGCAGTTTTCAAAAAATGTCATTTACAAAAAACGAGTACGCAATAAGAACACACACCCGAAAATCGAACTTTCCCCAAAAATGCGGTTGTATCACTTCTGCTCAACAAAGGCACTCCTGCGGCACATCACACTTATCGCTTAATGCTGCTTGGTTCCCCACCTGACATGGTTCACGAGGTGTAATTGCGCAGGACCTGTGTCTCAACACAGAAAAAACACAAACACAAGAACGGTAAAGCCCTCAGAACGGGAATTAGTCCCTGCTATAGCGGATTGCAGGTACAGGGCTCCGCTAGGTCCCCGATTAGTGTGCCCTTATTCCGTATTCGTTTCTATTCTCTTGATTATAGCACATATTTTTGTATAAATCAAGTATAGATTTTTAAATTGCGTTATTTTGGAAATATTTAATTCATTATATTGCTTTTTGAACAATTCACTTGTGCAGAATTAACAGTTTGGAAATAAGCTTTTTTCTGAAAATGTTGAAAAAAGGAAGATTTTGTAGTATAATGTAATCGGTAAAGTTTTAATTTTTGTAAAAATCACTTTAAGAATAATATGACCAATATAACAATAATTATGTTAGTGGTATTGCTTTTAATGATGTGAAAAAGGAGGATTTATGAAAAAAGTATTTGCCGATATAAACTTCAGAAAATTCGTTCTGCCTCTTGCGGCAGGAATGGTAACGTTTGTTCTTACCGTAACCCTTGCAATTGTATTTTTTAATATATCGAGGAACGTTTCGGAAAACGGAGTACTTGCAGACTATAAAAGCGACAACCGAGAGGCTTCGCAGCTTGCCGACATTTCAGAAAATGACGAAATGCGTGGTGTGTGGGTAGCTTCTATAGGAAATCTTAATTACCCGTCGGATAAAGGGCTTTCAAAAAAAGAGCTTCAGGCAGAGCTTGACGAGATTCTTGAAACTTGTTCCGAAATAGGCTTCAATACAATATTTTTCCAGGTTCGTCCCTGTGGAGATGCTCTGTATAAATCAGAAGTGTTCCCACAGTCCGAGTATGTTTCGGGAGAACAGGGGAAGGAAGCTGACGGCAGCTTTGACAGCCTTGAATATTTGCTTTCAAAAGCAAAGGATTACAATATTTCGGTACACGCGTGGCTAAACCCCTTCAGAGCTACAAACGGAAGTGCAAGCAAGCCACAGCTTGATAGATCAGCGCTTTCCGAGAATAACCCTGCGAGGCTTCATCCCGAATATACCGTTGCCTTTGCCGACGGAAAGCTCTATTATAACCCAGGTCTTCCCGAGGTGCGTGAGCTTATCGTATCCGAAATAAAGTATATTTGTGAAAATTACCCCGGACTTTCCGGAATACATATAGACGATTATTTCTATCCGTATCCGTCAGGTAAAGCCGAATTCGAGGATGGCGAAGCCTATGAAAAGTACGGAAACGGGCAGAGCATTGCAGACTTCAGACGCAGTAGCGTAAATGCTTTTGTAAAATCAGCATATGAGGCTGTAAAATCGGTAAGTACTGACTTGCGTTTCGGAGTTTCTCCATTTGGTATCTGGGCGAATAAGGGTTCTGATACATATATAACAGGAAGTGAAAGTACGGGACTTGAAGCGTACAGCACGCTTTACTGTGATGCAATCGCCTGGGCAAGAGGGGGATATGTAGATTATCTTGTTCCACAGGTGTATTGGAGCTTTGAAACGAAGGCGGCACCCTTTGATGTAATTGCGAGATGGTGGAATGCAAATCTTGACGGGACAGGTGTTGACCTATATATCGGACACGGAGCATATAAGGCTGCAGATTACGCCGAAGGTGAAATGATACGTCAGCTTGAATTTGCAAGAGCTCTGCTTACCTGCCGTGGAAGTGCTTTTTACGGTTATGCAGACATTTCAAAGAATACTGCAGGACTTTTTGATGACCTGAAATCTGCCTTTAGTGTTGCGATAGATTACGTGGATGAAAGTAAGGCCGAGAATGCTCCGAAAGAGCCTGAAATAACCTTCCCGATAGAAAACACAACAACAGAGGACAGTACTTATCTTCTCGGAGTATCAGACCCGAATTATCCTGTTGTAATTAACGGCGAGCCGATATCCAGAACCAAGGACGGCTATTTCTCGATTTATAAAACACTTTCAAACGGAAAGAACGAGTTTTTAATACAGTCAAAGGACGAAACAAAAAGCTATACAATAACAAAGCTTGCTTCTCCCGATAACAGCGCAAACGCTACCGAAATGAAGACCTATGAAATACTCAATGAATATCCGAAGGGTGAGGTGTGGTTATCTTTGGGAGATACAATAAAGGTATCCTGTAACGCACCTGCAGGAAGTATGGTTACTGCAAAAATCGGTGGAATTGCAATTGAACTCAAACCTACAAAATACAGCTCGACAACTGCAAAGAACTACACCGAGCTTTATGAGGGAAGTGTAAAACTTCAGGCGTCCTATGCAAAGGCAGGAGACATAGCAAGTCTCGGAACTCTCACTTTTACGGCACAAAAGGGGAATAAAACGGCTACAAAAAGAGCAGCGCTTGTAAATGAGCTTGGCAAAGGAGCCCTTATCTATGCAGAGGTGAAAAACGACTACTCTTATCTTAAGGTCGAGCCGGATTCCTCTTTCTATGATGACCCGACTCCTGCTTCAATCGGTATGCGTGACTATGTGGTAGGCTATGAAGGCGGCTTTTATAAGCTGCGTTGTGGATATTATATTTCCGAGAACAATGTAAGAGTTGTAAAGGACAGCGCGCTTTATGAAAACAGACTTCTCGGTGTTGTGGTAGAGCCGAATGTTAAGGATACTTTCAACAATGTTGAAAATCATACAGATATTCGTTTCAGTGTTACCGAGAATGTACCCGTGAATGTTTCAACCTTAAAGGATAAATTTACAGTTACATTATATAATACAGGTACGCAGATGCTGCCCGAGTGTGAAATAAAGAATAATCCTCTCATTTCGTCATATGCTATAAAAATCCAGAACGGAAATGTTATTTACGAGTTTACCCTTAAGGAAGCGAAAAATTATTACGGCTTCAATACAGTATATGATGACGGAATGATAATTTTCAGGCTTAATAACCCACAGTCCATACATGAGGGGGACACACCACTTTCCGGTAAGACAATCATTATTGATGCAGGACACGGCGGAAACGATATCGGAGCTCCGGGACCTGCGTCAATCGGAGCAAAGCTTCACGAGGCAGACCTTAACTTATCAATTGCTCTTGAGCTTCGCAATAAGCTCGCAGCGCTTGGAGCAAGAGTTATTATGACACGAGAAAAGGACGAAACTCTCGACCTTTATGACAGAATTGATATACTTGCTTCAATGATACCGGATATGGCAATTTCCGTTCACCACAATTCTATTTCAGGGTCTGTAAACCCGTCACTTGTGCGTGGGTATCTCGGACTTTATTCCGACTGTGCAGGTATCATGCTTGCAGACGCCGTTGCTGATTCTGTGACAACACAGCTTGCAAGACTCAAGCGCCCGACGGCATATCAGATGCTTGCAGTTGCAAGAAACCACAGATTCCCGTCAACACTGTGCGAGATGAGCTTTATCTGTAATGTTGAGGAATTCCAATGGACAGTTTCTCCAGGAAATTACGAGAGAAGTGCACAGGCTCTTGCTGACGGTATTCTCGATTTTTATAAAGAACAGGCAAAATATCTTGAATATTAAAAGTGTTTAAAAATCTATTATGAAGATGAAAAAAGAAACAAAAGCTAAAAAGGTAACAGAGCATCTGAAGAAAATATATCCCGAAGCAATCTGCTCTCTTGAATATGGCGGAGAACCGTGGAAATTACTTGTTCTTGCAAGACTCTCTGCTCAATGTACCGACGAGAGGGTAAATATTGTAAGTTACGACCTTTTTCGTGTCTTTCCGACAATTGAGGCTCTTGCAAAGGGGGAGCTATCAGAAATTGAGGAAATAATAAAACCCTGTGGCCTTTATCACAGCAAAGCAAAAAGTATAAAGGAAGCGTGTACAAAAATTCTTTCCGACTTTGATGGAAAAGTACCCGATAATATGGAAGATTTGTTGTCTTTGTCGGGAGTTGGCAGGAAAATTGCAAACCTTGTACTTGGCGACGTATACGGCAAGGGTGGAATTGTGGCTGATACCCATTGTATACGGATTTCAAACAGGCTCGGTCTTTGCGACAGTACTGTTCCTGTGAAGGTTGAACGCACTCTCGACGCTATTGTGCCAAGAAATGAACAATCCGACTTGTGTCACAGGCTTGTTCAGTTTGGCAGAGATACCTGTCGTGCGAGAAATCCGAAGTGTGAGGAATGTATTTTTAAAAAGGAGAAAATTTGCGATTTTAAGCTGTAAAACGTCGCAAAATCGCACTTTTTGTATCGTTTTTGCTGCTTGCAAATGCAGTTCATAAAATATTAACAATAAAATTTTGTCCTATCTATTGACAAAAGCCCAAAATAGTGGTAAAGTCATATCGTTAGCACTCGGAGTGTGCGAGTGCTAAAATGGTATGACTTTATTTTTATATAAATGAAAAAGTCGTATTTATGTTGGAGGTGAGGAGTATGGATTTATCCGAGAGAAAAAAGCAAATACTGAAATCGATAATTGACGCATATATAGACTCGGGTGAGCCTGTCGGTTCAAAGTATCTGACAACCTACGGTAATATTTCTCTTTCTCCTGCAACTATAAGAAACGAAATGAGTGAGCTTGAAACACTTGGATATCTTGATAAGCCTCACACGAGTGCCGGACGTGTTCCGTCAGCACTTGGCTATAAATTTTATGTAGACCAGCTGAATGAGGACTACAGACTCTCGGTTGAGGAGCTTGAACTTCTTTCCGAGCTTACAAAATTCAAGACAGCTCAGATAGACAGGATGATAGACAGAGCCAGCAAGGTAATGTCGGGGGTTACAAAATATGCTGCAGTTTCACTCGCACACAGAGAGAGTGAAAGTACTGTGTTGCGATTTGATGCAGTTTATATAAACGAGCGCAGCTTTTTGCTTGTTATGATTTTGCGTGACGGAAATGCAAAAAGCACACAAATTCAGAGTGACTTTACCCTTTTGGAAAGAGATGTTGCAAAAATTAAGGATATACTTTGCGAAAAGCTTTCGGGAGTAATACTTGACGACGTTTCTCTTGACCTTATTATGGAGCTTGAGGAAAGCTTTGGCAGACACAGAAATCTTGTCGGTAAAATTCTTCGTGCAGCATATATCGAAACGAGAGGGAAAAATTCCGATGATATAAAAATTGACGGAGTTACAAATCTTCTGTCCTACCCCGAATTTTCAACAGTAGAGAAGGCAAGGTCGATAATAGAGCTATGCGAAACAAGACAAGAGGACTTAAAACGGCTTCTTGAAGGAGATTCCTACGGGAACGAAAACGGGCTTACACCTGTATTTTCAGAGGAGGGCGGACTTAAAATCTTTATCGGTGAAAATCCCGAGGATTCGGCGTTTGCACAAACGAGTCTTGTGTACTGTTCTTTCCCTGTCGGAAACACAAATGCTGTAATCGGTATTCTGGGGCCACGCAGAATGGACTATAAAAAGGTTGTTGCAAGCCTTAAATTTCTTGCAAGGTCGATGGGAAATACGGAAATTGATGCGTTGATGCCCGGTGACGATGATAAAAACAACATATAATACACATGATACTTTATTAAAACGGAGGAAAAAATGGCAGAGCAGGAAAAGGACACAGTAGAAAATGTAAACGAAGAAACAAATTCCGAAAATTGTACCACAGAGAAAAAAGGTTGTAAAAAATGTGCAGGCAAGGAAAGTAAAAAAGAAAAGAAAAACGAAAAAGAAGAAAAGATTGCTGAACTTGAAAATAAGCTTTCGGAAGAAAACGATAAATACCTTCGTATGATGGCTGAATACGATAATTTCAGAAAGAGAGTTACAAAGGAAAAGGAAAGTATATACACCGACGCTCTTTGTGATACTGCAGCACAGCTGCTTCCGATGCTTGACAATATTGAAAGAGCACTTGAGGCAGAGCCCGATAAGGAAAGCTCAATGTATAAGGGTGTGCAGATGATAAAAAAGCAGTGTGATGAAATTTTCGCAAAGCTTGGTATATCTGAAATTGAAGCACTCGGCAAAACCTTTGACCCGAATTTCCACAATGCAGTAATGCACGACGAGGACAGCGAAAAGGGCGAGAGCGAAATTACTGCAGTATTCCAGAAAGGATATATTCGTGGTGACAAGGTGCTTCGTCATTCGGTAGTTAAAGTTACAAACTAAAAAAGTCAAAAATTTAAATTTATATATTAAGCCTTAAAAATCGTAAATCAGATTTTGGCAGAATGGAGAATTATTATGGGAAAAATTATTGGTATTGACCTCGGTACTACAAACTCTTGTGTTGCAGTATTTGAAGGTGGTGAGCCTGTAGTTATTGCAAATGCAGAGGGTGCAAGAACAACTCCCTCAATCGTTGCTTTTTCAAGGACAGGCGAGAGAATGGTAGGTCAGGTAGCAAAAAGACAGGCAGTTATGAATCGTGACAGAACTGTAAGCTCAATCAAGCGTGAAATGGGCTCTTCCTACAAGGTAGCTATTGATGACAAGAATTATACACCTCAGGAAATCTCGGCTATGGTACTTGCAAAGCTTAAGGCAGATGCTGAAAGCTACCTCGGTACAACAGTTACAGAAGCTGTAATTACAGTTCCTGCATACTTCTCTGACTCACAGAGACAGGCAACTAAAGACGCAGGTAAGATTGCAGGTCTTGAAGTAAAGAGAATTATCAACGAGCCGACAGCTGCAGCTCTTGCATACGGCATGGACAAGGAAAAGGAACAGAAGATTATGGTTTACGACCTCGGTGGTGGTACCTTTGACGTTTCTATCCTTGAAATCGGTGACGGAGTTATCGAAGTACTTGCTACAAACGGTGATACAAAGCTCGGTGGTGACGACTTTGACGATAAGGTTATGAACTATATGGCAGATACCTTCAAGGCTGAAAACGGAATCGATCTTCGACTTGACAAAATGGCTCTTCAGAGACTTAAGGAAGCTGCAGAAAAAGCAAAGATTGAGCTTTCCGGAATGGCGAGCACAAACATCAATCTTCCCTTTATTACTGCAGGCGCTCAGGGACCTCTCCATTTTGATATGACACTTACAAGAGCAAAGTTTGATGAATTGACAAGCGACCTTGTAGAAAGAACAATGACACCTGTAAAGAAAGCCCTTTCTGATGCAGGACTTCAGGTATCGCAAATTGACAAGGTACTTCTTGTTGGTGGTTCTACAAGAATTCCTGCAGTGCAAGAAGCAGTAAAGAAGTTTATCGGTAAAGACCCCTTCAAGGGAATCAACCCCGATGAATGTGTAGCAATAGGAGCTGCAATTCAGGGTGGTGTACTTTCAAACGACGTTAAGGATATCCTTCTTCTTGACGTAACACCTCTCTCCCTCGGTATCGAAACACTCGGTGGTGTTTGTAACAGAATTATCGAGAGAAATACAACAATTCCTGTTAAAAAGAGTCAGATATATTCTACAGCTGCAGACGGACAGACCTCTGTTGAAATTCATATTCTTCAGGGTGAGAGGGAGATGGCTGCAGGTAATACAACACTCGGAAGATTCATTCTTGATGGTATTCCGTCAGCTCCCAGAGGAGTTCCACAGATTGAAGTTACCTTCGATATCGACGCTAACGGTATTGTAAATGTAACAGCTCAGGATAAGGGAACAGGTAAGGAACAGCATATTACTATTACTTCCTCTACAAATATGTCTAAAGAGGATATTGACAAGGCTGTAAAGGATGCTGAAAAGTATGCTGAAGAGGATAAGAAGCAGAAGGAAGCAGTTGATACAAAGAATCAGGCTGAATCTCTTATCTTCCAGTCAGAAAAGGCGCTCGGTGAGCTTGGTGACAAGGTAACAGAAGACGAAAAGGCTCCCATAAAGGAAGCAATCGAAAAGCTCAAAGCAACTGTTGCAACAGGAAATACTGATGCTATCAAGGCGGACACCGAAGCACTCCAAAAGGCATTCTATGCAATTTCCGAAAAGCTCTACGCACAGGCGCAGCAGGCACAGGGTGCAGAGGGCGCGACACAGAATGACGACGGCACAATCAACGCAGACTTCGAGGACAAGTCCGACAAGTAAGAAAATATTATCTTCGGGACAGGGCAAAAAATGCCCTGCCCCGAAAGTGTAGTTTTAAATGGGGTAAATGAATATCAGAGGGCAAAATTTGCCAGTTGATATTTGTTTATTGCAAATTTAAGAAAGGTTATATTGACAATGGCAGATAAAAGAGATTATTATGAAGTGCTGGGACTATCTAAAGGTGCTTCAGACGACGAAATAAAAAAAGCATACAGAAAGCTTGCAAAAAAATATCATCCCGATTTGAACCCCGGAGATGAGGAAGCCGAAAAAAACTTTAAAGAAGTAAACGAAGCATATAGTGTACTTTCCGATTCGGATAAAAAGTCTAAATATGACGCCTATGGACATAGTGCCTTTGACCCGAATATGGGCGGTGGTTCAGGTTTTGGCGGTTTCGGTGGTTTTGGTGGTATGGACTTTGATGTCGGAGATATTTTCTCAAGCTTTTTCGGTGGCGGCTCGTCTGCTCGCAGAAGCAATGCTCCACAGCAGGGCGGAGACAGAGAGGCAAGAGTTACGCTTACCTTTGAGGAAGCAGCATTCGGTTGTAAAAAGGACGTAATTTTCAACAGAATAGAAAAATGCGCAAAGTGTGACGGAAGTGGTGCAGCACCCGGAACAAGTGCCAAAACCTGTAGTAAATGTGGCGGTACGGGTACAGTCAGAGTTCAGCAGAGAACTCCTTTCGGTATTATGCAGTCAACACGTCCCTGCTCTGATTGTCACGGAACAGGTAAGGTTATTGAAAAGCCGTGCCCCGATTGCTCAGGGTCCGGAACAGGTGTCAAGAGAAAAACTCTTGAAGTTTCAATCCCTGCAGGAATCGACGACGGACAGGAAATTGTACTTCGTGGTCAGGGCGATGTCGGCAAGAACGGTGGTCTTAATGGTGACCTCTATATTACGGTAAATGTAAAAGCTCACAGCGTCTTTGAAAGAGACGGCGCTGACATATATTGCGATGTTCCGATTACATTCGTTGAAGCAGCGCTCGGTGCTACAATTAAAGTTCCGACACTTGAGGGTGATATGGACTACGAAATTCCGGAAGGAACGCAGACCGGAACAAGATTTACCCTCAGGGACAAGGGAATGCCGTATGTTAACGGCAAGAGAAAAGGAAATCTTACCTTCAGAGTAATAGTTGATGTTCCGAAAAATCTGTCTGCTAAGCAAAAGGAAATGCTTCGTGAGTTTGCAGATTCCTGTGGAGATAAAAATAATCTGCAGAAAGAAAGCTTTTCAGAGAAGATGCGTAAGATGTTTAAAAAGTAAGCAACAGAAAGGATGTTGACTGTGGCAGAAAAAATTGCTTTTACAATAATAGCTTGGTTTATAGGACTTATAATAGATGCGAATTTTGGTTCGGGTGATTATGTGGGAATTTTTAATTTTACAACTCTTTTTCCACTGCTTACAATGGGAGCATTTATTTTGTACGCAACAGACAAAAATAAAAAAGATAAATAATCAAAATGAAGGTCGCGTGCCAAGGGCGACCTTTGTTGTTATAATATAAGAAAAATAATTACAAAACTTTGTATAAAAGGAAAAAATATGGAGAAGATAAAAATTGCGCAAACGGTTATTGTCGAAGGAAAGTACGACAAAATCAAGCTCGAAAGCATAATTGATGCCAATATTCTCACAACAAGTGGTTTTTCTATATTTAATAATGAAGAAAAAATTTCACTTTTCAGGAAAATTGCCGAAAAGAACGGAATTATAATCCTGACCGACAGCGATCCGGCAGGTTTTTTTCTTCGTAATAAGCTCAAAGGTATGTTACCAAAGAGTGATAGAATCATTCATTTATATATTCCAAGCGAAAAGGGTAAGGAAAAAAGGAAAAAGGAAAGTTCAAAAGCAGGACTCCTGGGAGTTGAGGGGATACAGGCAGATACTCTGCGTAGTATTTTTGAAAAATATAAATCCTGTGAAAGTTCCGAAAATACCCAAAGAGAAAAGTACACAAAGGCGTATTTTTACGAAATGGGACTATCGGGAAAGGCTGAAAGTAGTGAAAAACGGGATAAAGTGAGCAAAGCGCTTGGACTTCCTACAGGTATGACTGCCAATGCTTTCCTTGAAGCAATAGAGCTTTTGAAGGTAAGAAAAGAGGAGCTTGAAAAGCTGATTTGTGAATTTTGACGGCACTAATTGTCGAAAATGCAAAAATCACTGTGCAAAAGGTAGAAAGGACAAAAAGGGGGTTGACAAATGAGAGTGTAAATGCTATAATAGCAAAGCTGTCGCAAGACGGAGGTCCCAACAAAAAAATCACACGGAAGAAAAAAGTTAAAAAACTTTCAAAAAAGTACTTGACAAGAGAGAAAAAGTGTGATATACTAATTGGGCTGCCGAAAAAAGCGGTGGTAAATTGTACATTGAAAATTGAACAACGAAAGACGAAAAACAAAGCGAAAAAAATACTCGAAAATTCCGCAGA
>JAZRTY010000042.1:0-180609 GCA_045652245.1 Eubacteriales bacterium | reverse complement strand
CCATCCATATTCCACATGGCACCGCCGCCTTCAGGTGCTTTGAGTTTATTCATAAAGGGTTCATCACAGCGGATTCCGATATACAGATCGCCGTCACGGTGAAGAACCATAAAAGAGGTCTTGCTTTTAAGTCTGCTTTTGCCACGCCACCATTATATTTTAAAGCACGGACAGTTGCCACGATTACCACACAGTCAGGTTTTAATCCTGCTTTTCTGCATTTGATATCTAAGAACTTTTCAGCACCCAAATCTGCACCGAAGCCTGCCTCGGTGATAGCATAATCAGCAACACGCATAGCAGTTTTTGTTGCAATAACAGAATTACAACCGTGTGCAATATTCGCAAAAGGACCACCGTGAACAAAAGCAGGAGTACCCTCAAGAGTCTGAACTAGATTTGGCTTCAGAGCATCCTTTAAGAGTGCCGTTACAGCACCCTGCGCCTTAATGTCAGCACAAGTTACAGGCTTGTCGTCATATGTATAACCTACGATAATCTTTGAAATTCTCTCTTTCAGGTCTGCAATAGAAGAGGAAAGACAAAGGACAGCCATAATCTCGGAAGCAACAGTAATATCAAAGCCGTCTTCACGGGGAACACCGTTCATTCTTCCGCCAAGACCGTCGATAATGTTACGAAGCTGTCTGTCGTTCATATCAACACAGCGCTTCCAGGTTATTTTCTTGACATCAATTCCGAGTGCGTTGCCCTGCTGAATGTGGTTGTCAAGCATTGCGGCAATAAGGTTGTTTGCAGCACCGATTGCGTGGAAGTCACCTGTAAAGTGAAGATTTATATGCTCCATAGGTACTACCTGAGCATAACCACCGCCTGCAGCACCACCCTTTACACCGAAAACAGGTCCGAGCGACGGCTCACGAAGTGCTACTGCTACACTCTTTCCGATTTTGGAAAGTCCGTCTGCAAGACCGATTGTGGTTGTAGTCTTGCCTTCTCCTGCAGGAGTAGGAGTGATTGCCGTTACAAGAATGAGCTTTCCGTCTTCATTTTTTACTTCATTAAGATATGAAAGGTCGATTTTTGCTTTGTATTTTCCGTAATTTTCGATATACTTTTCGTCAATTCCTGCTTTTTTTGCAATTTCAGAAATTGGCTTCATCTCTACACTTTGCGCAATTTCAATATCTGATAAATATGCCATTTTTGTTCCTCCGAATATACTAAAAAATATTTTCACACCGAGCAGTTGTACGAAGTACAATTGGTCGGTGCAAAAGTTAAAGTTTTTGCCCCACTTTTTTCAAAAAGTGGGCGAGGGAGTGGGGCGAGGAGCCCCACATAAAACTACTTCGTAAAATACTCAACAGCAGACTTGAACATCTTAATATCATAATCGCCGTAAACGTTCTTGTAAAGTCCGTCGCCGATTCTCTCTGAGTGACCCATTTTACCGATAACACGACCGTCGGGAGAGGTTATACCCTCGATAGCACAAACAGAACCGTTGGGGTTGTAGTGAATATCATAGGTCGGATTACCCTGAGCATCTACATACTGTGTTGCAATCTGACCGTTTCTTGAAAGCTCTGATATAAGTGCATCACTTGCGATAAATCTACCTTCACCGTGGGATATCGGCACATTGTATATATCATCAACATTTGTGTTTTTGAGCCACGGAGACTTGTTTGAACAGATACGAGTTCTGACAATTCTCGACTGATGACGGGAAATTGTGTTAAAGGTAAGTGTCGGACAGGTGTCGTCTGTATCTATAATCTTTCCGTAAGGCACAAGACCGAGCTTAATGAGTGCCTGGAAGCCGTTACAGATACCACACATAAGACCGTCACGACTGTCTAGAAGATTTCCGATTTCTTCCTTGATTTCTGCGTTTCTGAAGAAAGCAGTAATGAATTTACCCGAACCGTCAGGCTCGTCACCACCCGAGAAACCACCCGGAACGAATACTGCTTGCGATGTGCGAAGCTTACTTGCAAAGGCTTCAACAGAATCGGAAATTCCCTTAGCTGTCAGGTTGTTGATTACAAATATATCAGCCTTACCACCTGCATATTCAACAGCCTTTGCGCTGTCATATTCACAGTTTGTACCCGGGAATACGGGGATAAGGAAGGTAGGCTTTGCAGTCTTTACTGCAGGTGAAGAATACGAACTTGCCTTGAAGCTGAACTTTTCGATTTTTTGCTCACTTGTCTTAATGTTGCAGGAGAATACGCTTTCGAGCTTGTTTTCGTAAATGTCGAGAAGCTCGTTTCCACATACCCTTTCACTTGCGTATGTAAATGTAGCTTCTTCCTTGACATAACCTATAAGTGTACCAAGCTCGTCTTTATAGCAATCGCAAAGCTCAAGAACAAAGCTACCATAGCTATATCCGAAAATATCAGAAAGTGAGAGTTTATCCGAGAATTCAAAGCCGAAGCCGTTACCGAAGCACATCTTCATAACAGCCTCTGCAACACCGCCGTATGTTGGAGTGTAGGCTGCACGTACCTTTCCACCCTTTATAAGAGAAGAAACAGTGTTGAAGTTCTTAATAAGTGAAGAAGCTACGGGAAGACCGTTCTTGTCATATTCGGGAGAGAGGAGAACAACTCTGTGTCCTGCTTTTTTAAATTCGGGAGAGATTACATTGTCAATGTGAGTTGTGGTTACAGCAAAAGAAACAAGTGTCGGTGGAACATCAATCTTTTCAAACGAACCACTCATTGAGTCCTTACCACCGATAGAGCCGATACCGAAATCTTTTTGTGCCTTGAATGCACCAAGGAGCGCTGCCATCGGTTTTCCCCAACGTCTACCGTCACGAAGAGGCTTTTCAAAATATTCCTGGAAAGTAAGATAAGTGTCGGTAAAGTCAGCACCGGTAGTTATAAGCTTTGCAATCGATTCAACTACTGCTAAGTATGCTCCGTGATACGGACTCTTTTCTGAAATGTACGGATTGTAGCCGTAGGACATTACAGAACAGGTAGAGCTGTCTTTCTTTTCGGCTGAAACCTTGTTTACCATAGCCTGAATGGGAGTGAGCTGATTTTTTCCACCAAAGGGCATAAGAACTGTACCTCTGCCAATTGTGGAGTCAAAACGCTCGGAAAGACCACGCTTAGAGCAAACATTAAGGTCGTCTGCAAGAGCTTTAATTCCACAGGTAAAGCACTTCGGAAGCTCTTTATCATAACTTTCAGGTTTTGAAAGTACTATATCAATGTGCTTTTCTGCGCCGTTTGAGTTGAGGAATTCACGGGAGAGGTTAACAATCTTTTCACCTTTGTTTAAAAGTACAAGTCTTGGGCTTTCTGTAACCTCGGCAACGATAGTTGCTTCAAGGTTTTCGCTGTATGCCAAATCACAGAATCTGTCTGCATCTTTGCGTTCTACAACAACTGCCATTCTTTCCTGAGATTCGGAAATAGCAAGCTCTGTTCCGTCAAGACCTTCGTATTTCTTCGGTACTTTATCAAGATTTATAAGAAGTCCGTCTGCAAGCTCACCGATAGCAACCGAAACACCACCTGCACCAAAGTCATTACATCTCTTGATAAGCTTTGAAGCCTCGGGATTTCTGAAAAGTCTCTGGAGCTTTCTCTCTTCAGGAGCGTTACCTTTCTGAACCTCGGCACCACAGGATTCAAGGGAGGAAAGTGAATGTGACTTTGATGAGCCTGTCGCACCACCACAACCGTCACGTCCTGTTCTGCCACCAAGAAGAATTACAATATCACCGGGGTTCGGTCTTTCACGTCGTACATTTTCAGCCGGAGCACCTGCAATTACTGCACCGATTTCCATTCGTTTAGCAGCATATCCTTCGTGGTAAATCTCATCAACAAGACCTGTTGCAAGACCAATCTGGTTACCGTATGAGGAATAACCTGCAGCTGCAGTAGTTACGATTTTTCTCTGAGGAAGTTTTCCTTCGAGTGTTTCGGAAATAGGACGAAGAGGGTTTGCAGCACCTGTCACACGCATAGCTGCATATACATAAGAACGACCTGAAAGGGGATCTCGAATTGCACCACCGATACAGGTAGCAGCACCACCAAAGGGCTCAATTTCTGTCGGATGATTGTGGGTTTCGTTTTTGAAGAGAAGAAGCCAATCTTCTTCTTTTCCGTCGATTTCAACCTTTATTTTAACTGTACACGCATTGATTTCTTCTGATTCGTCAAGTTTTTCGAGTTTGCCTTCTTTTTTAAGGTAACGAACAGCAAGAGTCGCAATATCCATAAGGCAAACAGGCTTTGTTCTGCCAAGTTGCGCTCTTGTTGCAATATAATCATTGTAGGTTTCTTCAAGAAGAGCATCCTCGAAACTTACCTTGTCGATATTTGTCAAGAACGTAGTATGACGACAGTGGTCAGACCAGTAGGTGTCAATCATCTTGATTTCGGTATAGGTAGGATTTCTATTTTCACTCTTGAAATACTGCTGACAGAAAAGCAGGTCGTCAATATCCATAGCAAGACCGTTGTCACGAAGGAAAACCTCAAGCACCTCTTTTGACATATCAATAAAGCCGTCAAGTGTCTTTACCTGGGAGGGTACTTCAAATTCTGTCTTAAGAGTCTTTGGCATTTCAAGGTCTGCAAGCCTTGCTTCAACGGGGTTTACAACATATTTCTTGATTTGTTCAATTTCTGCTTGTGTGAGCTTTCCGTAGAGCAAATAAACCCTTGCACTCTTTACCACGGGTCTGTCGCCCTGCGAAATAAGACTTATACATTGGGAAGCAGAATCAGCTCTCATATCAAACTGACCGGGCAAAAATTCTACCGCGAAAACAGTATCTGCACCTTCGGGAATTTCGGTATAGGTTTCATCCTGCTGTGGCTCTGAAAAAACAGTACCGACTGCGTAATTAAACAGTTCTTCTGTTATATTTTCTGCATCATAGCGATTGAGAAGTCTTACTTTTTGAAGATTCTTAATTCCGAGGAGCTCCACACATTCGTGGAAGATTCCTACAGCTTCGTTTGCAAGTCCTTCTTTTTTTTCTACATAAATTCTGTAAACCATATTTACTTCCTGTCCTTTACAACTTTACTTTTTTATTGCCATAAGTGCCTTCTTACCGATATCACTTCGGTAATATGCACCTTCAAATTCAACCTTTTCGGCTATCGAATATGCTTTTTCAATAGCCTTCTCAAGTGTGTCTGCAACACCGACAGCACCAAGAACTCGTCCACCACCGGTTACGAGTGTTCTACATTTCTTTTTTGCACCTGCAACATAGATGTTCGTGTCGCCACTTGTCTTGGGAAGTGTAATCTTAAAGCCTGTTTCGTACTTTTGAGGATATCCACCCGAAGCTACAACTACACAACAGGCAGCACCATCTTTGAATTTAACCTCTGTTTCTGAAAGGTTTCCGTCACGGCAGGCTTTCATAATAGTATAAAGGTCAGATTCGAGTAGTGGCAGAACAACCTGTGTTTCGGGGTCGCCGAAACGGCAGTTGTATTCTATAACCTTAACGCCGTTCTTTGTTATCATAAGTCCGAAATAAAGACAACCCTTAAAGGTGCGGCCCTCGGCGTTCATAGCATTGATTGTCGGCAGGAATATTTTTTCCATACATTCCTTTGCAATATCCTCTGTATAATAGGGGTTAGGCGCAATAGTACCCATACCACCTGTGTTAAGTCCCTCGTCGCCGTCTTTGGCTCTCTTGTGGTCCATTGAGGAAACCATAGGAATAACTACCTTTCCGTCTGTAAAGGATAGAACAGACACCTCGGGTCCCTCGAGAAACTCTTCAATAACAACACGAGAGCCACTCTCACCGAAAATTTTGTCACTCATCATAGAATGAACGGCATCTATTGCTTCTTCTCTTGTCATAGCGATAATTACACCCTTTCCGAGGGCTAAACCGTCAGCCTTTATAACTGTCGGAATGGGATCAGTTTCAAGATATTTTACAGCATCCTCTTCATTTTCAAAAATTTCGTATTCAGCTGTAGGAATACCGTATTTCTTCATAAGGTTTTTCGAGAAAACCTTACTGCCCTCAATAATTGCAGCATTTGCATACGGTCCAAAGCAGGGAACACCGATTTCTTCAAGTGCGTCAACAACACCGAGAACCAGTGGGTCGTCGGGAGCGACTACTGCAAAGTCGATTTTATTTTCACTTGCAAACTTTACAATTCCGTCCTTGTCTGTTGCCTTTATGTCAACACATTCAGCATCTTTTGCAATACCACCGTTACCGGGGAGTGCGTAAATTTTTGTAATATCACGGTTTTCAAGAAGCTTTTTTATAATTGTATGCTCTCTGCCTCCCGAACCGATTACCATTAGTGTCATATTTCGTTTCCTTTCTTTACAAGCCGCAAAAACAACTTTAGAAAAACTTGTATTTTATACATTTTGCTTTGTTTCCCAAAAATGAGGTCGGAGTTTGACCTCATTTTTCAGAAGCTGTTTGATTCTTGCTTTAATAAATCCCTTCAAAACTGCGAAGCAGTTTTGGTGTTAAAGTTTTTGGTCAAGCTTTTTTCAAAAAGCTTGGCAGGTGTGGGCGGCAGCCCACAAATGTAATTGCTTAGTGGTGGAAAAGGCGCATTCCTGTAAAGGACATAGCGATTCCGTATTTGTTGCAAGCTTCGATTACAAGATCATCACGGATAGAACCACCCGGCTGTGCAATATAGGAAACGCCACTCTTTCGAGCTCTCTCAATATTGTCACCAAACGGGAAGAACGCATCAGAACCGAGGGCTACACCGGAAATACCTGAAAGGTATTCCTTGATTTCTGCTTCTGTCAAGGGTGCAGGCTGTGTCTTAAAATATTTCTGCCAATTACCGTCTGCGCAGACATCCTCTTCATTCTTGTTGATATATCCGTCAATTACATTATCTCTGTCAGCCCTACCGAGTGTGTCGAGGAAGGGGAGGGAGAGCACCTTGTCGTGCATACGAAGCTGCCAGGTGTCAGCCTTTGTACCTGCAAGACGTGTACAGTGAATTCTTGACTGCTGACCGGCACCTACACCGATTGCCTGACCGTCAACAGCGTAGCAAACAGAATTTGACTGAGTGTATTTAAGAGTAATAAGCGCAATAATGAGGTCACGAATAGCCTCATCGGGCATATTTTTGTTTTCTGTTACTATATTTGCAAGTAATTCCTTGTTGATTTCAAAATTATTTCTGCCCTGTTCAAATGTAATACCGTAAACCTGCTTTGTCTCAATAGGTGCAGGCATATAGGACGGGTCGATTTTAACTATATTGTAGTTACCTTTTTTCTTGGTTTTGAGAATTTCAAGAGCCTCATCGGTATAACCGGGAGCGATAACTCCGTCTGAAACCTCACGCTTTAAGAGAAGTGCTGTAGTTACATCACAAATATCGGAAAGTGCAACCCAGTCTCCGAAGGAGCACATTCTGTCAGTACCTCTGGCTCTTGCATATGCACAGGCAAGGGGAGATTCGTCAAGTCCTTCTATATCGTCTGCAAAAACTGCCTTTTTGAGCTTCTCTGAAAGAGGAAGTCCGATTGCAGCACCTGCAGGGCTTACGTGCTTGAAGGAAGCAGCAGCAGGAATACCGAAAGCATCTTTTAGCTCACGAACAAGCTGATAGGAATTGAATGCGTCAAGGAAATTGATATAACCGGGTCTGCCGCAGAGAATTTCAATCGGCAGCTCATCACCGTTTTCCATATATATTTTTGAAGGCTTCTGATTCGGGTTACAGCCGTATTTGAGTTCAAATTCTTTCATTTTTAGCACCTTTCTTAAAGCATCTTTATTTTTAGTTGTTTTTGTTTATAAGTCTTGTAGTGATATCACCACTTGCAAGGTCGGTGTATCTTACATAAAGAGAAATTTTATTGTTTTCGTCAAGATTTGTCCAGATGTCGTTTGTAAATGTGTCAATATCATTCGGAACAGAAATTCTCTCCGGCTCACCTGTAAAGGTGGGAATGGGATTTCCGTCACAGTTATAGGTGTGTATAAAGTGTCCGAGACCGTTTTTAGCCTTGTATGAGAAGAAATATCTTGAACATTCTGAGCCCTCTTCATCAAGACTCTTTAAAATACTCATCTTGTATTCAAGCTTTTCGGCACCAAAATTCATAATACCACTGATTCTCGGTGTAAAGTTAGGTGCGTCCGGCTCAAACTCACGGCTCTCACACGCTTCCTCAAAGGTTTTACCGTTCATGAGATATTCGTATATAGTGTCGGTCTGGTCGCCATTTGTAACAATCAGCTTTGATGAGGTTTCGCGAAGGGCTGCATAAATAATAAGCGACGGGTCCTCAACCTTTGAAGCATCAAAGGGTTCTGTGTAAACCTCTCTGCCTTTTTCTGTGAAAATTCTGTTTCTGCTGTTTTCACTTCTGCCCATAATGAAGTATGCGCAAACAGCATTTTTTCCATCCTCACTCTTTCCGAGGATAACACCTCTGCCAACATAGGAATTACCGTCAATACGTTCACCGATTGTTTTTGTTTCGTAGATGTTCATAGCTTTTCTCCTTTTTTAGCCTATACTCGAAATTTCTTTTGCAACCTTTTCGCAGGCAAGCGGGAGTATTTCCCACTCTGCTTCCTGCATAACTCTCTTTTGCAAAGTTTCAGGGGTATCATCTTCATTTATGTAAACTGCCTTTTGCATAATAATTGCACCACCGTCGGGAATCTCATTTACAAAATGCACTGTTGCACCCGTAACCTTAACACCGTACTTGAGCGCTGCCTCGTGAACACGCAGCCCGTAGTAGCCCTCACCACAGAATGACGGAATGAGCGACGGGTGAATGTTTATGATTCTTTCGGGGTACTTATCGGTAAATGCCTTGCCGAGAATACACATAAAGCCTGCAAGGACAATAAGCTCAATTTCGTTTTCCTCAAGAATACGGAGAATTTCATTGTCAAACTCTGTCTTATCAGAATATGCCTTACGATTTACGACTTCTGTCTTTATTCCTGCATTTTTTGCTCGCTCAAGCGCAAAAACCTCCGGCTTTGACGAAATTACAAGTGTAATTTCACCACTTTTGATTATTCCGCTTTTTTGAGCATCAATGAGTGCCTGAAGATTTGTGCCTCCTCCTGAAACGAGGACTGCTATCTTTGTCTTTTTCATATGCTTTCCTTTTTGTTTTTTTATAGGGACAATTTACGAATTGCCCAAATCGTATTTTACATTATACGGGGGATATTGTCCTCCTGTACCCCCAAAGATACTTTTTCCCACCGTAGAGCTGGAAAAAGTATCCAAAAAGAGCCCAAGTTAAGGGAAAAGTATTTCCCTTAACAAACCCTTTCTTGCTCACACAACAACACAAACAACATCAATTTTGAATTTTTTTATTGTTGTTGTGTTCGATTCGCATCACAAGTGATGCTCCGTGGGCTTGACAAGAGGTACTTGTTATTTTGTGGAAACGCGAAACGACATCAACTTTATTACTTTACACCCCTATCCGTCAGCTTCGCTGACACCTTCCCCCTAAGGGAAGGCTTTATAAAATTTCCCGCCGTGCTGTTTTGCGAAGCAGAACAGTTCGGCGTAAAGTGTTAAAGTTTTTGTCCAACTTTTTTCAAAAAGTTGGCGATGGGGTTTGGGGGCGAGGAGCCCCCAAAATATTATACAAGTCTTATCTTCTCGTCGCCTTTTTCGATTTCGCCGATTATGTATGCGTCTTCACCGTGCTTTTTGAGAATTTCAAGAGCCTTATCTGCATCCTCTTTCTTTACAACAACGCTCATACCAACGCCCATATTAAAGGTGTTGAACATATCACGTTCCGGAATATTGCCTTCCTTTGCAATAAGGTCGAATATCGGAAGTACACGAACTGCTTTCTGCTCAACCTTAGCACAGAAGCCATCGGGAATACTTCTCGGTATATTTTCATAGAAGCCTCCACCTGTGATATGTGACACTGCACGAACAGATACATTTTCAAAAAGGTCAAGCATCGGCTTTACATAAATCTTTGTGGGAGTCAAGAGTGTTTCACCGATACTCTTTCCGCCAAGGCATTCAAGGGGAGTCTTGATATCTCTGTTTTCAACATCAAGAACCTTACGAACAAGAGAAAATCCGTTTGAATGCACACCACTTGAGGGGAGCGCAATAATTACGTCACCAACCTGCATAGTAGTGTTGTCAAGGATTTTTGACTTATCAACAACACCAACGCTAAACCCTGCAAGGTCGTATTCATCAATAGGATAAAAGCCCGGCATTTCGGCAGTTTCACCACCGACAAGAGAAGCGCCTGCCTGTACACAGCCTTCGGCTACACCCTTAACAATATCAGCAATTTTTTCTGGATAGTTCTTTCCGCAAGCGATATAGTCAAGGAAAAGCAAAGGCTTTGCGCCACAACAGATAATATCGTTTACACACATAGCAACGCAGTCAATACCAACTGTATCGTGCTTATCCATAATAAAAGCGATTTTAAGCTTTGTACCAACTCCGTCGGTACCTGAGCAAAGAACAGGTTTTGTAATACCTGTCATATCAAGCTCAAAAAGTCCTCCGAAACCACCAACTTCGTCAAGAACACCACTTGTTACTGTTCTTGCAATATGTGCCTTCATAAGTTCAACTGCCTTGTAGCCTGCTGTAATATCTACGCCTGCACTTGCGTAGCTGTCAGATTTTGATTGTGAATGCATTTTTTCTTTTTCCTTTCAATTTTTGTTGTTTTATTCTTTTCCGTTCCAGCAGTAAGTACAAAGCTTACAAGCAGGAAGTCCGATAGATTTTATAAGTCCCTCAAGGCTCTGGAATTCAAGAGAAGCAAAGCCGAGCTTTTTGGCAATTGCCTGCCTCATCTTCTTGCCGCGTTCTGTACTGCTGTCACTGTACTCTTCAAGATATTTGAAGCCCTCCTCACCCTCAAGTTCAAGGATTGTGCTTCTCGTTATGAGTTCTAAATCATTTGTAGCTCTTGAGAAGTTAAGGTACTTACAGCCATACATAATAGGAGGACAAGCCGAACGCATGTGTACTTCTTTAGCTCCGTTGTCATATAAGAATTCAACAGTTTCACGAAGCTGAGTTCCACGTACTATTGAGTCGTCAACAAACAGAAGCTTCTTGTCCTGAATCAGCTCGTGTACGGGAATCTGTTTCATCTTTGCAACTCTGTTTCGCTCTCTCTGGCTTGACGGCATAAAGGAACGTGGCCAGGTGGGAGTATATTTAATAAAGGGTCTTGCAAAATACTTTCCACTCTTGTTGGCATAGCCGATAGCGTGGGGAGTTCCCGAATCCGGAACACCACCGACATAATCGACATTTTCGATTGTTCCATTTTTCAGATCATGCTCTGCCATAATCTCGCCGTTGCGATATCGCATTACTTCTACGTTTACCCCCTCATAAGATGAGGTTGAGTATCCGTAATAGCTCCAGAGGAAGGAACAGATTTTCATTTCCTTTTCGGGTTCTTTGAGCACTTTGATTTCGTCAGGTGATATTTCAACAATTTCACCCGGCCCAAGCTCTCGCTCGTCGTCATAGCCAAGTTTGCGATAAGCGAACGACTCAAAGGAAACGCAGTAACCGTCGTCACTTTTGCCGATTGCAATCGGGAGTCGTCCGAGTCTGTCACGGGCTGCGATTAAGTTACCACCCTCACGAAGAATAAGAATTGAAGCTGTACCCTTAATTACACTTTGTGCAAAGGTTATTCCACTTGCGAAATCGTCTTTTTGATTTATTAGCGACGCCACAAGGTCGGTATTGTTGACCTTGCCGCCTGTCATAGCATTGAAATGCCCCCCGTGTGAGGTTATGTATTTTTCTATAAGCTCCTCTGCGTTATTTATAATACCGATAATGCAGATAGCATATTTTCCGAGTTTTGAACGAATAAGCAACGGCTGTGGGTCGGTGTCGCTTATACAGCCGATTGCCGAAAAGCCACTCATTTCGTCAAAAACATCATCAAACTTTGTTCTGAAGGGTGAGTTTTCAATATTGTGAATTTCCCTTTGCAGCCCTACTTCGTTATTAAAAGCTGCCATACCGCCCCTGCGGGTACCGAGGTGTGAGTGGTAGTCGGTTCCGAAGAAAACGTCGGATAGAACGTCTCTTTTTGCGACTGCACCAAAAAATCCTCCCATAAATTTACCTGTCCTTTCAAAGCCCTGTGGCTATGTTTCTTACGCGTTATATTTTTCTTCTATTGCCTTGTTCTTTTCAAGGACTTTTTCTGCATCTGCTTTACGTTTTGCGTCGAGCTTTGCCGAAAGAGAGCTGTCTGTGAGCGCTAAAATCTGAGCAGCTAAGTGTGCCGCATTTGCAGCTCCCCCGATAGCAACAGTTGCAACAGGAATACCCGACGGCATCTGAACGGTAGACAGAAGTGCGTCGATACCACCAAGGTCACCACTTTTTATCGGAATACCGATAACGGGAAGGGTTGTACCTGCAGCCATAGCGCCTGCCAAGTGTGCCGCCATACCTGCTGCAGCTATAATTACACCAAAACCGTTCTTTTTAGCACAATGTGCAAAATCATGAGCTTCATTCGGAGTTCTGTGAGCTGAAAAAACGTGAACTTCAAAAGGAATTTCATAATCACGCAGAACTGCAATTCCTTTTTCAACAATCGGAAGGTCGCTGTCGCTTCCCATAATGATACCAACTTTAAGCATTTTTCTTCTCCTTGTGATTTTTATTTTAACCTGAAAAAGGCAGTCCTGCCCATAAAAACAGAACTGCCCAGACGGTCGACAAGTAGTGCGCTAACGCCATTTTTGGCGGCAGTGCCGAAGTGGTGTTCGTTCCCTTGTGGTAATCCACGTTTTCCGTCAGTTACGAACACCTTTATTACATTATAGATTATATCACAGAGCCGATTATGTGTCAAGTACAATTTGTAAATAAGCTTGGAAAAATCTGATAAAAAAGGAGTTGCAGCCTTCCCCTTGGGGGTAACGAAGTGGCGACGAGGTAGTGAATGACAGCCCTGTGCGGCTGTCAGAGCCGAGTCGGACCGAGCCGCAGCGAGACAAGGTGGGTTTTGCGTAAGCAAAACTCGGATGAGGGGACAAAGCGTTGATGACGAGAGACTTCAAAAAATAGGTTTTGCTAATAAAAAAGCAGCTGCCATTTCTGACAGCTGCAAAAAATTATTCAGCAACAATAACTCTTATTCTTCCACCGTTTTCCTCGGTATTGTCGTAATACGCTTTTAAATTATAGTTACCCTCGGTGATTTCAGCGAAGTTTGAAGCGACATATTCACGAGTTCCTTTTTTAAGGTAGTAACGAACATCATAAGAGAGCAGATAGCGTTTGTTCTGGCAAACGACACCGCTTCTTGAAAGACCACCCTTGTCAACCTTCAGCTCTGAGAGCTGATAAATGGTTTTTTGTCCGTCACGTTCGACAACACGTACAGGGGTTATTGAAAGAGACATATAAGCAGTATTGAAGTTTACATTTTCCTCTGTTTTTTCGGTTATAAATGTATATCGTCCGTTTCTTTCTGAGATAGCCATTCCGTAGTTATACATATCACCTGTAAAATCATTGAGAATAAGCATTGTGATTTTGTTGTTTTCTATCTCATAGTAATAAACATTATTACTTTTGAGAACAGCACCCTCAAGTCTTGACGGAGAAAGTTCAAGATACTGAACAGACTTGTCGTCCAGAGAATTCTTGTCAAAGGTAATAATTGTGTCGAGTATATAAGCGTCAGCTGAAAATTCACCACTTGCCACAAGTGTGTTCAGATAGTCATAAGCACCTGTTGTTCCTTTTGAAACAGGAGTAATAACAGGAATATCTCCATTATATGTAACCTTAACAAAGTCACCCTTTGTAAGTCCTTTTCCCTCGTTTTCATAGGTGTAGCTTTCTGAATCAATACCGACAATTTCAACTGTATCGGCGATATAGCTTGTACCGTTTTCAAGGGAAAATTCAGCTTCCGAGAAAGCAGTAACAAAACCATATATTTCGGTGCTGAACTGATTGTTGTCAAGTATTCCGACAACTTCACCGTTTCTTCCGATAAGGAGAGTTACGATATCTCTGATATTTATGTTGCCGAGAGTTGAAAGGGCAAAAGCGACGTCTGTATTACTGAAGCTGTAGCTTTTTCCGTTTATGGTAACAGATGTGGGAAGAGTTCTGTTTGGCAATATGTCGTCAATTCTGCCCGTGATGCTGTCACGGTAAAGCCATACTGTTTTGAGCTGCTTTGAATAATAGTAAACGTCATTTTGTTTTACATAATCTTTATCAACAAGCTTTGATTCGTGATAAATTTTATAATCGTTGCCACCGTTTGGCACCATTTCAAGGTCGGAATCCGACTTTGCGATAAACGCACCCTCAAGCTTGTTATTTATAAGAGCCAGATAGTCAATTCTTCCATTTTCGTCTTTCTGGTAGCCAAGAGTTTCACAGTAAACCTTGCCTGTTTTATCGGTAGCACATAGGGCGTTGTACGAAAGATACATACATTCACGTCTTGTAAGCGTGTCGCCTCTTTTTGCAGAAATATTGCTGTCAAGCTTTAGTTCCTCATACTTTGCAAGCTGTGTTTCGGGATATTTTCCCGAGTCAAGCTCGGAATAGCCCATAATACGGAGCATAACAGTTACCGCTTCTTCAAGAGTTACATGATTGTCAGGTCTGAAGGTCCCGTCAAGATACCCCTTTATGTAGCCGTTTTTAACCCCGACGCTCACATAGCCTATTGCCCAATGAGAAGCACGAAGGTCAGAGAAAAGCGAAGAGGTGCTTCCGACATTGATACTGTCCTTAAGTGACGAGGTACACAGAGCTATCTTTATAAATTCTGCACGGGTGACATTCTTGTCAAGATTAAGATTTCCGTTCTCGTCACCATTCATAATTTCGAGAGCTCCGACGATATTTATAATATCCTCCTCTTTAGGCATTGTCGAGGGCTCTGCTGCAAAGACATTTGCAAAGGCAGCGGCAAGAATCGACAATACAAGAAGAACACAGAGCAGTATGCTTACTATTCTTTTCATATTTTATATTTTACCTTTCTTATTATTTACTCGTTACGAAGTGCGTCAATGGGGTTCAGGGTTGCAGCTTTGTTTGCAGGTAAAAAGCCGAATAAAACTCCTATTATTACCGATACACCGAAGGAAATTGCAATAGATGCAAGTGTCGGTGTACAGGAAAGCCCCATAATATTTCCGACAAGTCGTGCTATGACAAAGCCTACTACAATTCCGATAATACCACCGATTGTACTTGTAGTACCTGCTTCTATTACAAACTGCATCTTTATATGTCGGGGTTTTGCGCCAAGCGCCTTGCGTATACCGATTTCCCGTGTACGCTCTGCAACCGATACCAGCATTATATTCATAATACCTATACCACCTACAAGAAGTGAGATGCCGGCAATAAATGCAAGTCCGATAACGAGAGTATCCATAATTCCCGTGACTTCATCAAGAATTTCTGCCATACTTGTTACGTTATATGCATTCGTATCTCCGAAAGCTTTGTAAAGCCTTGATTCGAGAGCATATTTTGCAGCCTCAATCACATCCTCCGACTGTGCAAGTACGGTATATGAAGTAATTGTGGAGGTTCTCGAAAGAAGCTTTGCACTTGTGGAGTAGGGCAGGAGAATCATATTGTCTGAGCTTGAGTCGTCCTCGAAGTTTTCTGAGGTATTCTCAAGCACTCCCACTACAGTAAAGCTGTAGCCGTTTATTTTTATTGTAGAGCCAAGTGCCTGCCCGTCAAAGGCTTCCGCCGTATCGTAGTATGCACCTACAACACAGACACGCTTGTTTTCCTTGTTGTCAATATAATTTAAAAATCTGCCCTGCGCCATATTCCACGCCTTTATTGTGAGATAGTCCTCACCGACGCCTGTCATTTGTGGAGTATAGCTTTCGCTGCCTATTTTTGCACTGCCACTAACAGTTACGACAGGGGAAAGAGCCTTAATACTGTCGGGATTTTCCTGCGCTACTTCATACATTTCGTCTACCGAGATGCTTCTTGTTGAGCCACGTCCGAAGGCAGTAACTGTAATTGTATTAGTTCCGAGAGTATCAAAAACATCCGAAACCTCGCTTGTCATACCGTTGCCAAGACTCATAATTACAATAACCGAGCCTACACCGATAATTATTCCCAGCATTGTAAGCAGGGCTCTTATTTTACTTGTCGCAAGGCTCTTTATCGCAAGAATAAAGCATTGAAATGCGTTCATATATCTGCACCTCCCGACTTTTCTTTATCAATTATAAGCTTTTTGTAATACTCATCAAAATCGTCAGGAGAAATTCCCATTTCCATTGCCTTTTTGTATTCCTCGTCACGCCTTTTTGCTTCCTCACGCTTTTTTATAAGCAATGGGTCATCTGCAAAGGAAACACTTGAATTTACAACTGCCTCAGGTGCATCCGACGGGCCATCATATACAATTTTTCCGTCGTGAAGCCTTATAATTCTTTCGGCAGTTACAGCAATTGAATTATCGTGAGTAATCAGTACAATTGTGTTTCCTTCCTCGTGAAGCTTCTTTAAAAAGTCCATAACCTCACGCCCGGTACGGGAGTCAAGTGCGCCTGTCGGCTCGTCGGCAAGAATTACCGACGGCTCACCTGCTAAAGCTCGTGCAATTGAAACTCGTTGCTGTTGTCCACCTGATAGCTGGGTAGGATAATTTTTTTCTTTTCCTTCAAGGCCTACTCGTTTTATCTGAAATTTTGCTCTCTCGTGACGTTCTTCGGCGTCAAGCCCTGCATAAAGCAAGGGAAGCTCTACATTTTCCTGAACTGTCAGCTTTGGGATAAGGTTGTACTGCTGAAAGATAAAGCCGAGCATTTTATTTCTTATTTCTGCAAGCTCATTTTCATCCATCGTACTGACATCTATGCCACCGAGAAGATAGCTGCCCTCGGTTGGAGTGTCAAGGCAGCCGATAATGTTCATAATAGTGGATTTTCCTGAACCCGACTGACCTACAATGGCAACAAATTCGCCCTTTTCAATATGTATATTTATACCATCGGCAGCACGAACTTCATTATCTCCCATATAGTATATCTTATATACATCTTTCAGTGTTATCATTTTGCTACCTCGTAATATTATCTGCCACTACGATTGCCACCGGGCATAGTACCCCCTGACATACCTCTGTTTGGCATACCACCCATAGCACCACCGTGCATCTGGCCCATCATACCCATCATACCGTAAAGCCCTCCACTTGACACCTGGTTGTTTTCTACAATTACAACATCCCCCGCGGAAAGACCCTGTGTGATTTCAATAAAATCTTCGTCGCTTATGCCTGTTTCAACCTTTATAATTTCGTATTCTGTATCACCGGGAACTATGCCGTAAGGGTTGTTCATTACAGGCCTTTGTTCTCCGCCCGGCATTTCAGGCACTTCGCCGGGGGCTCCGGGCATTGTGTCTGGCTTTTCACCGTTGTTGGCAGATGTGTCTTTTCCGGAATCTGCGTTTGGAATGTTACCCATAGCCGGTCTTTCGGGAATACCTGTGGGAGCTTCTGTCTGTTCACCTGCCGTGCTTTGATTTTTCACAAGCTTTACGGTGTTACCTCTTGCAACAGCACCTGTCGGAACGGCAATTACATTTTCTGATTTGTTTATGATAATTTCAGCATCAATGTTCATTCCCGGAAGAAGTGAATCAAGAGCTTCCTTGTCGGTAATGGTAACTGTTACAGGGTATACTGTTGTACCGCTGACAGTTGAGCCGACCTTTGAAATTTTTGTAATTTCACCGTAGAATTTTCTACCCTGATAGGCTTCGGTAGTTATAGTTACGGTCTGTCCCTTTTGTATGCTGAAAATATCCAGCTCGTCAATACTCATATCAAAGGTGAGAGCGGACAGGTCATAAATTATTGCGGCAATTTTACTACCGCTTGTTACGTCTATACTTTCTCCTGCGTTAAAGGCCTTTTCAACAACTGTTCCCGAAATAGGAGCTGTAATTGTATAGTCAGCGATATTCTCAAGAGTATCGTCATAGCTTTTCTGAGCAGTTTCAAGAGAATCGGCAGCATCCTCAATTAAATCCTCAAGGTCATCATCGTTAAGTGACAAAACAGCAGTTCCTGTATAAACCCACTGTCCTTCGGATATATTAAGCTTTTCTATTTCTCCGTCATATTCTGCAAGGATTTGTTCCTCAACATTGTAATAGAAGCTTGCGCTGTCTGTGCTTGTAATGTCGGCAGTATAGCTTCCTGTGGCAAGTGTATTCTTTGTAATACCACCCGGGTTTTTTACCTTGACTGTAACGGCTTTCGTTGTAGCACCGAAAGCGCTGACATCGGTAAGAGAAGATATTTTGGAAATCTCTCCGGAAAGCTCCTCACTTGTTCCGTCGATACTCAGAGTGATTATGTCACCGATAGACATACTTTCTGCATCAAGAGCAAAGAAAGGCAGGTCAATAAGCATGGTAGCCCTGTCTACAATATCGGCAATTACCTGGTCTTTTCTTACCGTGTCACCCTCTTCAACATAAAGCTTGGTGATTATACCCTCATATTCCGAATAGGTAACGAGCTTGCTTCTGTCCTTGAGTAATTCCTCGTATTTTTTTCTTGCGTTTTTAAGGCTGAGTTCTCTTGAGTGAAGCGAGCTGTCCATATCTGAAGAATCGACAACATAAAGCACATCCCCCTCACGCACATCATCGCCTTCCTGGAAGGGTGCTGCGAGAATATCTCCACGCACACTTGCCGAAACGGTATATTCATCGGCAGGCATAAGAGTACCTGTTGCTGAAAGAACCTCCTCGATATCTCTTCTTGAAACTGTGTATGTATTAAGGCTCTCTGCCTGTTTTTCAGCTTCCTTGAGTTTCAGGTATCTTGAAAAAACGAGTCCTGCAATTACAAGTATTATAACGACAATAACAAGAGACTTGAACATTTTTTTACGTTTTTTTCTTGCAGCTCTGTGACGCTGTTCAGCTCGTATTCTTATTTCCTCATCTGTAAGACCTGCGTCGAGCATCTCTTTCTTTGTGTTTTTCTTCATGAAACTATCCTTTCTGTGCAATTTTATTACATTATATTTTATTTACCGGTACATTATAATGTATTTATGTGTCGTGCGTGTGAAAAGTTCTTGTGTTTTTTTTGACAAAAGTAAATTCATGCGACACGTTTTTACAAAAAAATAAAAGCCTGCCACAATAAGTGACAGGCAGAAAGGCGATTGTTTATTTTAAGAATCCAACGCTTCTGATAATTACCGGATCCCAAGCCTTGCCGCAGCAAGCCTTAACAAGGGATATAATCTGAATAACATTAAGCACACAAAGTAAAATACCGCCGAGAATCGGGATAATAACCGTAAAGGCAAGGAGAAGTGAAACAAATACTATTACCCAGTTAAAGACAAAGAATTTCATAACCTGTCTTGCGTGGAAATCAACAAAGCCGGAATTCGGTGCACAGATTTTTGCAACAAGAATTCCGAGAATTCCTGTAAGATACGGAAGAAGTGCCCATACCTTGTTGTCGGAAATGTCCTTCGGGGAGAATTCGCGTGTGTGGTCGTTTACGTCAACGTAAACGTAAGGGTTGCCATTGAATTGCTGCTGTTGCTGTTGGGGATTTGGATTGAAGTTCTGATTTTGTTCCTGTGTTGGGATTTGCTGGTTGTTCATAATGTGTTCCTCCTTATATTTTCGGCGTTTTGCCGATAGTTACTGTTTTACTTGCCGATAAAGGCATCACGTGTTACGTGATAAACGTGTATGGTCTTATATTCGCCCTTAATCAGCATAGAATTTTTGTAAATTCCCTCAAGTGTCATACCGAGCTTTTTCATAACATTTACCGAAGCATCATTTCCCTCAATACATTTAGCACAGATTCTGTCGACGGGAAAAGAATCAAAGCAGAACTTTGCAACTGTCCTTGCTGCCTCTGTCGCAAGCCCCTTGCCCCAGAAGTCGGGGGAGAGAACATAGCCTATTTCAATTAAGTTTTCCTTTTCGTCAAACGAGGTTATACCACAGGTACCGATGAACTTTCCACCTGCTTTATCGGTAAGACCGAAGTCCCAGAAATCACCTCTTGCATACTTCTTCTGAAGCAGATTTATATATCTTGAGGTCTGGGAAAGACTCAGATGTGGTGTCCAGAGCAGATATCGGGTAACTTCTTCAAGGCAGGAATACTCGTACATATCCTGAGAATTTTCGGGAAGGATTTTTTTATAAATCAGACGCTCACTCTCAAGTGTCGGAACTTCTTTAAAGGTTTGACTAATTTTTTCAGAAAGAGAGAGATTTTCGTCTGTGTGTCGCTTAAAAAACATATATTAACTCCAATATTGTGGTATCTGATAATACAATTGAATCACATAATGCACCGACAGGTGCAATTCATGAGCCGAAAGGCTCAATTCATGAAATCCGCAGATTTCAATTCATGCCGAAGGCAATTCATTGATTTCAAGCTTTGCTTGAAATCATTATACCATATAATATGTGACATTTCAAGTATCGACTTGAAATATTCACAAATAAGTGGTAAAATAGTAATGCTGAAAATTCAGCGGTGAGTTCGAGACCTTCCTCACCGAATTTGACGACAGTCGAAATCAGAATAAAACTAAAGGAGAGAAAAAATGAAAAGCACAAAATTCTTAACCCAGGCAGCCATTATTGCAGCACTCTATGTGGTGTTAACGGCGATTTGTACAGCACTCGGACTTTCAAGTGGAGTTATTCAGGTAAGGTTTTCCGAAGCACTTACAATACTTCCCCTGTTTACTCCGGCAGCAATCCCCGGACTCTTTATAGGATGTATAATTTCAAACCTGCTTGCAGGTAGTATGGTTTTAGATATCATCTTCGGAAGCGTGGCAACACTTCTCGGAGCTGTCGGTACATACCTATTACGAGGAAAAAGCAAATATCTGGCACCCGTTCCTCCGATTTTCGCAAATACTCTGATTATTCCGTTTATACTTCAGTTTGTGTACGGTTTTACCGAGGGATTGTGGTATTTCTTTATTACTGTTTTCATAGGAGAATTTATTTCCTGTGGTATTTTCGGTATGCTGCTGTACAGAGCGCTTGAAAAGAGAAAAGACATATTTAAAATCTGAAAAGATGCGAAAAATCCCGATACTGCAAAACAGAGTCGGGATTTTTGTTATAATTCAATAATTCAATTATTTGTCACACAAATTTCACAATGTCGGGTTAATATATAATTGGTATGATAAACGGAAGAGGGGAAGGAGAGGGAAATGAGTAAACTACTTATAGTTGATGACGAGGACAAGATAAGGGATATTATAAAAAAATACGCAGCCTTTGACGGTTTTGAAACAGATGAAGCCTCAGGAGGGCTTGAGGCAATTTCGAAGACTCGTGAAAGGGACTACGACCTTATTATACTTGATATTATGATGCCCGACCTTGATGGCTTCTCGGTCTGCCGTGAGATAAGAAAGAAATGTAACACTCCTATAATTATGCTTTCGGCAAGGGGTGAAGAGTATGACAGACTTCATGGCTTCGAGGTGGGAGTTGATGACTATGTCGTAAAGCCCTTTTCTCCGAAGGAGCTTATGATGCGTGTTGCTGCAATACTCAAAAGAACAAGCAGTGCAAATATCGATGTAATGGAAATAGGCGGGATAAAAATCGACTTTTCTGCAAGAATAGTGTATATTGACGAAAAAAAGGTTGATATGACACCAAAGGAGTATGACCTGCTTTTCTACTTTGCAAGAAACAGAGGAATAGCACTCACACGAGAAAAGCTGATAAGCAACGTCTGGGGTTACGACTTCTTCGGTGATGACAGAACTCTTGATACCCACATAAAGCTTTTGCGTAAGAGCCTTGGCGCATATGCAAATTATATAGTTACACTTCGTGGCGTAGGCTACAGATTTGAAGAAACACAAAATTGAGAGAAATATTATGAAAGAACATAAGTCGAGAATAGGTCTTAAATGGAAGCTGTTTGGCTGTTTTGCAATATTTACAGGGGTATTGCTTGTGGTAATCTGGATTTGCGAAACATTGTTTCTCGGAACGATATATCGCCAGATAAAAACAGATTCGCTTGAAAAATGCGTTGCCGAAATAACTCGTACAATAAAAAATGACGGTTACGCACAGGAGCTTGACAGCATCGCACAAAGCTATGATGTAAGCATCAAGGTTGTAGATAAGAATTACAACACCTTGTACCATTATTATTCGGGTCCTACCAATATGGTGGAACGGATAAGCCCTGCCGAGCTTTTTATTCTTTGCGAAAAGGCAGATGCGAGCGGTGGCTCCTATGTTCAGGTGTATCAGCAATATCTTCTTGAGGAAAGACTTGCACGTCTTGAAAGATATAGAAATGAAAATCATAGAATAAATGAGAGTGAAGATACAAGTGACAGGGGAAATGCTCAATCCGAATACTTTGAGGAATTCAGACGTGGCGAGCCTCCGAGATTTTTCTCAAACGATACCCTTCTTAATCTCATTTCGGCAAGCACAGGAGAAACCTACGACAATATCGATTGTTATATTATAGTTGACTCAATAATTACACCTGTCGAGGCAACCGTGAAAACGCTTGTTGTAATGCTGTTTTACATCTCGATTTTCACTCTTACTATTGCACTTATAATTGCATTTATTCTTGCAAGGAGAATTGCAAAGCCGATAGTTAAGATGAATAATTCTGCAAAGAGGCTTGCGAAAGGCGATTATAATACAAAGTTTGAAAGCCGGGGTTATGCCGAAATCGAGCAGCTTAATGAAACCATGAACTATGCAGCACACGAGCTTTCAAAGGCAGATGAGTTGCGGCGTGAGCTTCTTGCAAATGTCTCACATGACCTGCGTACCCCCCTTACGATGATTATAGGCTATAGCGAGGTAATGAGGGATATCCCGGGAGAAAACACTCCGGAAAATATACAGGCTGTAATTGATGAAGCAACAAGGCTTTCGGGACTTGTGAGTGACCTGCTTGATATTTCAAGGCTTCAGGCAGGGGATGGCAAGCTTTCAAAGGAACGGTATTGTATTACCGACAGCATAAAAGAAATAATAAAAAGATTCGATAAGCTGAGTGATAAAGACGGATACCGGATTGACTTTGAATATGACGGAGATATTTATATAAACGCCGATAAGAGCAGACTTTCCCAGGTAGTGTATAATCTTATAATAAATGCAATAAACTACACAGGGGAAAATAAGGATGTACGTGTGATTCAGAAAATCACAAATGAAAACAAGGTAAGAATTGAGGTCTGTGATAACGGACAGGGTATATCTCGTGAAGATTTGCCGTATATCTGGGACAGATACTACCGGGTTGATAAAACCCATAAGAGAGTACAGATGGGAACAGGACTCGGTCTTTCAATTGTTAAAAATGTCCTTGAAAGCCATGATGCCGTGTATGGTGTTGACAGTACCCTCGGTGTCGGAAGCAGATTCTGGTTTGAGCTTGATGTGATGGAATAAAAAAACGTCTGTTGCGTATGCAACAGACTTTTTTACTACTTTAAATTTTCCTTAAAAATTTCAATCATTTCTTCGCTGTCGTCAATGTAATATGGCCTTGCAATCTGACTTCCGTCATAGGTTGCGTCTGCACTGTCCCACCAGACAGCCACCTTTATTCTGTCGTATTCCTTGATTTTTTCAAACATATCACGTACCCACTTCTCTTTGTTACCACCGATTCGTGAACTTGCAAATTCGGTTATCATAAGAGGAAGGTCGGTTCGCTGTACCATTTCGTGGTATAGCTTATCATAAAGCTCGGTAAAGGTACTCCACTTTTCACCCTCGTAGAAATTACCGGTATTATACATCGTAAGACCGATAATATCAACATAGTCAGGTCCCGGGTAATGCAGAATATCGGCATTCCAGTCAAAATTCGGGAACGACCTGCCGTTTGGATTCCATATTGTCAGTACATTTTCTGCATCCTTAAAGAAGCTGTATACATACTTATAAAGCTCAATGTACAAATCTGTATCAATCGACATTTTATATGAGGAATATTCACACCAGTCACCGTTCATTTCATTAAAAAGACGAAGCAGGACAGGATGCCCGAAGTCACTTATTGCCTTTGCATAAACTCTTAGAAAGTCGTCATACTGCCCATTAAGAACGTCAAATAAGTATTGCTTGCTTTCGTGCCAGAGTGGCGGCTGGAGAGTCATCTCAACTATTTTTCCGTCAGCATACGCTCTTTCGAGAAAATCCTCAACAAGCTCGGGGCTGTAATAAGACTCAATACCCGTATATTGAAGAATAAACGGGAAGTTGTAGCCGATTTTTTCTTCATATTCCTGTAAATCAGGCTGTTCAAGACAAAATTCGGGTGAGAAAATTCCCCAAGAGAGCTTTTCGGAATTCAGGAAATAGTCGTTGTAAAGCTTTCTTGTTTCCTCGTTTAAATTTTTACTTTCTACATTAGAGGTAAGCTTCTTATCGAGCGAACGTACAAAGTCCTCATCAAAGGAACGTCTATTTGAAAAGGTCAGATTGTTAAGGTATTCGTCACCGGAAATTTTGCTGCTGCTTTTTATAAGAATCGTGTATGCCTGATTGTCCTTGAGCACATCATATTTTGTGTAGAAATTCTTGTCATTTTCAATTCTCTGCAGCTTTTCTCTTTCCCAGGAAAGCTTTTTTACAGCATAACCATAATAAGCAAAGTTTGTCTGCTCGGTAACATTGAGGTTATTGTTTTCTGTAATTGCAATATCGGTATAATAGGTGTAATTCGGAATATCGCTTGCTTTCTCGTTGAAAATGTCGATAATTATGTTTTCATTCTCAAAACGGGCACGCTTGGAAATGAAATCAAGATTCGGGGACAGGTTGTTCGCAAATTTATAGGTATATCCGGCGTAGTAATTTATAAAAGAACTGCCGTTGTTTGTCGTTTTATATTCGTAAAGAATTTTTGAAGCATCCTTTTCGGTGTCACCCGGAGCTGCTATTTTACATCCGAAGCTAAAAAACAATATTCCTGTAAGCAGCAAGGAAATCAGCGTCTTTTTCATTGTTGTCCTCTCCTTAAAATTTCAGATTAAGCTCTCTTGCGGTAACCTTACCGTTTTCAATATATATTCTCGGCACACGCTTTGAAAGAGCACAAATGATTTCGTAGGGGATAGTACCTGCACACTCCGCCATACTTTCAATGGGGTTGTGCTCGCCGAAAATTTCCACTTCGTCACCTACCTGTAAAGAGCTAAGCCCCGACAAATCTATCATACACATATCCATACAAATTCTTCCGATAATCTTTGCTTTTCCTGCTTTTGTATACACAAGGTGACGATTTGAAAGACTCCTGAAAAGTCCGTCAGCATAGCCGACAGGCAGAACTCCGACAGTTGTTTTACCATCTGTCTTGTAGGTTCGCCCGTAGCTTACCGAAGCACCCTCATCAAGCACTTTTATTGTTCCGATAACGGTTTTTTCGCTCATAACAGGACGAAGTCCGAGTGTTTTTGCACCATCTCCGTAGCCGTAGCTTAAAATTCCGGGTCTCACCATATCAAGATAGGTTTCCGGGTGATTTGCAACAGCACCCGAGTTTGCACAATGACGAAGAGCAAAGGTGTGACCTTTATCTGTGAGTGTATTTACAACACGCATAAATAAATCAAATTGCTCATGTGTATACTTTTTGTTTTCCTCATCCTGCTCGTCGGAAACCGAAAAATGCGTAAAAATCCCTTCGGCAAAAATACCCGGTAAATTAACTGCCCTGCTCACAGCATCAATACAGGTGTCAAAATGACTTCCTGCGCAAAGAAAACCAAGTCTTGACATTCCTGTGTCAAGCTTTATGTGAATTTTCAGAGTACCGTTACACTTTTCTGCCTCTCTGCTATATTCAAGTGCCTTTGCAAGACACGTTACCGTCTGGGTAATATCAAGGGAAATGAGCTTGTCCGTCATTTCATGTGGTGTGTGGCCAAGTATTAAAAGTGGGCAATTAATACCTGCAAAACGCAACTCCTGTGCTTCATCAAGACTTGAAACTGCAAGGTAGTCAAAGCCGAGAGAACACATCGCCTTTGAAATTTTTATTGCTCCGTGGCCATATGCGTCAGCCTTTACAATGCCCATTATTTTCACATCTTTGCCGACTCTTTTGCGTAATACGGCGTAGTTGTGCGCAAGATTATCAAGATTTATTTCAGCCCAGGTTCTTTTCAGCTCTGACACAAAAACACCTCCAGGTTAAATTTATTTTTTGCTGTTTTTTACTCTCATAAGCTCGAAAGAGGAAATTGCTGCAACCGATGCTGTCGGAAGCGAATACCGGATGTTGCCGTTGGCGTAAGGAATATATAAAAGCTCGTCGGCACTGTCGATAAATTCCGGAGAAATACCCCTTTTTTCACCACCGATAAAAAGAATCATCGGGAAAGAGCCGTCATATTCAAAAATCGGCGTGGCAGTACTTGAAACAGCACTGCAGGCAATTGTAATACCGTGATTTCGCAGCTTTGAAACAAAGGCAGTACGTGTCTTTTCGCAATTGCAGTCAGAAAGCTGTGCAGTATAAAGAAGTTCGCTTGCACCTGCCGAGCTTCGTGCAAGAATTCCCGACATAGAAGACATATCACGTTCGGGTAAGATTATCCCCGACGCACCTGCAGCATATAGTGAACGATAAGCATAGCCGAGATTGAAGGGGTCCTCTACTCCGTCAAGATAGATACAAAAACCGGTTTCTTCTATTGTTTTTGACAAAACCTCGTCGACAGTTGCATAGGAACGTGGGCTGACACTTGCGCAAACACCACCGTGAGTATTTCCCGGAGTGCTTGAATGCTCACCAACATATGCATCAATCACACCTCTGTCGCACAGTTCCGGACGGATATTATTTGCCTTAAGATAAGAAACAAAGGCGCAAATTTTTCTGTCACGTTTACGGAATTTTTCTCCGTCAACAAAAACATTGTAGATTTCACGGTTTTTGCCCTCAATTGCAGCCTTTACCGAAATTATGCCCTCAAGCACTTCGACAACTCGCTCATCCATAAGCCTTGTTTCTCCCATTTGTTCTGTCTTTATTTCGAGAAGGAATATTCTCCCTCTTCCTCGTTTTCTATTTCATCATATGCGAAATTTCCGCTGTATTTTACACCCTGTGACCAGATGTAAACACCCTTCCCGTGGCGCATATCGTCAAGAAACTCACCTGTGTAGCTGTCACGGTTTTTATAAATCATAGTTCCGTTTCCACTTTTCAGATTCTTTTCAAAATCTCCCTCATAGGTGTTTCCGTCGCTATAGCGCATAGTACCCTTTCCGTGTCGGTAGTCATCTTCAAATTCACCGATATAAACACTTCCGTCGGCATAGACATTTGTACCGTTACCGTTTCTTTTTCCGTCACGGAATTCTCCGATATAATATTCACCACTTGGCATTTCAAGCTTTCCCTCGCCGTCGATTACATCATAGGAAAACTGCCCTGTATATACTGTTCCGTCGGCATACTTCATAACGCCGCTTCCGTGTCTTGAAAGACCGTAAATTCCTCCAATGTATTTGCCGCCGTCGCGGAATTCGATAGTTGACTTTTCGGTATCAATCTTACCGGCACTTCCGTCGGGGTAGAAAATATACCCTTGCGTCGGATATTTATCAAGGACTTTGCCGAAATATTTTATATCATTTTCAAGACGGATATACCTGTAACCGAGAGAAGAAACGGTTATGGCACATATAAGTATTGTAACTAAAATCGTAATCAGTATAATTATATAATTTTTCTTGAAGTTACTTGCTCGCATATGCTTCTCCTTGGATGCTTTTACTTATTCAAAACGATTTCCGACTTCAGGTATTTTTGGGATTTCGTTTTTATCGTTTTCTGTTTCGGTATCTTCAACAGACTCATCGGGCTGTTGCTGAACTTCATTAGAATTTTCTTCCGGAATGTCGAAGTCTTCGGAAGGATTTTCATCATTTACTTCGGGAAGAATCGGGTTGTTTTCATTTTCAATGTAATTTCCATCGTTTTCTTCTGTTTCAAAGTCGTTTCTTGCATTATAGATTATATTCTCTACTGTCGGATAGATGAAAATTGCGAATATTGCAACTATTATGCAAAGAATAATACTTACGACAACGGTAAGCACACTTGTTTTTGTGTCCTTAAAGCGTTTTTTTGCTTCCTCCACTTTTTCGGGAAGTAAAAATACTAAAATATGTCCTTTCCCGTCATCCATTGAAGAAGTAACCCTTGCAAGTGCATTTGTCGGGGAAGAGAGTGCTTTTTTCAGGAAAAATTCAGAAAAGCGTGAAAGTCCGAGCTTTGAAAGAAGTACCGAATTTTCCTCACCGACAGCATTTGTGTCTATCAGCTTTTTTACAAAGCCACAGTATGTCTTTTTGTAGAAATATGAATACACACTTGCACAGCACAGAGCTACACAGATTACGATTATAAAAGCTTCAGTTGTAATAATCATTTTTTATCCTTTCGCAAATTTAAAATCTCAGAAAATCAGTCCTGAGGAAAAACATCATCGCCACACAGAGTTCGAAGCAGCTTTTCAAGGTCCTCATTATTGTAGTAATGAAGCTCAAGTCTACCCTCACCGGGTTTCTTTGTGTTGCCTACTATTTTTACTTTTCTGCCAAGCTGCGATGTCGCATTGCTTTCAACCTTTGAAAGATATGCAGCCGATGCTTTACTCTTTGGAGTAGCTTTCTTTGTTTTTTCCTTGTCTGCTTCCTCAAGCTCGCGCAGAGTAAGCTTTACAAGACGTTCTGTCTCACGAACAGAAAGCTCCTTCTGTGCAACTGTTGCGCCTACTTTTTCCATAAGCTTTGCGTTTCCAAGCCCGAGCAGCGCTCTTGCGTGACCTGCCGAGATTGAGCCATCGGAAAGAAGGTCAAGAACCTTGTCGGGAAGGCTTAAAAGACGGAGTGCATTAGTAAGTGCCGGACGGGAAATACCGACGATTTGTGCTGCTTCCTCTTGTGTCAGCTCAAATTCCTTCATAAGACGGGAAAGTCCCTGCGCCTGTTCTACGGGATTTAAGTCCTCACGCTGCAGGTTTTCAACAAGCATTATAGCTGCTGCTTCCTTTTCGGAAAAGCTCTTGATGATTACCGGAACTTCTGTAAGACCTGCCATTTTAGCAGCTCTCCAACGGCGTTCACCTGCAACTATTTTGTATTTTCCGCGAAGAACTCTCGAAACTGCATCGCCACCTTCAGTACCCTCGGGTTTTCTTACAACAATCGGCTGAAGTATGCCGTGTCTTGAAATTGAGTCTGCAAGCGTTGACAGAGCCTCGGGTGTGAATACCTTTCTCGGCTGTGTTCTGTCAGGTTCTATATCAGAAAGACGAACTGTCGCTACACTTTCCCCTTTTTCAAGGTCTGCTGTTTCGATTATATTGTCGTCAAAAAGTGCTTCAAGTCCTTTTCCAAGTCCACTTCTCTTTGCCATAGTTTTTTCTTCCTTTCATTTATCAAAATTTAAAATCTGAAATACAAAAACGGATTAAAGCTGTTTCCTACAAGCAATACTGTACATACTGACAGTAAAATTGCAATCGCTGCAAGACGGATTACCGATAGGGAAAGAGTCATAACACAGGAGCGCTTCTCAAGAGAACACGCCTTTTCGGAAACCACTTTGAAAATCGGGGTAGATATAATAATTGCAAGTGCGATGAGTATACAGTTATTCATAAAATCGATACGAAGCTCGGGGGAAATGAGCGCCCTGCCACCGAAGTCGAACATAACTTTAAAGAATGTGCCGAGCTTTGACATATCGGTAAAATAGAAAAGAGTAAAGCCGAAATTTACACAAAGCACAAGATAAATATGAGAAACTATACCGGGTACTTTTCCGATTTTCGGTAAAATCAGCTTTTCAAGTGCAATAAAGAGTCCATTGTAAAGCCCCCACAGTATGAAGTTCCAACTTGCCCCGTGCCACATACCTGTCAGGAACCATACTACAAAAAGGTTAAAATATACGTGCTTTCTGTTTCCACCTAACGGAATATATACATAGTCACGGAAAAACGAGCCGAGAGTCATATGCCACCTGCGCCAGAATTCCGAAACATTCTTTGAAATGTATGGATAATTGAAGTTTTCCGGGAAAGAAAAGCCGAACATTGAGCCAAGTCCTATTGCCATATCGGAATAACCCGAAAAATCAAAGTAGAGCTGAAGTGTAAAGGAAAGCATACCGAGCCACGCGCCGAGCACCGGCAGAGTTTCGATATTTCCGTCCATATACTTTGCGCAAATCTCACCAAGCGCATTTGCGATAATTACTTTTTTGGATAGCCCATATATAAATCTGCGAACACCGTACGAAAAGCCTTCGGGTGTGGTTTTTCTGTTTTCCAGTGCATTTTCAACATATTCGTAACGAACAATCGGACCTGCAACAAGCTGAAAAAACGAGGTTATGTAAAGAAGATATCTGAAATAGTTTTTCTGAACACCGACCTTGCCACGGTAAACGTCGATTACATAGGTAAGTGTCTGGAAGGTGTAAAAGGAAATACCAATCGGGAGTGCAATATCGGGGTTGTGAAGATTTACAGAGGGGATAAGATTAAGGTTTTCGATAAAGAAACCGAGGTATTTAAAGAAACAAAGTACCGAGATGTCGGTAGCAACTGCAATTGTAAGGGAGATTTTTGCAAGGATTGTTCCTCTGTGACGAGCGATAAACTTCGAGTGCAGCCAGTCAAGAAGTGCAGTTCCGAGCATAATAAAAACGAAAACAGGCTCACCCCAGGCATAGAAAAACAACGAGAAGATAAGGAGAATCGTGTTTTTCACTCTTATCGTCGGAGCCAGGAAATACAATATTAAATTCAGAGGTAAAAATATGTAAAGGAAAAATAAGCTTGAAAATACCATGAAATACCGTCCGATAGTAAAATTTATTATTCTTATCTTCTTATTATATCACTATTACATCAAAATGTAAACATCTATTGGGGGAAATTTAAGATAATTTTTTGTAAATTATAAGTTTTGAGATTTTACGGAGGGCGATGCCCTCCTGTACCACCCTGTTACTTTTCCCACATTGAGTTGGAAAAAGCATAAACACTTCGTGTTTATTTCCCGGAAGAAATTGCTTCGCAATTTTCCCCTGCACAATGTAATTTTACTTGAACTTTTCCCTTGACTTGGGCTCTTTTTGGATACTTTTTCCAGCTCTACTGTGGGAAAAAGTATCTAGGGGGTACTGTGGGACAATGTCCCCGTAATAAAGAGGGGTTGTAGGGGACGAAGTCCCTTACAAAACAATTTAAAGTTGGAGTACAGGGGGATAAAATCCCCCACAACAAAGAAACACCCCCGAACTGTGGGAGTGTTTACAAAATCATTATTTAATATCCTTAAACATCGCAGCCGTAAAATACTCACCACTCTGCTCGCACAGATATTTTTCCAGCTCTTCAAAATCCGTAAATGTACCGTAAAGGCTGTCCCCTAAAAGACGAACAAATCCCTTTTCTTCAAACTCGGAGAGCATTTTCTGCATCGTGTCAAAAAATCCGTCACAATCATAAAGAGCTACTGCCTTGTTATGGCGTCCGAGTGAACGCAGGGTTATAATTTCAAAAAACTCGTCAAGAGTACCGATACCACCCGGAAGTACCACGAAAGCGTCAGCATGGTTTTCCATAAGCTGCTTGCGCTCACGCATAGTTTCGGGATAAATATACTGCGTACATCTCGGGAAGAGCCTTCCGTCAACATCAAAGAATTTTGGCGCTATCGAGATTATCTCGGAAGAACCACCCTTTTCAAAGCCACGGGCTGCAGCACCCATAAGACCACTTCCTCCGCCTCCGAAAACAAGGGTGTGACCTTTTTTTGCAAGATATTCGCAAAGAGCTTCTGCCTGCTTTATGTATTTTTCGTCTATAGATGTACTTGATGCTCCGTAAACGCAAATTCTCATAATAATCTCCTTTGGTACTTATATAATTTTTTCGGGACAAACCTCGCAGGTAATTTCATTGTAGCCACGAAGCGCAAGATTTGCCGTTTCAAGTGCTACCTGTGGCAGATTGTTTTCGCGTGACAGGTGCGCAAGATATATTTTTTTCGTTCCACTTTGCGCAAGATACGGAAGAAATCTTGCACAATCCTCGTTTGAAAGGTGCCCTGACTTTGACAGAATTCTGTTCTGAAGTGAAATCGGATACGGCCCGTTTTTCAGCATATTGATATCGTGATTTGACTCAATTACTACCTGTCGGGCACCAAGTAATGCAGCACCTATACTTTTTGTAACAAAACCTATATCAGTTGCAAGTGCAAAGGTATCCCCGGAAGCATCCGAAACCCTGTAGCAAACACTTCCCCAGGAGTCGTGAGGAGTTTTGAAAATTTCAAATTTTGCGTTTTCTGTCCTGACAGTTTCTGCAGCATCACAGATATTTATGGCACGTCTGAGCCCCTCACCAATTTCCCTGCAATATATATATTTTGCCGACTGTGAATTTATGTACACGGGGATATCGTGTTTTTTGCAAATAATTTCAAGTCCTCGTATATGGTCTATATGCTCGTGAGTTATAAAAATACCACGAATATTTGAAAGAGAAGTACCTACCGATATAAGTGCCTTGTCAAGAGCTCCACAGCTGACACCTGCGTCGATTAAGAATTCCTCTCCGTCGCAGTTTATATATGTTGAATTTCCACTTGAACCTGAAAATAGTGGAATACATTTTATCATAAAATATACCTTTCTTTTTTACAGCTCTCTGAATGCCATAAGTCCATACTTCAGGGCAAGAGAAGCTATTTTTCTCTTTTCCGGGTCCTCGCTCTCAAGCAGAGCCGAGATTTTTCTGCAGAATTCACCACGAAGTGAATTTTCAACTACAAGCTTTGAAAGGTCCGGCACGATATATGTTTCGTCCTGTATTTCAAAGGCACAGGAAAGAGAAGCCTTTTCCTTTATTTTTTCGCTGTCAAGTGATAGCTTTTCCTGAACACTGCCCTTCAGGGTAACACGCAGACTGCACTTTTCCGATAAAGCGCTGTAATCTTCCTTTAGCTTTGAAACAAGGTCACTTTCCGAGAAATTACCCGACAAAGCGATGTCGCATCTTTCATATCTTCGCGTATTTTCAAGCGCACGGAAAGCAAGTGTGTTAATACCTTTGCCGAGACTTCCGATAATCATACCCTTATCGCCACACTCGTCAAAACCACGACCGATAAGACAACCACTGTAGGCGCAAGAGGTAAAGCCAAAACGTGAAAGCCCCGAAAATTTATGTATATGTCCGAGAGCTGCATAGTCAAGCTTGCTGTCTGATATGTCACGACTGTCGATACAGTAGTATTCAGAAGCCGGATTGTCAAGCTCACCGTGTGCACAGAGTATATTTATCCTGTCCTCGTTTTGAACATGGAAGGAGGACAGAGGGCTTACAGAAAGTCTGCTGCTGCAAAATGCAAAGCCGTAAACTGTAGTATTAAGTTCGGGAATATCCACATAGCTCATATTTTCCTGCGTAAAAAGGTGAACATTATCGGGAAAAACGACAGATGTATACGGCGAACGGGCAGATAAACAGTCGTGATTTCCGGGAGAAATAAAGACTCTCGTGTCCGGAATTTGTGAGAACGCACGTGCTAAAAAAGCAGGTGTATCGTCTGAAACAAATTCTCTGTCAAACAGGTCTCCCGAAATCAGAAGCAGGTCAACCTTTTCATCCTTGCATATTTTGCAAACGCCACTCAGGGCTTCCCTCTGTTCGTTTCGACGTATCGCTCTTTCGCTCATAAGAAGTCCTGCAAAAGGGCTGTCAAGGTGCAGGTCGGATATATGTACTAATTTTACCATTTTCTACCTCCAAAAATAAAAAACTACCGTCACAGACGCTGGCTGTGACGGTACCCTTTTATTACTTTGCAGCAAGGTTGAACTTCTTGTTGAACTTGTCAACACGTCCGCCTGCGTCTACGAGCTTCTGCTTTCCTGTGAAGAAAGGATGGCACTTTGAGCAAATGTCAACTTTGAGTTCACTCTTTGTAGACCTTGTTGTAAATGTTGCGCCGCAAGCACACTTTACAACTGCTTCGTTGTATTCAGGATGGAGATTCTGCTTCATCTTATTACACCTCTCGTTCTCTTTCTGTAAATTTAAATTGACAACGGCAAAGAATTACCTGCCAATTTACGCAAACAACAGTATAACACAAAAAAAGTAAAAAAGCAATAGCAAAAAACACTATTTTGTAAATAATTCTTTGACAAACTGCATATTTTCGCACAAAAATCAATAATTTTCGCCATAAAAATAGCGATAACCCCTCTTTCCGTCACGTTCACGGCCCAGAATATCAAGGTATAAAAGAACGCTCAAAAACGCAGAGCTTATCATTTTATCCTTACCGATTTGTTTTGAAACCGAGGCAACTGTCATATCACCGTCAACCTTCGGCAAAAGTGTTGCAAAGGCAAAGGCAGTATCAAACTCATAAAAACCGAGCAGTTTTTTCGGAATAAGGCTATAACGGACAGAGCCCTTTTTCTTTTCTTTGTCCCGGCCGCACAGCAGTCTTATCTCGTCACACTCAAGAACAGGGAAGCAGAAGCTTAAATTCTCCCTCTGTAAAAGCTCACGGATATATACAAGCTCACGGAAGGCATCATAAATATCCCGATGCTTCGGACTTGTTCTGCCTCCGCTTATTTCGCCACTTTCGCTATCAAGCCAATATAGATTTTTGTTTTTTATTATCGGATGTACGACAAGAACGGGATTTTTTTCGGATACGCAGGCAAGCTTTTTCCGGAATGAGCAGAAATTTCTCGTCTGAATTTCGATAATCTGCCCATCGTGGAATATATCTGCAAAATAAGAACCTATCTGTACTTCGTGATGAGAACGGTTTTCGTCAAAAAAATATTTAAGAGCCAGGTGCAAGCTTTTCTCGGAAAGTCCACCGATATTTACACCTCCCTCAAGCGAGGAACGTTTGATAACACGCCTGTGTTTTTTATCAAATTCAAAGCTTCTCATATTATCAAGCTCGGAAAGGCCGATTTGTGAGCAGATACGGGAGAATTTTTCGATTTCAAGCTCTGTTGCTACCCGGTAGGACAAGATTGCACCTCCTTTAAGAGAAATTAAGGAGCTACGATATTTCTGTCGCAGCTCACATAAACTATTTTATTTTACTGAGTAACTCGTCGGTATAAGGGGGAATAGCCTCAAGATAAGTAACGGTATAATCTCCGAGTATGTTAGCACGAACAATGCACTCGTTGAGTGTTGCACCCGAAACATAGTTATAGATAAAACACGCAGAGAAAGCATCACCTGCACCAACGGTTGAAACAACCTCGCTCTCAGCTTTGCGACTTCTGCAGAACTCTCCTGTGCTGTGCTGATATGCACAAGCGCCGTCTTTGTCAAGGGTTACAATTATAGTTTCAATAGAAAAGCTCTCGCAAATTTCACGACAAATTTTCTTTATAGCCTCATCGTCGGATTTATCCGGGAAGAGTGTCGAGCAAAAGCCCATATCGCAGAGCAGAGCGCACTCGGAATAATTGATTTTTAAGATATTCGCATTTTCAAGACCAAACTTTATAATATCATTTGAATAAAAGTTTGCACGGATATTGATATCGAAAAATACATTTTTGAATTTGCAAGAGGCAAAAATCTTCTCAAGAGTAGCCCTGGAAGAGATGTTTCGCTGTGCAAGAGTGCCGAAATAGAATACGTCAAATTCTTCGGCATTGATTTTTGCTATTTCCTCGTCAGAAGCTGTAATGTGGTCATACGCCACACCTTCCAAAAGCTCGTATGAAGGCTCTCCCGACTCGTCGAGCGATACCTGACATACGCCTGTCCCGAAAAGAGATTCTGTATTTGTAAGAGAATAGTCAATACCGAGATTTTTCAGGGAGTTTATTGCATTCTGCCCGAGTCTGTCATTACTGAGCGCAGAAATAATATGTCCCTGCGCTCCCATTTTCACCATATCGGCGCAAAAATTCAGAGGTGCCCCTCCGAGTTTTTCGGAAGTTCCGAAGACATCAAAAAGTATTTCTCCAAAAGCGAGAATTTTCATATAATATCCTTTCTGTTAAAAGAATTTTTCTGTGTATTTCTTTAAAACTTCGCACATGTCAGCGCAATAAGTAACTCTTCATTGTCGTATTGTTCGTCGGGAAGTGTCGATTTTGCAGTTTTCAGAGCAGCCTTATTTCGGATTTCGTAACCGCATTTCCGGCATTTATGGTTTATTATAAATCCTTTTTTTGCATCCGGTACAGCACTTACCGGTTCAAGTATTCCACCACAGCTGCAAGCTCTGTCACCCGGATTTATATCCACGTGCAAAGAGCAAAGGCATCTCGGACAGTGATTTCTGCTTGTGTTACCAAGAGGCAATACCTCAAAGCCGCAGTTTTTGCATATAAAACCACTATCGTTCTTTGTAAATCTTGCAGTATCCATATAAATCTCCATTTTATGTACCGTAAAGCTCTGTAATGGCACAAATATTTCGTAAAATTACCAAGAAAAAATCACTTTATCGCTTTCTTTCTCTTTTCAAGTCGCACGTCGTTTCCTACAAACACAAATGCACGGAATTCGCCGATAAGACGGGAGGTGATTCTGTCGTTGTAGGTTTTTGAAAGCTTTGCGCCACTGTCAAGATTTGTACTGATAATCATAGCACGAGAAGCACAAATTCTTGAATTTATAAGGTTATAAAGGGCAGCTTCAGTGAACTGAGTATGAAATTCTGCACCCAGGTCGTCAATAATCAGCAAGTCACAAGTCAGATACTTTTCGGTATCATTCTCGTCGGTTGTTTTCTTTGAAAATTTTTCATTTTCAAAGGCAGAGAGAATATTTGAAGCAGTATCGTAAACCACGCTGTAGCCTTTTTCAATTACACTTTTTGCAATTGCAGTTGAAATATGTGTTTTACCAAGACCGGTACTTCCGAAGAAAATGAGGTTTTTACAGCCCTTTTCATCTTCCGAACCGAACTTTTGCGCATATTCCTTTGCCATGAGAAGAATTCTGCGCATCTTATCCTGCTCTGAGTCGCCGTCTTTCGATTTGTCGTTTTTATAGTAGTCAAGTGAGAAGTTGTCAAAGCTCTGCTCTTCCAGCATACCACCAAGCCCTGAGGAAAGATATGCCTCCTTTATCATAGCACGTCTGAAGCAATCACAGTAATGAAGTCCGTCATAGCCTGTATCCGAGCATTTTTCACATTCGTATTTTACCTTTGTAAAATCCTCACTGTAACCATTTGACCTTAGAAGATTTGCACGAAGCGCACGCAAGGTTATATTTTTTTCTTTCATATCGGCAACGGTCTTTTCAATATCACCGCCGTTTATTGCACATTCATAGAGTTTCAGACCCGTGTTTGCAAGCTCTCTGTCGATAATTTCGATATCGGGAATTTGTGCGTGGATAAAGCTTCGTTTTTCTTCGGCTATATCCTGCGCAGCCTTTCTTTTTCTGTCAAATTCGTCACGGATTTTTTTAGCTGTCATTTCGGTAAAAGACATATTTTCACCCCTTTTGGCATATTAAACCACATTTATTATACAGTAATAAAGATTTAAAGTCAAGAGTCAAATTATAAACGGAATATCATTCGTTTTCAAGCTTTATAATGAGGTCGCGCAGGTATGCAGCACGCTCAAACTCAAGACGGCGTGATGCTTCGAGCATCTGCTCACGAAGCGAGATAATCTGCAGCTCTTTTTCTTTCTTTGTAAGCTTCCTTTTACTCTTTTTGGAAATGTCGGGTTTTGCCGAAATTTCAATAATATCACGGACATCCTTCTTTATGGTTTTCGGAACTATTCCGTGCTCTTTATTGAATTTCATCTGCTTATCCCGACGTCTGTTTGTTTCGGCAATAGCACTTTTCATAGACCCTGTAATATTGTCGGCATACATTATAACCTTACCTTCGGCATTACGTGCGGCACGTCCGATAGTCTGGATAAGAGAGGTTTCGCTTCGCAAAAAGCCCTCTTTGTCGGCATCAAGTATTGCAACAAGCGATACTTCGGGAAGGTCAAGTCCCTCACGAAGCAGGTTTATGCCGATAAGCACGTCAAAAACGCCCATTCGCAGGTCACGGATAATTTCCATTCTCTCAATTGTGTCAACACCAAAGTGCATATAACGGCATTTTATGTCGTGTGAGGAAAGATATTCTGTAAGATTTTCTGCCATCACCTTTGTAAGAGTTGTGACAAGCACTCGCTCACCCTTTTCAACTCTTGTGTTTATCTCTCCCATTAGGTCATCAATCTGTCCCTCAATGGGACGAACCTCTACAATCGGGTCAAGAAGCCCTGTCGGACGGATTACCTGCTCGGCTACCGTCTGTGCTCTTTCCTTTTCGTACTGTGCAGGGGTTGCGCTTACATAGATAATCTGATTTATTTTCTTTTCAAACTCCTCGTAATAAAGGGGTCGGTTATCGTAAGCCGACGGAAGTCTGAAACCGAAGTCAACAAGATTTTTCTTTCTTGCCCTGTCTCCGCCACTCATTCCACGTACCTGTGGAAGTGTTACGTGAGATTCATCAACAAACATCAGAAAATCGTCGGGGAAATAGTCAAGAAGTGTGTAGGGCGTGCTTCCCGGGGCTCTGCCGGCTAAAACTCTTGAGTAGTTTTCAATTCCCGAGCAATACCCGATTTCCGAGAGCATTTCAAGGTCGTATTTTGTGCGTTCTTCAATTCTCTGGGCTTCAATGTGTTTGTGCTGCCCTTTAAAAAACTTCACTCTGTCTTCCATTTCGCAGTATATATCACGGATTGCTTTCTGCCTTGTTTCCTCGCCCGTAACATAATGGCTTGCAGGGTAGATGCCGGCATAAGACAGATGCTGAAGAACGGCGCCTGTTGTAGGATTTACCTCGGAAATACTGTCAATCTCGTCTCCGAAAAATTCTATTCTCAACGCATTCGTGTTTGAGTTTGACGGAAAAACCTCAACCGTGTCACCACGAACACGGAATTTGTTTCTCTCAAAACCGATATCATTTCGCTCGTACCTGTTGTTTACAAGATATTCAAGGAAGGTCTCACGGGACATATTCATTCCCGGTCTTACCGAGATTACCATTGAGGCGTATTCCTTCGGGTCACCAAGAGTATAAATACAGGAAACACTTGCAACTATTATTACATCACGCCTTTCAAAAAGCGCACTTGTTGCCGAATGACGAAGCTTGTCGATTTCGTCATTAACTGAGCTGTCCTTTTCGATATACGCATCCTTGCCCGGAATATATGCCTCGGGCTGATAGTAGTCATAGTAGGATACGAAATATTCAACTGCATTTTCAGGAAAAAACTCACGAAACTCCGAGCATAGCTGCGCTGCAAGGGTCTTGTTGTGTGCAAGCACAAGTGTCGGACGGTTAACCTTTTGGATGATATTTGCCATAGTAAAGGTTTTACCCGAGCCTGTAACACCGAGCAGAAGCTGTTCCTTTTTACCTGAAAGAACACCCTTTGAAAGCAGATCTATTGCTTCGGGCTGGTCTCCCATAGGCTTGTAATCTGAATGTAATTTGAAGTCCATATAAATCTCCGTTTTAAAGGATTTCCTCTATTGCAAATTCTGCATATTTTCCGTAAAGCTCACTGTCTACAAGAGCAGTTATAAGCGTTCCGTTCTCTGTATATTCACTTTCAAGAACGGTAGCCCTGCGAAATAGAGCATTAACTGCATTCTGTGCATCAAACGGGAACAGGTACTTCACCTTTTTTGAAAGATGATTTACAGTTTCCTCAAGCATTTGCAATAGCTCGTCAATACCTGCACCGGTCTTAGCCGAAATACAGACAGCATTTTTCTCTGCAAGCACCTCGCGGTTTCCTGCATACGGCAGAATATCAAGTCCGTCACACTTGTTGTAAACGATAATCTGTGGTTTTCCACCTACATCAAGGTCGTTTATAATTTCCTGAGTTACGGCTATTTTCATCTCTGTTTCGGAGTCCTTTGCGTCTGCTACAAGCAGAATAACATCAGCAAAACGCACCTCATCAAGAGTTGACTTGAAGGCTTGTATAAGCTTTGTAGGCAGGTTGTTTATAAAACCAACGGTGTCTGTCAGCAACACCTCTTTGCCCGAAGGCAGAGCAAGCTTTCGTGTTGTCGGGTCAAGAGTTGCAAAGAGCTTGTTCTCGGCAAGAATACCTGCATCTGTCAAATAGTTCAGAAGTGTTGATTTACCGGCATTTGTATAACCTGCAATTGCAACATTGCAGATTCCTGCGTTTTCTCTTTTTGAACGCTTGATATTTCTTGCACTTTCCATATCACGCAACTGTGCTTCAAGCGATTCAATTCTGCGCTTTATATGACGTCTGTCTGTTTCGAGCTTTGTCTCACCGGGACCTCTGGCACCTACTGCACCACTCGTACCACCCTGACGGGATAAGTCAACACCTTTGCCGGTAAGTCGGGGGGCTGTATATTTCAGCTGTGCGATTTCGACTTGAAGCTTACCCTCACCCGTGAGTGCATGCTTTGCGAAAATATCGAGAATGAGCATTGTCCTGTCTATAACACGAACATCAGCATTTTTCTTGTCAAAAGCCGTTATGATTTCTTCATTATTTCTGATTTGTGAGGGGGAAAGCTCGGTATCAAATACCACAAGAGAAATATCGTTGTCACAACAGAGCTTTGCAGCCTCCTGAACTTTACCGCTTCCGATATAGGTAGGTGCTTCGGGGGATGACTTGATTTGTGTCAGAATATAGCATTCAACCTCGTCACATTCACCCTCAAGGGCAGTTTCCGAAAGCAGACGAAGCTCGTTTATGCTGCTCATTGCTGCTTCTTCGTCAGCAGAGCTTTTTATAAGTGTTACAAGAAGAACACCGATTCGTTTTGCTTTTTCTTCACAAAAAATATTGTTTTCTGTATTTTCCTTCAAAATAACGCCTCCTGTTTTAAGAGAGTAAAGTATCTGAATATATTTATTATACCATCCTAAAATGAACTTTTAATGAACGAAGGCTCTGAATTTACAAAAATCGAGCCCTTTGGGAGCAATAAAGATGAAAAAAGGCAGAAATACCTGCCAAAAAATTATATAAAATGTAAATTTTCAAAAATCCCCTTTAAAATTCTGAAAAAGTGTGATATAATGAATTCAATCAAAATTTTATGGAGGTATACATAAATGGCATACAAGATTTCAGACGAATGTATCGGTTGTGGTGCTTGTGCAGACGCTTGTCCTACAAGTTGTATTTCAGAAGCTGACGGAAAGTACGTTATCAATGCTGATGAATGCGTAGAATGTGGAAGCTGTGCAGAAACATGTCCTGTTGACGCACCTGCTGCTGAATAATTCAGACTTTAATAATTTAAAAAACCGATGCTGAAAAGCATCGGTTTTTTCCTTGTACAAAGAAAAATCCCCGTCGGTTACCCGACAGGGACAAATTTGTTTTTTGGATAATTACTTCAAAACCTTAACAAACACAAGAATTGCAAGTACAATTCCTACAAAAACATAAAGTCCTAAAAGTGAACCCAGAAGTCCGAAGATAACTCCGATAATCGGGAGCTTTGTAAGAAGTCCGATTACAAATCCACACACAACCTCAATAAGAATATAGATGATAAGTGTTACGATAAATGCTCCAAGTTCTGTTGCTTTGAAAGCATGGGGAAAAAATTTCTTTAAAGTTTCCATGTTAATACTCCTTTTATGTAATATTTATTACAACAAAACCCCGATGCATGTGATCGGGGCTGTTATTATTTGTATAAAGATTACTTAGACTGAATAGCTGCCTGAGCCGCTGCAAGTCTTGCAATCGGAACTCTGAAAGGTGAGCAGGATACATAGTCAAGACCAATCTTGTGGCAGAACTCAACAGAAGTCGGGTCACCACCGTGTTCACCACAGATACCTACGTGGAGATTCTTGTTTGCAGGTCTTCCGAGTGTTACTGCCATGTTCATAAGCTTACCAACACCTGTTGTGTCAAGTCTTGCGAAAGGATCGTTCTCAAAAATATTTGTGTCATAGTAAGCATCGAGGAACTTACCTGCGTCGTCTCTTGAGAAGCCGTATGTCATCTGTGTCAGGTCGTTTGTACCGAAGCAGAAGAAGTCAGCATTCTGAGCGATTTCGTCAGCTGTAAGACAAGCTCTCGGAATTTCAATCATTGTACCTACTTCATACTTAAGAGAAGCACCTGCTGCTGCGATTTCAGCATCTGCTGTTTCTACAACAACGCTCTTAACGAACTTGAGCTCCTTAACGTCGCCAACAAGAGGAATCATAATTTCAGGAACGATTGTCCATTCAGGATGAGCCTTCTGAACATTGATAGCAGCTCTGATAACAGCGCTTGTCTGCATCTTTGCAATTTCAGGATATGTTACAGAAAGACGGCAGCCTCTGTGACCCATCATCGGGTTGAACTCGTGAAGTGAAGAGATGATAGCCTTGATATCTTCAACACTCTTGCCCTGAGCGTCAGCAAGAGCCTTGATGTCAGCTTCTTCTGTAGGAACGAATTCGTGAAGCGGCGGGTCAAGGAATCTGATACATACAGGGTTGCCTTCGAGAGCTACATAGAGCTTTTCAAAGTCAGACTGCTGGTAAGGAAGAATCTTTGCAAGAGCTGCTTCTCTTTCTTCAACTGTATCAGAACAGATCATTTCTCTGAATGCAGCAATTCTGTCAGCTTCAAAGAACATATGCTCTGTACGGCAAAGACCGATACCTTCAGCACCAAGCTCACGAGCCTTTGTAGCGTCTGCAGGAGTATCAGCGTTTGTTCTTACCTTGAGTGTTCTGTACTTGTCAGCCCAAGCCATAATTCTGCCGAACTCGCCTGCGATAGTAGCATCAACAGTCGGGATGATTCCGTCATAGATGTTACCTGTTGAACCGTCAATAGAGATATAGTCACCCTCATTGTAGGTCTTACCTGCAAGAGTAAACTTCTTGTTTTCTTCGTCCATCTTGATTTCGCCACAGCCGAAAACGCAGCACTTACCCATACCACGAGCAACAACGGCTGCGTGAGAGGTCATACCACCACGAACTGTAAGGATACCCTGAGCTGCCTTCATACCTGTGATGTCTTCAGGAGATGTTTCAAGTCTTACAAGAACTACCTTTTCGCCTCTTGCCTTCCACTCTTCAGCATCCTCAGCAGTAAATACTACCTTACCGCAAGCAGCACCGGGAGAAGCACCAAGACCACGTCCCATAGGAGTTGCAGCCTTGAGAGCCTTAGCATCAAACTGCGGGTGGAGAAGTGTATCAAGGTTACGGGGGTCAATCATAAGCACAGCTTCCTGTTCTGTCTTGTGACCTTCGTCAACAAGGTCGCAGGCAATCTTTAACGCTGCCTGAGCTGTTCTCTTACCGTTTCTTGTCTGAAGCATATAGAGCTTGTGATTTTCAACGGTAAATTCCATATCCTGCATATCGTGATAATGGTTTTCGAGAATTCCACAGATTTCTGTAAACTGAGCATAAGCTTCAGGGAACTTTTCAGCCATCATTTCTATCTTCATAGGTGTACGAACACCTGCAACAACGTCTTCACCCTGAGCATTTACAAGGAATTCACCCATAAGCTTCTTTTCACCGGTTGCAGGGTCACGAGTAAATGCAACACCTGTACCACAGTCGTCACCCATGTTACCGAATGCCATAGCCTGAACGTTAACAGCAGTACCCCATGAATAAGGAATATCGTTGTCACGTCTGTAAACATTAGCTCTGGGGTTGTCCCATGAACGGAATACAGCCTTAACTGCACCCATAAGCTGTTCCTTGGGGTCAGACGGGAAGTCTTCGCCGATCTTTGCCTTGTATTCAGCCTTAAACTGTCTTGCAAGCTCCTTAAGATCGTCAGCTGTAAGATCAACGTCAAATACAACGCCCTTTTCTTCCTTCATCTTGTCGATGAGTTCTTCAAAGTACTTCTTACCAACTTCCATAACAACGTCGGAGTACATCTGAATAAATCTTCTGTAGCAGTCATAAGCCCATCTGGGGTTGCCACTCTTTGCAGCCATAACCTCAACAACCTCTTCGTTAAGACCGAGGTTGAGGATTGTGTCCATCATACCCGGCATGGAAGCACGTGCTCCTGAACGAACAGATACGAGGAGGGGATTTTCCTTATCACCGAACTTCTTGCCTGTAACGCCTTCCATCTTAACAATGTATTCGTTTATTTCAGCCATAATTTCGGGGTTGATTTTTTTACCGTCTTCATAATACTGAGTACAAGCCTCTGTTGAAATAGTGAAGCCCTGGGGAACAGGGTTTCTGTCCGGGAACTTTTCCTTGAAAATGTTTGTCATTTCAGCAAGGTTCGCACCCTTACCACCGAGAAGCTCACGCATGCTTGCGTTACCTTCAGTGAAGAGATAACAATACTTCTTTGCCATTTAAATATCCTCCTTAAGAATATAAATTTTTGTTGAATTTTCATTCGCACCGTTCATTTTACCATAAAAAATAAATTTATTCCATAAAAATAACATTTTTTAACTATTTTTTTACAACTAAAAAACAATTGCGTAATATTTAATAATTCTGAACGGCAAAATTAAAATTCAATTTTACAAATTTCTCTTGCATATTAAGGCAGAATGTGGTATTATATTATAATAATGTAATTTATAAAGCAAGAATGAAAGGTACAGGTAAAAGGAATATGAGCGCACTTGAGGCAGTTTTTTTTGGAATAATACAGGGACTTGCAGAATTTCTCCCGATATCAAGCTCGGGACATCTTGCATTTTTCCATAATATTTTTGAAAACATGGCAGACCTTGAAGCAGATTCTGCCTTTACCTTTGATATACTGCTTCATCTGGGAACGCTTCTTGCAGTTTTCATCGTTTACTATAAGGATATATGGGAATTGATACTCGCTTTCTTTTCACTTATAAAGAAGATTTTTCGTGAAAAATTCAACTTCAAAAGCATAAAGCTCTCGGAAAACGAAAAATTCCTGATAATGCTCTTTATCGCAATATTGCCTCTTGTTATCGGAGCAGCCATTGAGGACCTTGTGGGAGCTGTGAGAAATTATACTATCGCAATCGGAGTTTTGTGGCTTCTTAACGGCGCCATGCTCTTTTTCTCGGACAAGGTTGCCGCAGCGAGAATGAAGCAGGCTCCCGGAAGTACCGAAAAGAGCAAAACCTTTTTAAATGCTCTGAAGGTTGGATTCTGGCAGCTGATAGCAATTTTCCCCGGTATTTCACGTTCGGGAATGACTATCACAGGTGGACTTCTGTGTGGCTTTGACAGAGAATATGCAGTAAAGTTTTCCTTTATCCTCTCAGTTCCTGCAATACTCGGAGCAAATATTCTCTCACTTACAGAGCTTTCCTCGCATCCTGTTGCAAGTGCAGACATTTTCCCTTATATTTGCGGAATGCTCGCAGCACTTCTCTCGGGGCTTTGTGCGATAAAGCTGCTGGGTTACATTTCAAAAAAGAAAAACTTTAGAATTTTTGCATACTATTCATTTGTAATCGGTATTGTTGCGATAGTAATTGGTTTATTTAAGCATTGATAAGGAAAACAACCTACGATAAATTCGAAAGGAAGTATAAGACGTGGCGAAGATAAAAGAACAGGAAAAAAAGAATAAGAATAAAAGCCGTGCAGGAAACAGTCAAAGCACAAAGAAAAAGGAACCACAAAGCGATAACCCACAGCAAGCAAGGGAGAAGAAACCGTATAACGAAAATTCGGTTATAAATATGGCAGCCCCATATGCAATTTCTTTCTTCGGGGTGTTTCTCATTGTAGCCTTTATATTCAGAGACAGTATGAATATACTCGGAAGTATAATTGGCTTTTTGTATGGGCTTGTTTCCTATGCTATCTTTTTGCTTCCTCTTGCAATGTTCCTGATTGCCGCAAGATGGCACAGGGACGCAAAGGACGGACTTGTGCATTACCGGGTGATATGTACAGCCCTTTCGATAGTGTTCTTTTCGGTGTTTTTACACCTGCTTCTCTCGCAGGAACAGGGTTATACCTGGAAAATAAATGAGCTTTATACAGACGGCAGTTCTCTTTCGGGCGGTGGCGTTATTGGTGGTATAATATGCTTTTTGTTGTTTAAGCTGTGCGGAAAAATCGGAACGGGTATTATAAGTGTATTTTTCACACTTCTTTTCGGTTTCCTTATTTTCGGTATAACCTTTACAGACCTGTGGAGTCTCATTTGCAATAAAATCCGTGAGATTTTCTATGATATGAATCTTGCTCACGAAAAGCGCAAACAGGAAAGCAAAGACAGACTTGAACGTATAGAGCTTGAAAGAGAGCTCCGGGACATACGGGAAAAGGAGCACGAAGCAGAGCATAAAAAAGGTGATGGTGTATCCGAGCTTACAATTGAGGATAACGATGATGAAACCGATATAGCACTCAATGAAGAAGCACCGGAAAACACAGAGGAACTTCAGGAAACACCAACGAAAGAGAAAAAGGAAAGAGATTTTCTTGCAGACTTCTTTACAGATAAACAAGAGGAAATTGTCTGTGTTCCTGATTCTGAGCTTGATCCTGAAAAGACAGGTCTTGAGGATAGCTTCATAAAGCCTGACGGCACAGCCTTCGGAGATTTAGAGGATTTTGACGAGGATGATATTTTTGCCGAAGATGCAGTAATTATGGGAGACGGAACGGTATATGACGCTAATGCTCTGGGTGAAAAAGGCAGAAAAAAGCAGAACGACGATTACGGACTTGAGGACGAGGAAAACGAGGATATTCCCTTTGATGTGGAAACAGAAAGCATTGAAGCACAGGAGCCGGTAGTAGAAAAGGAATATGAATTTCCACCTGTCGAGCTGCTTCCGAAAAACCCGAACCCCTCGGTATTCAAGGTAACAGAGGAGCTTACCGAAAAGGCGAAGAATCTTGTTGCGACTCTTGCTTCCTTTGGCGTGCGTACAAAGGTTATAAATATCTGCTGTGGGCCGACAGTTACAAGATATGAGCTAAAACCCGAGGTCGGTGTAAAGGTACGTTCAATTCAGAATCTTGCCGACGATATTGCACTTCATCTGAAAGCTCAGGCAATAAGAATAGAAGCACCCATACCCGGCAAGGACGCAGTTGGTATTGAAATTCCGAATGAAAATGTTTCAACGGTATATATAAGAGACCTTATAGATAATGATGACTTTAAAAATTTAAAGAGCCGTGTCTCGGTAGCGCTCGGTATGGACGTTTCGGGCTCTGCTGTATATATGGATATTGCCAAAATGCCGCATCTGCTTATCGCCGGTGCTACAGGTACAGGTAAATCGGTTTGTATCAACAGCTTTATTATAAGTATTCTCTACAAAGCAAACCCCGACGAGGTAAAGCTGATACTCATAGACCCGAAAAAGGTCGAATTTGCAATGTACGACAGAATTCCACATTTGCTTGTACCCGTAGTTACAGAGCCAAAGAAGGCAGCAGGTACTCTTGCCTGGGCTGTCAATGAAATGGAGCACAGATTCAATCTTATCGAGGCTGCAAAGTGCAGAAATATCGAGGCATATAATCAGGTATGCGAGAAGGATGACAGATTCAAGAAGATGAGTCAGATTGTCATTATCATTGACGAGCTTGCCGACCTTATGATGACGGCAAGAGATGAGGTTGAAACCTCAATCTGCCGACTTGCACAAAAAGCAAGAGCTGCCGGAATGCACCTGATTATCGGTACACAAAGACCGTCGGTTGACGTAATCACCGGTGTAATCAAAGCAAACGTTCCGTCAAGAATTGCTTTTACTGTAGCATCTCAGGTAGACTCCAGAACAATTCTCGATACAGTGGGCGCTGAAAACCTCGTAGGACGTGGAGATATGCTCTTCGCACCCGTTGGTAGTATGAAGCCGACACGAGTACAGGGCTCTTTTGTAGGTCCCGATAGCGTAATTGAAGAAATAACAAGCTATCTGCGTAACAGCGGCGTTGTATCGTATGATGCCGAAATTCAGGAGGCAATTGAAAAGGAAGCACTAAGATGCTCGGAAAAGAAGAAGGGCGGTAAGGTTTCTGAGGAAACCTATGTCGGTTCAACTGACGGCTTTGAGAGGGATGAAATGATGCTGCCGGCACTTGAAGTAGGCGTTGAAATGGGACAGATTTCCACCTCTCTTGTGCAGAGAAAGCTCTCTCTTGGATATGCCAGAGCTGCTAGAATAGTGGATATGCTGTCGGAAATGGGATATGTCGGTCCTTTTGAAGGCTCAAAACCGAGAAAGGTACTGATTACCCGTGAGGAACTTCTTGAGATGAAAATGAAAGAAAACGTACAGGATGACGAATAAAAAAAGGCTACGTTACAGGTGAAATAATGGCAAGAAGAAAAAAGAACAGAAAATCACCGTCTTTGCTGTTGACCTTACTGATATCTGTTGTTATTTGCGTAATTATTTATGCAGTAAATAAAGACTTTGATGTTTTGAAGGGAATAAGTCCCGAGCTTGATAAGGTAATCGAGGTAATTTCAGATTTTACCGAAGGCTTCCGGAAAGAAAGCACACAGACAAATACGCAGGGTAATTGTGAAATAACAGTAATAGACGTAGGTCAGGGAGACAGTACTCTTATAGAAACACCAAAGGGAGAATATATCCTTGTAGATACAGGGCCTGCTGTTGCGCAGTATAGCCTGAGCTACTTCCTTGAACAGTCAGACCTTTCGGAAATAGAATATTTAGTGCTTACCCATCCTCACGCCGACCATATCGGAAATGCCACTCAGGTGCTTGAGGATTATAAGGTCAACAATATAATAATGCCGAATGTATCGGCAACAAGCGCCACTTTTACAAAGCTCCTTGATGCAATAAAGGAGGAAAAGGAGGAGGGCTGCAAGGTGTACAGCCCGAAATATGCTGACGAATATACAGTTGACGATTGCAAAATGACAATTCTCGGCCCGATTGAAATAGACGGCGATGACCTTAATAATTGCAGTGTTTTTATGAACTTTGAGTATGGTGATTTCCGTATGCTCTTTACGGGAGACGCCGAAGTAAAAGAAGAAAACGAAATATTGAAAAAGGGCGCAGATGTGAAATGTAATGTCCTGAAATCAGGGCATCACGGGTCGAGTACATCGAGTGGTGAAAAATTACTTGACAGCGCAAATCCCGAGGTCGCTCTTATCAGCTGTGAAAAGGGTAACAGCTACGGTCATCCTCATGCAGAGACGCTCAGAAGCTATGAGGAGCGAGGGGTTGAATATTATATAACATACGAAAAAGGGAATATAACGGTAGTTACAGACGGAAAGAGTTATGATATAGTGTGTGAGAAGGGAAATAAAAACAAGGCTGCATGAAGCAGCCTTGTTTTTTTGTTATAAATCTTAAATTGTCCCCATATACTTTTCGGAATATTCGAGATACTTTTCTTTATAGAATTCGCTTTCGCCACGCATAATTTTAAGCGATTCGTGCAGGTTCATATTATGCTGCATAAGGTCAATGACACAGCCTGCTATATTTGAGCAATGGTCGGAAACACGTTCCATGTTAGAGATAAGGTCACTCCATACAAAGCCTGCCTCAATAGAGCATTTGCCCTGACGGAGTCTTTCGATATGCTGCGCACGCAGATATTCCTTCATCTTGTCAATTACCTGTTCGAGAGGCTCAACGCAGTTTGCAACGTTAATGTCATTTTCGGTAAAGGCAGTGTATGCAAGAGAAATAATTTCGTTTGTTGCATTACAAAGAGCTGTCATTTCCTTGTCGCCTGCTTCTGTAAATACAATATTCTTTTCACGCATCTCCTGCGCCGATTCAAGAATATTTACCGCATGGTCACTCAGACGTTCAAGGTCACCAATAGCACGAAGAAGAACAGACGCTCTTGCCCCATAAGTTTCATCAAGGGTCTGGGTACTCAGTTTTACAAGATAAGTACCGATTATATCCTCGTAATGGTCGGTTTTGTCTTCTGCTTCAAAAATAACGGTAGCCTTTTCATCGCTGTAATTTTTAAGACAGTCAATACTGTGTCTTAGCGCTTCGGTAGAGATTTTTGCCATATCAACCGTGAGCATATGGCTTCGCTCAAGAGCAACAGCAGGTGTTGCAAGCAGTCTTTCGTCAAGCTCTGAATTTTCTTCAGGCAGCTTTGATTCGGGAATAAGACGATATGCAAGCTTTTCAAGAAGTCCTGACATCGGAAGAAGCAAGAGTGTACAAGCAATATTGAACAGTGAATGTGCAACTGCGATGCCTGCGCTTGTTACAGATGCATCAAAAAGTACAGGCGCAAAAATTGCATTTATAAGACTGTATACTGCAAGCCACACTACCGTACCTATAATGTTAAAGCTGAGATGAACAATAGAAGCACGACGGGCGTTTTTGTTAGTACCGATTGAGGATAAAAGCGCTGTAACACAAGTACCGATATTCTGTCCCATAATAATCGGGATTGCCGCACCGTAGGAGATTGCACCTGTTCTTGCGAATGCCTGAAGAATACCGACAGACGCCGAGCTTGACTGGATAATAGCTGTAAGAACAGCACCCACAAGAACTCCGAGAAGGGGATTTTTGAACATAATAAACATCTCACGGAAGGCAGGCACATCCTTAAGGCCCGAAACGGCACCACTCATTGTATCCATGCCGAACATAAGAACTGCAAAACCGAGAAGAATTGTACCAACTTCCTTTTTCTTGTTGCTCTTTGTAAACATAAACATTATAATTCCGATAAGAGCAAGAACAGGAGTGAAAGAAGTCGGTTTTAAAAGCTTTAAGAAAATGTTATCGCCGGAAATACCGCCAAGGCTCAGAATCCAGGCAGTAACGGTAGTACCGACGTTAGCACCCATGATAACATGGATAGCTTGCTTCAGAGTCATAAGACCCGAGTTTACAAAGCCGACCACCATAACGGTAGTAGCAGACGAGGACTGGATAACGGCAGTAACACCGAGACCTGTAAGGAAACCGGCAAGCTTACTTGTTGTAAGACGTCCCAGCATAACCTCAAGCTTTCCACCTGCACTACGTTCAAGCGACTGTCCCATAACATTCATTCCGAAAAGGAACAGACAAAGACCTCCGATAAGAGTTAAAACGTCAAAAATGTTCATTTAATTCTCCTTGTGATTTTTTATTTCCAAATTACCTCACTATATTCTATCACGAAACAAAAGTTTTTTAATAGATGAGTAATGAAAAAAATCTGTAAAATATGTGTAAATTGGAATAACCTGATAGAAAGCAGCAAATAAAAAAGGACTGTAACAAAACGAATTGTTACAGTCCCTTTATCTTAAATCAATTTAGTCTTCGAAAACAATTATTGCATAGCAGTCCTTTTCGAAGTCGTTGTATGCATTATTGTAAACGAAGCTTTCTTCATAGTCAACCGTTGCTCCGAGCTTTTCAAAATCACGAACCTTGACATATGTTTTATTGTCAATCAATATACCTGTCATATCTACCGGCATTGCATCAACGATAACATATGCTTTTCTGTTTTCGGCATCCCAGGAAACATCATATCCTGCGTATTCAAGAATTTTTCGGAGCGGCAGGTAAACCGAGCCGTCGATCAGATATGCAGAAGATTCTGTGTAGGCTGTGTCTCCCGAAAGATAGGATACACCGAAGGCTGTGTCGGAAATGTGTGGTATCGAGTAGTTCTGTGCCATTGTGGAAACCCAGGAAATTTCAATTTCTGACACCTTTTCACTTCTTGCCTTTTCGTATGCACGCTTGCAGTCGATCTGCTCAAAGGTTACACGGTTTTCAAATTTTGCAAATTCTTCACTTGCAGGAATTTCCTTTTCTGAATTCATTGAATTTACCTGTGTTTCAAAAGTTGCATATTCTGTCTTGCCATCACTTATAACAAGCTTTGTGCGTTCGGAAATTACCGAATCCTTTTCGTATATTACAGCTTCTGCGTAAGAATTTTTGAAAAACGGCAGAAAGGCGGCAAACTCACCGAGAGAGTCAACATCCTCTGCTATCAGAGCGTCTGCAAGTGCGATAAGTTCCTTGTCTTCCTCAAAAGAGCTCAGTTCTTCCCTGATTTCTTCTTTTATATTTACATCGGCTTCGGGTAAAAGCTCGGGATAAGCCTTTGAAAATTCCGAAACGAGGTATTCAAAATATGAACTTGTTTGTTCGATATACTCTTCGGATTTGATATATGCCGTATAGTCTTTCATATATTCAAAGCAGTCCTTTATATCCATTTTGCAGGAATAACCGACAACACCGTCTATTTCCGATTTTACAAAGTACTTCTCAAGTATTCCGGATGAGCGACCGTAGAAGCTTTTGAAATAGGAAAGGCTTTCCTCACTTTTTAAAAGCTCTATGATAAAGTCAACTATCTGTGCCGATTCCTGAAACTCCTTTATATAATCAATGTCCTCATAGCTCAGCTCATCATAGGGGATAAGCTCATTAAAGTCTGCATAAAAGTTTTTACCGGGAAAATACTTGTTATACACAGAAAGGAATTCCTCGTCGATAAATGACAGAGCAGCAGTTACAAGCTCGCTTGAAGCGGCAAGACCGTTTGAGTCAAGAATAAGCATTTCGTGTTTTTCGTCATCCAGAAACGCAAGTCTCAGGTTTTCCTTGTCTGCAGCCACAGCAAAGCTTACTTCAAATTCCTTTTTTTCTGTGTGAGCTGTTTCTGAAATGAGGGTCAAAGCTTCCGGAGAAAGAGTGAGATTCAGAGAAATTTCGGTAAGAAGATTATCCTCAAAGGTAAGCGGCTTTAATGCCAGCTTCTGATATTCTCCGTAATTTCCTGTGAAGAAAGTACTTATTGTGATAGCCAGTGAAATTATTGCCGCTGTCGTCTTTTTAAGAATTGTTCCGATGACAAATAACATAGTAACCTCCATAAATGAATTTATAAATTTACAAGAAAATTATATTACAATTATTCCCTTTTGTCAAGGAGAAATCAGAAAAACGGTACAAGAATGAACTGATTTGCAAAATTAGAATTTTACCCTTGACAAAAGATAAAAAGTGTGATATAATCTGTTAGAATATGGTTGTTATCGCAAAAAGCGAATGACACAAAAAATTGGAGGTATATTTTAAAATGACTACAGTACTTGGTGTATTGATTCTTGTTTGTGCATTATTCCTTGTTATCTCTGTTCTTCTTCAGAGCAGCAAAAACCAGAGAATGTCAGGGGTTGTTGCAGGAGGAGCTGAAACATTTTTCGGCAAACAGAAGGGTAAAACAATAGATGCAAAGCTTTCAAAGGCAACAGCAATAATTACAGCTGTTTTTGCACTTCTCGTTCTTGCTCTTTATATTGTTAATGCAAGAGAAAATGCTCCGGTTGTTGATGACCACGCAGGTCACGACCACTCTGTTGTTACAGATGTAACAGATACAGGTGCTGAAGCCGAAGGCGAAGCTGAGGGCGAAGAAGCTGCAGAAGGTGAAGCTGAAGCAGAAGAAGGTACAGAAGCAGAAGCAGAAGGCGAAGCAGAGACTGCTGGGACAGAAGCTGAATAATCAGTAAATATCAAAATAAAAAAGACCGACCTATGTCGGTCTTTTTGATTAGTAAGCTTGCCATTGTAAAGCAAAAACTGGAAATGGAGATTTTTATGTCAAAGGATAGTTTATCAACAATAGCGGCAATTTCGACACCTCCCGGAAAAGGTGGAATAGCAGTTCTTCGTGTAAGCGGCGATATGGCTGTTGAGATATGTTCAAAGATTTTCCTGCCGAAAGGTACGACTTTGTCGGATATTGCACCAAACACGGCTGTCTATGGAGATATTTATTACGGCGGAGAAAAAATCGACGACGGAATAGCAACGGTATTTCGGGCACCGAGAAGCTACACCGGTGAAGATACAGTTGAAATAAGCTGTCATGGAAGTATTGTCGGTGCGTCACTTGTGCTTTCGGCACTGCTTGAAAACGGTGCTTTTCCTGCACAGGCAGGGGAGTTTACCAAAAGAGCATTTCTGTCGGGGAAGCTCAGCCTTTCGCAGGCAGAAGCCGTAGGCGAGCTTATTGACGCCGAAAGTGTAGCATCAGCGAGGCTCTCTGCGTCAAAACTTGGGAACGCCTTTGATAAAAAGATAAATTCATACGCAGAAAAAATCACGAATATACTATCAAGTGTATACGCCTATATCGATTATCCTGATGAGGATATTGCAGATATGTCGAGCCGACAGATGCAGGAAAAATGCGAGGAATTACTGTCTGATATAAAAACTCTTTCTGCAACATACGATATAGGTAAGGCAATTCTGAAGGGTGTTTCTTCTGTTATTGTCGGAAGTCCGAATGTCGGAAAATCCTCTTTTTTGAATTTTCTTCTGAATGAGGAAAGAGCAATTGTTACGGATATTGCCGGAACTACGAGAGATGTAATTTCGGAAAGTGTGAATATAGGAAATATAAAGCTTCTTCTTTGTGATACAGCAGGAATACGTGAAACACAGGACACCGTCGAGAAAATCGGCGTTGAAAGGTCACGAAAGGCGCTTGCTGAGGCAGAGCTTGTCTTTGCGCTTTTTGATACTTCAAGAAAAAAGAACGAACAGGACGAGGAAATAATAAAGCTTCTGTCAGAAAATATGTCAGATAAAAAAATCCTTTTCATTCTCAACAAAAGCGATATAGACGGTTTTTCGGATGAATATATAAAAGAAGCAGAAAAACTTGGAATTGAACATATTATAAAGCTTTCGGCAAAAGAGGGCGTTGGCACAGAGAATATTGAAAAAGCCCTGTCCAAGCTCTATCCGGGTGGTGACGAGCTTTTGCGCAGCGGACTTGCCGTAACAAGTGCAAGACAATATGCGTCACTTAAAAACGCACAGAGTTATATTGAAAATTCCCTGCAGGCGCTGGGAAGCCTTACGCCCGATATGTGCTGTGCAGAGCTTGAGGGTGCGCTCAGATGTCTTCTTGAAATAGACGGCAGAAGCGTTAACGAAAAAATTATCGAAGGAATTTTTGCGCATTTCTGTGTAGGGAAATAGACTAATAAATATTAGGAGAATATATGAGACTATACGAATTGTTTTTAACGGCGGTTGCACTTTCGATGGATGCCTTTGCAGTAGCAATCTGTAAAGGACTTTCGGTGCAGAAGCTGAAGACCAAGCATATGCTGATTGTCGGACTGTATTTTGGTATATTCCAGGGACTTATGCCGTATATAGGGTATCGTTTGGGGAGTGCATTTGAGAAGTATGTTGAAAGTTACTCAGCATGGATAGCATTCATCCTTCTTGCTTTTATCGGTGGTAATATGGTAAAAGAGGCACTTTCAAAGGAAGAGAAATGTGTGGATTGTTCATTCGGGTTTTCTAAAATGATAACGCTTGCGATAGCAACAAGCATTGATGCCCTTGCTGCCGGAATAGCTTTTGCAATGCAAAAGCTCGTATGTGGAATACTCCCAGCAGTTTCTATGATAGGGGTTATTACATTTATCCTCTCGGCAGTCGGAGTTAAGGTCGGCAATATCTTCGGAGCGAAATACAAATCCAAAGCCGAGCTTTGTGGTGGAATTGTACTTATAGGAATAGGACTTAAGATGTTGCTTGAGCATATACTTGCGTGAAAATTAAAGGCAGGTAAGTATGAAAAATGTAATTGAACATTATGATATGCTCATAGAAGAGGAAAATGATCCTGTTCATGATCCTGAACCCTTAAGAACTTATATGGATAAATGGGACGGAGAGAAATTTATTCAAAAGCTACAGCTTGATAAAAGTAAGGATGTTTTGGAAATCGGTGTAGGTACGGGACGTCTTGCAATTAAGGTTGCACCTTTTTGTCAACAGTTTTGTGGAATTGATATTTCTCCGAAAACGGTTTTAAGAGCAAACGAAAATCTTTCGTCATATAAAAATGTCGAGCTTATCTGCGATGATTTTATGTCCTTTGTGTTTGACAGACATTTTGATGTAATATATTCATCCCTGACATTTATGCATATAAGCGATAAATTGTCTGCCATTCAGAAAATTGCTTCACTATTGAAAGACGGTGGAATTTTTGTTTTGTCAATCGACAAAAATCAAAGCAGTTTTATTGATATGGGGAACAGAAAGGTAAAAATATACCCCGACAATCCCGAAGAGATATGTAAATTCATATTAAAAGCAAAACTCAATCTTACAGAGCAATTTGAAACCGAAAATGCCTATATTATAGTCAGTAAAAAAGTCTTGTGAAACTTAAAAAATATGCCGGCTGTTTGTTAAAACTGCAAACAGTCGGTGTTTTTTATAAAAGCCTTCCCCTTGAGGGGCTCTATTAAAGTTTACGGTTGGTATTGTTGAAAATGCCGAAAATAGCCTATTTTACTGTATTTTTATGCAAAACCCCTTGACAAATAGTAGCCAATCGGCTATAATATAGTTAAGGAAATTAATGTATGTGAGGTAAAAATATGGAAAGATTGGATATGATAATTTCTGCAGCTAAGCAGTTAAATCAAAATGAACTTGAGGAGCTTTCATCAAAATTATTGACTATCTTAAATTCATATTCAGCAGACAAGTCTTTTACAGGGAAATGTCAGCGTTGCGGTGGCAATCACACAATAAAATATGGAAAAGATAAAAACGGAAAGCAGAAATACAAATGCAACGATTGTAATACGGTCTTTTCAAACACATCATATACTGTTGTTTCCAAAACACACCACGATATGTCAACATGGAAGAAATATGTTGAATGTTTATTACAAGGAGTTTCTCTCGTCAAATGCGCTCACGCATGTAAAATTAGTGTACAAACTGCCTTTGTATGGAGACACAAAATACTCAATGCATTACAAAAAGATCAAGATAATCGTCTTCTCGGTGGTATTGTGGAAACTGACGATACATATATCGGTATTAGTTATAAAGGCAATCACAAGAAAAGCAAAACTTTCACCATGCCAAGAAAGTCATTTAAGCGTGGTACAGATAGTCGTGCTCAAATTGGCTCAAAAGCGTGTGTTATGTGTGCGTTTGAACGGAATGGTCAATCATACGTTGAAGTACTTGGCAAAGGCCAACCTACTATTGCTATGCTTTCACACTCATTTAGTAACAGAATTTTACCCGAATCAATTGTGATTTCAGATAAAGCAATAGGCATTAAAAATTATTTCAAAAATAACAACAAGGGAATACAGTTGATTCAGCTGCAAGCTCACATTAGACCTAAGAATATGAATGATCCACCTGAAGTAAAAGGGGCTTTTCATATTCAAAATATCAACAATATGCACTATCGAATCAAGAAATTTCTACAACCGTATAATGGCGTTTCTACAAAATATCTCAATCATTATATGAATTTATTTGCGTGGATTGAGAATCACAAAAAAGAGTATAATACTACATTACAAAAGTCACTTATAAATACTCTTTCAATTAAAAATACATATATTCCGTTTGAAGAGATTGTTAAACTCCCGCCTATTCCTGTTGTAGCTTAATCTAATCGGCTTTGATAGTACCTCTTAGTATCAGCCATACAATTCAATCTTATAACACGATATATCTCTCCCTTACTAACATTATACTTATTAGATATGTAATTTAAAAAATCTTCTTTTGTACCTATCCATTTCAAACACTCTACAAATATAACTCTATCTCGATTTAAGGTTTGAGACATCGGTAACTTTATTTTAGAACGTTTACCCCAGTCAATACCCTTTTGTGTTTGATTGAGTATTGAAATAATCATTTTTACAGAATAATCGAACTCCTCGGCTAAAATTTTATAATAGTATTGGTTTGAATGTCCGGGGTTTGTTTTAATTATTTCTTGATATCTTTTCTCTACTGTATCAAACACTTCTTGAACTGTAGAATATTTGTAATTTCCGTCCGGTGCAAAAAATTCCCTTAAATTAAGAATTCTTTTTGCGTAGGCGATATTATTTTTTATTGTTTGCCTGCTCAGATGATACTTTTTTTCTGCTTCAATATAGAATTCTTCAAGACTTCCTTCCCAGGATTTTTTCGTATTATATAGGTCCATATAAATATCACACATTTTTTGATTTTTTTCAGTTCGTATAAGCTCTCGCTTCCAACTGCTGTTTTCTTCTCGCTGTTTTTCCTTAAGAATATCTTTTTCTGTCTTATACGCCATATTGAATTTGCCAAAATTTCTTATTCTTCTTGTTATTGCTTGAGGTGTACATTTAAACTTTTTTGCGATCATCTGTACCGGAACACCTTTTGCGTATAGCTCATATATTTTTCTTGATTTCTTTTCGCTTTTTTCATTTTGGAAATACGCTCTACCAACCTTTGTTGCGTTCTCTACGTCGAAAGGGCTTTGGAACACGCCGAAATTTATTATTTCCTCCATAGTTTTGTTACGATTCGGTTCCAACATTATTGATAGCAGTTCTGTGTAAGCATCTTTTAGGGGTTTGTTTCTGTTCCTGTCTTTCCATGCAAAAAGCATCAGATATCCGGGGACAAGTTCAGAGGAAACACCGGAAAATCTTGACATAAACGAATGTAACCTTGAGTGATAAGAATTTATTTGCTGTACATAACGTACAACCTTTCTGTTCGGAGGTGTATTGCTTTTACTATTCATGCTTTTTGTTTGATGAATTTCAAGATTGTTTTTATCAGCAAATGCTCTTATTGTTGGTGATAAATCAGAATAAATTGATATTACATTTTGAAAATCAATATTATCTTGCAGTACCCACTTTAACTTTTTCGCATTAGGTGCTCCCAGTCCTCCAACTCTTGCGACAGAATTGCCCTCATCATCTAATGCGCACACCACGCAGACCTTATTTTTAGACAATCCCTTTGTATGGTCTTCGCCGCCTCTTTTTCGAGACTTCCGTGGCATTTTGAAATTGCTATCATTTGTTCTATTGCCTTTATAACTTACTGTAATGTAAGTTTCGTCTATAACTATATTACCTCTTAGGATAGTATTTGCTTCTAAAATACTCAAAGCATAAAACACTCTTAATCTGTTATCAAACGCTGCTTTTTCGCTCAAATTACAAAGTTGTGCCGTTTTACTTATTGAATACCCATTATACAAACAATCTATAAATTGTAACCATTCAAAGAGAGAAAGTGTGCAATCTTGAATTATAGTACCATGAAAGGATGAAAAAATTTTCCCACAATCCTTACAACAATATTTTTGCCGTTTATCCTTTGTGGTTCTGTATGTACCATAGAACATAACACTTGACGATTTACAAGCAGGACAAATAACATTTGTTTCTTGACCTTTCATGTTTCTTATAAAATCTTCTATACTATCCACGCCGAATTCCTTGTAAAATATATGGTTTTTAGCAAGATTTGATATAAAGTTTAAATCGGATACACTACATTCTGAAAACATTTTGTCAAGGACTGATTTGATTTCAATAATATTATTCTCGTTTGCATAATCTTGTTTACCGATAGTAACATTTATCTTATTTACCTTTTGTTTTTCACTCTCTTGCTTTGCTCTTATAATCCAATAACGATTTCGTTCTTTATTAAATTCGGTTTCCTTATCATTTTCACGTCTCCAACTTTCATTTTCACTTATATGTAATAGCTTGCTATTCCCATAATATGCATGTTCCTCTAATGTAAGCTCGGCAAATGGAGCAGCATAATTTTGCCCTATATGATGAAGAATAATTTGACTGTTTTTATCATTTTTTAAATATGGTGGTTGCCCGTTTTTCATAAGTTCAAGATTGGTTAATTGTCTTTCGTCAATAAACAAATCAAGCCGGATATCCCTTACAAGAGCAGGTCTTGTTACCTTGCTTTCATATAAACCAAGAGAAGCTAAATAGCAAAACTCGTTATAGCTTGCAAAGAAGTTGTTTATTGCTTCTGAATATGGACTATCCTTTAATATTTGTTCTTTTTGTACCTCAATATTCTTGTTGTGAATTATTTCTGCAGTTTTAAAAATATCAGAGATAGTTTCTTCTGAAAGTTGTTGTAATACTTTTTTTGACATAAATACCTCATTATAAAAAGGAGAATTAAAATCATGAAACTTAAACTACTTAGATTGAACAATAAGATGTACATGTATTGTCAAAACGGGTCTATCATCCATGTACAAAAGGAAGATCTAAAAAATCTGCTGGTATCTTTTGAAAAACCAAACTTATTTAAAGGTAATGACGGATATTGGCCAAAAGAGTTTGCGAGTATAGAAGAAATACGTGGAGAATTACTTGCATATGTTGACGATAGTAATAAACTGATTGTATTAAATCAAGATACCTTTAAATGTTTAGTAGAGCCCAACATAGAGTATATTTCTGCGACCGAATATGCACAAATGCACGGCAAAAGCCGTGCATCAATAAAGAATATGTGTATGGCAGGTCGCTTAGAGGGAGCCTATAAAACCAGTATTGGATGGATGATACCAAAGAGCGCTCCGTATCCCGAAAGAAAACAACGTACTATAAAAAATGATTGATTCTATAACACTTTTTATACTGTTAGCACACCGTTCTCGCTTTCAATTGCGAAGGGTGTGCTTTTTGTTTTAAAATAATCTTCCGATTTTGTTGTTTTTGAGAAGAAAAAAGGTAGAATTATATATAAGGGTTTGAGGTTAAATCTTTCGCAAAAGATATCCTTTTATTTCGCACAAAAATAAATTATAATTGTTTTATACCGCATACAGTATAATGCAAAATGTCAAAAAATTCAATGTTTTGTTGTAAATTTTTTATTTGTCTGCGTAAAAATCGCAATTAAATCAAGCGATTATTGTAATAAAAATGGTATAAAAGCAAAGGAGTACAAAAGATGTCAAAGAAAGAAAACCTTATCTATCATCGAAAGGATGGGCTTTGGGAAGCACGCTATGTCAAGGAGATAGATGCGTGTGGGAAGAAAAAATATGGCTCTGTTTATGGGCATAGTTGCAAGGAAGTAACCGAGAAAAGGCATGATATTATCGACAACATACGCCTGTTTCAGAGATTGCCAACAATACGAAATATGACAGTTACAGAGTTAGCAATCGAATGGTTATATATAAACCAAAACAGAATAAAGCTATCGACATATCAAAGATATAGTAGTGTATTTAAAAAACACATTGTACCCATAATCGGTAAAAAGCCAATAATATACCTGACACCAACCGCAATACACGAATTTGCACTGAATAGGCTCTCTGCAGGGCTTCAGCCTCAAACAGTAAATTCTATTCTTATTTTTCTTCATTCCTGCCTCAAATACGGTCATAGACAATACAACCTGCCTTTGCCCGATATCATCTACCTTACTGTGCAAAAAAAGGAAATGAGGGTGTTATCCTTTGAAGAACAGCAAAAGCTTGTTGATTTCTTAAATAAAGATTTGGATATATATAAATTCGGAGTGTTGCTTGCACTTTATACAGGGATTAGAATCGGAGAGCTTTGCTCTTTAAAATGGAGTGATATAAGTGAGTGTTCAATAAAAATAAGACGCACTATACAAAGGTTACAAAATACAGAAGGAAATAAAACTGAATTACATTTTGATGCACCGAAAACAAGTACATCAATGAGAGAGATACCTATCCCCTCTTTTTTGAAAGAAATAATAGAACACTTTCGTAAAAGCTCCTCCCAAGAATTTATTTTGGGAACAGTTCAGATGCCTATTGTAGAACCAAGAGTTATGCAAATCAAATTCAAAAAATATTTAGAAACTGCAGGTATTGAAAAAGCTAATTTTCATTCCTTGCGGCATACCTTTGCGACACGATGTGTTGAATGTGGGTTTGAGATCAAATCGCTTTCTGAAATCCTTGGTCATTCGAATGTTACAATTACCCTCGCCCGGTATGTACATTCTTCCTTTGAACTTAAATCAAATAATATGGAAAAGCTACGTCAAATTTTGTAATTTTATGATAGTTACCATGCTATAAAGGCTGAAATGAAAGATTTTCGGCCTTTTCTCTTTGTTGGATATCTTTTGCGAAACTTGTTGTTATTTTATTTTGCATTTCTTTGTTTGTTTTATACCGATTGAGTTATATTTTTCAAAATAATATTTCTTGTGAGGTGTGAACGAGATTATGGCACATTCAAGCTTAACAGATGCGAAAAATGCAAAAAATAATGAGTTTTACACTCAACTCCCGGATATTCAATCCGAAATGTCTCACTATTTTAAGCACTTCAAAAACAAAGTTGTTTTTTGTAATTGCGATGACCCCTTTGAATCCAACTTCGTAAAATATTTTCTCATGAATTTTAATAGGCTCGGATTAAAAGAGTTAATTGCAACCGGGTACAAGACCAGTCATATTGGCGGTGTAGAACTCGGCAAATCTAATGCACCTTATGTGTTAAGGGTAGCCGATACAAGCAAATATCTCGTTGGCACACAAACTGATCTGGACGTGCGTGGCGCGAAAACTTTTCTCGAAACGGAAGGCAGCCGTGTGATGACCCCGTTAGTCGGAAATCCTGCGCTCAACGAGAACGGAGAGCCAATTCAAGTTTCTTATAAAGAAACATACGTTGACGATAAAGGGAAAACACGCAAACAGAACATACAGCAAGATTTATATTACGAGCCTGGCGATTTTCGTTCTGATATGAGTATCAAACTTCTTAAAGAAGCCAATATCGTAGTAACCAACCCCCCTTTTAGTTTTTTTCGTGAGTATTTAGCGCAGCTTATACAATACGAAAAACAATTCCTCATCATTGCAAATAAGTGCTCCATATCATACAAAGAAATTTTCCCCTTAATTAAAAACAATCAAATATGGGTTGGTGTCAGACCGATGGGCGGTGGAATGTGGTTCCCGGTACCTGAAGGACACGAATACGACAAGATTATTAATGGTGTTAAAATGAAAAATGTCCCCAGTACTTGGCTTACAAACCTCGACCACCCCAAACGACACCAAATGCTTCCTTTAGACTTAGGCTATACTTACTACGGCCATGAAGATATGTACCCCAAATACGATAATTATGACGCCATTGACATCGGCAAAGATATGGGTAAAGGCAAACGTCAGGGTGATATAAATATGATTCCTTGTGACTATGACGGTGTAATGGGCGTGCCGATTACATTCTTGGACAAGTATTGTCCTGAACAGTTTGAAATCGTCAAGTTCCGTAAAGGCGATGACGATAAGGATTTATCGGTCAATGGCATATGTCCGTTTTTTAGAATTTTAATTAAAAAGAGAAAGTGAGGTAAGTCTATATGGCTATGAATATTGTAGAACAAAAAAACATAAAAGTTTCTGACCTTGTGGCCGGTTATCTTAATGACCCTGCCACCGGTGCCGTAGAAGCGTTTAATGGGGGATTAAACGTGCGTCCTGATTACCAGAGAGAGTTCGTGTGGGACAAAGGCTCCTCAACCGGTGGTAAAAAACAACAGGCTCTTATTGACTCGATAATGAACGGTTATCCCATCAACGTTATGTATTGGGTAAAAATCGGGCAGAATCAAGCCGGTGAGGATTTATATGAGTGTTTGGACGGTCAACAGCGTATCATTACAATGTGTAAGTTTCGATACAACGAATTCGGAATGGCTGACGGAACACAGTTTGCCGGGCTAACAGATAATACAAAGTTCCTTGATTACGATAAGTTCACCATTTATATTTGCGAAGCCGATACGCTTGAAGAAAAACTTGCTTGGTTTGAACGAATCAACACTGCAGGTGAAAAATTAGAAGACCAAGAAATGCGTTCAGCGATTGCTTGTGGCGAGGGCACCACTCTTGCTAAGAAGTATTTTGTTGATACGAAGGTAAGTAACGGCAATAACGCCTATTCGTTTGACATTCAATCCGGCAGACCTGGAAGAGACTATATCAAAGGCGCATGGGAACGCCAAGAGATTTACGAGAAAGTCTTGACATGGAAAATCGGAAGCAAAAAAGACGCTGACATTGTAGCTTATATGAAAAATCACCGTAAAGATATAAACGAAGCAAATGCTCTATTTGAGTATTTCAAGAGTGTTATCCGTTGGGTTAAGCGCTTATTTCCTACATACAACAAGGATATGCAGACAGTTGAATGGGGATTTCTTTACAATGCATATCATCAAAACAACACATTGTCTGCTACAGTTTTGGAACGAGAAGTTGCTTATCTTCGTGCAGATGTTGGCAGAGATGGTAACTCTCACCTTGAGAGCACAAAGGGGATTTATGAGTACGTTCTTGCCAGAGCCAACGGTGATGATAATCCCAAATTGTTACATCGTAGAGCTTTTAGCGATAAAGATAAAAAAGCCCAGTACGAACGCCAACGTCATGTTTGTCCTCATTGTAAAAAGCGTTTTGAAGACATTTCGCAAATGCAAGGAGACCACATTATTCCTTACAATCCTATCCCTGCATCCGGACAATTAAATGGTCCCACTACGCCCGACAACCTTCAAATGCTGTGTTATAGTTGTAATCTTGATAAACTTAATCATCCATTTGACAAAGAAGCCGAGGAACGCAGGTTAAACGAAATATATTCAATGACCGATGAAGAGGTTGCTACGTTGCCGCAAGGTATATTCAATTAAGTATATATAGAATGTAAATTTTACTATATTTTAAATTCATTTTTATTTTTATATAATGGCTTGTTATTTGTTTACAACTTATACAATTATTCATTAGAATGTTTGTGAATTATCCACATTGACAAAATTGTCCATTTTTGGTATAATATATTAACTAAACAATGCCAAAGACAATAGGTAACAATAAATCCTATCGAGGCCAAATTTCACCTATATCTTTGGATATAGGTTTTTTGTTTTATAATGATTAATTGCTAAAAATGAGGAAATAATACTATGCGTAGTTCATATACTGAAACATACATAAACTTATATCATGGAACTACAGAGGCGCGAGCAAATAGCATTTTGGAATCCCAAGGTTTTATACCAAGTAAAGATGGTTGGTGTGGTTCTGGTGTATACTTTTATGATAACAAGTCAAAAGCATGGTGGTCTGCAGATAGGACTTGCAGTGAAGATCGCAAAAAAGGCGTTTCTGATGCTAAAGCTACAGTAATTTTAGTCGATATTTGCAATCTGAATAGAAGTTTTATTTTGGATTTAAGAGATCCTCAGTCATTAGAGCAATTTGCGTCATTTGTTGATTTATTTCTCAAAGAAAATGAGTTTGAAATTACAGATATTGAAAACGAGTTTGAAGCAAAAGAGAAAAAAAGAGCTTTTTTAATTAGTTTCTTTTGTAAGAAAAACAATATTAAATTAGTGGTTGGTCACTTTAAACAACACCCACAACCTAAAATTGATAGTATAAAGACTTTTGCAGGCGAATGGCAGTTGGCTATCGGAATAGAGACTATTTTCTGTGCTAAAGATGCTACGATAATAGAGAATATTAGAAGGAGGTAAATTTTTATGAGTACTCTTTTTGACGAATTTAAAAAAATGGTGGAAGAAGAATTTGGTTACACAGTAGTAAAATCAAAAAAACAAGAACATGATACTTTTGAATCTTTATTTGGTATTGACGCGACGAGTTTTGCCCAATATCAAATACCATATGCAGTTTCTGAACAATACGCTGGTTATTACAATACAAAACCGTCTGAACAAAATTTAGAATTAATGGTGGATGCAAAGTTTGCTGTAAAAGTTGCAATGCTTGTTGCATTAGCCGCATGAGGGTGTAGTTATGGATATCAACAAGATGAAATCAGATTTAAAAATGGATTCGTTTTATTTTTCAGAATGTTCAATAATCAGATCTAAATCCATTGATAATGGAGTGTTATCGATGGATTTGAAGAAAGAAATCAATGAACAAGCAGACAAATCTTATCATGTAAAACTGATTTTTAGTATAACAAAAGAGGGGGATGACTTGTCTATAAAGGTTGTTGCTAATGCCGTATTTAGTATGGAAAACGATGATATAGAGTTAGTCAGATCACTTATGGAAACAAATGCTGTAGCTATAATGTTTCCGTTTATAAGAAGTCAAGTTTCACTTTTAACTACACAACCAGGAATGATGCCAATTGTAATACCCCCGATTAATACCGCTAAGTTTAAATCTTAATTTAAACAGGGAGTGTAATAAAAAAGAACTTCTTAAATTTACATGCGAAAAATACAAGTACACAAAAAGTTCATAAGAATATTTTTTGATGTTATTAAGTTACGCGATATTGTACCACAATAAGAGAAGAGCCCGTTGCTTTTAAACAACGAGCTCTATTTATTATATTTATATTTGTTTGTATAGTTAAATATAAATATGTAATACATTATGTGTATTTTTTACAGCATTCTTTCTATAACATGTTTTTTGACTTGTTTATTTGTTTACAACTTATACAATTATTTCTTTGAATGTTTGTAAATTATTTACATTGACAAAACAATACATTTATGATATAATATATAGAGATAAGTTATGCCAAAGACAATAGGTGACAATAAATCCTATCGAGGCAACTCTTACCTATATCTTTGGATATGGGTTGTTTTTATTTGTTTATTTTATGTTACTTTAATGCCAAAACGAAATTGCAATTATCATTTAAACACACTAAACATATTATGTTAGTGTATTTAATATTTTGAGATATTTATAATATTTGTACTTCGAGATTCTTGATTTTTAAATGTTTACAAGTAAATATGTTTATGATGTTGCATTTTAAATTATATTTATTCATGTTTTAATGATGATTTTTCGAAAAATGCTGTAAAATAAAAGAGCGAGTTAATTATATATTTAATCTAATACATTCTAAATTAGCGAGAGGAATCGATGAAAAATTCAAGAGAAAATTTAAACAAAAAGCTTGATGACTTATCTGAAGATCAACTTGAACATTTATTGAAGTATATAGAGTACCATTTTGAAAATGATGTTATAGATCCAGAGATTGCAGAAAAAAAGAATGAAATATATTCAATATATAAGCAAAATATTGCTCCTTTGGTAAATAAAATTGAAGTGTATGAACATCGTTTTTCTATTGATGTTTATTCAGGAATTGAAGCGATTTTTCGGTGTATGTCTTCAATTGAATCAGTCCCCAAAAGCGACGCACTAATGTTATATAGTGATTTAAAAAAGTATGCTATGAATTTTAGTAGTCAACTTTCGATTCGCCTAATAAAACTCTATATTAAAGTTATTAGTGATTATAGTAAAGTTCTGACCAAATTTAATTATAGCGGTGTGTGTCCAAAATTCAAAAAAAAATTAACAATCCGTTTGAGATATATAAAAAAGAAATTAAAATCAGGTTCTAAATTATATAAAAAACGGTATAAAAAAGAAGTTAATAGCATTGATTATTCGTATGTTATTGATTCAGATTCAAAAAAAGAACAAAAGGCGTTAGAAAAAGCATTGAAGATGGCGGAGACTTTGGTTGAATATTGCGAGAATAATTATTCTAGTATTATTGATAGCAAATATGCAAATACTATTTCAGAAAAGTTGTTTCAGATTATATCTATAACATTGACAATTTTCTTTTCAGTTGTAGGGGTAAAGAATTTAATTGAGTTCTTTGTCAAATGAATTTCATAAAGGTTGGGCTTTATTATGTTAAGGAAAAAAACTTCTACTTCGGTAGTAACAACACGTGAATTATCTAAAGTTATGTTAGAAAAACGTATAATTCCAGTTCCAGTTTATTCTGAAAAAGATGAGCATGAACTGATTGTAATTCCTAGAGGAACTATATATGGTCATAATGCACGAAAGAAAAAGACTATTAAACTTTAGTTTTGAGGATTCGTTATGACAAAAAAAGCAGGAGAACATATGCTTACTGAATCTCAACTCGAGGTAATAATACTTGAGGAATTTGACGCTGACATTATAAATAAAAAGCCCGAATCGGAAAAAGAATTATATAATTACTACTCTGAAAATACAGATATAGTACTGCAGTACTTAAGAATTAAGGTTAGTAAGGTAATGCGTCCTTTAACAAATGAGATTAGAGCGATATTTGGACATTTGACAGAGCAGAATACTGAAACAAAGATAGATAAAAGGGAACTTGAAAAGGCATATGGACATTTTCGTCGTCTGACATTAGACGCTTTTAAGATATTATGTGACACATATAATGAATTTTTATATAGTAAAATGGTAGAGCAGTATCGTTACAATTTCAATACCATTAATGTATCTTATTTAAAAGATTATTCTGAATTGTATATATCAGCAAAACAAGCATACATAGCTGCTCAGCAGTCTGAAAAGACAGGGTCCGATTCAACTAGTAATAACAATGTAATAAAATTGTATCTTGATGCCTGCAAAAAATATATTAAATTGAAACAACTTTATTGTGATAACAAAAAAATGTCAACAAAATAATAATTGGAACCAAGGGAATGGCTATAATAACTGTGCTATCTTTCCTTTTTTCTACTATGGTATCTATATTGACACTTGTGTGTTCATAATTAAATATTAAAATAAAGAAACGTAAATCTGTGCACACCCCAGAAGATTATACTTTTGGTGGTGTGTATTTTTTTGTTAAAGTTAATCCTTAAAAACTGAAAATTAACGAAGAGTCTATAATATTAAAAACTGTTCTTGCGATTTTATGTTAAGAAGTGTATAGTGAACATTTTCAACCCTTGACAAATTATACCGTGTGTGGTATAATGAAATTGCGACATAAACCGAATAATTCTCTGCATAAGTGTGTATTTTTAATTATGTAAAAATACATACTCATTTTCGCATACTTATGTATGAGAACGGTTTGTGTCGCAGCAATCGAAGGTATGTGTTTTTTGTGCGTAGCCTCGGCTGCGCATTTTTTATTTTAAGGAGGTGTTTTTGTGAAGAAAACACAAAAATTTTTAATCCCAATTATACTGCTGGTATCTATATTGTTACTATGTGTATGGTGTAATACAAAAAAAGAGGCAGACAATGAAGAAAATCTTAATTCAGAAAAAGTGGTTGTATCAGACGTAACTGAACCCGAAATCAAGCAAGAAATCAAAACAAGGATTGATCAAGAGGTTCTACAATACATTGAAAAAACAGAAAATTTTGAATATAAAGCATATGAAACTTATGTGGAAATCTATGAGTACATTGGAACTTCAAAAAATGTTATTATACCGGAAAAAATAGATGATATTCCTGTTAAAGTAATAGGTGGATTTTCTCGAAATGAACAAATAGAAACTGTACAATTACCAGAAGGAATACTGGTAATCAATTATGGAGCGTTTAATCGCTGTACAAATCTATGTGAGATAAATATCCCTAACACGGTTGTAGAAATAAGAGACGAAGCTTTTTATGTATGTACTTCTCTTAAAAGCTTAACAATTCCCAAAAATGTTACCAATTTAGGCAGCTGTGCATTTGGAATAGGGTATGGCAAATATCCTGGACATTTGCCAACTCCGGGATTTACAGCAAAAGTATATAAAAGCTCTGCAGCTTTAACCTATGCAGTAGAGAACGATATTGCGTGCGAAATTATAGATTTAGAATCATAGAATTATTTAGGAGACATGCCATGGGACTTTTTAAAGATATATATTGTACTGAATGCAAAATGAAAACAAAGCTTCTTTTCAGAACAAAGTTATGTGATGGAAATTATTTGTGCTCCGAGTGTACCTCTATTGTGCCTCAACATATGCGTTCCAGTTTTACTGACAAATATACTCTTGAAGATTATCATGATTTTAAGAGATACCTTGAGTTTACAAACAAAGAGTATAGAAAGCTATTTCACGAAACAAATAGTTATTATAAAATACATATTGATGCAGAACATAAGCTTTTTTATATTGGATATGGCATAGATGATAATACTGTGTTTTATGATTTCTCTTTCGTAACTTCTTTTGATTTGGATTTTAAAGCAGAGAACTACAAAGACGGAGTTTTAGGTCAAAAAGTTACAGGAAAAATCATTTTTGCTATTGGTGTAGGATATCCTAAATTTTATTATCAGGATGTTTTAGACAGTAGTGCAAAAGCTAAAGCCAAAACATCATTTTTTGGCAATAAAATATCCTACGAAAACCCTAAAGATATGGACGATTTCATATATTACTTCAATCATGCGTGGGAATCAGCCTTGAACGAATACGAAGAAAAGAGTAATACGTATGAGGGTTATGATGATGTTGATACCTCGGTACAAAGCGAATTAAAGCAAGCACTGTCTTTGTTTATGATTGATGATATTAAAGATGTTTCGCTGAACGATTTAAAAGCATTAAGAAACAGACTTATTAAAACATTTCATCCTGATATCGGCAACGATAATGATACAAAGTATGCTCAAAAAATCAATCAAGCATATGAGATTATAAAAGCTCATTTGAAATAGTACATCAGAAAAATATTGACATAACTGTTACAATATGCTATAATAATCTCACATCATACCATGTGCGGTATAGTGATATTAAATACCGAGTTTCTAATACCGAGAAAAATAGCATTGACGAATGCCGGGGATATGAAACGTTGTAGGTTATAAGTGGATGCTGTTGATTGTGCGGATTAGTATTTCTTTGTTGTTTTATTATGTAGACGATACAGGCTTTAGAGGAAATATAACAATCAGAGGATTTGGTTAAATAGTTTATCCAGCTTTTATGACGCTAAGGCGTACCAACCCTTCTTTTATAGAAGGATAGGTGCGCCTATTTTTATTATTGGAATTTTTACTGAAGGTGAGGAATATTATGTTTGGTTTTGAAGAATTCACTAATTGATAGAATAGCATTTTTGTTTCTGGATCGACAGGTAATAGTAATTAAGGAGGGGTAAAATGTTAAAAGTTAAATATACACTGGATTTGCGAAAGCTTGAGCGTGAAGGTAAATACCCGGTAGCTGATGTGGTGTACTCAGCTGAGCAGAAATTCGCTCGATACGGTTTGCAAAAGGTGACAGAAGGCGAATTTGTGAACGTGCCGGGCAATGAGGACCATTATGCGCAGATGTGGGACACCATTTTGGGTCTGGTCAAGCAAGATTGGTTTGCACCATATGTTACCGAGTTTCTTTGGATGAATAGTGATTCAGGCGAGAACGAGAACGATTTTGTGGTCAATGATCTCGTAGCGTTTTTCACGGAGAAAAAGTTTGGAGCGTTTGGGAAGGAGTGAGAGCATGAGATGGGAAGTTATAGTTAAATTAGCCGAGAAAATTCTAACTCTACAGCCGAAAAAAAGTAAGTTTTTCGAAGACCATATACTTTGTGATAAAACCGAAATCAGGTATTCAGACCTGGGCTTTGGAATAGATAGACTCGAACCTGATGATTTAGAGGTATTGACAAAGGCTCTGGCGAAAAAATTACATGTATATAACTTTGTGTACTATTATGAGTTTGATTCACTTGCAAAGCATGGTCTCTTTCGTCTCTCGGAATAAGCTCCGGAAGAATAGTTGTAATAAATGAACATGAAAAGGAACAGGAGTATGAAGAGAAAATGTTGGGACAACAAATTGGAAGAGTTTGTGGAGATGCCGGCAGAGATGGAAGCCTTTCTGCAGGAGCTGGATGGAGTATGCCAAAAACACGGATTTGCGATTGTCCTGTCTGATATGGACGAGCTTCAAGTGGAACGGTACACCGGGAAGAATAGCTTCTGGCTGCGGCATATCAATAAAGCGTATTAAGGAGTAAGCGCATGGACTTAAAAACATACGGGATTGATTTTCATATTGATGATATATTGCGGAAAGACATTGAAGCCTTTATTAAGGCAAAGAAAACGGCAAGCAGCTTCTCGATGGCGAAGCTGCAGAGATTGATGGAGATATCCGAGCGTGTTTAAACGCCGGTACATTGACCAAACAGCAAGCTGATTTTCTCTATGAGCAGTTTGTGTTTGGTTGGTAAAGGAGTAAGCATGAAGTTGATTTTAGATAACGGAGAAGTATATGAGTTCAGAGATTGGGATGCGGTGGTTCTCGATAGTGCGCTGGTGGCATTTAATGCCACCAAAGAGGACATTTCGTATTTTGACGAAAAAACACGTAAAGGTGTGTACGCTTCTTATGAGAGGCTGCGCGCTATAATCCCGTTTCTCGGATAGTAAGGAGCAAGAATGATAAAGGACATAACAAAATCCTTAATAAGTTTTAACTTGAATATAATGAAATTTCAGAATATTTAAAAAAGTATTGACTTTTTTAAAATGATATGCTATAATGCTTTTGCAGTGTGTGAATACTGCGTTTTAATAAAAATAAAGGAATTAAATCTATGAAAAGAGTTTATACGAGTTATTCTGAAACAGAGTTGGAAGCTATAAAGAAAACAAGTAGAGAATGGGGAATGGATATAACAAGTTTTCTTAAGTACTGCGTTCTTCTCCAAATTGGTCTAAAGGATAAACAGGATATTAAGAAGGATAAAATTGATTTAGATGATTTAACCGAACAAATGAAAAAGAAACTAAGAAAAATGAAAGCCGGAGAAACTTTTATTGTCAGCGCACTTTTTTCACCTCAAGACTGGACCTCACTTTCTCGTTCGCAAAAGATCACTCTTAGTTTGCGTTTGAAGGATATTATAGAATCTGATTCAAATCGTTTCGAAGTTGCTGGATTGATAAGAAAAACTATTAAACAATATCGTTGTCTATATTAAAAATATTATGAGAAATAGAGCTATAAGAGCTGCAATTATGAGATATGTAAATTGGGGACGTCAGCATAATCGACGCATCAGAAGTCGATGGTTGATAAATTTACTTGCATATCGTTTCAAAACATCAAAGCAACGTATTTGTGGTAATATATCTTATCTGTGCAAGCAAAAAGCTATTTCCGTCACACATAATCCACCTAATAGTGTTCTGTATTGAGATAACTCAACAAATCTTTACGAAAGCAGGGTATAATCTTGTCGATAACACTAAGTCGTAGAATGTAAAATCATAAATTACAATGAAGAAAACCTGATACAAATCTCTAAGGCTTAGAGAGCTAAGAGGAATGTATCAGGTTATTTTTTTATATTCCCGTAATTATTATATTGTTTTTTTACATTTTAAGTATTAGCCGTTTGGCTATAATAAGAAATTTTACAATTCTTACACATTTATAATTATAAATTATTCTATTAGAAATCTTTATAAAATGAATAAATATACATAATTATCCTGCTTTTTGTATAATTTTGCACACCAACCACAAACTTTAATAGAGCCCCTTGAGGGGAAGGTGGGTTTTGCGAAGCAAAACTCGGATGAGGTGGAAAATATAAGGGTAAAACTTTCATTAACAGGCTACACCTACCCCTCATCAGTCAGCTACGCTGACAGCTTCCCCCCAAGGGGAAACCATATCTTTTACATCATTTTTCGTTGTAGAACCCTGAGGAAATCTCCCTTTTCGCCACCGTAGATTTTTAAGAACTTTCCTGAATGAGTAACAACAACTCTGTCGTCAAAATCAACGGTAAACTTTTTCAGGGAGTCTGCTACAAGCACAGGACGTTCACTGCTGCTTGAATTTCTGTCACCGGACAGCTTCAATTCTATTTTATCGTTTCTTCCCGTGACAATAGAGGTACGAAGAAGTGTACTTGCACAAATCGGAGTTATAACAAGACTGTCCGAGTCCGGCATAAGTATCGGTCCCTGTGCCGAAAAGTTGTATGCAGTAGAGCCTGTCGGGGTGGAAACTATAACACCGTCTGCAGGGAAGGAAATGATATGATTGTCGTTGATGTATAAATTGAAATCAATAGCCTTTGAGAGCGCTCCACGGTGCAGCACTGCCTCGTTAAGACCTGTGAATTCTTCCTTAAGAGTATCGTTTTTATCATAAATTTCGCACCTGTAAAGGCTCCTGCACTCAAAGGTGCAGTTTCCCTTCAGAATTTCTAAAATTTTCTGCTTTGCATTTTCAGGCTCACAGGCAGTAAGATATCCTCTGTGCCCGAAATTTATACCGAGAACAGGAGAGGAAAAATCGGTAATGATACCGACATGGCGTAAAACAGTACCGTCGCCTCCTGCAATTACAATAAGGTCAGGTGCATTTGTGCATTGCTCCGGTGAGGAAAAGACAGTAATACCCTCCTGCGAGAGTTCCATTGCAAGCTTGTTTGCAAAGCTGCAGCTCTGCTCCTTTGTAGGATTTGAAAGAATAAGTAAATTCATATTTGCTTCCTTTACGAATCTCAATTGTTAAGCATATGAAAACATACACTCATTTACTATATTATAGTATTATTCCCCGCTTTTGTCAAGTTCACCTGCAAAACAACCGGTTTTTAATGTGTGAAAAGTGTTTTAAATGTTAATTTTTACGCACTTTTGTCTGAAAATTAGCGAAAAAATAATTATTTTTGTATAATATGTACAAAAAAATCAATAAAATCTGATAAAAAATGCGTATTGCATAAATTTCAATTATGGTATATACTATAATAGATGACAATTCAAAGGAAAATTTTTCAAAATTTTAGGTGAAATTGACTATATTACATATAGATTATTGCTGTTTGAAGATGTAATTTTGGATTGAATTTAAAAAATAACGGTACAGAAGTACCTTGAGAGGAGTTTTTGTTATGGCAAATTTTACAGCTACATCGGAAAAAATCAGGAATGTGTGTCTGCTCGGACACGGTGGAAACGGAAAGACCTCGCTTGCAGAAGCAATGCTGTATCTTTCAAAGGCATCTGACAGACTCGGCAAGATTTCCGACGGAAATACTGTATGTGACTTTGATTCTGAAGAAATAAAGCGTAAATTTTCTCTTTCATCGGCAATGGCTCCGATTGAGTGGAAGGGCGCTAAAATAAATGTAATTGATACCCCCGGTTATCTTGATTTTGTGGGAGAAGTAAAGCAGGCACTTCGTGTTTGCGGAACAGCACTTATTGTCATGGACGCAAAGAGTGGCGTTGATGTTGGTTGTGAGCTTGCATGGGATTATGCGACAGAAGCAGGCGTTCCGAAAGCATTTTTCGTAAATAAAATGGACGACGAAAACGCACATTTTGCAAATACAATTGACGCTATGCGAGAAAAATTCGGCGTAACGGTATGTCCTGTTGCAATACCGATTATTATCGACAGAAAGCCACTCGGCTTTGCAAACCTTATCGATATGAAGGGATATGAATACTGCAACGACGGAAGTATTAAGGAAATGCCTATTCCTGCAGAAAGCATGCCGAAGGTAGAGGAATTCAGAGGAATGCTTCTTGAATCCCTTGCTGAAACAAGTGATACCCTTATGGTTAAATACTTTGACGGTGAAGAATTTACTCTTGAGGAAATGAATGCCGCACTTAACGCAGGACTTATTATGGGTACTATTGCACCTGTAATGGTAGGCTCAAGTACAACTCTTGCAGGTATCGGCTCGCTTCTCGATATTATCGCAGAATCCTTCCCGTCACCACTTGCTCGCAAGGTTGAACTTAATGCAGACGGAAACGAGCACAGACCGATTCCTGACGGCGATCCGGCAATTCTTGTCTTTAAGACAGTTGCAGACCCGTTTGTAGGTAAAATGTCCTACTTTAAGGTAATGAACGGTAAGGTTACAAAGGGTATGAGCCTTAAAAACCTCACAACCGGTCAGGTAGAAAAGCTTGCAAAAATCGTTGTAATGCGTGGTAAGGAACAGATAGAAACAGACGAGCTGTGCTGTGGTGATATCGGAGTTACAACAAAGCTTGTAAATACAAATACAAGCGATACTCTCGGTGCAGATTACAGATATAGTGCAATCAAGTACCCGGATCCGTTCTTCTGTAAGGCAATCGTGCCGAAGGCAAAGGGCGACGAGGATAAGATTTCCTCCGGTGTTACAAAGCTTTTAGAAGAAGACAGAACAATCAAATTTGAAAATAACGCAGAAACCAAGCAGCTTGTAATATACGGTCTTGGCGAACAGCATCTTGACGTGATTCTTGCAAAGCTCAAGAATCGTTTTGGTACAGAGGTAACTCTGTCCGAGCCTGTAATTGCGTACAGAGAAGCAATTAAGAAGAATGTTGAAGCCGAAGGTAAGCACAAGAAGCAGTCGGGTGGTCACGGTCAGTACGGTCACGTTAAAATCAGATTCTCTCCGAATGACGATGGTCTTGTATTTACCGAAAGTACCGTAGGTGGTTCTGTTCCCAAGAACTTCCACCCTGCAGTAGAAAAGGGACTTTCTGAGGCAATGCAAAAGGGTGTTCTTGCAGGCTATCCGATGGTAGGTCTTAAGGCTGACCTTTATGACGGTTCCTTCCACGACGTTGACTCATCCGAAATGTCCTTCAAGATGGCAGCTTCTATCTGTTACAAGGAAGGTATGAAGAAGGCTTCTCCCGTACTTCTTGAACCGGTTGGAACTCTTGCAGTTTGTGTAAACGATAACTATATGGGTGATGTTATCGGCGATGTAAACAAACGCCGCGGACGTATTCTCGGTATGAATCCCGACGAAAGACGTGCCGGCAGAAGTATTATCGAAGCAGAAGTTCCTACATCCGAAATGGGTGACTACACAATAGCACTCAGAGCTATGACACAGGGAAGAGGTACCTTCGCATTCAGATTTATCCGTTATGAGGAAGTACCTTCGAATATTGCTGAAAAGGTAATTGCTGCAGCTGCTAAGAATATGACAGAGGAAGAATAATAAACATACAAAAAAACGGGCTTTACAGCGTAGTGGTTTTATGACTGCTACGCTGTTTTTTAGCTGTTTTCAGTAAAATTTGTGAAAAAAACCAAAAAAAATATCAAAAACAGCTGAGTGAAAGTCAATAATTATGCAATATTACTATTGATAAAATCATATACTTGGGGTATAATATATAGTTGGAAAAAGTTTTCGGCTATTTTTTTAATATACGAAAGGTGAGGAATCAGTCAGTATTATGGAAAGCTATATTAACGAAAGAGCAATTGAATACAAAAATTTCCTGTGCGGTAAAAATGTAACTGTAATAGGTGCAGGTATAAGCAATATACCTCTTATACAGTTTTTACTCGATTGTAAGGCGAATGTTACTGTAAGAGATAAAAAATCAAGGCAGGAGCTTGCGGCAAGTCTTGATATAGCAGCGCTTGAAGACGAGGGAGTGGAATTTATACTTGGCGACAGCTATCTTCGTGATATTTACGCAGATGTAGTTTACAAAACACCGGGTATCAGATATGATAATGCCGAAATTCTCGCAGCCTACGACAGTGGTGCATTTATAACAAGTGAAATGGAAGCTTTTATTTCTATTTGTCCTGCTAAAATAATTGCAATTACCGGAAGTAACGGAAAGACTACAACAAGTACACTGTGTGCAAAGCTTCTCGAGGAAGCAGGACACAGAGTATTCTTAGGTGGAAATATCGGAAAGCCTCTTCTTTGCGAGATTGATAATATCACCCCCGAGGATTTTGTAGTTCTTGAGCTTTCAAGTTTCCAGCTTCATACAGTAAACAGATTTGAAAACGCAGGACTTCCTTTTTCATACATTACTTTCCCGCATTCTGCAATAATAACAAATGTAAGCCCCAATCACCTTGACTGGCATACTTCAATGCAGGAGTATGAGGAATCAAAACGGGCAGTATATGATTTTATCCCGAAGGACGGAAGATTTGTAACAAATCTTGATTGTCCGATTACAAGTGAATTTGCAAAGGAAGCCGAAAGCAGAGATGTCGATACTCTTACATTTTCACTCAGCTATAACGAAAATGCAAGTATTTTCTGTAATGACGGCAAAATAATCAGACGTGACGGTTCAAAGGAACAGGTGCTTCTTGATACGAGTGAAATACTCATACCCGGAAATCATAATGTTGCAAACTATATGGCAGCCTACCTTGCAGTTGAGCCTTATATAAATGAGCAGGTGCTGGGAAGTGTTGCAAGAGAATTTGCAGGTGTCAGCTATCGTCTTGAATTATGCCGTGAAAAGGACGGAATAAAGTTCTATGACAGTTCTATTGACTCGTCTCCTTCAAGAACAGAGGCAACTCTTGCGTGCTTTGAAAAGCGTGAAGAAAAGAATGTTATAATTATCCTGGGTGGATATGATAAGAAAATCCCCTTTGATACTCTCGGAAAGCCTGTTTGTGATAAGGTGCGTGCAGCTTTTATCTGTGGTGCAACTGCAAAGAAAATTGAGGAAGCGATAAGAAACGCCGAAAACTATGACGAAGAAAATATAAAAATCGTAATGTGCAAGGATTTTGACGAAGCAGTAATTGAGGCCTGCCGTGAGGCAAAGAGTGGTGACAATGTTCTGTTGTCGCCTGCGTGTGCCTCTTTTGATGCTTTCAAAAACTTTGAGGAACGTGGCAAACGCTTTAAAGAAATAGTAAATTCTCTGTAAAGAGCAGAGTTTGAAAGGAATTGTCCCTTTTATGATAAATACAAAAGATATTCTCGGTATTTTTGAAAAACTAAAGAGTGTTGTGACAGTATCGGGAAATGAGAGAGTGAAGGCAAAAGAAATTGAAAGAATTTCGCTTGACTTTCTCGCAAGTGACAGAATAAAAAGTGAAGTTTGTGGTGACGGAAGTGTAATTTTGAGGCTTGACAGCGAAAAAAGTGACGCACCGACACTGCTTCTTGACGCACATATTGATACAATAGGACTTGTTGTAGCCGAAATTCTTGAGGGTGGCTTTTTGAGATTTGCGCCTGCCGGTGGAATAGACAGAAGAATTCTGACAGGTGCTATGGTGGAAATACACGGCAAAGAAAAGATAAAGGGTATTTTCTCAAGTGTTCCACCACATCTATCAAAAGGAGCCGACAATAAGCTTCCCGAATTTTCCGAATTTCTCGTTGATACAGGACTTGAATATAGTGAGCTTTGCCAAAAGGTACAAATTGGTGATTTTGCAACCTTTTGTGGTGAAACTATCCACCTTTTAAATGACAGAATCAGCACATCACATCTTGACGATAAAATCTGTTGCAGCACTATTCTTTGTGCAGTAAAGGAAATAATACACAAGGGTATAGATACAGGCTGTAATGTGACAGTACTTCTCTCTGCCGGCGAGGAAACAAACGGCAAGGGAGCAAAGGGTGCTTCCTTTAAAGTGACAGCCGACGGGGCTGTGGCACTTGACGTGAATTTTGCAAAGGACGCAGGCGTTCCTGCATATTCGTCCTCGAAAATCGGTGACGGAGCTATGATTTCACGCTCTGCCGTGACAGACACAAGAATGACGGATATTCTTATTGACAGCGCAAATAGAGCAGGTGCGAAATTTAAAATTATCGCAGAGACAGAAGGAACAGGAACAAACGCCGATACAATAGAGGTTTCAAACCTCGGAACACCATGTGCAGTACTGTCTGTTCCGATTTCCTATATGCATACTCCCTGTGAGACCTGTTCGCTTTCCGATACTCTTGAGGTTGTAAAAATACTCGTTTCGACAATTGAGAACTTTGAAGTGTATTCAAAAAGAGAAGAAACACGACTCGGAGTGAGAGTCCTTAAATAAATTTGTATTGCCACTTTGGTGGTGTATGGTGATTAAATGGAAAAATTACTTTGTGATTTATGTAATACCGACGGAGTCTCGGGTTTTGAGGGGGAAATCCTTGAAAAAATAGCCTCTCTTGTCTTGCCGTACGCAGATAAGGTGTATTTTGACAGACTCGGAAATCTTATATGCTCAAAACGTGGCAGAAAAGCTCCGAAAAAGAAAATACTGTATGTAGCCCACGCAGATGAAGTTGGAATGGTAGTAAAGCATATCGAAGAAAACGGTACACTTCTCTTTGATTCTATCGGTATTATGGCAGGAGCATTACCTACAAGACGTGTGCGAATCGGTAAAAATAAAATAAACGGTGTTATCGGAATAAAGCCTGTCCATCTGCTTCCGAAAAGCGAGAAGGGGAATGCCGTTTCCGAAAGTGAGCTTTATATAGATATCGGTGCGCAAAACGCACAGGATGCCGAAAAATATGTAAAGGTCGGCGACTATGTTTCCTTTGCAACCAAGAGCGAATGTTTTTCTGAAAACAGACTGTGTGCCAAGGCACTTGACGACAGAATCGGGTGTGCTGTTCTTATTGAGCTTATTCGTTCAGAGCTTGAATATGACTCATATTTTGCTTTTACACGCCGTGAGGAGCTTGGAACTTTGGGTGCTGTTCAGGCGGCAAATGAGCTTGCTCCCGATATTACGGTCGTTTGCGAGTCAACAACAAGCCTTGATATATACGGAACACCTGATATGAAAAAGGTTACAAAGCTCGGGGAAGGTGTGGCTGTTCCCTTTATGGACGGTGGAACACTATATACCGGAAAGCTTTATGATATAGCCCTTGAAACAGCAAAAGAGAATAATATAAAAATTCAGACAAAAACGGTTGTTGCAGGTGGAACGGATGCCAGGACCTTCAGAAGTGAGGGACACGGAAGCTGTGTTCTCGGAATAGCCCTGCCGTGCAGATATATTCACAGCGCTGCTTGTGTTTGTGATACATCCGATATTCACGCTATGAAAAATCTTGTATTTGCCCTTGAAAAGAAGCTCGGAGGAATAGAAAATGCTTGACATACTAAAGACACTTTCAAAAATAAATACTGCCTCCGGCTTTGAGGCAGATATTCTTGAATTTATAAAGGAAAACTACGAAAAATACTGTGACGAGAGCTATGTCGATAATTTCGGGAATGTCATTCTGCACAAAAAGAGCAAAAGTGAAAACGCAAAGAAAATTATGCTCTGCGCAAACTGTGACAGTGTCGGATTTATCGTAAACTATATCGAAGAAAACGGGTATCTGCGTGTTACAAAGCTTGGAAACCCGAATATTTATTCTTCCACTTACAGAGAAGTTACGATAAAGAGCAAAAAAGGTGAAATAAAAGGCTTTATTGTTCCTGAAAAGGAAGCAGAAAAAGCAGGACTTTCTCAGGATTATTCCAAGCTTTATGTTGATATTGGTGTAAAAAGTAAAGAAGAGGCAGAAAAGGCAGTAAATATAGGCGATATTTGCACTTTTTCCTCAGCTGTATTTGAGGTGTCTGGAGAAAACTATGGTGGAGCATATATTTCCTCAAAAATTCCTCCGGCAATTTTGCTTGATATTCTTGCAAAGGAAAATCCGTGCTGTGACCTCTATATTGCATTTTCTCTGCAGGGAGCCTTGGGGGACAGGGGAGCAAAATCGATAGGCTTCGATATAGCGCCCGATTTGTGTATATGTCTTGAGCCTTGCGAGAGTTTTGACTATATCGGAGCAAAGTCGCATGGCGAAGAAAAAATCGGTGATGGTGTTGCGATAATTGTAAAGGGTGCAGACTTCTGCCTTGATACGGAAAAAAGAGATGAAATTATTGATATTTGCAAGAACAGCGACATAAAAAACAATCTCTGTGTTTACCGGGATATGAAAACCCTTGCAGGTACAGTTTCAAAAACGGGAACAGGAATTTCCTGCATAGAGCTCGGAATACCCGTGAGAAATATCGGAACGGGTGCTGAAATATTCAGTTTTTCTGATATCGAAAACACAAGAAAGCTTGTGTTGTCAATTATCGGGCAATAACGGAAAGGAAAATATAAAAATGGAACTTGCAGACCTTATAAAAAGTGCCGAAAAGAAACTTAAAGAGAATGGTGCGTTTGAAAGAATAGAGGAGATCGCCTTTACAAATCAGGTAAGAGTAATGAATGCTTTTCGTAAATACAAGGTGTCGGAAGCACATTTTGCAGGAACAACAGGCTATGGCTATGACGATATGGGCAGAGATACCCTTGACAAGGTGTATTCCGATATCTTTGAGTGTGATGCCGCCTTTGTCCGTCACAATATAATTTCGGGAACACATTGTCTTGCCATCGGACTTTTCGGACTTCTCCGTCCGGGTGACGTGCTTCTTTCGGCAACAGGCAAGCCGTATGATACTCTTGAAGAAGTAATCGGAATAAGAGGTGAAAAGGGTAATGGCTCACTTTCCGATTTTGGCGTGGAATATGACGAAATAGAGTATGACGGACAGAATATAAATCTTGAAAAGCTTTCAGAAAAACTGAAGAACACTCCGAATGTAAAGGTGGTATTCATTCAGCGTTCTAAAGGCTACTCGGTAAGAAAAACCTTGTCTGCAAAAGAAATAGGCGAGGCTGCAAATCTTGTACATTCGATAAATCCCGATATATTTGTAATAGTCGATAACTGCTACGGTGAATTCTGCGACGAGCACGAGCCTACATATTACGGCGCAGACCTTTGTATGGGCTCGCTTATAAAGAATCCCGGTGGTGGAATGGCAGACTGTGGTGGATATATTGCAGGCACTGCTCGTGCAGTTGAGCTTTGTTCCTACAGACTCACAGCACCGGGCGTCGGTCTTGAAGCAGGTGCAAGTCTTTACGGAAACACAAGAAATATGTTCAAAGGATTGTTTTATGCACCACATACCACAAAAGAGGCTCTGAAAACTGCGGCACTTTGTGCGCAAGTTTTTGAAAATCTCGGCTTTGAGGTGTATCCGAAGCCATGTGACGAGCGACATTGTATTATCCAGACAGTAAGTATGCAAACGAGAGAAAAGCTGCTTGCATTCTGTAGAGGTATTCAGAGTGGCGCTCCTGTCGATTCGCACGTAACACCCGAACCCTGGGATATGCCGGGGTATGCTGTTCCTGTTGTTATGGCAGCAGGTGCGTTTGTCGGTGGTGCGTCAATTGAGCTTTCGGCTGATGCTCCGTGTGTTGAGCCATATACTGTTTATATGCAGGGTGGTCTTACATATGAGAGTGGAAAGCTCGGAGTAATGTATGCAGCAAGCGAGGTTTTAAAGATTACAGAATAAACGTGTCAATATTTTCAAAATTTTACAAATAAATACTTGAAAAACAGCAAGAAAAGGTGTATAATACACTTTAACCATTTTATGACTGAAAAAATAAGGGGGACTTTTTAAATGAACAAGAAGCAGATATATGTATCAGCCGAAGGACTTTTAAAATTACAGGAAAGACTTGAATACCTGAAAACAACAGGTAGAAAGGAAGCAGCAGAGGAAATCAAAAAAGCAAGAGCCTTTGGTGACCTTTCTGAAAACAGCGAGTATGATGAAGCGAAAAACCATCAGGGAATGCTTGAAAAGGAAATCGCAGAGATTGAAGAACAGCTCTCTATTGCTGTTGTAGTTGAGGAAAATATATCAACAGATAAAGTGGGCATCGGTTCAAAGGTTAAGGTGTATGACTACGACTTTGACGAAGAGGTTGAATATAATATTGTAGGTTCAACAGAAGCCGACCCGTTACATTTTGAAATTTCCGACGAATCGCCTATCGGTAAAGCACTTCTTGGTAAAAAAGTCGGCGAAGAATTTTATGTTGAAACCCCCGGTGGAGATGTAAAGCTTAAGGTGCTTACAATTTCAAAATAAACATTGTAAAGGACAAGAAAATGAGTGAGAATATAAATAACAACGAAAATGTGATTGTTTCCGAGAAGGAATTAAATCAGCAGATGCAGGTAAGACGTGAAAAGCTTGCAACTCTTCAGGAAGCAGGAAAAGACCCCTTTAAGATAGTAAAATATCCTCAGGATACACATACAAATGAAATCAAGGATAATTTTGATGCCCTTGAGGGAAAAACTGTGTGTATTGCCGGAAGAATGATGGCAAAGAGAGTTATGGGTAAGGCGTCATTCTGTAACGTACAGGACAGAAACGGAAATGTACAGGTATATGTATGCCGTGACAGTCTTGGTGAGGAAGCTTATGCAGAATTTAAAAAATATGATATCGGAGATATTGTTGGCGTTAAGGGTGAGGTGTTCCTCACACAAAAGGGAGAAAAATCTGTTCACGCACAGGAATGTGTGCTTCTTTCAAAGAGCCTCAGAGTTCTTCCCGAAAAGTTCCACGGACTCCGTGATACCGATACAAGATACCGTCAGAGATATATTGACTTAATAACTAATGCTGATGTAAAGGATACCTTTATTAAGCGTTCAAGGATTGTAGCGTCTATCAGAAGATACCTTGACGGTCAGGGCTTCCTTGAGGTAGAAACCCCTATGCTTGTAGCAAATGCCGGTGGTGCTGCAGCACGTCCGTTTGAAACACACTTCAATGCTCTTGACGAGGATTTCAAGCTCAGAATTTCTCTTGAACTGTACTTGAAGCGTCTTATCGTTGGTGGACTTGAGAGAGTTTACGAAATCGGCAGAGTTTTCAGAAACGAGGGACTCGATACCCGTCATAATCCCGAATTTACTCTTATGGAGCTTTATCAGGCATATACCGATTATCACGGAATGATGGACCTTACGGAAAATATGTTCAGACACGTAGCAAACGAGGTTCTCGGTACTACAAAGATAGTTTATAACGGCGTTGAAATGGACCTTGGAAAGCCGTTTGAGAGAATTACAATGATAGATGCCGTAAAGAAGTATGCAGGCGTTGATTTTGATGCTATTGAAACTGTGGAAGAAGCAAGAAAGATAGCAGACGAAAAGCATGTAGAGTACGAAAAGCATCACAAGAAGGGTGATATTCTCAACCTGTTCTTTGAAACCTTTGTTGAGGATAATCTCATTCAGCCGACCTTTGTAATGGACCATCCGGTTGAAATTTCACCGTTAACAAAGAGAAAGCCCGACAAACCCGACTATGTTGAGCGTTTCGAGTTCTATATGAACGGTTGGGAAATGGCAAACGCCTACTCCGAGCTTAATGACCCGATTGACCAGAGAGAAAGATTCAAGGCACAGGAAGAACTGTTGGCACTTGGTGATGACGAAGCAAATACGACCGACGAGGACTTTATGTGTGCACTTGAGCACGGTATGCCTCCGACAGGTGGTATCGGTTATGGTATAGACAGAATGTGTATGCTCTTTACCGATTCTGCAGCAATCAGAGATGTACTTCTGTTCCCGACAATGAAGTCGCTTGACAAGTAAAAACAAAAATAACACCTCCTGCACGAAAGTGTGCAAGAGGTGTTTTAATTTATGAAATTCAGTCCTTAAAAAGCACCCTTGAAAGAGAAACAAACTGTTCGGTACTTAGCTTTTCTCCACGAATATCTCCCGGAACCTTCAGCGTTTTTTCAATAATTTCCGAAAGCTCTGTTTTGTCATTGCTTACAATTTTGTCGCCAAGTGTCATAAGAGCATTGACAAGAGTTTTTCTCCTCTGACCGAAGGCAGCCTTGATTATCTGACTTGCCCTTTTTATTTCCTGCTCGGTGTATTTTGAAGGGGAATCAAGCTTTATTCTGACAACTGCAGAATCAACCTTCGGACGGGGATTGAAGCAACCACTTGGTACATCAAAAAGCTTGACAGCGCTTCCGTACAGTCCGATTTCGGCAGTAATAGCACCGTAATCCGGGCTTTCGGGTGCGGCACATAGCCTTTTTGCAACTTCCTTCTGTACCATAACCGTGATGTACCCGAAGCCGCATTGCGACTCAATAAGCTTCATAATAACGGGGGTTGTGATATAGTACGGCAGATTTGCACAGACAGAAACGGGGTACTTACCGTTTTCCGTAACAGACGGAATAAACTGCGAAAGGTCTACTTCCATAATATCGGCATTCAGAACAGAAATGTTATTAAAATCTGCAAGGGATTCAGCGAGAATCGGAATAAGATTTTCGTCGATTTCAACTGCTGCAACCTTATAAAAACGCTTTGCAAGTTCCTTTGTGAGTATTCCGGCACCCGGACCTATTTCGACAATTACTTCGTTCTTTTTTTCGTCGCAACTTGCCTTGCCCTCGGTGCAGTTTTCTGCTATTCTTGCAGGAATTTTCGGGTCATACAGAAAGTTCTGACCGTACTTTTTCTGAAATTTAAAATTATGCTTTTGGAGTAAATCCTTACTGCTCATTTGAGTCTCCCGATATATTAAAAGTTACCATAGTATTGTATCATATTTTCTATGCGTTGTCAATAATAAAGCGAAAGGCTTGACTTTAACGAAGAAAAGTGGTAAAATAAAAATATGATAAAACCAATCAAACATCAGAAAAGAGGGATATTTATGATAAAGCATATAGTTTGCTTCAAGCTTCGTGACGCAAGCGAGGAAAATTGCGAAAAGGCAAAAGAGGTACTCCTTTCAATGAAGGAAAATATCGACTACATTCGTGAAATTGAGGTAGGAGTTGATTTCCTTCACTCTGCACGTTCGTATGATATTTATTTGTCGGTAGTTCTTGACAACGAGGAAATGCTCGACATATATCAGAAGGACCAATATCATTGTGACGTCGTAAAGGCGCATATGCACGCAGTAACAGAAAAGAGCGTCAGCCTTGATTTTGAGCTGTAATCTGTTTGAGAGGAGTATGTGATGACAGAAGAAAAACAACTACGTATAAACGAGCTTGCAAGAAAATCAAAAACTCCTGAAGGGCTCACAGAGGCAGAAAAGGCAGAGCAAAAGGCACTTCGTGACGAATATATCGCAGAATACAGAAGAAGCCTTATGGCTCAGCTTGACAACACCTATATTGAGCGTCCCGACGGAACAAGGGAAAAGATTGTCAAAAAGAGCTGAAATTTGAAAAACCGTAAAATATAAAAAACGCAAAACTGCGCCTGTGGGGCTTATTTGAGCCTTTACAGGCGTCCTTTGTTCTGTCTTTATTTCGAAAGTGTGAACTTTTGCAAAAAAGGCGAAAAAACAGCCTTAAATGTGCCTTATTTGTTTGACAAAAAAGCTCTTTTGTGATATAATATATAATGAAGGTTTAGTATATTATTTGACACTTGAGCAAAGCAATACAAGAAGTAACAGTGGGAGGTTTTGTATGGCGTTCGATAACAGAAGTATCGGAGTTTTTGACTCGGGACTCGGTGGGCTTACGTCGGTTCGTGAGATAGAAAGATTACTTCCGAATGAAAATATAATCTATTTCGGCGATACGGGCAGAGTGCCGTACGGTACAAGATCACCCGAGACAATTCTGAAATATTCAAGAGACGATTTGCGTTTTCTCTTAAAGCACAATATTAAAGCTGTGCTTATCGCCTGTGGAACAGTCAGCTCAATAGCACTTGAGACTCTCCTTTCCGATTCTCCGGTACCACTTGTGGGGGTTGTAAAGCCTGCGTCGGAAATGGCAACCGAAATGGCATTTTCCGAAGGCGAAGGAATACGGGGAAATATTGCAGTTCTTGGAACTCCTGCAACCGCTAAAAACGGAGCATATGAGCGAGAAATTCTCAAATGCAACCCCAATGCCAATATTATGCCTGTAGCTTGTCCTATGTTTGTGCCACTCGTGGAAAACGGATATATCGACTCGAAGGCTCAGGATAACCCCGTTACACTTCTGATTGCAAAGGAATATATTGGGAAGCTTTCGGATTTCAGACCCACAAGTCTCATTCTCGGTTGTACCCATTATCCTCTTATCAGGAACAGTATCGAAAAGGCCTGTATTGAAACTTTGGGGTATCTTCCGAAAATCGTGGATGCCGGAGCGTGTGCGGCGTCCGGACTCCGGGAACTTCTTGAACGCCGTGGGCTTCTTTCGGATAGATCTGAAAAGGGGAAATCGGAATTTTTTGTAAGCGACGAAACCCAGAATTTCAGTGTAAGTGCGTCTGCTTTTCTTGGCAGAGAAATTGAGTTTGTTAAAAAAATCGAAATTGAAAAAGAGTGAGGAAGGTCGAGAAACAGTATATGGCAAAAAAACGGGAGAAAAATGCCGAAGACATAGAGCTTCCGATGAATGCAAGACTTATTATAAAGCAGAAAAGTGAAGTTGCCTCTCTTCCGAAGGAGATAGTCGAAAATGTGCTGCTTTACGGAAATGTCGAGGAAGGTACATCCGATACAGACGGTTACGACGAGAGGAATTACAGAAATTCCATTTACCGTCACAGTAGTCTTTTCCATCGAATGAGACGGATAAGAGCAAGTATTGAAAGTACCAAAGGAATAATGCAGGACGAGGAGCGCTATATCCCCGAAAATGCGCAAGAAAGTGAAAAGCATTCCGACGGAAGATATGAGTTTTATGAGGACAGAAAGCTTATCTGTTTTTCAGACGGAGCAACACTTGAGGTAAGAAATGACGGAACGGCGATTTTGCTGACTGATAATGTACTTATGCCTGAGTTGGTGCTGCGGGAAGGAGAGAGAATATCGGATAACTACTATCCGCATCTTGATTTTCTCTTAAAAATCGGAGCAAGCATTGAGATGCCGCAAAGAAATTGCTATACCTGCACCTTGTGTGATGAGCTGACGCCTCTTGGTGGAAGCTTCTATGCAGAATATGTAATAGAAATCGGCGGCGTTGAAATTGAGAGAACAAAATTCACGGTAACGGTATATCCGAATGGGGATATCGAAGAAGAAAGAGGAAAAGAAAATGAACCTTAGTAAAAAAATAATTGCACTTTTGCTTTGTGTGTTGATGATTTGTAATGTATCTGTATTTGCGCAAGGTATACAGGCAGAGTCACAAACGGAAAACACAATACAGGAGCAGGAAGGGTACAGATATAATCCCTTTGATGAAAACAGCCCCTATGCAGGGTACACTCCGAATTATAAAAATAAGCTTCAGAGCTTTCAATTTCAGCTTTTCGAGGAAATATTCAATCTTTATAAAGATACCCACCTTTTTGAGTTTTCCGAGGAAGAGCTTACCGAAGCCTTTATAATGAAGCTGATACGTGAAAACCCTGATCTTATGAAAATGTTTATAAGCACTCTTATAGGTACAATGGACCCTTACAGTGCTTATTATGAAAGTGGTACCGGACTTGCTTTTGACGGTTCTTCTACCGGCTACGGAATTTCGGTAGGGGATGAGAGCGATTACAGAATAAGAAGACTTGACCTTAAGGTAAAGGGAAATTACATAACAAATGTAATAGAAGGCTCAAATGCACAGAAGGCAGGAATTGAAGTCGGTGACAGAATTGTAAGTGTCGAAGGAATACCGGCAGACGGAAATACTGTTGACGGTGTAATGCGACTTGTCAGAGAATTACCGTATATAGAGGACGAAATCTTTGACGAAAACGGGCAAAGTCTCGGTATTCCGAATGAGCCGGAATTTATCGCCGACGAGGTAACCGGCAAGAAACAGTATGTATTGCATATGACACTACAGAAACCGTACGGTGAGCTTTATGATATAAAGCTTACAAAGGGAAAAATGTATATTTCCTCTGTTTCGTTGGATATACCGGAGGGTAAAACCTACGGATATATTGCAATTTCTGACTTTCGTGGTGAGAATGTGGTGGAGGAATTCAGGAAAGCTCTGAAAACACTTAAACAAGCACACCGGGGTGACCTTATAATTGACCTTCGTGGAAACGGTGGAGGGGTAATGCAGTATGCACTTGAAATGGCAAATTCGTTGATTCGCACAGAGGGCAAGCTACTTTATTATATAAATTCAAGAAATCATACCGAGCCTGAGGCAATCTATTCTACAGGTGGCGGTGAGGAATTTGACAAAATAACGGTGCTTGTTGATGGCTATACGGCAAGTGCGGCAGAGCTTTTTGCTTCAATGCTTGATTATAACTGTGCAGCTACAATTGTAGGTGAAAGAACATATGGCAAAGGGGTAGGACAGGAAACCTATGCACTTGCAGGTGGAGATATTTTTACAATCACAAGCTTTGAAATACTTGATGCAAATAAAAATTCCTATAACGAAAAGGGACTTGTACCCGATGCTGAAATAAAGGTATGTCTTGAAAAATATGATTTCCCGACAGATCTTGAAGTTTTCAACTATGAAAATTATAAGGCTCTCGAAGTGGGAAGTACCGGGGACACTGTAATGGGACTTGAGAGAAGACTTCAGATGCTCGGTTATTTGCGAAGTGAATATGTTGACGGAGTTTATGATGAATATACACAGGGTGCAATAAGCACACTTCAGTTGTATCTCGGAGTAAAGCCTACCTGCAAGCTCGGTGATTATGAGGTTGATGCAATTACAAGACTTATAAATAATCTTAAAAATTATTATTATACATACGATTCACAGTTTGAAGTAGCGCAAATGAGCTTCAGATCTACCTCACAGGCAAAACGTCGTGCCAAGGAGCTTGAAAAGGATTCTGCAAAGGTCGAAGCAGACAAAAAGGCTTATGAAGATGCTCTTATGGCAGAAATTGAGGCTGAAATAAAAGCCGAAAGAGAAAAAATGCAGGCGGAAGCCGAAATGCAAAATTCGTAATTTAGCATATTTGAAAGGATTGGTAAAAAAGTAATGAGTGAAAACAACAACATACATGACGAAGTAGTCAGCGAATATCACATTAACGATAAAATCGTAGATGTTGAAATTTCAAAAGAAGTAAGGACCTCCTTTATCGACTATGCGATGTCGGTTATCGTTGACAGAGCACTGCCGGATGTACGAGACGGACTAAAGCCTGTTCACAGAAGAATTCTTTATGCTATGTACCAGGACGGACTGACTTATAATAAGCCTTTCCGTAAATCTGCGACAACAGTAGGTAACGTGCTCGGTCACTATCATCCTCACGGAGACAGCTCTGTTTATGATGCAATGGTAAGACTTGCACAGCCCTTCTCTATGCGTTACCCCCTTGTTGACGGACACGGTAACTTCGGTAACATTGACGGTGACGGAGCTGCTGCTTACCGTTATACCGAAGCAAGACTTGCGAAAATGTCAGAGGAGATGACAACAGACCTTGACAAAGACGTTGTTGACTTTATGCCGAACTTTGATAACAAAGCAAAGGAGCCGACAGTTCTTCCGTCAAGATTCCCGAATCTTCTTGTAAACGGCTCGGTAGGTATTGCCGTAGGTATGGCGACAAATATTCCTCCACATAATCTTTGTGAGGTAATTGACGGTGTTGTTTATCTCATCGACAACCCTGAAGCCGATGTTATGGATCTTATAAATATCATAAAGGGTCCGGATTTCCCGACAGGTGGTACAATTTACGGTATGAACGGAATTTACGAAGCTTATATGACAGGCAGAGGAAGAATTCCTGTTCGTGCAAAATGCGAGTTTGAGGAAAAGAAGGGAAAGACCTCAATTATTATCAAGGAAATCCCGTATATGACAAGAAAGGGTGCACTTGTTGAGGCAATTGCAGATCTTGTAAAGGATAAGAGAATAGACGGAATTACAGCTATTAACGACGTTTCGGATATGAGAAACGGAATAAGAGTTGTAATTGACCTTCGTCGTGATGCAAACCCGAATCTAATCCTTAATCAGCTTTATAAGTATAGCCCACTTCAGGATACCTTTGCTGTAAATATGTTAGCCCTCGTTGGTGGCGAGCCAAAAACTCTGAATCTTAAACAGATGCTCAAGCACTATCTTGACCACCAGGTAAATGTTGTTACAAGAAGACTTCAGTTCGACCTTGAGAAAGCAAGAAAGAGACAGCATATCCTTGAGGGCTTGAAAATTGCTATTGATAATATCGAAGAAGTAATTAAGATTATCAGAGCTTCAAAGTCAATTCCCGATGCAAGGGCAGCACTCATAGAACGCTTCGCTCTTACCGAAATTCAGGCACAGGAGATCGTTCAGATGCCTCTGGGACGTCTTTCGGGACTTGAAATTGATAAGCTTCTTGAGGAAATGGAAGCATTGCGAGTAAAAATTGCAGAGCTTGTCGAAACTCTTGCGGATATTCATAAGATTGAAAATATCGTTCGTGAGGACTTACTTGAAATCAAGAGAAAATACGGTGACGAGAGAAGAACGAGAATCGAAAAGGTTGAAAACGAAATTGTTATGGAGGACCTTATCGAACGCCGTGACTGTGTTCTCACAATCAGCCATGCAGGCTATATCAAGAGAATGGACGCAGATACTTATAGTGCCCAGAGACGTGGCGGCAGGGGCGTTATCGGTATGCAGACCAAGGAAGAGGACTTCGTTGAAAATGTAATTATCGCACATAGCCACGATTATCTGCTTATGTTTACAAGCTACGGCAGAATGTATGTTAAGAAAGGCTATGAAATCCCCGAATCGGGTAAAAACTCAAAGGGTACGAATATTATCAATATTATTGATGTTGATAAGGACGAAAAGCTCACAGCAAGTATTTCGGTTCCCGGCTTTGAGGAAGAAAACACCTATCTTACAATGATAACAAAGAACGGTGTTATCAAGAGAACAGAGCTTTCAGCATATAAGAACTACCGAAAAGGTGGACTTAACGCCATAAATCTTGACGAGGGCGACGAGCTGTTGTATGTACTTAAAACCACAGGCGATTGTGATATTTTAGTCGCAACTCATAACGGACTTGTAGCACGTTTTGCTGAAGAAAAGGCAAGAAGTATCGGAAGAACAGCGCGTGGTGTTAAGGCTATTGAGCTTCGTGAGGGTGACTTTGTTGTAGGTGCAGTAGCACTTATGCCGAACGACACAAGAAATATTATTACAATTACCGAAAAGGGTCTCGGAAAGAGAGCAAAAGAGGATGACTTCCCGATTCATAACAGAGGTGGTAAGGGCGTTATCGGACATAAGCTCACAGAAAAAACAGGTAAGCTTTGTGGTATTGCTGCAGTATCAGATGATGACGATATTATGCTCATTACAAGCGAGGGCGTAATTATCAGAATTCACACCGAGGATATTTCACTTCTTTCAAGAAATACACAGGGTGTAAAAGTAATGAGAGTCGCTGAAAATGTATTCATTTACGGCATAACAGTAGTTAAGAAAGAGGAAGAAGTACCGGAAGAAGTTGAAGGTGAAGAAGGCGACGAGGTGACAGGTACAGAAAATACAGAAACTGTGCCGGAAGCAGGAAATACCGAAGAAAATTCTTAAGGTAATAAAAAATGAAAATTTATTCCTTTGAGAAAAAAAGTGATACTGTAACAGAAGAAAAAATAAAAGAGACAGTAAATATATTTCTTTCGGAAAAAAATGCAGAATTTACCGGAAAGGTTTCGGTTTTTCGTGATGATTACGGAAAACCGAAGCTCGCAGGGATTGAAAATTTGTATGTAAGTGTTACTCACGCAGAAAACCTTTTGCTTGTTGCAGTATCAGACCGAGAAATCGGAATTGACGCAGAGCAAGTGAACAGAAAGGTGCGAAATTTCCACTCTCTTGCAAACAGGTACTTTACAAAAGAGGAGCTGGACTTTCTCGGAGATAATTACACAATCGACGACTTTCTTCGTATGTGGGTGAAAAAGGAAGCCCTTTCAAAGCTTACAGGACGTGGAATACCCGATTTTAAAGAATACAGTATCTTTTCGGAAAAATTCAAAATATCGGAAAATACCGATTATACAAATTTTATAATTTATATTGCAGAATATAAAGAAAACTAATATTTATTAGCAATTTTAGGAGGAAAAGAAAATGAATAAGACAGTTAATGTAAGAAAAATGACACTGCTTGCAATCCTTGCGGCAATAATTGTGGTGTTGCAGTGCTTCTGCAGCGTACTTACAATACCGGGACTTAACGTAGCAATTACTCTGACACTCGTTCCGATTCTTGTAGGTGTGGGTGTTTATGGTACCGGTGCCGGCGCATTCCTCGGTGCAGTATTCGGAATTATAGTATTTATAGTTGACCCGACGGCAAAATTCCTTATGGCAGAGAACTTCTTTTTAACTGCAGTTCTCTGTATCGGCAAGGGTGTCCTTGCAGGTCTCTTTGCAGGACTTGTGTACAGCGCACTTTCAAAAGTAAATGAGGTGCTTGGAATCATTATTGCAGGTATAGTTGCACCGGTAGTCAACACGGGAATTTTCGTACTTGGTATGACAATATTTTTCAAGGACACGATTTTCAGCTGGGCACAGGCGTCAGGCAGACCGTCCTTCCTTTCCTATGTAATTCTTACACTGTGTGGAATTAACTTCCTGGTAGAGCTTGTTGTAAACCTTGCTCTTTCAACAACAATAAGCACAATTATAAAGGCTGCAAGAAAGTGATACTACACATTGTCAAGCCTCAAATCAAAGGAGATTTTAATGAGTAAAATTATAATTGGTATCGACGTCGGGGGAAGCACCACAAAAATTGTAGGCTTTGAGGGTGAACGGATGATAACTCCTACCTTTGTAAAGGCAGGCGACCCTGTAGCGTCAGTTTACGGAGCTTTCGGAAAGTTTACCTCTGAAAATGAAATAAAGCTTTCAGATATTGAAAAGGTAATGATGACAGGCGTGGGCTCTACCTTTATCGACCACGACCTTTACGGAATCCCTGCACAGCACGTTACCGAATTTGACTGTGTAGGACTTGGCGGACTATATCTTTCAGGCCTTTCTGACGCAATAATTGCAAGTCTCGGAACGGGTACAGCTATGGTACACGCAAAAAATGACGGTACAATCGAGTATCTCGGTGGTACAGGTGTCGGTGGTGGTACACTTATCGGGCTTTCAAAAAAGATGCTCGGCGTTTCAAATGTAGAAAACCTGATAGAGCTTGCAGGTGAGGGTGACCTTGACAATGTTGACCTTCGTATAAAGGATATTGCAAGTAAACACGTTCATCCGGGACTTCCGGAAACTATGACGGCTGCAAACTTCGGAAAGCTCTCTGATGTAGCGAACAATGGTGATATTGCACTTGGTGTTATGAACCTTGTTTTCGAGTCTGTAGGTGTTCTTGGCGTTTTTGCAGCCAAGCGTTGTAATATAACCGATATAGTTCTTACGGGAAATCTTACAACAATTCCGCAGTCAAAGCCGATTTTTGAAAATCTTTCACAAATGTTCGGTATGAACATTATGATTCCCGAAAATGCACAGTACGGGACAGTAATAGGTGCAGCTCTTTCGGGCTTTGGGAAGCAGTAATGTCTGAAATTAAATTAGGTGCAAGTACAAAAGCCTTTGGCGGCAAGAGTGTCAGGGAAACGGCAGAGCTTTTTGCTGTAAATAATCTTTCTTGTGTTGAGCTTTGCTTTTGTCTGTCAGACCTTCCGGGGTGGTATCATAATCTGTGTGGTTATGAACAGCTGCCGACTGCCGAAGACGTACAAAGGGCAGTAGAGCTGTTTAAAAGCTACAACATTGAAGTTTGCGCAATCGGAGTTTATTCAAACCTATGTGACGGAAATGCACAAAAGGTTTTTGATGCGCAAAGGCTGTTTTCAGAGTATTGCAATCTTGCATATCTTTGCGGCATTAAAACTCTTGCAACCTTTGGTGGTAATACCCCGATAAAGTATATGCGCAGCATTAGTCGTGAAGCTATGAAACTTAAAATGTATGACGGCTTTTGTGAGGCTCTTTTTGAAGCGAAGAAGAGAAAGCTTACCCTTGCACTTGACCTTTGTGGCAGTGATACAATCAGCAGCTATGAAGATTACTTATCTGTTAAGAATTATGCAGCAGGCGAGCTTGCTTCCTTTGACAACCTTAAGCTTATTTACGATATTGAGAGTGCTTACTGTGATGTGGATTTTGATGAAATTTCTCTGTGTCACATAAAGGACAAAAAGAAGAACGGAGTTTATTTTGAACGCTACGGTACGGGCGACGGGGATTTTTCAAAAATATACAAAATCGCAAAGGAAAAACCGGACATCCCTCTGATTTTCGAGTATGTAAATAGCGAAAATGTAGGAGATACGGTCGCCAATTTCAGAAATAATCTCGAAAAGCACCGATAAGTGGTAAATTTCTGCCGGGAATCAGAGTTAAAGATATAATTTTAAAAAAAAGACTTGAAAAGCTGTAAAGTTTATGGTACAATAAGGGTTAAATTAAATAAATATAATATTTTGAGAAAAGGAAGATAAAAAATGCAGAATCTTGAAAAGACAATGGAAAAAATCGTTGCCTACTGTAAGGGCAGAGGCTTCGTATATGCAGGAAGCGAAATCTACGGCGGTCTTGCAAACTCCTGGGATTACGGTCCTTTGGGTGTTGAGCTTAAGAACAACGTAAAAAAGGCATGGTGGAAGAAGTTTGTACAGGAATCAAAGTATAATGTAGGTCTTGACAGCGCCATTATTATGAATCCCGAAACATGGGTAGCTTCAGGTCACCTTGGCGGATTTTCCGACCCGCTTATGGACTGCCGTCAGTGCAAAACACGTCACAGAGCCGATAAGCTTATTGAAGACTATGTTGCAAAGAACGGCCTTTCAGACAATCCTGCAGGTATGTCAGACGAAGAAATGGCTACATATATCAAGGAACATCACATTGTATGTCCCGATTGTGGAAGTGGTGATTTTACCGATATCCGTAAGTTCAACCTTATGTTTAAAACCTTCCAGGGCGTAACCGAGGACAAGAGTTCAACTCTTTACCTTCGTCCTGAAACAGCTCAGGGTATTTTTGTAAACTTCAAGAGTATTCAGAGAACAACAAGAAAGAAAATTCCTTTCGGTGTTTGTCAGATTGGTAAGTCCTTCAGAAACGAAATCACTCCCGGTAACTTCACCTTCAGAACCCGTGAGTTTGAACAGATGGAGCTTGAATTCTTCTGTGAACCCGGTACTGACCTTGAATGGTTTGAATACTGGAGAGGTTTCTGCCGTCAATGGCTTCTTGACCTTGGTATGAGAGAAGAGAATCTCAGACTCCGTGACCATGACCCGGAAGAGCTTTGCTTCTACTCAAAGGCAACAACCGACTTCGAATTCCTCTTCCCGTTTGGCTGGGGCGAGCTCTGGGGCGTTGCCGACAGAACAGACTATGACCTGACTCAGCATACAAAGCATTCCGGCGAAGCACTTGAATACTTTGACCAGGAGGCAGGCAAGAAGTATATTCCGTATGTTGTTGAGCCCTCACTTGGTGCGGACCGTGTTACTCTTGCGTTCCTTATTGATGCTTATGACGAAGAAGAGCTTGAGGGAGGAGATACAAGAACAGTTCTCAGACTTCATCCGACACTTGCTCCCTTTAAGGCTGCAGTTCTTCCTCTTTCAAAGAAGTTGGCAGACGGTGCCGGTGCAGTTTATGATGAGCTTCGCAAGTACTTTATGGTTGATTATGACGATGCAGGTTCTATCGGTAAGAGATACAGACGTGAGGACGAAATCGGTACTCCTATCTGTATAACCTATGACTTTGACTCTGAAAATGACGGCTGTGTTACAGTTCGTGACAGAGATACAATGGCACAGGAAAGAATTAAAATCGAAGACCTCAAGGCTTATATCGAAAACAAGATTGTATTCTAATAATTATTAGCAAACACCCGGCGTCTTTTGCCGGGCGTTTGTACTTATAATAGTATGAATATTGTATAATGAGTCAGAATTAAACAAATAAAAAACTCTCTTTTATATTGTTAAAGCATTGACAAAGACCAAAAAGTGTGGTATAATATAAAAAATACGAAAAATTTTATAAATGTTTAATGGAACCAGCTGACTGCAGAGGATTTTGGTTCCTTTTTGCTTTTTATGGGTAAAATAAATAAAAAAAGGAGAATGTGTTATGGAAATTCAACTCCGGGAGCTTATTGACAAAATCAAAAAAGATGGCGTAGAGGCAGCCGAGACAGAAGCAGAAGCTATACTGAAGGCGGCAAGAGAGGAAGCAGAAAAAATCCTTGCCAATGCGCAGGCTCAGGCAAATGAGCTTTTAGCGAATGCAAAAAAAGAGAACGAACGCATAGTGAAATCAGGTGAGGACGCCATCCGCCAGGCAGGAAGAAATCTGCTCATTTCTTTCAGGGAAAGTGTCACAAGAGAGCTGAATGCAATTTTAAACGAGAATGTTGCAGCAGTCTATTCATCAGAGAGCCTTGCAAAGCTTATTATAAATGTTGTTGAAGCATGGTCAACAAAGCCTGAAGCCGAAAGTATCGAGCTTGTTCTGAACAGTGACAGCTTAAAATCGCTTGAGAGTGTTCTTCTTGCAGGTATTAAGGAGAAAATGCTCGGTGGTGTAACACTTAAGGCAAGCGACAGCTTTGACGGTGGCTTCCGTATATCGGTAAACAATGGCAGCGCCTTCTATGATTATTCTACCGAGGCTGTGGTTGATATGCTTTCGACTTATCTCAGCCCAAGACTCGTTGAGCTTTTGAAAGAGGCGTAATTTTTATGGCTGAATATTATTTGATATCACAGCTGCCATCGCTGGACGGAATAAGTGAAAGCACTCCGTTGCCTATCACTCAGGAACGTTTTATCGAGCTGTGCAGCCGTTTTTTAGGAAAGAAAGCTTTGAGTGAACTTGAAAATCTGACACTCGTGCCACCTATAAATCCCGAAAGGTCAGGCTCTGCCCTTATTGAAGCCTGGAATACGGGGGAGAGAGATTTGCGTCTTGCACTCGGCAAGATCAGAGCAGAAAAAATGAACAAGTCCTTCGAATTACAAAACAGAAATCTGCCAGTTGAGCTTATTCGGGTGGCAAATGCAGCTGTAGAGGCAGATAATCCTCTTGAAGCAGAAAATATACTGTTGCGTCATCGTCTGAGCTTTTTAGAAACACTCAGACCAACCGACACCTTTGCAGAGGAGTTTGTTTTTTATTATGCTTTGAAGCTTAAGCTTATTTTGCGAATAAGACAGTTTGACACACAGCTTGGAGAAAACACTTATAAAGATATTTACAACTCCATTTTGAATGGAGGCGATTTGGAGGCTAATGATGAGCAAAAACACAGGTAGGGTTGTTAGTATTAACGGAAACTTGCTGTCTGTAGAATTTGACGGCAATGTTTCTATGAATGAAATATGCTACGTAAAATTGGAAACACTTGCTCTGAAAAGCGAGGTTATCCGTATAAGAGGCAATGTAGCGCAGATACAGGTCTATGAAATGACCGCTGGTATAAAGTGTGGAGACAGCGTTGAATTTACCGGAGAAATGCTGTCGGCACAATTGGGTCCCGGTCTGCTCGGACAGATTTATGACGGACTTCAGAATCCGTTGCCGCTTCTTGCAGAAAAAGCAGGCTGGTTCCTGGAACGTGGTAATTATGCTGATGGCCTGGATTCAGAAAAAAAGTGGGAATTTACTCCTATAGCACAAGTGGGCGATACTAAACGTGCAGGTGAATATATAGGTACTGTTCCGGAAGGAGCTTTTACACATAAAATATTTATTCCCTTCAATCTTCTCGGTAGTTACACAGTAAAATCTATTGCCGAAAAGGGCGAATATACCATAAAAGATACTATTGCAGTTATAACAGATGAGCGTGGACGTGACATACCTGTTACAATGTCCTTTAAGTGGCCGGTTAAACAGGCAATAAAGTGCTATAGCGAACGACTTGCACCGGTAGAAACAATGGAAACAAAGGTACGACTTGTTGACTCCTTCTTTCCTGTTGCAAAGGGTGGAACATATTGTACACCCGGACCCTTCGGGGCAGGTAAGACTGTTCTGCAGCACACAACTTCAAAATATGCTGATGTAGATATTGTAATAATTGCCGCCTGTGGCGAGCGTGCCGGTGAGGTTGTTGAAACCTTAACCGAATTTCCTGAGCTTATCGACCCTAAAACAGGGCGTTCGCTCATGGAACGTACCATTATTATCTGTAATACCTCATCAATGCCGGTTGCTTCCCGTGAAGCTTCGGTTTATACCTCGGTAACACTTGCAGAATATTACCGTCAGATGGGTCTGAATGTTTTACTTCTTGCCGACTCCACCTCGCGTTGGGCACAGGCTCTGAGAGAAATGTCCGGAAGACTTGAGGAAATCCCGGGTGAGGAAGCCTTCCCTGCATACCTTGAATCGTATATTGCAGCATTTTATGAGCGAGCAGGCTATGTTCGTTTGCCTGACGGAAGCTGTGGCTCGGTTACTATCGGTGGTACAGTTTCGCCGGCAGGTGGTAACTTTGAAGAGCCTGTAACACAGGCAACCCTGAAGGTTGTAGGTGCTTTCCACGGACTTTCACGTGAACGTTCGGATGCAAGAAAGTATCCTGCCATTGACCCACTTATTTCCTGGTCGAAATATAAAAGTGTTATAGAACGTAAAAAATCCGATTATTGTAAGAGTATTCTTCACTACGGAAACGAAATTGACTCTATGATGAAGGTTGTCGGCGAAGACGGAACATCACTTGCAGATTATATAGTTTATTTAAAATCAGAAATGCTTGATGCAGTATATCTGCAGCAGAACTCTTTTGACTTGGTAGATGCCAATTGCAGTACAGAGCGTCAAAGATATGTTACCGACAAGCTGATTTGTGTTTTAGGCAGCGATTTTACACTTGACAGTAAGGACGATGCACGATCATTTTTCAACCGTGTACGTCAAAGATTTATTAACTGGAATTATACCGAGTTCGGTAGCGAGGCTTTCAAAAGAGCTGAAGAAGAAATCGACAAGCTCTATAAAGAGGGTAACGGTAAATTGACAAATGAAGCCGAGTGCTTACTTAAGGACGGTGAATGAGAATGAGTAAAGTATATAACCGAATTGAATCCATCATTGGCAGCGTTATTACCGTAAAAGCTACAGGTGTCAGGTATAATGAGCTTGCTCAGATCAATACCCGTTTCGGAAAGTCGTTGGCACAGGTTAACAAGATTGACGGTGATGTTGTTTCTCTGCAGGTATTTGCAGGTGGTCAGGGTATTTCAACCGGTGATGAAGTGCGTTTTCTCGGACACGAAATGCGTGTATCCTTCAGCGAGGATTTGCTGGGACGTATCTTTAACGGTTCGGGTGAGCCCAGGGATAAGGGCCCTGCACTTACCGATAATATGCGGTCTATAGGAGGTCCTTCGGTAAACCCCACAAAGCGAATCCTTGCCGGTCGTATGATGAGAACAAATATCCCGATGATTGATATGTTCAACACTTTGGTTGTATCCCAGAAACTTCCGATTTTCTCTATTTCCGGAGAACCCTACAATCAGCTTCTTGCAAGAATTGCCATGCAGGCAGAAGCAGATGTAATAGTTCTTGGTGGTATGGGACTTAAATACGATGATTTTCTGTACTTTAAGGACGAGCTTTCAAAGGGTGGGGCACTCAGTAAGACTGTTATGTTTATTCATACGGCTTCCGATCCGACGGTTGAATGTATGATGATTCCCGATATGGCTCTGGCAGTAGCCGAACAGTTTGCTCTGCAGAACAAGGACGTGTTAGTGTTGCTTACCGATATGACAAACTTTGCAGATGCAATGAAGGAAATTGCCATAACGCAGGAGCAGGTTCCGTCAAACCGAGGATACCCCGGCGACCTTTATTCGCAGCTTGCTTCCCGTTATGAAAAGGCAGTTGACTTTGCCAATTCGGGTTCTGTAACCGTTCTTGCAGTAACAACTATGCCCGGTGATGACGTAACACATCCCGTTCCCGATAATACAGGATATATTACCGAGGGACAGTATTATCTCAAGGGTGGCAGAATTGAACCCTTTGGTTCTCTTTCAAGACTTAAGCAAAACGTTAACGGCAAAACAAGAAAAGACCATCGTGCTCTTATGGATGCGATGATTCGTATGTATTCTTCTTATAAGGAAACTCTTGAAAAGAAAAACATGGGCTTTTCCATGAGCCGATGGGATGAAAAGCTACTGAAATACGGCGAGCTTTTTGAAAATAAGCTTATGGATTTGTCGGTTAATCTTTCTCTTGAAAAAGCACTTGATTTGGGATGGGAAATTTTAGCAGACTGCTTCGAAAAGGATGAAACCGGAATTAAATCAGACCTTACTGATGAATTTTGGCCTGAAGGATAAGGGGGTCCGGTATTTTGGCAAAAATCAAATTAACTAAAAATGAATTAAAGGTACAAAAGGATGCTCTTAAGATGTATCGCAGATATTTGCCGACCCTGACACTCAAAAAGCAACAGCTCCAATCAGAAATTTACACAATTGAAACCAAAGCCGGTGCAGTCAGAAAGCAAAAGGCTGAGCTTGAAGCTGGCTTTTTAGATTGGATTGCCGTATTTAGTGAAAAGGATGCCTTTCCGGATGGTATTATTACGGTGAGCAACATCCGAAAAGGCAAGGGAAATATTGCAGGCGTTGATATTCCTACCTTTGAGGGAGCTGATTTTACAAGGGGTGACTATGATTTATACAGTACACCGCTTTGGGTGGATATAGCTGCTGCTCATATGGAAAAGGCAATGTCGCTTGATCTTGAGGCAGAGGTGCTGGATGAACAGGTAAGACTTTTGCAGGCAGAGCTTCTTGCAACCTCTCAGCGAGTTAACCTGTTTGAGAAGGTAAAAATTCCCGAAACCGAGGCAAATATTAAAAAAATATCAATTTACCTTGCAGACCAGCAGGTCAGTGCCGTAGTTCGTTCTAAAATATCCAAACGAAAAATAGCCCTTCGTAATGAATCGGCAACTGAAAGGCAGGTGTATTCATTATGATAGTGCCTATGAAAAAAATTTCTCTCATAACAATGGCAGATAAAAAAGAAGAAACTCTGAAAAAGCTTCGAAGTCTCGGTATTGTTCATGTTGAAATAAGCGAGGGCTTCGGTGAAAAGCTCAATAGCTATAAGGAGCAAATTGCGTTGCTTGAGCGTGCAATCTTCTGCGTCGGAAAAGCTAAAGGTGCAGAGCAGACTGAAGCGGATACAGCTAAAGTCCTGGAGCTTGCATATGAAATTGATAAGCTTAATGTCGAGAAAGGTGAATGCCTTTCCGAGAGGGCAGCGCTTAGCAACGAGCTTGAACGCCTGAAGGGCTGGGGGGATATCGAACCCGACAGCATACGTGAATTACAGGAAAGAGGAGTCGAGCTTGAGCTGTACCAGATGCCAAAAAAAGAATATCTGGCACTTTCCGATTCTTTAAAAACTGTAAGGCTCTTTATGGACAAATCAACAGTCAAATTTCTACTCTGGAAGGACACTTGCGAAGCCGAAGCCTCTTTAAGTGCTTACCGGCTGACTCTTCCGAAAAGCTCAAGTGCAAGTATGAGACAAAAAATTGCCGGATTTACGGAGAGAATAGGGGAAATAGACAGTACGATAGCCTCGTATTCCTGTTACACAGAGGCTATGAAAAATGCCATAGTGGCTATTGAAAAGGAAGTTGAGTTTGAAACCTATAAAACAGGTATGAGCTCGGAGGTTTTGTCGGACACTCAAGAGAATGCAGCTTCTGTTGCTTACTTTGAAGGCTATGTTGAGGAAGAGGCGCTTGAAAAATTAAAACAGACGGCAAAGGAAAGCTCCTGGGGATTGCTTGTTCAGGACCCATCTTTCGAGGATAATGTTCCAACAAAGCTGAAAAACAACAAGCTTGTAAGTCTTATTTATCCTCTTACCGATTTTCTGGGTACTGTTCCGGGATATTTCGAGTATGATATTTCAGGTTGGTTTCTGGCGTTTATACTCATATTCTTCGGAATCATTTTCGGAGACGGTGGATATGGCTTGTTTATATGTGCCGTTGCTGCGATTCCGATTATAAAATCACTGATTTGTAAAAAAACGATTCCCCCTGCATTTTTGCTTGTCGGGCTTTTCGGACTTTCAACAGTGTTGTGGGGAACTCTTACCTGTACCTGGTTTGGATTGTCCCCCGAACAGCTGCCACAATGGCTCAAAGCCTTGTCGGTACCTGTGATTTCGAATGTCTATGCAGACAAAATCTGGAGCCTGCCCTGGACAAACGACGGTATAGGCCTTACAACTGCACAGAATCTGCAGATATTCTGTTTTTCGCTGGCGCTTGTACAGCTGACCGTAGCACATATCAAGGGTGCTGTGCGAAACAAGGGCTCGCTTAAAATGCTTGGCGATATAGGCTCAATATTGCAGCTTGTCGGCATTTATTACCTCGTGCTGAGTCTTGTTGTAAACGCACAGGTATTCAGCTTCGGACTTGTTCTTGGCGGTATTCCTGTGGGTACTGGTTCGATTGCACTTATAGGTGTGGGATTTGTTATGAGCTTTGTGTTCTCAAACTACGAAGGAAACATAATCAAATCTATCCTTTCAAGCCTTACGAATATTGTGTCGGTATTGCTGGGCGTCGTAAATGTATTTTCGGATATTGTGTCCTATATACGTCTGTGGGCAGTAGGACTTGCCGGTGCGGCAATATCTGCAACGGTAAATGAGCTGGCAGGCCCATTCTTAGGCAACTTTATGTTTATGGTGCTTGCCATTGTACTTCTTGTATTTGGTCATGGACTTAATATGGTCCTTAATGTACTGTCGGTTATTGTACACGGGATAAGACTTAATACCCTGGAATTTTCTTCGCACCTTGATATGTCCTGGAGTGGACATAAATTTAAACCATTTGAAGAATAAATATATAAAGGAGAATTATTATGAATTTCGGATTATTATCAACAGCATTCGCTATGGGCATTGCAGCAATTGGTTCTGCCATCGGTATAGGTATCGCAGGACAGGCATCAATCGGTGCGTGGAAGAAGTGTTACATGAGTAATAAAGCAGCACCGTTTATTCTTACTGTTTTTGCAGGTGCTCCTCTTACACAGACAATTTACGGCTTTCTTCTTATGCAGCAGATGAAGGCATCCTCTGCAGACCCGGCATTTTTGCTGGGACTTGGAATTGCATCAGGTCTTGTAATGGCAATTTCTGCCGTTTTCCAGGGAAAAGCAGGTGCTGCCGGTGCAGACGCTCTTGCTGAAACCGGAAAAGGCTTTTCACAGTACATTACAGTTGTAGGTCTTTGTGAAACGGTAGCACTTTTCGCACTTGTTTTCAGTATGGTTGCGTTGGGATAAAGAAACAGACAAAAAGAAAAACGGCTTAAAAAGCCGTTTTTCTTTTTTAGTTTATAGTATCACTTTAAGAAAAGCTCAACAACAGGCACAAGCACAGGGGGCTTTGTGTAAGGAAGCTCAACTACAAGCAGGTCGTCAGATTCAGACTGAGAACCTTCACCGGCTGCAATAAGCTTAGGTGCTTTTTCTGTCATCTTAAGCTCACTTCCGTCATAAAGAAGCTGTGCATAATCAACCTTGCCTGCAAAGCCCGGAAGCTCAAGGTATCTGTACGGATATTCACAAAGGTGAATATAAAGGCGTTTACCGTCAACCGACTGCGTAAAACGACAACCACGGGGCTCTACAAATTCCGGTTCAGCCATAGTACAGCCGTAAATTGAACGTGAATGATATTTCATCCAGTCAGCGTAAACTTTGAGTGAATCCTCGGCTCTGTAGTCAATACAGCCACGTGCCGTAGGACCTACATTCATAAGCAGGTTACCGCCACGGGATACAGTATTTACAAGAAGTCCGATAAGTACTTCGGGTGCTTTCCATGTTGACTCATCTCTGTGATAGCCCCAGGAGCCTGAGAAGGTATGACAAGCTTCCCATGTAACAAGCTCGCCTGTTTCCTTGTGGCGCACCCAGTTCATAGGCTGATACTGCTCGGGAGTCCAGAGGTCCTGCTCAATTCCTGTACGGTTATCGATAATAAGATGTGGCTGAATGCTTCTTGCAAGAGCAAGCAGCTTTTCGGATTCCCAGTCATCCTTACCTTTACCCTTTGCCCAGGAGTATTTGCCCTCCATTTTGTAGTGAGGATATGAAAAGTCAAACCACATAATGTCGATTTTGCCGTAGTTTGTCAGAAGCTCGGTAACCTGATTTCTCATGTACTCGGCGTACTTTCTCATATCTCTCTTGTCGCTTTCCTCCTTTGAGTTCTCGTCACCGAGTCTCGGGTGGATTGTATCATACGGAAATTCCGGATGATGCCAGTCGATAAGAGAATAGTAAAGTCCGACACGCAGACCTTCAGCACGGAAGGCTTCAACATATTCCTTTACAACATCCTTGCCGTAGGGGGTATTCATAACATTATAGTCTGTGTACTTTGTGTCAAACAGACAGAAGCCCTCGTGATGCTTTGTTGTAAAAACTGCATACTTCATTCCGGCAGCCTTTGCCTGTCTTGCCCATTCCTTCGGGTCATAAAGGTCGGGATTGAAGTGCTCAAAATACTTGTCGTAGTGCTCCTCTGAAATTTTTTCACGCTGCTTTATCCATTCGTGTCTTGCAGGCATTGAAAAAAGCCCGAAGTGAATGAACATACCAAAACGGTCGTGGGTAAACCAGGCTGTGTCGCCGGGGGTTTTTCTTGTTACATAGCTTGACATAATTAACACTCCTTTAAAAATAAAGTCTTGAAATGCCATAAAATGTGTTATATAATGTATACATGGATTTCTATTCTCATTATAGCATAAAAAGTGGTAATAGTCTATGGATTTTTCACTATAAAATATGGAGATTTGAACATGAAAAGAAACAATCTGGCTTACAGAGCAGCAAATAATATTGATATAAGAATCGTACAAAACGGGTTTTGCGAGCTGTCAAGCAAATGGAACGCAAAAAACGTATGCTCGCCATTTTCAAGGATTTACTATATTTACAGCGGAGAAGGGTATATAAGAACTCAAAATCAGACTCTGAAACTTACAAGCGGAAATTGTTATTTTATCCCTCAGGGACTTCATTTCGACTATTGGTGTGATTCATCATTGCATCAGCTTTATTTTCACGTAACGGTTACAGACAGTGGGACAATAGATTTCTTCAAGGGAATACAGAGCTTTGGCTGTATTCCGTTCGATGAGGAAAAGGCACAGAGGCTTCTCGGATATTTTAAGGATGAAAGCTTTATAAACAGTGTGAAAATCCGTACAATAATTAATGAGAGCATATTCAGCTTTATGGAGCAGCTGCAAATAAGTGCCTTTCCGAGCGATAAGTATTCGGGTGAAACAGTTAAAGCAATAAGATATATTAGTCAGCACCTGTCGTTGCAGCTTAAAGTTGACGATATTGCAAATAATCAGTTTATATCAAAAAGCAAGCTCTCAAGTCTGTTTCGCAAAGAAATGGGCAAATCAATCGGTAAATACATAGACGAGATGATATTTGAAAGGGCTGAATTTATGATAGTAAAAACAGATGCTTCAATTAAAAAAATAAGTGATGAGTTTGGTTTTTGCGATCAGTTCTATTTTTCAAGGCGTTTCCGTCAGTACTTCGGAAAGACTCCCAGCGAATATCGCAGGATGTATAATAAGGTAAGCAGAATATAGAAGCTGAAATTTTAAATAAATACTGTGTTTATACAAAAAATGACAATCTTCGCACCTGAAGACTGTCATTTTGTTTTTTAAAAATCAATATTCAATAACTATCGATGCGTGACAATGAAGCTTCGGAACTGTAAATTCAACCGTGTCACCGTTTACAGTAAATTTAAGCTCGGTATTTTCGAGAGGCAGATATACCCTTTTTACGGTTTTGTCGTTTTTTACCGAAAGCTTAATGTTATAAACAGGAAGAATATCCTCGATAATTGAAGCTTTACCTCGCTGTACGGGACTTGCGTATACCATATTTATACAGTATCTGTTCTGATCCTTCTGTTCTATCATAGTGCATCTTCCCTGAGAGCCGAGACCTTCTACACGAAGTACGCCACCTTCGTAAACAAGACCGAGTGCAAGCATAAAATAACGCTTGTGATATATTGAGCCGAAGGCAAGGTACTCATATGTGAGCTCATGTGAAACATAAACAATGTTCCCATTTTTCACAATAGCAGGAATACGCTTTGAATTCTTGTCGTGAGGAGTGTTCTTGTGTCCGCAGAAATGCTCATATGTACGGCTGAAATAGGGGTCTATTGATTCGGCAACTATCTGACAGCTTGGGGCGTCAACTCTGTGTCCTGCAAAATTACATAGCAACGGAGCATCTGGAAGAAGCTCATTTTTCTCGGCAGGAATGATGTAATCACAGTCAAACTCACTCTTACCAAGATATTTAACACCGAAATCAAGCTGGAACTTTCCATTCTTCACAAGAGCATCGCCCAAAAGGACTACCTTCCCGCCATTGTCAATATATTTCTCAAGAGTAGCAAGAGCTTCGTCGCTGAGGATACATTTTCCGGGGAAAATCACAGTATCAAACTTTTCAAAATCATTGTCGGTAACAAGACCGAAGTCGTGTTGATTTTCAAGAAGAATATTTGAAAGTCCTTCGTTTGCATCTCTTGCTTCCGAAATATAAATACCGATATCTGCAATATAGTCACCACCGTAGCAGTAGGGTGCAATAGACTCAAGATACCTGTACGCAAAGCCTATATTTTCGTAGGTCTGCATTTCCATTTCGCCATCCGGATGCATATGGTCACCAACAGAAGCACCTGCTCCGTAAAGTGCCATAGTTGCAACTTCGAATTTCAGAGCATCTTTGGATTTAAATCCACCGAATTCGCCCCAGTCGAGGTGGAATTTACCTGTCATACCGATAAGCCCCGTGTTTTTCCTCTCGAAGTATTTAGCCCTGAGGGGCAGCTTATCATAGCCACCCCAGGCAGTAGGCAGGTCTTCCATTTCAAAATGGCTCTGATATGCGTGATATTGGGGATTATACAGCCCTGCACAGCCGTTGAAGAATATCGTGGCCTCGGGATGATATTTCTTTAAAATCTCTCCACATTTTTCAAAAAACGCCTGACGCTTAAGTATAAAGTATTTTTTTGCGTCATCGTCGTTTTCGGCATTAAGTCCCATTTCCTGCATACCCTTAAGACACGACTCACAGTAGCACGCAGGACCAATTGCACAGATATCATAGAACAAGCCGTCAAGCTCTTTATATCTTTTACAGATTTCTTCTGTCAGCTCATAAATATGCTTTGTATATCCGTTCCCGTCATTAAGGCAGAGAAGCTGCCATTGAACGTGAGGCTTGGGCTTTGTTCTGTCTTCCGGCTCGGTAACGTGTTTAATTGAAGCCTGATATTCCTGCTTATTAACTGCGTGCCATTCGGGGTGCATTTGTGCGTCATAATGCGACCAACCGGCAGTAATATATACAGGCGCACGAACACCTACTTCGTGTGCTGCATCAACCATAGCACCTGTCAGATCAAAATCAAGGTGTGGGTGCATAACGCCAACCTTCGTAGGATAATAGCACATACTGTGGTGACATTTTGCAAAAACAGTTATGCTGTCAAGGTTACCTTTCTTGATTGCAGCTTGAAAATTCTCCTTTGAAAAATTCTTTCCGATACCTTTAATGTCCGGAGATGTATGAAAATCCAGATGAGTCTGCATAAGAGGGAATTTTCTATTGTTTTTCATAATAAGCTCCTTGGAAATGAATTTACAATACATATGTTAATTATAACACAAATGCAGGGAAAAGTCCAGGTGTTTTTTACTTTGATGTAAAGAAATTTGGACTTTGAAGGGGGATTATATAAAAAACTGTGATAGCAAAACTACCAATTCTCTTATCTATTATCTATTCTTTATTATCTTTTATCTGAAAAGTCGCAAGCAATTTAGAGAATAGATAAGAGATAAAAGATAATAGAACAAAAAGAAAAAGTCGCAACAAGAGCGACTTTTCTTTTTGGCCTACCATGAGGGATTTGAACCCACGACCAACAGAATCGGAATCTGGTACTCTATCCAGCTGAGCTAATGGTAGATATTATGGCAAGTAGGGTACTTGCCATTTTTATATTTTGTTAAATCAGGTAAAATTATGCAAAATTTCTGTCGATTGCGTCGCCATAAGCAATGCTTCCGTTTTCGATTGTTACCTCAAGGATGCCTTCGATATCTCCACCTGTTGCGATATTGCGAAGTATGTAGATTACCACGGCGTTGCCTCCGACGTAATAGTCACGAGCTATACCCTGTATATTACTGCCACTTTGCATATTACCGTATGACATAACCTTTGTACAGGCACCGTCTGCGTCGGTTGTGTAGATGTTTGCTTCAAGTGCATATCCAAGGGGGAGAACACTATTGTGTGAAAGTCGAAGATAGCCGTTATTTACCGAAACTCCCTTTAAAGAGCTTTCTAGAAGCTCTCTGCCGACATTCTTCTTTAATACTTTGTTTCCGTAAATATCTGTAGTGTAGCTGCTATTGTCCGGAAGGATTGCGTTTTCACGGAAATCCTTGCCGAAACGCAAGGACATATCGTCGAGTGTTGCTATGATTTTTGCCATTTCTGCTCGTGTAAGGCTATTTTCGGGGTTGAAATTTCCACTGCTATCCCCGTTGAAAATAGCATTGTAGTAGCATTCAAGTACGCTTTCCCGATAGTCTTCGGGTATGCTTTCAAAATCTGAAATTTCATCCTTGTATTTCGAAACCGCACCCTCGTCATACATACCGCCACGAATAAACTCATAACCGTAACCCCCACGCTCGGAGTAGGTGTTTTTTGCACGAACAGGTGAGGAGTCAAGCTTTGTTATATTTGAAAGAAAGGATGCTAGCTCATATCTTTTTACCGGGCGAAGCGAAGGTTCACTTGTTTTTTCAATAAAATCACCCTGCTTGTCATATGTATAGCCGTAGCTTGCTCCGTCTATGACCTTCATTTCACAAAGAAGCGCAATATAGCCGATATACCACTTGTCACTGCCTTGCTTGCCTTTGGCAGAGATTAACTGCTGTCGACCGGTTGCTTCCTGCTCAAGTCCGAGTGTGCGAACAAGAAGCGCTGCACATTCAGGAAGCGTTAAAGTGCCGTTAGGACTATATTGTGTTTCGGTAACACCGTTTATTATCCCCTTTTTCACAAGTGAATCAAGATAGCTGAAATACCAGGCATCACTTGTTACGTCAACAAACCTTTCGGCACCGGCATTTTCATTCGACAGATCGAAAAACTGTGTGCCATATGGCTGCGCATAAAAGGTCTGCGGAAAATCCGGACTTGTAAAGCCTGTAATACTACCGAAAAGCATCGAAACAGCTATTGTTAAAAGATAAATTGTCTTTTTTATTTTCCGTCTTGGCATATTTTTTAAATTCCTTTACAATTTAAATTTATGTCAGTTTGTTATCTTATCCTCAGTGAATCTTCAGATAAGTCGTCGGTATAATCCTTGCCGGTGTTTTTATCTGTGCCTGCGTTTTTTATATCTTCGTCGTTATCATCGCTACTTTCGTCGTCATTTTCGTTATCTTTGGGCGTGCCTGTTATATCGAGAATATCGGTTTCGTCGTACTTTTCCTCTCTGTCATCCTCATCTATATCAGGGATATCCGGAATTTCAGCCAGAGCCTTGTGAACAGTACAATAGCTGTTTGGCGGAATATCCTCCGGACCCTTGCTTGTATATCCGATATATTTGCCCTGTGCAAGATTTGCGTAAATACAAGTATTCTGTGTATCCGGATAAACGTAATCTTCCGGAAGGTCCATAACGGTAAACGGCGTATCTGCAACTGTCAGTTCATGGTCAAATATTCTTTCCTTGCCTACCTTTATAAGGACAATTTCTCCTACATCCTCAGCAGGACAATTTTCGCAGGCAATAGACTGTGTTTCCCTGTTCCATTTAACAACAGTGTGAGCATCGCACTGCGTGGTAGGCTCTGTACCTTCCTTGAAGTAGCCGACTTCAACCCTTGAACCACGTATATCAAGATAGCAAAACTCACTGGGGGCAAGACCTGTATCTATACAGTATTCGGCTTCAACAAGCTCGGAATAATCAAAGGTTTTTATTTCTTTTTCGTATTTCAGCACTCTTTCGTGAATTTTTACCATAGCCTTATCCCAGGCAGAAAGAGCCTGACTTTGACCGTTGAATTTTGCAAGCGTTCTGTTCTGGTCATAGCCGAACCAGGTAGCACCGAGATAGTATGGTGTATAGCCTACAAAATACTGGTCGTTGTCGTTGTTTGTAGTACCTGTTTTTGCAGCTACCTCAAAGCTGTTTTTCAGAGTTACTCTTGTTGCCGTACCCTCTTCTACAACTCCACAAAGGAGCTTTGTCATAATTTGGGAGGTGCTTTTGTCGATTGCGATATTGTGCTGTTCGCCTTTTTCGAGAAGGACATTTCCCTGGCTGTCAAGAACTTTCGTGTAAAATCTCGGCTTTGAGTAAACACCGTCATTTGCAAGAGCTGTGTACGCACCTGCAGTTTCAAGGGTTGTAAGACCGTAGGTAAGACCACCAAGAGCCATAGGCGATTCGTCAATATCGGATTTTACAAGGCTTGTAACGCCAAGACGCTCTCTGAGAAAATCGTAAGAATATTGAGGTGTCAGCTGTTGTATAAGCTTTACTGCGGTAGTGTTCTTTGAAACGCCTATAGCTTCTTTTACAGTTACCTTTCCGTCATACGCCTCGGGAGTATTTCTCGGCCAGTATCTGTCCATTTGCTCGTTAAATTCAACAGGCAAATCGTCAAGAACACTGCCGTAGTTTATAAGACCTAAATCAATCGCAGGGGCATAAACAGAAATTGGCTTAATCGAAGAACCTATCTGACGCTTACTGCGGGTTGCACGGTTAAGAGTCATAGCAGCCGTTTTCTCACCTCTGCCGCCAACTACCCCGAGAACATCTCCTGTGTCAGGAGCAAGAACAACCATGGCGGATTCCGGCTGAAGTCCGTCATCAACACGTCTGAAGGTTGTTTCGTCCTCGTAAACCTCTTCAAGAATATTCTGGATATAAGGGTCAACTGTTGCGTAAATTTTAAGTCCACCCGAAAGGACAAGAGTCTGAGCTATTTCCTTTGTGTAGCCGTATTCCTCCATGAGGTCGGCTTCAACCTGACGACGAAGCTCGTCGGTGAAGTATGAACCGATGCTGCCGATTGCAACTTCGTTATTGATGTTCAGCACAAGCTCGGAATTTATTGCTTCCTCATATTCCTCTTTTGTAATCTTTTCCTGGTCGTACATTTCATAAAGAACGGTGTTGCGTCTTTCCCTGTTCTCCTCGGGATTTCTCTCCGGGTCATATTTTGTCGGAGACTTGGGAATTGCAGCAAGAGCAGCACATTCAATAAGGGTAAGGTCGGAAACATCCTTGTCAAAGAAATAATTTGCAGCAGCGGCAACTCCGTAATTTCCGTGAGACAGGGGGATTGTATTGAGATACATCTCAAGCACTTCGCTTTTTGTCTTTTTTTGTGTTAACACTATAGCTCGCGAGATTTCGGTAACCTTACGCTGAATCGTACTGTCCCTGTCACCGGTTATGTTTTTTATAAGCTGCTGGGTAATCGTTGAGCCACCATAGCTCTTGTTCCCCTTTAAAAGCTCAAGGGCAGCCCCGAGCGTTCTTCTTATATCAATACCGTTGTGCTGATAAAAACGCTTGTCCTCAATAGCTATGAAGGCATTTTTCAGATTTTCCGGCATATCGTAAACAGGAGCCCAGAAACGGTTTTCTGTTCCGTGTATTCTCTGGTCCTCCATTTCGATATACCCGAGGAGCTCTGTACGTTCAATATCGGCATATTCGGGATAATAAACGGTAGTTGTCATATCCAGATTAAAACGCAGGTCGGTTATATCAAAATCCGTGTCAAAAAGATAATCACGGCAGTATACGGCAAAGGTTGTCGCAACGATAATGCCTGTTATAACACCGATAAGCAGGAGTGTCAGAAGGACACTTATGATTCTGCCGAACACACGTGAGATTTTTTTCCAAAGACTTGTGTTCCGGCTGCTCTTGGTTGATTTTTTCTTGGAATTCATAGTAAGCTCTCCTTTCCCGATAGAGGATAACTGCCCGGAGGCGACTGAGTATGGTTATTTATATTCCGGAGAATAAAAATAGAAAATATGTAAAAAATAGGGGTATAAAGCATTATGGGGGCAACTAAAATGATAGAAACAAAGTATATAAAGAAAGCGATTTTAAAGCTTTCACTGAAGCTTGTATTTGTATGTTTTTTATGTATAGTTTTTTTACTTGGTGTATATTTTATACCACAAACTCTCACATATGAATACTCGGTGAAGGATTCGTCAGCACAGGAATACGAAGATTCTGCTCAGGCAGATAAGAGTGGTGAGATTCTCAGAACCCTTCGTGTTTATAACGGAAAAATAGGTGTTTTCAGTGCAGACGGGGAGCTTCTTGAGGTTGTGGATATAGATGTCGGAGCACTTCCCGAATATGATATTGCCTTACTTTATGAGGGCATAGTGGCGCAGGAAAATGAAATAAGGGAAATCTGCGAGGGACTTATCTCATAGCAGTACCTTTTAAAGCATACTATAACATTTAACATTATACAACAAAATTTCCAAAAAAGCAATTATATTTATATTTTTTTACAAATACAATAAAATTTACTAATCTTTGAAACACAGAAAAAAGTTGATAATACGGTGGGATTTATTCTTTACGGAGTATAATGGATAAATTTATAAAAAAGGATTGAATTTTTTTCAAAAATAGAGTATAATGTATTTACAATGAGCGTAATTGTGCTTGAACTTACGAAAAAGTTTCGTATTCATTTGTTTGACAATGGTTTCCTTTTTTGATAGAATGACAGTAGTTTTACTACATTTATCAGAAAGGAATTATTAGTTATGGACAAATTTCAATCACCGGAGTATACACGTTCACGAAAGGCATATATTGTACAAAGCACCACCGAGTACTTTGTATCATTACTTGTAACAGACATATATCTTGCAAAACTGCTTTCAAGCATCGGAATAAGTGATGGACTTGTCGGTATTATCTCCTCGTTTATTACACTGGCTTTTGTTTTTCAGATCTTTACATTATTTATCGCAAAAGCAAGGGTGAGTGCAAAAAAGCTGGTAATGACATTTGATACTATAAGCATATTCTGTTTTTTGTTTATGTATCTCATCCCCTTTACGCCTTTTGGGAAAACACAAAAAACTGCTCTTTTGGTAATATGTATTTTAGTGGCATATGTTTGTAAATACCTGATACAGAATATATGCTTTAAATGGGCAAACTCATATGTTTCTCCCACAAAACGGGCAAGCTTTTCGGCACTTAAGGAAATGATTTCCCTGATTCTCGGAATGGCTTTTACTGCTGTTGTGGGGTATATCATAGATAAATATGAAGCCTGTAATAATCTTGGCGGCGGTTTTTTGTTTATCGCTGCAGCAATTCTTATTCTTAATGTGTGCAATTTTATATCTCTTGCACTTATTAAAAAAGATTATTCAACCGAAAATACAACCGATACCACACCGATATCGTATGTTTTGCGTAAAACTGTCGGAAACAGGAATTTTCAAAGCGTAATAATTCTTACCGTTTTATGGGATGTGGCAAGATATTTTACGGTAGGCTTTCTTGGAATTTTTAAAGCCAACGATTTAATGATGTCGGTTTTCCTTGTTCAGCTTGTAAATATTGTAGCCTGTCTTGCAAGATTTTTCATATCAAGACCGATTGGGAAATATTCCGACAAAACGTCATATATAAAGGGCTACAAGCTCGGTTTGTGGTTGGCAGCGATGGCGTTTTTTGTGAATGTGTTTACTACAAAGTCCACATGGTTTCTGATAATTATTTACACAATCCTTTTTAACTGCTCTGTTGCAGGAACAAACCAGAATTCATATAATATTGTTTACAGCTATGTTGATTCCAAATATATTGTTCAGGCAATGGCGATTAAAAACTGTATAGGTGGCTTGTTCGGCTTTGGAGCATCAATTCTCGGAGGTAAACTCCTTGATACGGTACAGGCAAACAACAATATGATTTTTGGTGTACATATTTACGGTCAGCAGATACTTTCTGCAATATCCTTTGTTATGACACTTATAACGATTATCTTTATCAGGAAAATTGTAGAAAAGCAAAAAATAATGATTCAGTAGGATGGTGAATCCGGATGACAATGAAACAACTTGCCGATATTGCGAATGTGTCTGTTTCAACTGTGTCGAAGGCTTTTTCGGGAAGCCGTGAAATCAGTGACGAAAAAAGGGAGTACATATTTGAAATTGCCAGAAAGTCGGGATGTTATGATAAATACTGCAAGCCCTCTTTCGGTAAAAAGGTAATTGCCGTTATCTGTCCCGAATTCCAAAGCGGATATTATTCTCAGCATCTTACGTATCTTAAAAAAGAAATAGAAAAGCATGATGGTGTTATGGTGGCGGCAAGCTGTAATTTTGATAAATATTCCAAAAATGAAATGTTATCATACTTTGCCGAAATTGCAAAGGTTGACGGTGTAATTATAGTCGGTTCGGACGTTTCAAAGACGAATTATGCAACGCCGATTGTAGTAATCGGTGACAGCGAGAATTTTGATTCCATTTCGCTTTCTATGAAAACTGCAATAACTGATGTGGTAGACTGTCTTCTTGAAAAAGGTCATACTGATATTGCGTTTATCGGGGAAACACTCACCGGAGGAAAATTCAAGCTTTTTGAGCAGGCAATGCAGGAAAAGGGTATAAAAATCAATAATGATTATGTAATAGAGAGAAAAGAACGTTTTGAAGAAGCAGGGTATTATGCAACGAATATTCTCATGACAATGGAAAAAGTGCCAACTGCAATTGTCGCAGCATATGACAGTATTGCAATTGGTGCTATGAAAAGTATATATGAACACGGTCTTAGAATACCGGAGGATATATCTCTTGTCGGAATGGATGACAACAGAGAAGCGGCATACCTGAATGTACCGCTTACATCAATTACTTCATACAGTGAGGACTTGTGTGAAATTGCAGTTGACTTACTGTTTGACAGAATGGAAAATAAGGGTAAAGGCAAAATAAAGAAAATCAAGGTTTCAACAGAGCTTGTGAAAAGGGAATCGGTGGGGAAGGCAAAAATATAGATATCACCTTCCCGTTTACTCATAAAATAATCAAAAATTTACAACCGAATATAATGGAACAGGAAGTGAAGATATGAAAATTATAATCGTAGGCTGTGGAAAAATAGGAGAAGCTATTATTCAGAATCTGCTCCTTGAGGGGCATGAGGTCGTTGCGATAGATTCAAATGCAGAAATTGTCAAAGAAATTTCTAATGTGTATGACGCAATGTGTGTTGTCGGAAACGGAGTTGACAGTGATATATTGCTTGAAGCAGGAGCTGATGAGGCAGAGCTTCTTGTGGCAGTTACCGGTTCTGACGAATTTAATATGCTTTGCTGCTTCCTTGCAAGAAAGCTCGGTACAAGGCACACCATTGCAAGAATCAGAAACCCCGAATATAATGACAAGAGCCTGAATTTCATGAAGAAGCAGCTGAATCTGTCATTGTCACTAAATCCGGATTTTCTTGCAGCGCACGAGCTTTATAACATTTTGAGATTCCCGAGCGCCGTAAATGTCGAAACCTTCTGCAAACGTCAGTTTGAGCTTATTGAAATAAAGCTCAAGCCCGATTCTGTGCTTGACGGAATGACGCTTCACGAAATAAGAAAGCAGTATGATGCAAAATTCCTTGTATGCGCCGTACAGCGAGATGAACAGGTCTTCATTCCGAGAGGAAATTTCGTTATGAAGAGCGGAGACAGAATACATATTGCAGCAGAGCAAGCCGAAATCGAAAAGCTCTTCAGAATGCTTGGAATTATGCAGGAGCATTCAAGGAGCGTAATTATACTCGGTGCGAGCAGAATTGCGTTTTATCTTGCAAAGAAGCTTATAGCAAGTGGGGTAAAGGTGAAGATTATCGAACAGGACATCAGTCGTTGTGAGTTGTTCAGCAACTATCTTCCCAAGGCTACGATTATTCACGGTGACGGCGCAAAGCAGGAGCTTCTTTCGGAAGAAGGTTTGCGTGATACCGATGCATTTATTGCACTTACAGGTATGGATGAACAAAATATCCTCATATCATACTATGCACAGTCACAGGGCGTTCCGAAGGTAATAACAAAGGTAAATCGCCCCGAGCTTGCCTTCCTTTCTGAAAATATGGGACTTGATACCGTTATTTCACCGAAAAAGATGGTCTCAGATGTTCTGACAAGATACGCAAGAGCACTTGAAAATTCAATGGGCAGCAGTGTGGAAACTCTGTATAAAATCACAGACGGAAAAGCTGAAGCGCTTGAATTTATAGTTGAAAACGAATTTGCATTCGGCAATATTCCGCTAAAAGAGCTTAAAATCAAGAAAAACATCCTTGTTGCCGGGATAATTCGTGACAGAGCCATAATCATTCCGAGTGGTGATGATTTTATACTTCCAAATGACCACATTATTATTATCGCACAAGGTATAAGACTTGTAAATCTTGCAGATATAATTGAGGAATAATCCGGGTAAAGAGGCTGTGAAATTTTATGTGGAATTGCTTTTCGTATTCGGTTGAGAGGATTCTAAAATGAACAGAAAACTTGTATTTAATTATCTTGGACGAATTTTTATAGCGAACGGCTTTTTGCTGCTGCTTCCGACGATTGTTTCACTGATATATCGTGAAGCAAAGGGATTTGCGTCTTTTTTGTCTGTCGCAGTGCTGTCCTTCCTTTTAGGACTCGCATTTGTGAAGATATTCAGAATTGAAAATGACCTGATTTTTGCAAAGGAAGGCTTTGCACTTGTTGCAGTCGCCTGGCTTTCAATGTCGCTTATCGGTGCGCTTCCCTTTACAATAAGTGGAGAAATTCCGCGATATGTCGATGCATTCTTTGAAATTGTGAGTGGTTTTACAACAACAGGCTCATCAATCCTTACGAATGTTGAGGAACTGTCACACGGTATGCTTTTCTGGCGAAGCTTCTCTCATTGGATTGGCGGTATGGGAGTTCTTGTCTTTGTAATGGCAATTCTGCCAAACCTTTCGGGACGTTCGGTTCATATTATGAGGGCGGAAATGCCGGGACCCACTTTTGGAAAATTACTCCCAAGATATAAGGATACTGCAAAAATACTATACCTTATATATATAGCACTGACCGTACTTGAAACAATTTTCCTTCTTTTTGGAGGTATGACGCTTTTCGAAAGCCTTGTACACAGCTTTGGTACAGCCGGTACCGGAGGATTTGGAATAAAATCTGACAGCATAACCTCATATTCTCCGTACATTCAGTGGGTGATTACGGTATTTATGCTGCTTTTTGGTGTGAATTTCAATTTATATTTCTACTTTCTGGTAAAGAAATCGATAAAAGCCTTCAAAAATACCGAGCTTTTTGTATACCTTGGAGTTGTATTTGCGGCAATTGCCGGAATTTGTATAAATACATATTCAATTTTTGAAAACTTCGGGGAAGCTCTGCGTCACAGTGCATTCCAGGTAGCTTCGATTGTTACAACAACAGGCTATGCTACAGCAAACTTTGACCTGTGGCCCGACTTTTCAAAGACAGTTCTGCTGCTTCTTATGTTTATGGGTGGTTGTGCAGGCTCGACTGCAGGCGGACTTAAGGTATCAAGAATACTTCTTATGGCAAAAATGTTAGGGTCTGAAATTCGCCATATGCTTCATCCGAGAGCTGTCACCACAGTAAAGCTTGACGGGAGGCCGGTAGAAAGCCCGGTTCTGCATAGTCTTGGTATTTATATTGTTACTTACCTGTTTTTGTTTGCATTCTTCCTGCTTATAGTGTCCTGTGAGCCCTTCAATTTTGAAACAAGCTTTACTGCGGTTACTGCCTGTATAAACAATATAGGTCCCGGCTTTGGCGTTGTAGGGCCTATGGGGAGCTTTGCTCAGTATTCTGATTTTTCAAAAATAGTTCTGTCCCTTGCGATGCTCCTTGGACGACTTGAAATATTCCCATTGTTGCTTACATTCCTGCCACAAACCTGGACAAAGGATTAAAAAAAGAAAAAGTTTACAATTTGTTATTGAATATAAAAATACATTATGATATAATACTCATGTTATGTATGGCTATTCCATCATACAAAATATTACGACATTCCTCTGCCAAGCTCCGTATGAATGTCTTTATAGGAGGTAAGTTTCATGAACAAGATCATTGAAGCTTTTGCAAGTGAGCAAATCAAAAGTGAAGTTCCTGCATTCAACATTGGTGATACTGTAAGAGTACACAATAGAATCAAGGAAGGCACAAGAGAGAGAATTCAGCTTTTCGAGGGTACTGTTATCGCTAAGAAAAACGGTGGTATTTCAGAATCCTTCACCGTAAGACGTGTAGCTTATGGCTGCGGCGTTGAAAAGACTTTCCCGATGCACTCACCTAACGTAGTTAAGGTTGAGCTTGTACGTGAAGGTAAGGTAAGAAGAGCTAAGCTTTACTACGTAAGAGACAGAGTAGGTAAGGCTGCTAAGATTAAGGAAAAAATCTAAAGTCGAAGCAAAGGCGAAGAGTGAAAACTCTTCGCTTTCTCTTTTTCAGCAGCAAAAAGTTCCCCAATGCCATTTTGTGACATTGGGGAGTTTTTTTAGAATTAAATTAACTTACAAACTCAGCATAGATTGCCTTGATTGAATTTTCAAAGTCCTTAGTATCAACACCGATAATGATATTAAGCTCACTTGAGCCCTGGTCGATAAGACGAATATTGACATCAGCTTTGGCAAGTGCATTGAAAATACGTGCAGCAGTACCACGCGCGTTACGCATTTTTCTACCAACAACAGCGATAAGAGAAATGTTGTTTTCAATGTGTATGCTGTCAGAAGCAGTTGCAGCAAAAAGGTCAGCAATAAGCTCATCCTCAAAGCCAAGTACCTTTGCTCCGTCAAGAACAAGTCCCATTGTATCAATACCCGACGGGATATGCTCAAAGCAAAGTCCGTACTTTGAAATTACCTCAAGCACACGCTTACCGAAGCCGATTTCCTCGTTCATCATATCCTTTTCAAGTGTCAGAACCGAAAATCCCTTCTTACCTGCAATACCTGTGATGATATTTTCCATATCCTTGTTTGTATCACGGCAGGCTGCAACAATTCTTGTACCCTTGTCTGAAGGTGCGTTGGTGTTCTTTATTTCAATCGGAATTCCTGCAACTTTAACAGGGAAGATAGAATCCTCGTGAAGAACTGTTGCACCCATATAGGAAAGCTCACGAAGCTCTCTGTAGGTTATAAGCTCGATATTCTTCGGGTTTTCAACTATTCTCGGGTCAGCTATAAGGAAGCCGGAAACGTCTGTCCAGTTTTCATAAACGTCAGCTTCTGCAGCACGTGCTACAATCGCACCGGAAATGTCAGAACCACCACGGGAGAAGGTCTTGATAGTGCCGTTCGGCATTGAACCGTAGAAGCCCGGAATTACTGCACGTTCTGTATCCTTTAGTCTTTCGGAAAGAACAGTATTTGTCTTTTCAGAATCAAGTGTACCGTCATCCTTGAAGAAAACAACCTCTGCAGCATCTATGAATTCATATCCGAGAAACTTTGCCATAATTTTTGCGTTAAGATATTCACCACGGCTTGCCGTGTAGTCACGACCTGCGTTGTTAAGAATACAAGCTTCGATATATTTCAGCTCATCGTCAAGTGCAAACTCAATTCCAAGTCCCTTTACAATATCGCTGTATCTTTCTCTGATTTTACCGAAAACATCCGCAAATTCAGGCTTTCCTGCGTTTTCATAACTCTTGTAGAGAAGGTCGGTAACCTTGTCATCCTCTTTAAAACGCTTACCCGGTGCTGAGGGTACTACATATTTTCTGTCCTCGTCTGCTCTTATTATGTCTGCAACCTTACGGAACTGATTTGCATCAGCAAGGCTGCTGCCGCCAAATTTTACTACTTTAATTCCCATTTTTTGCTCCTTTCAAAAAAGCACACACGCTTTTTCTTTATACCTTTATTTTTTATTATATTCCACAAAAGCTTCTTTTGCTAAAATCAGCTTTCAGAAAGTTTAATACCTGTTTTTCTTTCAACATCCTCAATGTTGACTTTCAAGAAGTTTGAAACTCCCTTTTCCTGCATTGTAACACCATATAGAGTGTCGGCAGATTCCATAGTACCACGTCTGTGGGTAATGACGATAAATTGACTATCCTTGCTGTTACGACGCAGATATTTTCCGAAACGTGCAACGTTAACATCGTCAAGCGCTGCTTCGATTTCGTCAAAAATATAGAAGGGTGCAGGATTTACCCTGAGAATTGCAAAGTAAAGTGCAATCGCAGTAAATGCCTGTTCACCACCTGAAAGTAAAGATAAGCTCTTAACCATCTTTCCGGGTGGCTGAATGTTGATTTCAATACCACTTTCGAGAATGTTGTCTGGTTCTGTTATGACAATCTCGGCACTACCACCACCGAAAAGCTCAACAAACACTTCTTTGAAGCTCTCGTTGATTTTCACCATAGCCTGAGAGAACATAACCTTCATATCCTTTTCAAGTCTTGAAATTACATTTTCAAGGCTCTTTTTAGCTTCATTCAGGTCATTTATCTGTGCTGTCATAAAGTCATAGCGTTCTTTTGTCTCGCGGTATTCTTCAACTGCATTGACATTTACATTTCCGAGAGCTCTTATTTTACCCTTGACCGAGGCAAGCTCTGTTGTAAATTCCGGAGTAGGTGTCGGCAGTCCGAGTGCCTGTGCCTCTGTATATGTAAGCTCATATTCCTCAAACAGCTTTGCCGTGAGTGTGTCGTAAGTGTTTCTACTGCTTTCAAGGATACTTTCGCAACGTGTAAGCTCCTTGAAGAATACTTCCTTGTCATTCATAAGCTCACGCTCGCTCTGGCGTATTGTATTAAGAGCCCTGTCAAGGTCATTTGCCTTTTCAATCTGCTTGGAAAGTCGCTTTTTCAGCTCCTCAATTTCGGTATCAATCAAGGCAAGTCTTTCCTTGCCGCCTGCAATAAGATTTTTAGAATCAAGAAGTAATCTTTCAATTTCAGCTTTTTCTTTTTCTCTGTCTCCGAGCAAAGCCAAAATCTCGGAAAGACGCATTTTCGAAGCTATATGCTTTTCGCAAAGCGACTCATAGTCCTTTTGGCGTGCAAGCTTTTCAAGTCCTGCTGTCGAGAGAGCAGCCTCTGTGTCGTAAAGTACATCCTGTGCATTTTCAAGAGCCAAAGTCGAAGAAGCAAGCTCACTTTCTGCAGTTGTCATTCCGACCTGTGCATTTTCAACATCGTTATTAAGACGGACAAGCTTTTGTCCGAGTGCCTCGCTTGTATATTCCTCAAGCTGTGCCTGTGTTTTTTCGATTCTTTCGCTACAGGAAGCAATTTTTTCTTCGTAAAGCTTTATATCACCCTGCGCCTTGTAAAGAGAGGTATCTGTGTTTGACATATCATTTCTGATACCCTCAATAAAGCTCTGGGCTTCTTCCTTGGCTTCCTGAAGCTCATTTATTTTATCTGAAAGCTCTTTCAGAATTTCTTTTGTTTTCGAAATTCTTTCTTCAAGCTTTTCAATATCGGTACCTCTTGACATAATTCCCGAGCGAGTTGCCGACGAACCACCTGTATATGAACCACCTGCGTTTATAAGCTGACCGTCAAGAGTTGCAATTCTGAATTTATAGCCGTACTTTCTGGCAATACTTGATGCTGAATCAATGTTATCTGCAATGACTGTTCTTCCGAGAAGATATTTTGCAACTGATTCGTATTTCGGCTCATACGAAACAAGCTCGCTTCCGATTCCGATGTAACCCTTCTCATGTGAAAGTCCTGCTTGTTCTATAACAGTTCCTTTTATAGATGTAAGTGGTAAGAATGTAGCCCTTCCTGCGTTATGCTCTTTCAGATAACGAATGGCAGCCTTTGCACTTTCCTCATCCTCGGTTACAATATTTGAAACGGCAGCTCCGAGTGAAGTTTCAATTGCCGTTACATATTCCTCACGGGCTGTCAGAAGCTTTGAAACGGGACCACAGATGCCGGAAAGGGAAGACTCATTGACAATTGCCTTGACACTACCGGGATAGCCTTCAAGGAGTCTGTCCATTTTTTCGAGCATTTCTTTTCTGTGAATGTCGGAAGACAAAAGTGCGTTCTGTTCGCTTTTTTCACGTATCTTCGCTTCGTGTTGTGCAGTCAGCTTTAATAGTTCCTCGTTTTCCTGTGAAAGGTCCCGGGAAAGCTCCTCTTTTTCCTGCTTTATTTTCTCGTATCTGTCTGTAGCTTCCGAAAGAAGAAGCTCTGCCTGTCTTTTTTCTTCACTTGCCTTTGCGATTTCATTATCTATAAATTCACGCTTGTCAAGCTCGCTTTTTGCAGCATTTTCAGCTGCAGCCTTTGCAATTTTTGCGTTTGTAAGAGCCTCCTGTGCAAGTCTCAGCTTCGCAGCACTTGTCTCCTGTGCCTTTTGCGCATTTTCAAGCTCGTTTTTTGCAATTTCAAGCTCACGCTGCTTTTCTTCGTAAGCCTTAGTTACGTTTTCTGCTTCACGCCCTGCAGCTTCCGCACTTTCAAGTTCCGTCTTGACCTGTGCTTCTCTTGCGGGGATATCTTCAGATTTTAGCTTTTCAATAGCCTTTACAAGAGAATCACGGGACTGCTCGTAGTGTGCAATATCATTCTGTGAAAGAGAACGCAGGGAAATAAGCTCGTTTTTCTCATTTTCCTTATTTTTCAGTTCCTCACGGATACTGTCTGTAAGGATTATAGCCTCTTGCTTTAAAGAGGCTGTTTCCTCTGTTTTACGTTCGGAATTTTCAAGCTCAGCCTGCTTTGCTTCGTAATTTTTACGGGCATCAAGTGTTTTACTTTCATATTTTTCAGCTTCAAGTGCCGCCTTTGTTATTTTGTCAAACCAGACAGCAACCTCAAGCTCCTTTTTTCGCTCGGCAAGAACTATGTACTTTTTCGCATTCTCGGCTTCCTTTTCAAGTGTACCGATTCTGGAGCCGATTTCGTTTGCAATATCGGTAACTCTTATAAGGTTTGCATCTGTTTCGGAAAGCTTTTTTGCAGCATCGTTCTTTCTGTATCTGAATTTCGAAATACCTGCAGCTTCCTCGAAAATATGACGTCGTTCGTCACTTTTTTGCGAAATAACCTCTGCAATTTTACCCTGACCTACAACCGAATAGCCCTCTCTACCGATACCGGTATTCAGAAATAGCTCATGAATATCCTTAAGCCTTGAGGGTTTTTCGTTTATTTTGTATTCGCTCTCACCCGAACGGAAGTATTTTCTTGTAATTCTTACTTCATCTGTGTCGGTTGGAAGAGCTTTGTCGTGGTTGTCTAAAATCAGCGAAACCTCACAGTAGCCGGTAGGGCTTCTTTTTGCAGTACCGCTGAAGATGACGTCCTCCATCCTTGAGCCTCGAAGAGACTTCGGTGACATTTCACCCAGTACCCAACGCACAGCGTCGGAAATATTGGATTTACCACTTCCGTTAGGGCCTACGACAGCCGTAATGCCTTTTCCGAATTCCATTCTTGTCTTGTCCGGGAAGGACTTAAACCCACGCATTTCAAGCGCCTTTAAATACAACTGCACGTCACCTCACTTCCTGTTTTTTTACTTTGGAAAACTCAATTTCTACATTGTTTTCCGTAATATCTTTCTTTTCCTTTACTTTTATGTCCTGCAGAATTATTCCGTTTTCTCTGAAATAATCCTGAAGCTGTAGTTTGTTTACTCTTTTTTGCCCTGAAACCTTTGAGGCTTCACCAATGGCGCAAAAAACAGTAAGAAAACCCACAGCATCTTTATTTATAGTGCCGTTTTCAAAAAGAATACGACATTTTTCGCACATTAAGTTAAAATAATATCTTCCGACAATAAGCTCACCTATGGCGCTGTGAGCAGCACCACCATAAATCTTATCGTCGCAAAGACCGTCACTTGCCTGAAGCCCTATTCGCAAAAGCTTTACACCGTTTTTTACAAAAACCTCATAAACGAGAGCTCCCCGAACTGTTGCCTGTTCATTCGTAAGTGGCGTATAAAGCCCGTTTTTGCTCATAGCACAAAGCTCGGTATCGTAGAAAACAACAGCCGGATATATCCTTGCACTGTCAGCACCAAGAGAGCATATTCCCTTTGCCGTTTCGATTTCATTCTCCAAAGTTGCCCCCGGAAGTCCGAGCATCATCTGACCGGTAAGAGAAAAGCCACGCTCTACTATCATTTTACAAGCCTTTATTGTAGTGTCTGCGCTGTGACCTCTGCGGCTGGCAAGCAATACCCTGTCGTCAAGGCTCTGAATTCCAAGCTCAATGTGGCGAACACCGTATTCCTTCAGAATACCAAGTATTTCCTCACTTATAAAATCAGGTCGTGTCGAAAGCCGTACCGACTGTACCTTGCCGCTGTCTATATACTCCTTAGCAACAGAAAGCAGGCGAAGCATATCGTTTCTGTCAATTCCGGTAAAGCTGCCACCAAAGAAAGCGATTTCACAATCACAGCTTTCTGTGTCAATTGTTGAAAGGCACGCCTCTATTTCAGACCTTATATCACGACCTGCTCCTCCGTCGGTATTTGTAATAGTCCTTTGATTACAAAAAACACAAGAATTCGGGCAACCCTCGTGGGGAATAAAAATTGGAATGTTAATATGTCGTTTTTTGCTGTGCATATCAATCATTCTCCGAAAGCTCACCAAACAGAATAAGAGCCTGTCTTGCTGCAAGCTGCTCTGCCTCCCGCTTGGTTTTACCCTCGCCTCTGCCTATAATGTTGTTGTTAAGTCGGACTTCAAAATAAAATTTCTTATTATGTGGAGGACCTTCCTCGCCTGTCTGTATGTATTCAAGAAGCTCACCGGGACTTTTCTGAATGAACTGCTGAAGCAGGCTCTTGAAATCCTCACGGCGTCCTGCCTTGATTAAGGCACTTATATGCTCGGAAATAAAGGGAAGCAGAAACTCTTTCACCTGCGCCATACCGCTGTCAAGGTAGATTGCGGCAAGTAGTGCTTCAAACGCATCGGCAAGAATAGCCTTGTGCGTTCTGCTGCCACTCATTTCCTCGCCATGACCGAGATATATAAAACTACCAAGTTCAATTTTCTTTGAATATTCAAAGAGTGCATTTTCGCAAACAGAGCTTGCGCGTATTTTTGTAAGCTCTCCCTCAGGTAAATCGGTATATTTTTCAAAAATATACTCTGAGGTCACAATAGACAGCACCGAATCCCCCAAAAATTCCATTCTTTCGTTGCAGACAATATCCGGATTTTTTGTTTTCATCTCATTTGAATAGGAGGAATGTGTAAGAGCAACCACGCAAAGCTTACGATTTTTAAAGGTATATCCGATAGTGTGCTCGAGCACACTTATATCTTTTGGATAACTATCGCCCATTCTTATCACCTTATCTTTTTAATTTCCGTCATTTTCAAAGGGTGATTCCTCACCGAGATATTCCTCTGAACGTGCTTTTTTATAACTTTCGGGATTTTGTGCCATTTTAGCATATTCCTGAATGATACCCGAAAGTGTATATTCCTTTGCCTGTGCTATACAGCATTTTATACTACCTGCCTTTGAGCTTCCGTGAGCCTTGATTACAGGTCTTGAAATACCAAGGAAAGGAGCACCACCATATCTATGATAGTCCATAGTGTTTTTAAGCTTATTTATCTGAGGAAGCATAACAAGGGATGCAGCTTTTGTGCCGATATTGTTATAAAACATATCCTTGAGCTGTCTTTTTATAAAACTACCAAAGCCCTCTGTAAGCTTCAGAACAACATTTCCCGTAAAACCGTCACATACAAGGATGTCACAAGCACCCTCGGGAAAATCTCTGCCCTCAACATTGCCGACAAAATTTATGTCATATTCTTTCAGAAGCGCATGGGCATTTCTGTAAAGCTCGGTACCCTTATGTTCTTCTGCACCGTTGTTGATAAGACCGACTCTTGGGTTTTCAAGGTGCATAACCTTTTCCATAAAGAGCTTTGCCATAACAGCAAATTCGCAAAGATTTTCAGGAGTAACATCTACGTTTGCTCCGGCATCTGCAATCATCATGGGATTTCCCGCAAGAGGGGGGAGAACTGCACCCAGCGCTGCTCTGCGAATCCCCTTGATTCGCTTGACAATAAGGGAAGCGCCTGTAAAGAGTGCACCGGTGTTACCTGCGCACACAAGTGCGTGACCTTCGCCTTGGGCTAAAAGTCTCAGAGCCTGAGCCATAGAGGAATCCTTTTTTTCCTTCATAATGCTTCCCGGCTCATCCTCCATTGTAAGAGGCTCTGCGTCTGTGTGGAAGATTTCTATTTTAGCTTTTTCTGAAGGCAAATCTCGGAGTGCTTCCCTGATTACTGCTTCGTCTCCGACAAGAAGCACCTCAACATTACTCTCGATTGAGCCGTCGACTGCACCCTTTATTATTTCAAACGGTGCATTGTCACCACTCATACAATCTACAATAATTTTCATATAACTATTCCTTTCATAGCTTTGGGAAAAAACTTAAAAGATTATTTCGGGACTTATTTTTTATAGCCACACTTTTCATTGTAGCAGTAAACATTTTCCTTGCCCTTCTTGCGAAGAAGAAGTCCGCCGCACTGAGGACACTTTTCTTCAAGCGGAATATCCCAGGTTGAGAAGCTGCAATCAGGATATGCTTCACAGCTGTAAAATACAGTTTTTTTGCGTCCGTGCTTTATAACAATCTTTGATGAACAAAGGGGACATTTTACGTTTGTGTCCTTGGTAATAGCCTTTGTTGTCTTACATTCGGGGTATTTTTCACAGGCATAGAAGGAGCCGAATCTGCCCTTCTTTATTACCATTTTTCCGCCACACGCAGGACACTTCATGTCGTCGGGAGCGTATTTTACCTTTTCTGCTTTTTCTTCTTTCTTAACAGCGAGTTTCCCGTCGCTGTCAAGAGGCTTTGTGTTCTTACATTCGGGGTAGTTCGGGCAGGCTGCAAATTTTCCGAATCTTCCGTTTTTTATTACCATAAGGCTTCCACACTTGTCACAGATAATATCTGTTTCCTGTGCCTTGATTTTGTAGTCACCCTTCTGAGCCTTGATTTCTGCCTCCTTCAGGTCATTTTCAAATTTACCATAGAAGTTTTTAAGAACCTCGAGCATATCTCTGTTGCCGTCTTCAACCTCGTCAAGCTCGTCCTCCATATTTGCAGTAAAGTTGTAATCGACAATCTGTGCAAAATTATCGCACATAAATTTTGTCGTAACCTCACCCAAGGAGGTCGGGATAAAGGACTTACCGTCACGTTCAACATAACCTCTTTGGATTATTGTTGTTATGGTGGGGGTGTAGGTAGAGGGTCTTCCAATACCCTTTTCCTCGAGTACCTTTATCAGAGTTGCTTCATTGAATCTTGCCGGTGGCTGTGTGAAATGCTGACTTGGCAAAAGCTCCTTCATTGCAAGCTTATCGCCGCTTGCCATATTCGGAAGTGCACTCTCACGCATTTCGTCGCCTTCATCATCTGTCTTTTCCTCATAAAGTGCCATAAAGCCCGGGAATGCCACAATGTAGCCTGAGGCTCTGAAAATATAGCCTGCACTTTCAATGTCGGCACTTACTGTATCAAGAACTGCCGATTCCATCTGGCTTGAAACGAATCTGTCCCAGATGAGCTTGTAGAGTCTATATTGGTCAGCAGAAAGGGAAGCCTTGATAGAGTCCGGTTCAAAGCGCATATCTGCAGGACGGATTGCTTCGTGTGCGTCCTGTGCACCCTTTTTTGTTTTATATACTCTCGGCTTTGCAGGATAATACTTTTCGCCGAACTTTTCTGTAATATAGAACTTTGCCGCTTCCTGTGCAGTTTCGGAAATTCTGAGCGAGTCTGTTCTCATATAGGTTATAAGACCCTGAGTTCCGAAGGAGGCAAGGCTTACACCTTCATAAAGCTCCTGCGCTACTCTCATTGTCTTTTCCGAATGGAAGCCCAACGCACGGTTAGCCTCCTGCTGAAGAGTTGAGGTGGTAAAGGGAGGAGCAGGATTTTTGTTGCGTTTTGATTTCTTGATACTTGCAACAGAAAATTGGGAATTTATCGTTGCGCTTTCCACTTTTCTTGCATCTTTTTCACACTTCAGCTCGATTTTTCCATTCTTATCACCGAAAAATGAAGCTTTAAAGGGCTTTTTATCACCTGTTTCAAGGTTTACATCAATATTCCAGTATTCTTCCGGAATAAAGGAACGGATTTCGTTTTCACGTTCAACTATAATTCTTGTAGCAACAGACTGAACACGACCTGCCGAAAGACCGCTTTTGATTTTCTTCCAGAGAATCGGGCTTACCTTGTAACCCACGATTCTGTCGAAAATTCGTCTTGCCTGCTGAGAGTCCACAAGATTCATATCAATTTCTCTGGGATGCTTTATTGCTTCTCTTATTGCACCCTTTGTGATTTCGTTAAAGGTAACACGCTTTGCTTTATCGGGTGAAAGCTCGAGTGTGTTCATAAGATGCCAGGAAATAGCCTCTCCTTCACGGTCAAGGTCGGTTGCAAGATATACAAGCTCTGCATTTTTTGCTTCCTTTTTAAGCTCGGAAATCAGCGGACCCTTACCTCTGATGTTTATATACTTAGGCTCAAAGTCATTTTCGATATCAATTCCAAGAGAGCTTTTGGGTAAATCTCTTATATGTCCCTTTGAAGCTACAACCTTGTAGCCCTTTCCGAGATAACCTTTGATTGTTCCTGCCTTTGTAGGCGACTCAACTATTACAAGATTTGCCATTTGTTTATATCCTTTCGCAAGATTATGTCGTTTTTGTAGTCAGTTTTTCTTATAATTACCACCAATACTGCTGACATAGCCTGAAAGCTCAAGAGATGTAAGTATTCCCAAAACCTCGTCGGTAGACATATCGGTTTCGATTGAAATGGTATCGGTGTTTTTCGGTGTATCACAGCTTAAAGCAAGAAATACACGATTTTCCCTGTCACTAAAGTTTGGCGGTGGGGAAGTTGGTGCTTTTTCCGGGGTGTTTTCTGCTGTATTTGCGGCAGTGTTTACCGCCGGGGTATCAGGAGTTATTTCAATATCGGATTTTTCGCCTCGTGCAAAAGCGTTCACGCTTTTGTTCTGTACCTTTGAAAATGCCCTTATCCGTTTGCTTGAACGCTCGGCAGGAACGGTTTTTGAGTTTTTCGCTTCGGCACTTACTATTTTATGAGGATAGAGAAAAGCATACTTTGAAAGCACATCCGAGGCTTCAAAAACAGGAATTGCCCCTTCACGAATGAGCTTGTTTACTCCTGAACTTTCTTCGCTGCTTATATCTCCGGGTATTGCAAAAACGTGCCGCCCCTGTTCACTTGCATGGGAAGCAGTTATCATAGCGCCACTTTTTACATTTCCTTCTCCTACAAGAACTCCCTGACACAGACCACTGATAATTCTGTTTCGCACAGGAAAATATTTGCCGGAGATTTTAGAAAACGGAGCAAGCTCGGAAATTACAAGACCGCTTTTGTACATAGTATGGAAAAGCTCTGTGTTTTCCGACGGATAAATCGTTTCAAGTCCCGAACCTATAACTCCGACAGCAAAGCCCGAGGATTCGAGTGCTGCTCTTGTTGCAGCCGTATCAATGCCCGAAGCAAGTCCCGTGACAACAACTGCACCACCCTTTGCAATTCCACCTGCAATTTTATAGGTGGAATCCCAGCCGATATCGGTGTAGCTTCGTGTTCCGACAATACCTATGCAGACATTGTCGTTGAAATTTATCATTCTTCCACGCACATATAGAACAGGCGGTGGATTTTTTATTGCCTTTAGCCGTTGAGGATAGCTTTCGCTGTTATATTCTATAATGCCAAAGTAGTTATAATTACAAAATTCAAGACTCTTTTTTGCACTTTCGGTATTCTTGCACAGAAGTCTTTTCATTATTTCGCTTCCGCGACGGATGCCAAGCTGTGCATAGTCATCCTCGCCCAGTCCGAATATTTCGGTAAAGCTGTGGTATTTTTCAAGCAACGGCTTTACATGTATGCTTCCCGGCATCAGAGCATCGGAAAGCCAGATAGCATATAATTTTTCGTACATTACATTCCTCCGTCAGAGCATTACTACGTAATGTGGGAATATGTGATAAATGTTGTTTATCTGTATTCTTCAAGTGTTTTTCTTGCCTTTTCCCAGATGAAAATTGCAGCGGCAACAGAAGCATTCAGCGATTCGCTCTCATACATCATCGGTATAATCACCGTTTTGTCGCAACCGGACAAAACTTCCTGTGATACTCCGTGTCCTTCGTTTCCGATTACGATACTATCGCTTTTTAAAAATTCCACATCTGAAATACTGATTGCATCATCGCTTAAGGCGGTGGCATAAACCTTGCCATTCTTTTTCAAAAGCTTTATACATTCCGATATGTTATCTGCCGTATAAAGCTTTGCACGAAAAACTGCACCCATAGCTGCACGAACCGTCTTGTATCCGAAAACGTCAGCACAGTCAGAACTTAGTATGATTCTGTCGCTGCCGAGCGCTAAACATGTACGCAGGATTGCACCGACATTAGACGGATCTCTGACACCCTCAAGGAGAACAAAGCCGCCTGTTGCAGCTTCCTTGCTGAAAATTGGAATTTCAGGCTTTTTTGCAAGCACAAAAATCTGCTGTGAAGCCTTCTCGTATGTCAGCTTGTCGTAGACCTCATCTGTAACAAGGTAAAGACTTGCTCCGAGACTGTATGCCCTTGACAGAAGCTCGCTGCAGTTTTTTTCTGCACGCTCTGTAAAATACACTTCACGAATTTCAATTTCCGAAGTGATTGCTTCTGAGAAGAGCTTTTCCCCTTCAAAGGTAAAGAACCCCTCTTTGTCACGGTATTTTTTATCTGCAAAGGAACAAGCTCGTATTATTTTCGGGTTTTTTCTTGAAGTTATACTTTCAAATTCAAAACTCAAGGCTTTACTCATCCTTTTTTCAAAATTTGAATGCAAACAAAACATTCCAAGTTACATTATAATATATAATTCGTATCAAAAACAAGAGCATTTTTTGAATAAATAGTAATTTTTAATGTATTTCGTGGTCAAAAATGCAGTTTTTGTTAATTTTTTTGGATTATGAACAATTCTATTAACAATTACTTTACCGAAAATGGTATTGACTGTACATTCTTATCTGTTAAAATATAGACAGTAAAATGAATTTTTGAAAGGCAGGGGAGAAAAAATGCAGCTTTTTTCAAAAAACACGAAAAAAGTCAGAAAAGACAAAAAAGGAAGCATAACTGTCATAATCGCTGCAGGTGGAAGCGGAAGTCGTGCCGGTGGAGTTTCAAAGCCCTTACTTGTGCTATGCGAAAAATATGCAATAGAATATTCGATAGAAGCCTTCAGTGCTTTTTCTGAGGTTACAAGAATTATAATCTCCTGCAAAAAAGAAGATATCGGGAAATACGAGGAAATTGTAAAGAATAAAAACTACACCAAGGTGTTTTCGGTAATCGAAGGTGGAACTACTCGTCAGGAGTCTGTTTCAAAGGCATTCAAATTCGCCTTTTCCGAACTCCAGACAGAATTTGTGGCAATTCATGACGGAGCAAGACCACTCATTAGTGAAGAAATAATACGAAATGCAATTTCTGATGCAAAAAAATACGGAAGCGCAGTATGTGCTGTACCTTCAACAGATACAATGAAAAGGGCAAGCAGCTCCGAGTTTATTCTGGACAGTGTAGACAGAGAGGGGCTTTATAATATTCAGACTCCACAGATATTCAGCTTTGAAATGTATGCAGCAAGTCTTGCTATAGCCGAAAGAGACGGATTTCTGGCAACTGATGACAGCTCGCTTCTTGAGAATGCGTCTTTTAAAGTAAAGCTTTCAAGGGGGAGTAGTGAAAACATCAAAATCACATATTCCGAGGATATAGTTATAGCAAAAGCACTTCTTGAAAATCGCAAAGTGGGAAAGGATAAGTAAATATGTACAGAATAGGTCACGGATATGATGTTCACGCACTTGTAAAGGGGAGAGATTTAATTCTGGGTGGAGTAAAAATTCCACACGAATCAGGTCTTCTCGGACATTCCGACGCAGACGTTTTGCTTCATGCTCTTTGTGATGCACTCCTTGGTGCTATGGCATTGGGGGATATAGGAATGCACTTTCCCGATACCGACGAAAAATATAAGGGAATAGCAAGCACGCTGTTGCTTTCGGAAGTAAAAAAACTAATGGATGCCGAAGGCTATAGCTTCGGCAACTGCGATATTACGGTAATTGCACAAAAGCCAAAGCTTGCTTCCTTTATTCCCGAAATGAGGGAGAATATCGCAAAAATTATATGTACCGACAAGAATAATGTAAATATAAAGGCAACAACAGAGGAGCATCTCGGTTTTACGGGAAGATGCGAGGGGATTTCAGCTCACGCAGTAGTAATTCTTGAGAAATAAAAAAAGAACGGAGAAAAACTCCGTTCATAGTGGGATTAGCTTTGCTATCCTATAAATTGTCCGGTATCTTCGCCAAGTCCGAAGCTCACGGTAATTGCATCATTGACTCTGTTCATTACGTCATCGTCAAGATGCCCCATTTTCTCTTTTAGTCTCTTCTTGTCAAGAGTTCTTATCTGTTCAAGCAGTATTACCGAATCCCTTGCAAGACCGTACTTGTCGGCAAACACCTCAATATGTGTCGGGAGCTTGCTTTTATCGGTACGGCTTGTAATGGCAGCAGCAATAACTGTGGGACTATACCTGTTCCCTACATCATTCTGGACTATAAGTACAGGCCGAATACCTCCTTGTTCAGAGCCAATAACCGGACTTAAATCTGCGTAATAAATATCTCCTCTTCGTATTGTCAATTTATTCACTCTCCACTTTTGCCATACAACGCTTGTGTATGAATTATGTTTTTATTTTCCTGATTTTATTCTTGCCGGGAAAATAACGTCTTATTCTGCTTTTTGAAAATTTGTAAAAAGCTTTGAGCTTCGAATTTTGTTTTCAGGGCATATGGGCTTGCCCTCTGTATATAGTATTCAAAAAGCATTTTTGGGTGAGAATACACAGCAAGGGGAGAAACTTAAAAAAACGAATTTTCAACTGCAAAACACCAAGCACAACGAAAGGAAAAAATGAAAAATGGTTTTGACACAGGAATACTGTGAAAAGGCAGGGATAGATAAGAGCATTTTTGAAAATACAGAAGTTACGCCGCTTCTTGCAGACGATGAGCTTTTTCGTAAATACCTTCCAAAACGATACAAAAATTCAAATAAAGGCAGCTACGGTAAGGCACTTCTTCATGTAGGAAGTCGGGATATGACGGGAGCAGCTTACCTTTGCGCACTCGGCTCGCTTCGTTGTGGTGCAGGGCTTACTGTTATGGCTTGCGAAAAGGCTGTTACGGATGTTCTTAAAAATTCTCTTTACGAAACGGTTTTCCTGCCGATTGAAGAAGGAAAACACGGCACAAAAGTACTCCTTGAATATAGTGAAAAATGCTCGGCTTTTCTTATCGGCTGTGGACTTTCGAAAAGCAGAGAAAAAAGCGAAAGAATATTTGAAATTATAAAAAACGCAAAAATTCCGTTAATTATTGATGCGGACGGAATAAATGCAGTTTCCGAAAATATAAATGTACTATCGGAAGCAAACTGCAAAATTATTCTCACACCACATCCTCTTGAATTTTCAAGACTTACAGGATTTTCTGTTTCTGAAATCGAAAAAAACAGAATAAAATACGCTCTTGAATTTTCAGAAAAATATAATTGTACACTACTGCTTAAAGGGGTGCCGACGGTAATTTGCGAAAAAGGGAAACGTATCTGTATAAATCCTACCGGCAATAGCGCTCTTGCAAAGGGTGGAACGGGAGATGTTCTGGCAGGTATGATTACAGCCTTTGTTTCCCAAGGGGCATCGCTTTTTGAAAGTGCTGTCGTGTCGGCGTATCTTCACGGTTCAGCTGGCGAAAGATTGTCACGGGAGTATTCAGAATACGGAGTTATCGCTTCGCAACTACCGGAGTGCTGTGCAAAGCTTATTTGTGAGCTTTTAAAATAAAATTATAGCTTCCGAAAATTTAATATTTGAAGGGAGCAAAAAATGAAAAAAAGCCTTTATCTGAACATTCTGCTGTCTGTGATGCTTGTTGCAGGACTTGTTTCCTGCACGCAGGGAACAAGAAAGAAATCAATGCTCGAGAGTCTTACGGACAATATGCATTCCTCGTATACTGCCGAAATATCCTATAATCTTTCGGCATCGGATTTTGAACTGGCCGGAGATGCAATTATCACAAAGGAAAAGGCAAATACAACTCTGAAGCTACAATCGCCCGAGCCCTACAGTGGAATGACAATCGACTATGATGTTGCGGGTACGCCGGAATCTGTGGCAGTACATTTTTCGGGGATAGACACAACACTTCCCACCGAAGCTGTATCAAAAATCAATGCGATAGCGCAGCTTTTCTTTGATGATTTTCTGGATATACTGAGCAAGCAAAGCTCTGATAAAATAGCGGTGGTCGAAAATGTAAATAGTGGTGAAAATGAGTATTTTACGCAAGTTCCTTATGGAAATTCGATTGTAGGAGTGAAATTTTCCGAAGGTGATGCGCTGCCGTTATATTTTGAATTTACAGGCGACGAGCTTTCGGGGAATATAACCTTTGGAAGTTTCGAAACAGCTGTTGAAAACAAATAAAACCAAACAGATAAGAAAGGAAGTAAAAAATGGCAAAATGTAAAAAATGTGGGACCTTTGTTTCAAAAGACGATATTTTCTGTCCGGTATGTAAAACCAAGATTGATTTAAATGACAAGGAAAAGAGTGGCGAAGCGTTTAAAAGACTGCTTAATACAAACGATTTTTCCGGCAGCTATTCAGGACAGGATAAGGCAGAGAATAAAATATCTGCACTTTTGTGCTATATCCCGTTTGTATGTCTTTATCCGATAATTGTTACATCAAAGAAATCAGCCTTTGTAAAATTTCACGCCGGACAGGGACTTGCACTTTTTATAGCAGAGCTTGTAATATCGGTGCTTTTTACACTGATTAGTTTCCTTCTTTTGCCAATTCCGATTATCGGGGTGATACTCAGCTTGCCCGTGAGTCTTTTAGGCTGGGCTCTGGAGCTTGCAACGCTTGCAGCAACCGTTTATGGTATTTATCAGTCCCTTGCCGGAAAGGCTCGTGAAATGCCGATTATAGGAAAATTCAGATTTTTTAAATAATGGGACTACTCGTCCCATACCCTACGGTCGCTTTTTGAAAAAAGCGACGCAAAAACTTTAACACCTTTTACCGAACTGTTCCACTTTGTGAAACAGTTCGGTTGTTTTTGTATAAACAAAACCCTGATACTAAATCGGTATCAGGGATTAAACAATATTAAATTTTACTTATAAAACGCCTGATTCCCTATTACAGTATAAAGGGTACAGTTTTCATAAACCCAGGAAAAATTATCGCTGGTATAGGAAAAATACTTGCAGTCGGGAACGAGCATAACACCATTGAGTGCTACCTTGCAGGCAAGTATTGTGTGAGTGTTCGCAGTTCTGTATATAATATCACTTTGCGACGGGGGAAACTGCACCCCGAATCTTGTATCACAGATTACTTCCTGTATTGTGTTCGGGAATTGAGGGCTTTCCCTACGGTTAAGTATTACGTTTGCTACCATGATTTTTGCATCAATGCTCACGCTTCCGGCTTCACAGTAAACAATTCTTGAAAGCCACAAAAGGTCCTCGTCATTGTATCTTGTTTCAACATATTCCTGTGGAACGGTGTAGCCGTCAAGAGTAAGATTTACCTCATACCGATAGGAGTCCCAGCTTATATCTGCTCCGAACATATCGGCAATAAATCTTGCAGTAACATACAGTGTTCCATTATCATTTTCGGGCTTAAAAAAACTGAAAGAGCCGTTGAGTATATTGTAGGGCTTGTTTTCAAGCAGGACAAGACTTTTTCCATTACCTGAAATGCTTGTTTTATGGGTAAACTTATCAACTGAAACCGTAGCCCCGAGTGCCTTACTTACACTTACAAGCGGAACATACACGGTATCATTTTCGAGATACCCCTTCATCCCTTCGCCAAGATACACGCCATTTACTTTAATGTCAATCGGTATTTCATATCCGTCGACAAGAGCCGGAGCCTTGGCACTTACCTGTGGCATAGTAATAACTACAAAAAGCATTGCCGTTATAAATGCTGCCGTTATTTTTTTTAACATAAATAAAATTCCTCCATATTCAGTTGGCTCTTCACTTTTGCTTACCCAAAAGGCTGTGTTCTGTGAGAGCTTAATCTGTTTATTTTTACAAATCTTTTGTGCATGTTTTGTGACGGTAAAATCACAATTTATGGTGTTTATTTGCTTTGAGTTACTTTATTTTTTCATTCATAATTCTAAATTATACCATATATTTCACTTTTTGTCAAATTTTACCGGTATTTGCATTAATTTTTCTACCCGGCACTCCCGAAAGGCTATTAAATAAAAAATCAAATCCTGACGAAGACTCTCGTCAAAATACACAAAAAATATTTTCTATCCTTGATAAAAACGTTATTTGATACCTTGACAACAATCGACAGATTTGGTATAATCTAATTGGATGTTTTATACGGAAAATTTATTTTTTGGAGGACACAAAAATGCCGGATTTGTCAAAAGAAATCCCCTTTGGCGAGCTTGCCATTATTGGTACAAAAGGTACCGAAGAAATGTGTAAGAGAATTGCAAACTACATTGGTGAATGGAGAAAAGAAGAGCCGAATTATGTAATTGATGCGGTTTTTTCAAGATTCGGTACCGGTGAAGCAAAAGCAATCGTTACAGATTCTTTGCGCGGCAAGGACGTATTTATCGTAGCTGACTGCTTCAATCACAGCAAGGAAACAGAGTACACAATGTACGGTCAGAAGGTTCCGATGAGCCCTGATGACCACTATCAGGACATCAAGCGTATTATCGCCGCAATCGGCGGAAAAGCTGCAAGAATCACTCTTGTAATGCCGATGCTTTATGAGGGACGTCAGCACAGAAAGACAGCAAGGGAATCTCTTGACTGTGCAGTATTCTTAGCAGACCTTGTAAATATGGGTGTATCAACAATCATGACCTTTGATGCTCATGATGACAGAGTTCGTAACGCAATTCCGATAAACGGCTTTGACAATCTTATGCCTACATATCAGATGATTAAGAAGCTTCTCAATACTGAAGAGGATATCGACAAGAACAACCTTGTTGTGGTGTCTCCCGACGAGGGTGCTCTCAACCGTGGAATGTACTTCTCTTCAGTACTCGGAGTTCCGCTTTCTATGTTCTATAAGCGTCGTGACTACACAGTAGTTGTTGACGGAAGAAATCCGATTGTAGCTCATGAATATCTTGGTGACGACGTAAACGGTAAGGATATTATCGTGGTTGACGATATTATAGCTTCCGGTGAATCCTTTACTCACGTTATGGACCTGCTTAAAGCAAAGGGCGCAAGAAGAATTTACGGTTTCTTTACTTTCGGGCTTTTCAATAAGGGACTTGACCACTTTGACGAATACTATAAGAAGGGTATGTTCGATAAGATTTTCGTTACAAACTCAACATATCTTCCCGAGGACCTCAAGAGCCGCGAGTGGTTTACAGAGGTTAATATCCTTAAGTATATCGCTTATTATATTGAGGCTGTTAATATCAATAAGTCAATCAATCTTCTTCTCAGCCCCACAACCAAAATCAAAGCACTTCTTGCTGATAAAAATTTTTAAAATTTATATAAAAATAAAAGAGACATAAGGTTTTATGTCTCTTTTGTTTTTTCCAAAAATTACCGTAATAAAATCTGTACCATCGCATATACTATCTGTGAAGCAAAAAGAAAGACCGAGCGAGAGCCGGATTCAATCTTAATTGCTTTCGGGACAAAAGACGAAGTATTTGTCTGTTGGTCCGTGACAGAAGAAATTTTAGCTGAACGAAAAATTCGGAAATGTGATACGAAGGGTTACGGATGTAACCGGATATACAAAACTTTGGTTAAAGCGTGTATTATAGATGGTATTGTGTTTTAGAAAGTATTGTATAGAATGATTTAGAAATATTTTAAATTGTTTTGTTTGACTTCGTCTTTTGTTCCGAAAGGCTGAAAATGCTGTCAAAAATTTCTGCAGCACCCATAAATTGTGGGTACTGCAGATTTTTTATTATTCATTATCAGGATTCGGGTTGTCATTGAAATTCTGTATGAAGGATTCAAAATTTGAGAAAACCTCTTTTTCAAGGTTTGAACTGAGAAACTTGTTTCTATTTCTCAGTGTTCTCAGACGTGTTATGCGTATCTTTGCAATACTCTCCGGAATGCCACAGAGTCTTTCAATACCCTGCCAGGTCTGGCAATTACAGCTGTTAATCACACAAGCAGGGGACAGAAGTCTTGTTGCAAATGAGCTTGCATCGTCCTCTAAGTCGTGTTTCTTGGGCTTATAATCGTAATACATAAGCATATTAAAATCCTTCATATGTCCGAGCAACAGATGTCCGAGTTCGTGGGCGATTATGTAACGTTTTTCCGGGATAGATAGCTTTCTGTCGACAAAAATATGAGGCTTGCCGAAAAGATTTATAACCATTCCCTTCTCCCCATGCTTTGGGTCAAAATTTTTCACGCATACCCCGAGCTTTGTGCAGATATCCACGACAGGAACGGGGATGGTCGAAACATTTTCATTTTTCAGAATAAGCCACGCCAGATCGCGTGTTTTTTTGTAAGCTCCGTAATAAGCGTAATTCAAAATTCATTCCTCCTGTAACTTTAATAAAAAGTGCGTAGCCGTAGCTACGCACCGAAAAACGCAAATTCCGATTTGTTGCCACACAAACTTAAAAATGGTAAACCATAAATGAAAATGAAAAACCATACGAGTCGAATTTGCGCTTTTACCAAATTCATTACTCGTATGGTCGGTTTGTTGTTAAACTATTATGTATAGTAATATATGGTTTGGGTTTGTGATGGTTGAACAAATTTATAAAAATTGCCACAAAAACCCATAATAATTAAGTTTATGTGGCATAAGGATTATAACATTATTTTTGTTTTTTGTCAAGTAGCTTTAACAAAAAGGTGCGTAGCCGTAGCTACGCACCGAAAAATGTCAGGTTGCAAAGCCTGCGTACTGAGACTGGTAAAGCTTACTGTAGCTGCCGCCCTTTGCGAGCAGCTCCTCGTGACTTCCACATTCTGCAACAGTACCGTTATCCACAACGATTATCATATCTGCATCCTTTATGGTTGAGAGCCTGTGAGCAATAATAAGACTTGTTCTGCCTTTCAGAAGCTTTGCAAAAGCGTTCTGAATATGAACCTCGGTTCGTGTGTCAACACTTGAGGTTGCCTCGTCAAGAATGAGAATCTTCGGGTCTGCAATAAAGGCTCTTGCAATTGAGAGTAGCTGTCTTTGTCCCTGGGAAAGATTGCTTCCGCCCTCTGTAAGCACGGTGTCATAACCTTTTGGCAGTCTTTCAATGTAAGAATGCATATTAGCACTCTTTGCAGCCTCTACTATCATTTCATCTGTTGCGTTTTCGTTGCCGTATTTTATATTGTTGCGTATTGTATCAGAGAAAAGTACGGTATCCTGAAGAACAACAGCGATATTTTTACGCAGGCTTTCCTTGGAAATTTCGTTGATGTTCCTGCCGTCAAGCAGAATTTCGCCACCATTCAGCTCGTAAAAACGCGTAAGAAGATTTGCAACGGTTGTCTTTCCGGCTCCCGTCTTTCCGACGATTGCAATTTTCTGTCCGGGGCTTACCGAGAGATTAAAGTTCTTAAGGACAGGCTCGCCCTCAACATAGGAAAATTCAAGGTTGTTAAAATCAACTTTACCGGTAATATCATTTCCGGAAAGCACTATTTTCCCCTCGTCAATTTCATCGGAAGAATCGAGAATTTCAAAAACTCGTTCTGCACCTGCAATAGCTGTCTGAATTGCAGCATATTGGTTTGCAATCTCGTTTATAGGTCTTGTGAACTGCTTTGAATAAAGCAGGAATGCCTGAATCATACCGACGCTTATCGCGTGCTCGGTGCCTGCTGTTTTAATTGCAAGATAACCGCCTGCAACTGCAACAAGAAGATATCCGATATTTCCGATTACGTTCATAAGTGGGCCCATGACTCCACCGAAAATATTTGCCTTGATACCTGCCTTTGCTAAATTTTTGCTTGTTTTGGCAAAGTCCTCTATTACCTTTTCCTCTCTGCCGAAGGCAATAACCGTTTTGTAGCCTGTTACTGTTTCCTCAACACGGCTGTTAAGCTCACCGAGAAGTGTTTGCTGAGCCTTGAAGTAACGACGCATAAACTTTGAAAGCTTAAGTGTTACAAGCAAGGTAAGAGGTACGGTAAGAAGACTCACAAGAGTCATAAGAGGGCTGTAGGAAAGCATTATTATAACTGTTCCTATGATAGTTATTACACCCGAAAACAGCGAGCCGATAGATTGGGAGATTGTCATTGATATGTTTTCGGTATCATTTGTAAGACGGCTCATTATGTCGCCGAATCTGTGGGTATCAAAAAACCTTACAGGTAGCCTTTCAAGCTTTGAAAACAAGTCGTGACGCATTGTGCGTACAGTACTTTGCGAAAGCCTTGCAGAATAAATACTCTGGAAATATGAAAGAATGGAACTTGCAGCATAAATTATTGCAAGAATAATAAGATTGAGCTGCAGCGCTGCAAAATCAACATTAAGTAAAGGGTTTGCAGCGGGATTTTCAGCGATAATCGCTGCGCGTTCTTCCTGCGTATATATTGTAATTGCGTCAATTGCTTTTTGCTGGATTGCAGGGCCTGCAAGATTTAAAAGAGTTGTAATTATCATTACAGAAAGCAAGCCCAGAACAACATACTTGCTTTTTCCGATATAGGCAATAAGCTTTACAAGTGTTTTCTTTGCGTCCTTTGGCTTTTCCATATTGAGCATAGCGCCGTGAGGGCCGCCGCGTCTTGGGCCTCCGGGACCACCCGGACCACCGATTGGGCGAATATCCTGTGCAGGAGCTTTTCTTGGTGCATTATTCATTATTTTTCACTCCCTTCAGGCGTTATCCGAGCCAAGCTGTGAATTGTAAATATCGAGGTAAACCTCACTATTTTCAAGAAGCTCGCTGTGCGTACCGCTCTCTGCTATTTTTCCGTCCTCAAGCACGAAAATCCTGTCGCACTTCTTGATACTTGCAATTCTCTGTGCTATCATAATAACGGTAGTATCCGAAAGATTTTCCCTGAGCGCTGCGTGCAGCCTTGCCTCGGTTGCAAGGTCAAGAGCAGAGGTGCTGTCGTCGAAAATGAGAACCTCGGGATTCTTCATAATAGAACGTGCAATAGAAACTCTTTGCTTCTGACCGCCCGAAAGGGAAGCACCCTTTTCACCAATTATCGTGTCGTAGCCGTTTATAAAATCACTTATAAAATCGTCTGCCTGCGCAATTTTCGCACTCTGCTGTACCTGCTCCGATATGGCATTTTCGTCGCCCCAACGGATATTTTCGGTAACGGTACCCGAAAAGAGCTCGCTCTTTTGAAGAACATAACCGATTTTATCACGAAGTGATTTGAGGGTATATTCTTTTATGTTTTTGCCGTTGATAAGTATTTCACCGCCGGTTACGTCATAATACCTTGCCAGAAGTGAAACGAGGGTTGTTTTGCCGGCACCTGTCGAGCCGAGGAAGGCAACATTTTCGCCCTTTGATATTTTAAGGCTTATATCCGAAAGAATGTCTTTACCGGTTGTATTCGGATATTTGAAGCATACGTTACGGAATTCTATTTCGGATATATCGTCTGACAAGGTCTCGTTTCCACCAATTATTGCAGGGTTAGTTTCAAGCACCTCGCAGATTCTTCCTGCAGAAGCTGTGGCACGGGATATCATCTGGAAAATCATAGTAATCATCATTACAGAGAAAAGAATCTGCGTAACGTAGTTTACTGCAGCCATAACGTCACCTACAAGCAATTCCTTTGCCTCCACCTGGAAGCCTCCGATATAGATAATGGCAAGAACCGAAATATTCATTATCGCCATTATAACCGGATGCATAATTGCAAGTGTGTATTGTACCTTGAGGTTTTTGTCACAAAGGTCGTTGTTAGCGTTTTCAAAACGCTCTATTTCGTGCTTTTCACGCACATACGCCTTTACAACTCTTGAACCCTCAACATTTTCCATAACAACCGAGTTTACCTTGTCGAGCTTTTCCTGTACAACCTTGAACATAGGATTTGTTTTTACAACCGTGCAAACTACCGTTATAAGCAAAAGAGGGAAGGCTATCGCAACAACGGTTGTAAACTGAAGGTCAAGCCCTATCATCATAATTATACCACCTACAAAGAACATAGGCGCACGTACAAACATACGAAGCAACATATTTATGAAGTTCTGTACCTGCAGTACGTCATTTGTGATTCGTGTTACAAGTGAACCGGTTGTAAACTTGTCGGTCTGTTCGGGAGAAAGACTCATAATTCTACGGTAGGTATCGGTACGCAGGTCGTTTCCGAAGCGCTGCGAGGCGATAGAACCGAAGGTGGCAGAAAGAATACCGGAGAGTCCTCCAAGCACCGAGAGCCCTATCATTTTAAGACCTACCTGCACTACGACATTAAGGTCACTCAAGAGAACTCCGCTGTTTACTATTGTTGACATGTATTTCGGCATCTGAAGGTCGATTGTAACCTCTGCTATCATAGTAAGAGGTGCCAGAATTGCAAAAATCATATATGGTCTTAGATATTTCAGTACTTTTTTCATTTTTGTTACCATACCTCCGATTCAGGACTTTATAAAAGAAAAATCAAATACCGTATAATTATACTTCTTTTGGAAGAATTTTGCAATAGCTTTGGATAAATTTTCAGCAAAAATTCAGATTACTTTTTCACTTTGCTTCAACATTTTGAAAGTCTCATACATAATATAATATCGGCGTAATGCCAATAATTTTCACAAGCTTTTGTGCCGTCACAAGTGGCGGCGAAAAGGAGAATAGTATGCAAATAGTATATCTTGCAGCGCTGGGGGTCGGTGGGGCGACGATTTTTGGAGCTGTAATAGGTTATTTATTCAAAGGATTGTCAAAAAGATTCGGGGGCATAATTCTTGCCTTTGCAGCAGGTGTTATGCTGGCTGCAGCTTCCTTCGGGCTGATTGTGCCTGCAATTGAGGCAGGTGGGGAATACGGAGTTATAACTACAATTCTGGGTGTGTTTACAGGTGCGGCGCTTCTTACTGTCCTTCAGAAAACGGTTCCTCATATACTTTCGCTTATTGATCACCCTTATGAAAAAAAGGACAGTAAACATTTTTACAGCGTTCTGCTCTTTGTTGCTGCTATTGCAATTCATAATTTTCCCGAGGGAATTGCTGCAGGAGTTGGCTTTGCAAGTGGTGACACCCTGAAGGCGCTGACTGTTGCGTCAGGTATTGCACTTCAGAATCTCCCCGAAGGAATGGTGGTTATTTCTCCGATGATTTCAATCGGTTTTTCGGCAAGGAAAGCATTTCTTATAGCACTCGGTACGGGAGTTGTTGAAATAGTGGGGACAATTCTCGGTTACTTTGCGCTCACGTTTTTCAGCTCACTTGTGAGCTTCGGACTTGCCTTTGCAGCCGGGACAATGCTGTACATTATCAATGATGATATGATTCCCTCGCTTCACGAAAAGTCACATTGCTGCAGCATCACCTATGCAATGCTTGCAGGCTTTTGTATTATGCTGGCCTTTGATGCTTTTCTGTAACACAAAAAAGGATGACACAATGCTTACAGGTCATCCTTTTTTTATTGAATACAATTTGTAAACTTTTAGAGAAGCCTATTGAAAACAAAGCCGTTATGTGGTAGGATTGTTGTTGTGTTTTCAGAAATGAAATTTGAAAGGACTAAATATGACAATAAATACTTTTATCGGCGACAAGGCATTCTATCGCAGAATTTTTGCAATCACAATTCCTATTCTCATTCAGAATGTAATAACGAACTTTGTAAGTCTTATTGATAATATAATGGTAGGGCAAATCGGTACCGAGCAGATGTCGGGTGTGGCTATTGTAAATGAGCTGATCTGGGTTTTCAACATATGTATCTTCGGTGGTATTTCCTGTGCAGGAATTTTCACAGCCCAATATTTTGGTAAAGGAGATACCGAGGGGGTAAGAAACACCTTCAGAGCAAAACTTATAATTGTATCAATTATATCACTTATTGCCATTCTGCTTTTTCTGGTGTTTCCGTCTGAGCTTATATCACTCTTTCTTCATGAAAGTCAGGAGGGACTTGATGTAGCAAAAACTCTTGAATACGGCAAGCAGTATATAGCGGTAATGCTGTTACAGGTAATTCCCTTTGCACTAATGCAGATGTATGCAGGAACATTGAGGGAAACAGGGGAATCCTTTATTCCGATGCTTTCGGGCGTTTGTGCAGTTATTGTGAATGTTTTTCTGAACTACGTACTTATCTTCGGAAAGTTCGGTGCCCCCGAGCTTGGCATTGTCGGCGCTGCAATTGCTACTGTAATTGCAAGATTTACCGAGTGTTTTATTGTAGTTTTCTGGACCCACGCAAACAAAGATAAAAATAAATTTATAATCGGCGCCTACAAGACTTTAGCTATTCCGAAGGACCTCGTTCTCGGAATAATTAAAAGAGGAACTCCTCTTATGATGAACGAAATGCTCTGGGCACTTGGTATGGCGTCGCTTATGCAGTGCTACTCGGTAAGGGGTCTTGAGGTTGTTTCGGCTCTCAATATCAGCCAGACTGTTTCTAACTTGTTCTTCTGCTCTTTCTTTGCTTTCGGAACTACAATCTCTATAATAATCGGTCAGCACTTAGGGGCAGGGGATCTCAGAAAAGCAAGAGAGGATGATACCCGTCTGCTTGCGATTGTTGTAGTGCTTTGCTTTATAATAGGTGCAATTATGGCAGTACTTGCTCCGTTTATTCCCGAAATTTACAACACAACCGATACAGTAAAGACTCTTGCGTGTGAATTCCTTATTATTTGTGCTGTTCTTATGCCGGTAAACGGATTTGTTCACTCTGCGTATTTTACACTCCGTTCGGGTGGCAAGACTTTTATCACCTTCCTTTTCGACAGCGTATTTATGTGGTGTATTTCGATGTCGTTGGCATATGTACTTTCAAGATATACGGCTGTTCCGGTTGTACCGCTTTATGCCATAATCCAGGGACTTGAAATAATTAAAGGTGTAATCGGATTTATACTTGTTAAAAAGGGAGTTTGGCTGAATAATATAGTAGATAAAACGGTCTGATATAAAATCGAGGGGTTGTAAAAACGCAACCCCTTGTTTATATAAATGTTTACTGTTTCTTTATTGCTTTTTAAATTTATTTGTTGTAAAATAAAACGTATATAAAAATCAAGGACGTATATTGAATGGATAACAGAAATTTTAATAATCGTAACAGACCCGTGCCTGCAAGAAATCAGGGCGCAAGAGTGCAAAACACAAGACCACCCGTCAGAAACAGTGGTGGAAATACTGTTTCTGTAAACAAGAACTACATTATAGCCGGAATAGTGTTTTTGCTCGTTATAGCCAATATAGTTGTTTTTTCAATCTTTACTCAAAGCAGTATTCCTGAAAAGTTCACACCCTCACAAATTGAGGATATGAGTGCAATAACTCTTGAGGAGCTGAATCTGTTTCCGTTTGACACGGTAAACGTGACCTCAAAGGACTATACAAACGGCATTCTGGCACTTGTGAGCAACTCAAATGATTTTTTGTTTGATTATACCGGAGTTGATATAAAGGATGACGAGATAGTAAGAGTTAATTCACTTATCGAAAATAAAACCTTCAAAACAAGTGATAACACCATTATGCTTGCACGGGAAACGGTGGATGCCTTGAACGACCTTTTTGCAGACTTTTATGCGCAAACAGGTAATACCGATGTTATGATACATAGCGCTTATCGCACAGAGGAAGAACAGACGTCAATCTATGAAAGCTATAAAAAGAAGTACGGGGAAGACCAGCAGATAGCAAACATTCCCGGCAAAAGTGAGCATCATACCGGCTATGCCTTCGATATAATGATTTATCCTGCAGGAGGTAAGGGTGCCGGAACCTTTACCGGACAGGGGATTTACGGCAGAATATACGATATCTGCCACAAGTACGGATTTATTCTCCGTTACCCAGAGGGAAAAACTGAAATTACGGGGGTAGCTCCCGAAAGCTGGCATTTCAGATATGTTGGAATTCCTCACGCAACCTATATGTATCAAAGGGGAATAACCCTTGAGGAATACCTGCGCGAAATAAAAAGCTATACCGAGAATGTTCCACTCAGCGTTGAAACAGATGACGGCACAATTTATGAGGTGTATTATGTAAATAAAGGCGACGGGCTTGTGACAGAATTCAATGTACCAAAGGATACAGAATACTTTATCAGCGGCGATAATGTTTCGGGCTTTGTGGTGTGGTACGAAAAGGCGGAATAAAAGAAAAAAGCTATTACAGAAGTCTGTAATAGCTTTTATGTATTTTTGAGAATTAAAACATTCTGACTTTACCCTTGTTGATTTTTGAATGAGGATTAACAAGCTCACGCCAGTCAAGCGCACCCTGGTCAAGCGCTAAAATGAGCGCTTCTGCTGTTGCAATATTTGTGGCAAAGGGAACATTGTTAACATCGCAAAGACGGAGAAGATTGAGTTCGTCCTCTTTGACATCATGGGTTACAGCTGTTTCTCTGAAGCAAAGAACAAGGTCGATTTCGTTACAGGAAACACGTGCGGCAATCTGCTCTGTTCCGCCCTGAACTCCGGCCATAACACGTTCTACATTAAGTCCGGTTGCATCAGAAATATATCTGCCTGTTATTTCGGTAGCATACAGATTGTGCTTTGCAAGAATTCCACAGTAAGCTGTACAGAACTGAGTCATAATTTCCTTTTTTTGGTCACAAGCAATTATTGCTATTTCCATCTCTAATACCTTCCCTTCGTTGTGATTAAACGTAAAAGCTGCATTGTAAAAGTTTAAAATATTTTCTTTCTTGCTTTCTTTTTAAGTATTCCCGAAAGAAGCGGAACTCCAAGTCCTGCAAGTCTCAGTGCAATGTTCTTGAAAGCAACGTTTGCCGGATTTTTTCCTTTTTTTATCTGAAAAGCAAGTTTACCGCTTTCCTGGGCTACGGCCATTTCTTCGTCGTATGGAATAACCCCGAGAAGCTTTACCGAGGTTTTGTTTATAATATCATAAACGCCCGAACGCATACCGTCCTCGGCATCTCCGCTCCGGAAGCTGTTTATGATAAGTCTTATTTTAAGCTTTGATTCCTTGAGATTTCCGTCTCTGTCGTATTCAAAATCCTCACCACAGATGTTCTTGTTGACCTCTGCTATTGTCATTGCAGTTTTTTCGGCAGAACGAATAGATACTGCTGTGTGCATTGCCACGACAAGTGCAAAGTCAATATGCTTCATAAGAAGACCGTACCACATGTCGGGGTGTGCCGGCAGGTCGAATATTATGTAATCGAAACTTTCTTCAAGCTCGGATATGAATTTATCAATATTTTCACTGCAAAATACATTTGTAAATTCAGGAGCTGTTTTGTCGATAATAGAAGCAGGGGCAGCGATAAAAGCAAGATTTTCGCATCTTGAATCTCTTATCAGACAATCATCAACAGAACAGGCACCTGAAAGTGCGTCGCCGATATTGAAAAGGGAGTTGTTTTCAAGTCCCAACACCATGTCAAGACATCTTGATTCAAGGTCACAGTCGATTGCGACAACTGAGCAACCGGAATTTGCTAAAGTCATGGCAAGATTTGCAGCAATGGTAGTTTTGCCGACGCCACCCTTAAGCGAAGTTACCATTATAACCCTGTTCAAGCATTCACCCCCCGAACTTGTCAAAATACAAGCAATTTACTACTACAGTATAGCATAAATCGTTTTAAATGTCAATACCCGACTTTCAAACTTGCTCATTTTTTGGTATAATCTACTATAAAACTTGCAGATTTACCTTAAAATAACAAAAGCCGGTCTGAAATAAGGGGCAGAAACAGTAATTCTCAGGGAATTATAAATAAATAAAATTTTACTGTCAGATTTTATTTTCAAAAAAGTACTTGACAAAACGGCAAAAATCTGTTATTATATATAAGCTGACAACGGCCCGTTGGTCAAGCGGTTAAGACACGGCCCTTTCACGGCTGTAACATGGGTTCGATTCCCGTACGGGTCACCAACAAAAAAGCTCTTTTGTCTATCGACAAAAGGGCTTATTTGAATGATGTTTGCCTTGCGGCAAATGATGTAGGCTTTGCCAATGATGACGGCTTCGCCTAATGATGTGTGCCTTACGGCACATTTTATGGCCAAACATCGCATCATTGCGAGTGGAATGAGCAACATCATTTTGAGCGAAGCGAAAAACATCATATCACCGTCAGGTGATACATCATTAAACTAAATGGTATAATTTACAATGATTGGTGCGAAGCAAGACGTGTCGATTCCCGTACGGGGGAAAGAAGATAATAGATAAGAGATAAGAGATAATAGAAATGGTGGTTTTGCTGCGCAAAACTTCATTTTAATAGTAGTAACGTAAGAATTATCGTTAAGAAAACAGTCCTGTGCGACTGTTTTTAGGCAATCGAAAGCAAATTTAAAAAAGCATTGACGAATTTTTCTTTTCCTGATATAATTTTAGTGTGATATTCAACCAATCAGAAACGAAAAGAGTAAAAAAAGGAGCCGGAATAAATGATAGCAGATATAATCGTAGTAATAATTCTTTTGTTTGCCGTAGTCGGTGCGTTGTTTTATATTTACAGGGCTAAAAAGAAAGGTCGAAAATGTATCGGTTGCCCATATTCCGAGCAATGCGGGAAGAAAAGCTGCTCAGATAATAAAAAGGACTTGCATTGAGAAAAGAAAAGCAAGCAGTAATACGGCAAGCATAAATATAAATAGCTATCCCCCGTAAAAACGGGGGATAGCTATTATATCTTATATTAGTCTACACAGGAATCCTTTATAACCTTCTGATAATAATACCAGCTGTCCTTACGTGTTCGCTCGCCGGTTTCAAAATCAACGTAGTTCAATCCGAAACGGTAGGAATAACCTGCTGCATTTTCAAAGCTGTCAAAGTTTGACCAGTAGTAGTAGCCCTTGACATTTACTCCTGCTTTAATAGCCCTTGCAAGCATTCGCAGATGCTCACGAAGATAGCTTATTCTGTCCTTGTCGTGAATCATTGCTTCACTGTCGCCCTCGTCGAGAAGACCGAGTCCGTTTTCGGTAATGTATATTTCAGGCTGCTTATATTCCTCGTCACAGAAAAGCAGAGAATCATAAAGCCCAGCAGGGTAAAGTGAGAAGCGTTGTCCTTCCTGAACATAATAGTTTTCAACGTCAGTAGACTTGAAAATACTGTCTTGGGAATATTTTGTAAAAGCAGGGAAATAGTAGTTGAGACCGATTATATCTATCGGAGAAAACGCCTCTTTCAGCTTCTGTGCATAATTCTTTGGCATATATTCAAAATACTGTGCACATTCTTCGGTCAGCTCAGTCGGGTACTTTCCGAAAAACATAGGCCATAGCCAGATACCGCTACCCTGTTGTATACGAAGCTTTGCTGCGAAAATATCCTTTTCGTCACCCGGATTTTGCGGATAAACCGGTACGAAAGCAATAACTGCACCGATTTTCCCTGGAAGCTTCATTTCCTTGTACAGGCGAACTGCGCTGAAATGACAGAGTAAGGCGTTGTGAGTAGCACTTGCCTGCTTTTCGATACTGTCCTCAAATGGCGGCCAGGTTCTGCCTGCCTTGTAGGGTGCAATACAGAAAACGCTCGGCTCATTCATTGTGCTCCAGAATTTTACTCTGTCCCCGAAGTTTTCAAAGCAAACCTTTGCAAAATGAGTAAAATGCGTAACTATTTCTCTGTTTGTAAAGCCACCGATTTCAAGAAGATACAGCGGAAGGTCCCAATGGAAAATATCAACAAACGGCTCGATTCCGTTCTCTAAAAGACAATCAATTACTTCATTGTAAAAATCAATTCCGGACTTGTTTACCTTTCCGTCGATATTTGGAATAATTCTTGTCCAGGAAAGTGACATACGGAAGCTCTTGAGCCCCTGCTCCTTCATTTGCGCAATATCCTCGCAGAAATGCGTATAAAAGGCACTTGTCGGCTCTGTCTTGTTTTTGAATTTTTCAGGATGCACTCTGCAGGCGTAGTCCCAGATGTTTTCTGTCTTTCCGTCAGCATACGCACTACCCTCTATCTGATAGCAGGAGGAAGCTGTGCCGAATAAAAAATCTTTTGGAAAATCAAAGGTCATATTTTATCTTCCTTTCACAGTTCTGATTATTTATTCTATTCTACCACCGTTTTATACTTTTTGCAAGGATTTATTTTTTTATAATATTCCCGAAAATTTACCATTTTTATAAAAGTAAAAAAAGGCAGAGAATTCCTCTGCCCTTTTTGTTTTATAATATTATACAAATAAGCCCGTTTGAACCGTCATTTATGATTTTGCGAAGCGTATCCGAAAGCTTTATTCTCGAGTCATACGGCATATGTGAAAGCTTTGCGTTTATTCCCTCATTCACAAGCTCGTAAAGCGATTTTCCGAACATATTTGATTCCCAGATTTTTGTGGTGTCCTGTTCGAATTCCTGCATAAGGAATTTTACCATATCTTCAGACCTGCTTTCACTTCCGACAATAGGACTTACCTCTGTTGTAATATCAGCCCTTATCATATGTATTGCTCGCTACAAACCCAAGTGCTTAATCATTTTTGATTTTATGATGTGTATTTTACCGCATTTTTTGGGAATTTGCAAGGCTTTTTTACTTTCCTAAAAACTGTGGCAATACACAAAATTATTGAAAGTGCAAAATGGCGATATAGGAATTGACCTATACCGCCTTTGGTTTATTCAAGATGATAACACAAGTCATAATTAAAAGTTAAGTCGTATGCTTTTAGCGACCTGGAATTACCACCTCGTGTTTGTATTATTTGCCCACTGCCGAATGTTAAAGTGTGAGAGTTTTCTGTAAAGTTTTGTGGAGCAGTTGGAAGAAGTTTAAGAAAGATTTTTAAATCAATTTGATTTTCAACTTCGCTCTTATAAATTACAATCTTATCAACAAAACTATCAACAACATTTTTGTCAAAGTTTTCAGTAAGATCAAGTTCGTTTGCAATGCTTGAACGAAGACTTTCAATTGATTCCTTTAAATCAAGAGTTTTTTGTTCCTCTTCTTCAAGTTCTGATAGTCTTGATTTTAATTCTTCAATCTGCTTGTTCAAAGCATTGTTTCTTTGCTCAAATTCTTCATTAGATAATCGTTTATCCGTAGCCAAATCAAGCAATGTGTCCTTTTTATCGTTAAGCGTGTTTATGTCAGATTGTATTTTATGTTTAGTTTTAGCAATTGCTGTTGTGCTACCGCTTTCCTTATAAAGTTCTAAAAGTTCATTAATGATAGATGTTTTTTCACAAATAATCTGACTATATACTTCGTGCATTATTGCATCAATCTCGGTTGTATATATTAAAGGGTTTCGACATTTGTTTCCATTGCCATATTCCTTGCAAGTCCAAAGTTCCTTGTTGCCAGATTTGTATTTGTAAATTGTATGATGATAACAAGTGTTATGCTCACCACAGACAATCTTACCTGAATATAAGTATTTGTTCTGATAACTTGTCTTATCACTACTTGCCATTTTTTCACCACGTGCTTTAAGTTTGCGGTTTGCCTTATCCCAAAGTTCAACAGATACAATCGGAGGGACTTTTTCGTGGTCTTCATACATAATCCATTCATCCTGAGGAAGATATACAACTTCTTTACTTAAAAAGTGTCTCTTATGTGTTTTGTTTCCACAGTAGAATCCTTTATATTTAGGATTTACTAAAATTCCTTTAATAGAAGAATACGAAAAGCCTTTGCCATTTGTATTTCTATAACCCATTTCTGTAAGAATCTTTGCAATCGCTCTAATACCAAGATTGCCATTCGCATACAAATCAAAGATTTTCTGAACCATTTCCGCTTCTTCTGGCACAATAACTAATTTGCTTTTATCTTTACGATAACCCCAAATGCAATCATTTCCAAGAACTGCACCGGCTTTAACTGCTTCTCTAAAACCAAATTTAAGTCTTTCAGATGTTTTTCGAGATTCTTCTTGCGCCTGGCTTGCCATATTGGTTAATCTGTAATCGCTATCACCCTCAACTGTGCAGATGTTGTCATATTCAAAGTATACAGCCACACCGTATTTGATTAAATCCCTGGTGTAAGTTAATGTATCAAGTGTGTTTCTTGCAAATCTAGACACTTCTTTTGTACAAATAAGGTCGAATTTGCCTCTTTGAGCATCTCTTATCATTTCCAAAAAACTTTCTCTCTTATCAACTCTTGTTCCTGTTAAACCTTCATCTACGTAGCCTCTTACGAATGTCCAGTTCGGGTGCTGTCTCATAAGTTGTTCAAAGTGGTTTTTCTGCGCTTCTAATGAATGTAATTGGTCATACTTGTCAGTAGATACTCTGGCATAGTACACAACCCTTAGTTTGTAATCTGATATTCTTGTCCGCTTCGATATCATTTCGTCTCTAATATCATAAATATTCATTTTTCTTTCCTCCTGTCTTATGTGAAATTCTTTCTATAATATATGAAGAAAGTGTGCCGCAAGAAATACAGCACACTTCCGATTAGTTCTATCAACTTGCCTGTTTCAACAAAACTTCTTTTGCTGTATAATACATATCTTCTGAAATTATGTGCTTGTCGAATAACTTCTGATTGATAAACATTTTAAGTTCGTTGGTAAACTGCTCTCTGTTCTTCTTCAATGTATCATTTGTTTTTGTAATGCTTGTCATATTAGCATCCCTACCTTTCTTTGAAATATTTTTTTGTAATTATGTATTTGTACATAAATATGTAATAACCTTTAAGATTATTACCTGTAAGATTATTACCTGTAAGATTCGAAATAGCGCTATCTTTCTTACAAGTATATTTTAACATTTTAATGGCATGTCCCAGAACGACGAATAAAACAAAAAGTTAGGTAAAATCAAGGGTTTGTAAGCATATTAACGAATCTTGTTATGGTTTACCGAATGTTTTCTTTGCATACAAATGGAGCACATATGCTTTTAAACATACATGCTCCGATTATGAAAATACTTTACATTTATATTGATATTCGGAATTTTGCAAAGATTTTAAGATATTCACTAAAAAAATCTCAAAATACCGAATGTCATATTGGTCTTTTCCGGACAAATCTGAATCTGGAATCTAATGTTCTGATTTCTATTGTCCTGAATACTTAGTCATTGCTGTGCAGAACATTTCAAACAATCTGTTTCTCATTTGTATTTGTTTTTCCAGATTTTCTGCATCTTTTTCAGAAATGTTGATTTCAACATAAATTGTTGTATCAGAGCCGGAGTTCCTTGTGTAAACCCTGCCTGTATCATCAATCTCAAAGAGTTTCTTAACATCAGTACTAAGAGCAAGTTCCTTGAACCTTTTGTTAATGGAACTCATTTTAATTCTTGTTCTGCTGATTTCGGTGAAATCTGCAAATTCACCATTTAATCTGGCATTGTATTTTATTAAAAACATATTTTTTCTCCTCTATACCGATTTTATATTATCTCAGGATCCGAGAACTGTACAAATTCAAGAGTCCATTTAAAAAAACTTACTATAATATGACCTATTCCACCAAGAATAAAGTTTTTTAAAACCTTATGATTATATGTTAGTTTAGGATTTGGATATAAACCTGTGCCTTTTTGACACTTGATTCCTTTGATAAAAACAGACATAAATGTTTCCAAAGAAGTTATGTAAGCATATATCTTATCATTGTAAAAGACATTCCAACCATCTAAATTAATCTTAATTACATTGCTGTTTTCAATTTTATTTGCTAGATTTACAAGTTCTCTGATAAGAGAAAAATAATCTTCATCTGATACTGCTGTTTCCATGCAATCTACAAAAATTGCTCTAAGTTTTATACAAGTTTCCTCAATGAACTTTTCTTGTTTTTCTGACAAGCCAGGAATTGTTTTAAATATTTTTTCAAAGGTTTCACAACTTATATATTCCTTTATTACATCAGAATTGTTTAGAAATGCAAGACTAGATTCAAATGATTTTTCTGCAAAAGCAAGTTTCTTTTCAAAATCACCGTATGCAGTTTTAGTAGTTGTACTAACTTTTTTCTTATTTTTTGCCATAATAAATTCCTCCTTTTGCCACCTCGCCGGCAGAGCGAGGCGGCGTATAAAATATTTTTTATTTACATTCACGTAGGACGCGAAGTGTATTTGTTTTCTCTTCCCAATTAACAAGAAGATTATCTCCTGTGGGTGGTTTTAGTGTCATCCAACCTTTGAAACCAAAATGACAGTAATCATAAAGTGCAATAACCATATTGGCAGTCATATTTGCATCTGTGGTGATTGGCAACTCTACATTGTGTACATCATATTCAGCATCAGATAAGGTTGCTATTGACACTATGATTGTTTCCAGTGCTTCCATATATGTCTTACCAGATTCCACAATGTATTCACAGATTCTACGAAGGACACTTCGTAAAATGTTATTACCATCTGTAATCTCATCACATTTTTCTCTGAATACATCAAAAAGAAATTCAGCAGAAACACCAAGTGTAGATAAATGGCAAAGGATTTCAGGATGTGCTAAAATCAAGTTATATATCCACTTGGTTGGGACTTCATCACCATTCCTATCAAAAAACAAATCAATCTTAACATCATACAATTTCTGATTCTTTACCTCTTTAAAAATATCAGCGACCAATTGAATATCGCCTTTTTTAAGTGAATCAGGGGCTGCCACTACACCAATAACCCCGTTCCCTTTAACTGAACTCACTATTCCTTTTGCAACAGGACTTTGAGAAGTTCTTGGTTTAGTATTGGATTTTCTTTTTTTCTTTTTCATTTTTAAAATTCCTCCTTATGCCGTCGATAAAGACGGTCTTGTTTTATATTTACAAAAACAAATTGCTTTGCTCTTGCATACTTATATTCTAACATTTTAAGAGGGTATCTCTGAACGACCTAAAATGCCGAAGATTCGGTATGCAAAGGGTTTAAACTTGTTGTTTTGCTAATGATGTTTAATTCACCGAATGTTATCGAAGCCCTTTACGCACCAATTCTTAAACTTTATTGATTAAGTTCAGCATAAAAAACACTTAGTGCTTTTTCGAATGCCCCGATGCCCATAAATAATGACGTAATCTTCATATTTATAAACAGATGAGGCAATGCTGTGTATATGGATCTAAACACTTCAACCAACATTTCCACTGATATGGAATTGCCAGTCTGATGACACAACTGAGTTGTGCTGGTTATTTTAGCAACTTTTTCATAATCTTCTGCTGAATAACCTGTTGCCAGCCATCTTTCTTTTGGTGTCATCTTCTTTATATAGTACCTTTGTTTGCCATCCAGATTTACTTTTTGCATAACAAGACATGTGGAGTTGCTCGCCCTTAATGTAGGACAGGAATTAATTCCGATTACATGATCTGACCATCCGCTTTTACAAGGAAGTATATAAGTATCTTTTTCAGATTCCACAAGATATCCAATCTCCTTACATATTGCAGGTCTGATGTAAGGGGGAACTTTTCCATCAATAACCACGCTTGCATTTGTATCTGCAAACACATCTGTACAATCTTCAAGAATGTCTTGTAGATTTCGTCTTTCTGCAAATGGCTTGGGAAATTTAAATCTTCCATTATCAATGGTTTTCTTCACACATACAATTATCACTCTATTACGGTTCTGAACTGAACCATAATCTCTTGCATTTAACTTTTCAGCATAAACATTATAGCCATAACTAGCAATTTCTCTTGTAATCTGATTAAACAATGGCTTAAACTTAGCCGAAAGCAGATTTGCTACATTTTCAAGAATTACAAGATTGGGATGATACAGTTCAATAGCCTTTAAAACATAAACAACCAACGAAGATGGTGTTTCCTTTCTGTTTTCAGATTCACATCCACACTCAGGGCAAATAAATCGTCTGTCAGGTGGTAAATCTAATGGATTGTAAGTATGACCACACTCACAAGTCCAGGACACTCCGGCTCCTTTACCAATTAAACTAAGTGATTGGCAAGGAAAACCAGCAAATAAGCAGTTGAATGCAGGTAGTTGGTATCTTAATACATTACGAACATCCCACATATTAATGCAATCTTTGATGTCAAGAAGTTCTTTCGCAGACGCAAAAGCGAACTTATCAATCTCAGCACATGCAACAACTTCATAGTTAAAATTAATTTTCATATCAATTCCTCCTAATTTTAAAATTAAGAGGAAAGCGCTTTCCTCAAAGAGTACAGGCTTAATCCGGATGCCTGAATGCTCTTTGTTTTTTAGATTTCATTTGTGGCGTCCCACAGATGCGATTTTACGAGATTGCATCTACTCGGCAAGGTTTTGAACAGGTTAGCCTTGCAAACTGATAATTTTGTATGCTATGCACAGATAATCTGAATATCGTCTCCAAATTCACCTGCATACTTCAATTCAGAAGTGGCGCTTATTCTTTCTGCACAATCATAAAGGTCTATTTCAGATTGCACAAAACCAATGTATTTGCGATTGGTTCTGATGCAGATTTCTGCTGTTAAGCCCTTATTCATAGAAATGTCCAGAACTGTTTCTCCCTCTTGTGATGAATTTATAATCATATTTCTGAGAAGCATATATGGAATGTTATCATCATAGTTTCCGATAGATTCTTCCAGATACAATTGCTTTGAATTTCTGCTTGTTGCCTGATAAGGAATACCCTCTGAGTAAAACTTTCTGCTGGTGTGATAGCAGGTGTAAAGTTTTCTGCCATTTGCTCTGAAAAAGAGCATAACACGAGTTTTGCCACCTTCTTCATAAGAAGAAATAATGTCAGATAAAAAGCCTTTTGATTCATAGTACATAATCACAGGGACAACATCCTTGTTGTACATCCAGACATAAAAGTTCGGAAGTGTCATTTTATCAACAACAGCATCAATCAATTCATATGGTGTTCTTTCATATGCTGTTGCATCAATAATAGCAAGGTCGAAAGAATCTGCTTCAAGACTTGCTACACCTTCCTCAGGAGTGCAAAGATTAACTTCTTCATCTGTTAAAAATGTAGGTTCTATTTCAATGCCAAGTTCCATTGCTTCTCTGTGAATACGCTTTGCAGATGTAATGCAATGTTTTTCAAATAACTCACAACAAATAAATCTTCTGTTTTCTTTAAGACATGCAATGGCTGTCGGAGAAGTTCCTGCAAATGGATCGTATACAACGTCATTTTCTTTTGTGGCTGCCTTGATGAAATCTCTGAATATTTCAGGATTTTTAACAGTTGGATGATCAAACTCAGCCTTCATTGACATTTCTTTTGTTGTAATATAGTGGTCAGTTATCAGATCGTATTCAGGACCGAGATTTTTTTCTTTAACACGAAGCACAAGTTCTGTATCTGAAAGATACTTGTTGTTGCAAGTCGGAGCACTGTTGACCTTATTCCAATAAATAAGTTCATACTCGCAGTCAAACTGGTTAAAGAAATCAAAATAGAATCTTAACTGGCTCTTGCTACAAAAGAAGAAAAAGTTAATGGTTTTACAAATGCGAACAAATTCATAAAGCATCTCTTCTGAATACCCGTCAGAAATATACTCAATTTCTTCCAGGTATTTTGAACCTTGAAGGCAACCACTACCCTGTGTTCTCTTTTCGAGAACATAGGGTGGGTCAGAAATAATGCAATCTACGGAATTATCTCTTAATCTTTTTGTTAATATCATAGAATTGCCTTGATATATTGTTTGAGTTCTTATAGGCTCATTCATATCAGCCTCTGTTTTAATTACTACACCTTTTGTTGTTTTAATCATTGTAAATCAATCCTTTCGTGAAAAAATATTCTGCAAACAAGAAACAGTACATTCGGTATTTTGAAAATATCAAATCTGTTATTTTCGCTTGCAATAATAGAATAACATATATTTTTATCACAAAACACGACGCTAAATATGAGCGATTCGGTATTTGAAATATTTTTTATTCAAAACGGCTTACCAACCCACGAAACACCGAATTTTCTGCATAGTTGCAACACTTCCAAGTGGTTTATTATATATATAAATATATATAATAAACTAGCAAGTATCGTTTTGCATCAAAAAATATAAGCATTATATTATAAAAAAAGGAATGTCGATATAAGTTCTTAATAAATTCGGTATTTCAGAAAATAGATTTTAAAAAAATTAGAAAAACTATTGAAAAAATGTCTAAAATATGTTATAATATAATAAACAAAATGAAATGGAGGGATGCCGAATGGCTGAATTAAGAAATAAAAGTACAGCACTTACTGATTTACCAGATGTGCCTGAGATTGAATCTGGTACAGCGGAAACAGATGGAAATAAAGAAAAATCTGGACCGGCAGAGCCGACCAGATTATCACGAGCAGTAAAATATACTGATTTATTAAGAGAATTTATTCTGTATCTTCAAGAGGTCAGTGAATACACCGGAGAAAACATATCACTTGAACTCGGATTTAAACCATCTTGGTTCTCTGACATAAAAAACGGAAAAAGAAGCAAGTTCTCTTCTGATGTTATAGCGTCTATCCTTGGCTTTGGATTTAACTACGGTATAAAGCAAGGGTATATATCGAATCTGACATCTATAAAGCCATATCAGATTCAAAACGATTTATTTAATGCTGATGATACAACAAACTTCTACCACTATGTTCGTTATAAACTTGATATGTTTGCAGATAGAGTGATAAGCAATGGAAGACCTTGCACAGAGTTTGCAGGAGAACATTGGCTTTTGATTATGTTCTTTGAGTATACGCTTGTAGATATAAATGCTAATAACAGAATTGCAGAGTTGCTTACACACATTTTCCGTAGCAAAAACCCTGCTGATTATTTTAAAGCATTAGGTCGCAACGAACACCTTCCCAAAAGGTATGCTTCCCCTAAAAACAGGATTGTAGAGACAAACCGCATCTACGCAGAAGAACCTAAATCAAAAAGAGGCTTACCGTTGATGTATGTTCATTATGATTTTGAATCTGACATTGGAAAACAAAATCTAACAAGCAGAATTGAACTTTACAACAAAGGAAAAATTCGTCTTATCGATTTGTTTATGATGCTTTATCGAGACGAGTTGATTAAATACAACTCAGATGAAGATGATACAGTAGAAGCAGTTTGCAAAATTCTTTATAGCCGAAACATACCCACATATTATCATCTTGCAGGTTATATTGAATCTCCACAAATACCGCCAAACTCAAATATTTATAGATATGATTTTGGTTTACCAGAAGTCAAAGGTGGAGAAAGACAACCGGTTTTTCTCGGATTGGTAGATTGCTTTAACAATATGAACGTTGCTGAAAGTGATACCGAATTCCAGCAATTCCGAAGCAATTTCTTAAATCTTGGAAGAACATTTATGCAGATTGTAGATTTTGATTATGGCTTCATAAAAAATCTATCGGTTCAACTTCGTAATGAACTTCATCATGAAATCGAAAAAACCATTACAGATTTCAAGAGAACTCGCAAATTATAAAGGTTAAATCTTATTTTTCTATAAATGAATCAATATCATTTGTAGAAAGGAGAGAAAACCGTTATGAGTACACTGATAGAAGTATCTGTAATCTATGCATCAGAAAGCGTTAATGATATTAACAAATTTGATTTTCAGATGAAGATGCTAAGCGGTTCTGACAGAAACACCATAAAGATAACTGCTGTTCCTGAGTTCAGTCTTGATGAGCAGAAGGTTAAGCATATTATGTTATCAATGGAAGTTCAGAAGAGATTGTCTGACAGTGAAGTCTTGCATGTAATAAGTCAGTTGGTCGAATTAAAGGATATTGTTTCAGATTTGAATCTGAGCACCACAGATGCTACCAACAGATTACAGGATGCAATCCAGGAACGTCTAAGGCTACTTGATTTACTTAAATAAGTAGAAGATCTTGAAAAACAAAAGGAGCAGACACCCAGGCTACGGGTTCTGCTCCAATTTTTTATGTTTAAAACAATGGAATTATATTTGAATCTATAAAATCCACAATTGGCTTAATATACATATAATAAAAAAATCCAATATTATTCACAGATTGTACTGTAAAATATATTCCTGTTGCAAACAACAATATATCACCGATAATGCTCAGTTCATTTTTGATTTTATTCCAAGCAAACCTGATTTCTCCCATCGCCTCATCTCCTTTTTTATTTTATTATATCGCGAAAACATTGAATTGTCAGCCCTTTCCCTACGATTCATCATGTTTCGTTGGAGTAGACTTTAATGAGATTTTTTTGGCTATGTCGTATAGATTGTTTTTTGCCATTTGACACATACCGTTAGATTTCGTTTTTTGATATGCAACATTTCGTAATCAAAGGATATCCTATTGCAGCGGATAAATATTCAGATGTAATATTTTAGAAAGGATGTGCATTACAAATGACAACAAAAAGTTTCTTTTACGGGCGTGTGTCTCATTCAGATCAAAATGAATCCAGACAGATACAAGCCGCAATAGAATTCGGTATTGAAGAGAGGGATATCTATATAGATAAAAAATCTGGCAAGGACTTTGACAGAGAACAGTATCAGATTATGAAATCTCAACTTAGATTCGGCGATTTGGTGGTTTTTTTATCAATTGACCGAATGGGTCGTAATTATTCCGAAATTATAAACGAGTGGAGGGATATAATAAATATCGGATGTGATATTGTTGTGTTAGATATGCCACTTCTGGATACACGAAATCACGATGGTGGCTTGACAAAGCGCTTTATATCAGATTTATTTTTACAGATTTTGTCGTACGTTGCAGAGCAAGAGCGTATCAACATACGAAACAGGCAAAGACAAGGCATAGATATTGCAAAATCCCTTGGCAAATACAAAGGGAGAAAGCCAATAGAAGTCGAGAACTTCCCCGATGTCTATACTCAATGGAAAAATGGAGAAATCACCGCAAGGAAAGCAATGGAACTGCTGAATATAAAGTCTAATACTTTTTACAGACGAGTGAAGCAATATGAGGGAGCGTAGTTTCCCTCATATTTTCCCTTCATGACGCAAAGATGATGTCAACTGGTAAAAAAACAGCAAAACAACATCTGGACAACATCTGAATAAATCCGTTTCTGACGATTAAAGCGGCAAAGTAATAATCATCAAAGATCTTCTATCTTCACTGGTTGGGGTCTTTTTTTGTTTGTGAAAACAATCTTTTTTGAACCGTTTTCCCAAAATCCCAATTTATAATCATTTTGCTGTAAATTTAAGCAATTTAATGCGCATCTCGATTTTAAGACTATTTATTTTAAATAAATTCGTTTTTTATCATTTTATTTTGTTTTTTTCTCTTAGTTTATACTATATTAGCAGATTTTTTTACTGGTAAGAAAACCCCACATCATCAATATACGAAAAAGTAGCATTACCCCAATGGATGTTTTATTGATTTGACGAATTAATCATCCCGATGTATCATCCGATTACAAGATAAAAATGTTTTTGGTGATATCACCCCCACATTCACGATATTATTTTTTATATTTTGATAATCAGGGGCGGATATTACCAAAGCAAATAAATAATAAAGGAGATGAGAAATAATAACTCTCAAAATTAAAGATGAATTATATTGAATTTTTCAAATGTTTAGGAAACCCTTCACCTGTTTGCTTTGTGAACAATAATATAAAAATAAATCATTCTGATATTGATGCTTATATTGATAATAATGATTTGTTTTTTATTCCAAATTCAGGAGGTACAAAAACAGAGGAAATTACAGGCTTTAATGCTTTTTTTGTGGATTTAGATGCAGGGAGAGATTCAAACAATAACTACCTTCCTGGTAAATTAGTAAAAAAATATAAAACTGAACAGATGCAAAAAATAAAAAAATTTCAAATTCCTGTGAATGCCATTTTGGAGACAAGGAATGGATATCATTTATACTGGTTTATCAGAGAGGAAATAGATTTGAGGATATGGAACACAATTGAAAATGCTTTAATTTCATATTTTGGTGCAGATTCAAAAGTTTGTACCGCAGCACATCAAATGAGAATACCTGGAACTTGGTGGTTAAAGGACAAGGCGCATCCGTTCAGATGTCGTCTTCTTGAACTTAACAATACTTACACTTATATTGAAACATACTGCACTTGTTTTAATATTAAAGAATCTGAATCTAAGAAAGAATCTGAAAAAATCTTTTCCGGATTCCGTTATAAAAAATCAACCGCACCAAAAAGCAAGCCTCAATACCCCAAGAAGACTTTTGCAAACTACAATGAAATGTTTAATTATATAACAAAAGAAATCAGCATGTTTGATTACCTTAAATCCGAGTACGGTTTAGAGGGAAATAATCAGCGCTCTTTCAAGTGTATTATACATAATGATAATCATCCAAGTGCCAGTATTTTTAGAGCAGATTCAGGCAGTGAATTATACTGTTGCAACTCTACAAGTTGTGGATTCAAAGGAAATATTGTCCAGGTGGTAGCAAAGATAGAGGAATGTTCAAGAACCAATGCAATCAATAAACTCTGCAATGATCTAAATATTACCTTTGAAGAAAAAGCAGAAACAATAAGATTCTTGCTTGATAACATAAGAAGCATAGATGATGATATACAGTATTCACATAAAAACTTATACAATGCTGTGTATCGTTATCTCCCAACACTTCGAACTATTCATATGGTTGCTCTGAGAAATCTTATATATGCCAACGATACGGACAAATTTCTTTTTTCTGCATCTACACAATATATTTCAAATGAAATGGGCAGGAAAGACAAAAAGAACACCACAGCGGATTTGGCATATTTGTGCCTGTTAAAACTTTTAGAAAAAGTTGATTTAGATTCAGATGAGGTGCCGGAAGAATACAGGCGTTCAATAAAGAACTTTCAGGGAGACAGAGAAAATTACATAAACATATTTTCCCTACCTGAATATAACTACAATACACTTACAGAATGTGATGAAATGGCAAAGCAGGTCAAGGAAAAAGGCATAAGAAAAACACATTTCAGTTATGAATCTGTTGTAAATGCCTTTGGTTCAGATACTGCTGATAGAATTTTTCCGCAGATAAAAGGCAAAAAGGTTAAAGAATTAGATGGGGTTCTGATAAATGCTGTTGAATTTCTTCTTGAAAAAGATGGGTATTTTTCACAAAGTACAATCAAAGAATTTTATTCAGATAATGAAATCTTCTTTAAAGAAAAGACATTTATCAGACAACTCCCTCAAATTATGGAAAAATACAATCTGCAAAAAGTTAAAACATCAAAGAAACTGAAAAATGATTACAACATCTTATCTTCTGGCTTCCCATATATTTATATAAAACAAGGAATCTAAGATTTTATCAATAAAAAAACATCATAAAAATCAAACCAAGAAAGGATGAATTTATGATGACAGAAACGAAGAACTACATACACAAATACGATATCTATTACGTGGATTTAGGAACTGAAAGGAACGGTCATATACAAAACGGAGGCTCAACAGGATTTCGCCCCTGTCTTATCATCAATAACCAAGTGGCGTGTAATGTAAGTCCCGTATTGCTTGTTGTTCCCATCACATCCAGCAACATCAAACACGACAAAGAACTGCCCACACACTTAGATTTAGGTGATACATTAAGAAAACATTCTGTTGCAACATTTGAGCAGATACTTACCGTAAACCGGTATCAACTCAGAAGCAAAATTACAAATCTATCGACAGATTTGATTACTGCCGCAGAAGAAAAAATTAGAATCTCACTTGGATTAGTTCCTGAGTATGCATGAAATCAAGCAAAAAAACAAGAGTGCTTTCGACTTAGCACTCTTATTTTCTTTGTTGCGTGTTGCCACATCAATATTATACAAAAGACATTTTCTACGAAAGAAAGAGGGTCATACTATTGCTACAACCTACTCACCACCCTTCAAAAATTAATATCTATATATAACTGCTGATGCAGATTGTTTTTTGTTAAAAATAAGTGTCTTATGTATTTGTTATGAGTTATTTATTATTTTATAGCAAATATTATAAAACCCTTTTTTCGCCTAAAAATAAAAAGTCGCCGAAATTGATTGCATGCTGGTAAAAAATTTAACATCTGGAATCTGAACCAGTTTTGCGGCGATTTTTGCGACAAAATAAAAAGCAGTCCGTTTCCAGACTGCTTAAATTTATGTTATGGCTTGATAGGAATATCAAATTTGAGAAATAAAGTTCTCAGTTCATCTTTGAGTTTTTGTGATACATTAGGACTTTCTTTTACAATCTCCCAAGCCTGCACCTGTTTCATTTTTGCTTCAAGGTGTAATGTGTCCGAATTACCTGGTCTCACTGAACGTAAAATAATATTTCCTTTCGCACTTTTTAATGCCTTGATATATTCAGAAACGGTCATATCATTTGGGTTAATTATCATTGCCTTTCTTTTTCTGCCCTCGTTATTATTCAGAATTAAATAGTAAATTCCATATATTACAATCGCTCCAAAAAGTACATAAAATAAAGTATTATTCATAATTTTAACCTTCTTTCTTTAATTATTTAGATTCAATTATAACGGTTTTGGTATAGCCATCCCAATCAACAGTCATCCCAAGAGCCTCACCAAAGAATCTTACCGGCACAAAAGTTCTTCCATTTGTAATCTCTGCCGGAACATCTAAAATCTTCTGCTCGCCATTTACAATGGCAATATTTGAATTAATAGAAACGCTAATTGTTATATCAGCCTTAATCGCTGTTGCAGTTTGCGTAGTACCGTCCCAAGATACTGTCATTCCAAGAGCCTCTAAAATTGCTCTGATAGGAGCAAGTGTTCTGCCATCTTTAACATAAGGCGGAACATCTGAATCTATTTTATTTCCATTGTATGTAATGTTAGTAGTCAAAATCCAGTCGTCAGATGTAAATGCAGCAGCATTTGATAAAATCTGACCATTTTCATCGACTGCGTAATAGTTCATTGGTCCTGATGCTAAATATGTGATATTTTCTTCAATTTTTTTCATATTTGAAGAGCGACTCTCATACAAATACAAGTCTCCAAATTCATCTAATATATAATACTTATAAACAAGTGGTGCAAATATCTTTTTTATTTTTTGAGAATACCCCATTTCCTTAAATGCCGTTGGAATATCTTCTATATCAGTAGTAGTTGCTCCATCCTCTAACAATACGATGAATTTATCTATGTTTGCATATTGAAATACATCTTTTGCGTTTTTTACTTTTCTAATTTCGCTGTAATTTTCTATTTGACCTGTTGCTAAAATTGTTCCATCTTTTCTTATTGCAAGCGTTGTGTTTTGAATGGCATAAATTTTAGATACATTATTCCATCCCATAACATTACATTCTCCATTATCATTGTCTCCGCTTGCAACTACGGTTCCATCAGATTTTAGCCCTACAAGGTGGTCGTTTCCACAAGCAATTGCAACAATATCTGTCCAAGAATCGGATTCTTTATATCTTTTTTTGTATTCTTCAAATATACTAATTCCCGTACCTGATGAAGTTGTAAAAACTGTTCCGTCGCTCCTTAATGCAACAACATCACCATTTGTACAATCAACATCTACAATATTTGTAAGACTAAGAAGTTCATTTTTCGATTCCTCAGAAATATTCCATATTTCATACTGTCTATCTAAGAGATTTACTGTTCCGTTTGTTCGCAACCCAACAACAAGATTTTCTGATAAATCACTTGTTGCAACCTTCATATTCCCAACCGATGGTCTTTGTGGTGGGAAAGCATTGACATCTTCCGCATATGATACTACTGTCATTGCGCTCATAAGTATTGCAATCGTCAGTAATATGCCTATAAATTTTTTCCTCCGTTTCATTTCTCTAAAAACTCCCTTTCTATAAGAATATTTAATTTATTTATATTTAAGGCAACAGATGTTGCCACAAATACCTCTGTTATAAGTCTTTATAAACATTTATAACTGTTTTTTTCTTCTTTATCGCATAGTCATATGCTATGCGAGTTCCACTTTTAGGTTGGTAGTCGGTCAGATCACGTCTTGAATTTCTGCGCCTTGGTGGCAAGTAATTTTCATTATAATACACAATACAAACAGAGCATTGATTTATCATCTGCTGATTTCTTTCAACATAAGATGCTCTACCAGAGTTGCGAATTCTTTCTGGGTAGTAGGTATCTTCATAACTCTCCAACAAATAATCTCTGTAATCATCATTGATATCCGAGTATTCTGCTCTTATATAGATTCGTTTTATGTGCGGATAAATTTCCTTTAAATCTGATACAATCGAATGGCATAGGCAATCAAATTTGCTTCTGCTTCCAAAGAAAAATGTATTAAAGCCTTTATTTTCAATTAAATCTGAAACAATGCTGCGTATCTCTGCTTTAAGATTTTCGCTTTCGTCAATTTCCCTATGTCCCAGAAAGCAACAATTTTTGTTTGTATCTTCAACCATTTGCTTTTCCTCTTTTCAAAATTACATCTGAACATAGAATCTGAATCCAACACATATTATACACTAAACACTTCCATAAGTCAATGTCCTACATAGAGTTAGGGAAGTTTTGTGCAGTTTTATTTCTATGTAATAGGGGTTAAACTATATGTATAATATAGATTCAAAGGAAGTGAGATGTATGAAAATCCGTGCTTATGATTACGGTTTAATGGGCGAAAGAGTTAAGCAAGCCAGAAAATCCAAAAGATATACGCAAGCGCAACTTGCAGAAATAATAGATATGAGTTCAAAGAATTTCAGCCAAATTGAAAGAGGCGAAACAGGAATCTCTCTCACTACCTTAATGGCATTATGCAGGGTTCTTGAAGTTTCAGCAGATTATATTTTGTTCGGAACACAAGGCGGTAAAAATTCTATTGATTTGATTTTATCTGAATTAAACGAAGAACAACAATTGTATGCTGAAAAAATGTTGGAAGTATATGCAGACTATTGTAAAAAACATAAATAAAACAAAAAGAGAGACTTCGTCCATTCAGATGAAGTCTCTCAGATTTTTTATAAAAAAATTATTTTATGTATCCGTAGGGTTTGCACCCTACGGTATGCTGAGGCAAAAGTGTTCTTATCAAAGAATCGCCTGCTCACAGACATCTATATTATACAAACGAAAGAAAGGAGCGTGTCTTATGATGACACAAATTACAAAAGAAAGGGGTGTCAGTTCCTTACTGACATGATTATTATATCGTAGACTTTTTTATTTGTCAGCCCTTTTTTAAAAATTTTTTTAAAAAAAAGACAATCTGATAAAAACCAGATTGCCCTCTTTAAAAGTTTAGCCTTCATTCGTCATAAAATCCTTATCTCTATTGCGAGTAAGAACCTGCGACTATTTCCTTTATAGCATTGTTTAAAGAATTTGTCAAAACAAAAAACAATCTGGCAAAACCAGATTGCTTTTTTCATACACCACCAAACCAAATGAAGGTAAAAAAACATGAAAATTTTTCTAGAAGATGAATTTCTACAACCTATAACTATAATAACATTACATAAAACATTTGTCAAAAAATCAAAATGCAGTCGAATTCTGACTGCATCTTGGTATATTTATTCATTCTATGATAGGAGTTGTTTTAGAGATGGTTGCATGGGCAATCTCAAACAATCACATTAACAATATACATCGTTTATAATATGTTGTCAAATTTAAAATACGCTACTGAACTCAGTAGCGTATCCCAACCGCATATGTCGGTTGTGTGAAATATTTTTGAAAGTAAGCGATCACAATAATAGATTTATACATAAAATCTAAACATCCTTTTTCTGCCGATAATTTGCCTTATGAGAAAATCGGAAATAATGAACCTGTTTGCATAGCAGATGAAGTTCCTTTCGAGATTCCAGATTCTTGGGAATGGTGTAGATTAGGTAGCATTGGAGAAACAAATATTGGATTGACTTACAAGCCAAGCGACAAAACAGAATCTGATAAAGGAGTTCCGGTTCTTCGTTCTAACAACATTCAAAAAGGGAAAATGGACTATAACGATTTGGTATATGTATCGTGTCCAGTCCCAGAACGAGCAATGATTAACGAGGGAGATATTCTCATTTGTGCAAGAAATGGAAGCAGAGCCTTAGTAGGAAAATCTGCTATTGTTGATAGAGATGGTATGGCATTTGGCGCTTTTATGGCAAAATATACAAGTGGTTTAAATGGTTTATTGAATGCGTATATATTGACATTTATAGAATCTCCTGTTTTCAGATCGCAATTAGACGGAGTGAAAACAGAAACTATTAATCAAATAACACAGGATATGATTAAAGAACAACTTATTCCTATACCACCATTGTCGGAACAAAAAAGAATAAAAGATAAATTAAATGAAATCTTGCCAATCGTTGAGAAATATAATGCCATTGAAACCGAATGTTCCTTGTTGAACAAACAGTTTCCAGATTTATTAAAAAAATCTATACTTCAAGAAGCAGTACAAGGCAAGTTAGTTCCTCAAGATGAAAACGACGAGCCTGCATCTGTACTTTTAGATCGCATCAGAGCAGAAAAAGATGTTTTAATTAAATCTGGTAAGATTAAAAAAGATAAGAATGAAAGCATCATTTTTAGGCGTGATAATTCTCATTATGAGAAGTTCAATGGTGTAGAGCGTTGCATAGATGATGAAATTCCTTTTGAGATACCAAAAAATTGGACTTGGTGTAGATTGGGAAGTATATTGATTAAACTTAGCGACGGAACACATTCCACACCTAAATATGTCGAAAGTGGTATTCCTTTCATCTCTGTAAAAGATGTTAGTTCAGGAAAGTTAGATTTTTCGAGTTGTAAATATGTTTCAAAAGAAGAACATAAAGAATTGTATGAAAGATGCAACCCTGAGCAAGGAGACATTCTGCTGACAAAAGTTGGCACAACCGGAATTCCTGTAATTGTTGATACTAATGACGAATTTAGTTTATTTGTAAGTGTAGCATTATTGAAATTCAATCAAAATCTGCTTTATAACAAATATTTAGTTCATCTGATAAACTCTCCGTTGGTACAAAAACAAGCATCTGAAAACACGAAGGGTGTAGGCAACAAAAATTGGGTTATGCGTGATATTGCAAATACGCTTATTGCCTTGCCTCCACTTACAGAACAGTATAGAATTGTCAGTCAAATTGCTGAAATTATGCCTTTTATAGACAATCTGACACAATGATTTGATAAAATATATACCGAAAGGAGGTCTTTCGGTATGATAGAAAAAGAAAAATTTGAAAGACATCTGAGAGGAACAAATCTCTCGGAAAACACAATCTCGTCTTATCTGTTTGCAATAAAGCAATACAGTGAACAGTACGGTGAGATTACAAAGAAAAATCTGAGGCAGTATAAGGTATGGTTAATTGAATCTTACAAGCCAAAAACAGTAAATCTCAGGCTTAGAGCAATAAACTGCTACTTGGAGAGTATCAACAAGGAGAAGTTGAAATTGCCATTTGTCAGAGTTCAGCAGAAAGCATTTCTTGAAAATGTTATCAGCGAAGCAGATTACGAATACTTTAAGAATAGCCTGAAAAAAGATGGTGAATTGTTTTGGTATTTCGTAATCAGATTCCTGGCTGCGACCGGAGCAAGGATTAGTGAATTGATACAGATTAAGGCAGAACACATTAGACTGGGACATCTGGACTTATATTCAAAAGGCGGTAAGTTAAGACGTATATACATACCAAAAACATTGCAGAATGAAGCCCTTTCTTGGTTAAATGACAAAAATCAAGAAAGTGGCTTTATTTTTTTAAACAAATATGGAGAAAGAATCACAACAAGAGGTATTGCAAGCCAATTGAAGAAATTGGCATCACGATATGGCATAGATACTGCTGTCGTTTACCCACATTCATTCCGACACAGATTTGCTAAAAGTTTCTTGGAGAGATGCAATGATATAGCGTTTCTTGCTGACCTTATGGGACACGAAAGCATCGAAACAACAAGAATATATCTTCGTAAAACTGCAACGGAACAGCGTGAAATTGTTGATAAAATAATCAATTGGTAAAAATAAGGCATACACCCGAATCTGAGTGTATGCCAATTTTTATAGTTTTTCGCAATACGGAAGTATAGTTTCTATGTATTTTACAATCTTCTCTTGCTCTTTAAGTGGTGGTAATGGGAAAAGTAGTTGGTGAAGTGCATTTGATGACAATCCTTGAATTCCAATTCCTTTTCCGCCGATTAAACCATTGTGTTTATACAAATAAAATACATAATAATAAAATCTAACATTTAAATCTGTATATGGTCGCAAGCGGTGAATATGATTTTGAATTCTCATAGGATAATCATATGTCCAAATTGATGCTCGACCAATATCTCCACCTTCACAAACAAGAAGATCGCCTTTTATGACAGTACATTTTTCAATTTCTGCATCTGTAAAGGGCATTTCCTTCAATTTGTCAAGTTCAAATCTGTCCCAGTACAAGTTCGAAGTAGTGATATACTGCATTTTTTCACCAGCGGAATTCGACGAGTTAAGTGCTTTTCCTGTGTTGTGTTGAAACAAAGTTCCTAATCTAACCCATTCCCACGAATCTGGAATCTCAAAAGGAATTTCATCATCTATACAACGCTCGACACCATTGAACTTCTCATAATGAGAATAATGTTATTTAAAGAGTATCGCAATATTTGTTAATTTCTGCAATTTTTTCAACTATTCTACGTTGCTCTTGAATGGGTGGTAAAGGCAATAATAATTTTTTAAATATCTCAAATGGTGGAATGTTTTTTATCGCAGAACCTTTACTACTTTCTATTGCAGATTGTTTCAGTACATAGTCGAAATACAGCAAAAAATACTCTATATCTATTGGAGCGAATATTGTCATTCGCATTAATGCTTGGTTTATTATGCCTTCTTCTATATCATCAGGGAGTACATAAGTTTCTCCAATTGTTCCTGCACAACTAACGATTATATCACCAGGAGATACTGCAAATCCTTGCATTTTTTCTTCGTAGTATTTTCTTGTGATGTAGTAATTCCCAAGTGTATGGTCTTTCTTTATAGCATTTTTTTGCTCGTAAACCTTTACGGAATTTTCACTTTTTGGAACAAACATTCCTTTTGTTAAACTACTACCGAAAGGACCTTTTCTATAAATGCCAATATCATTCAATCTAATAAGTTCCCAAGATTCAGGAATTTCAAATGGTAATTCATCGTCTATGCAGACTTCTTCTGAGCCTCGCTTTTCATAATGAGAATTATCACGCCTAAAAATGATGCTTTCGTTCTTATCTTTTTTTATTTTACCAGATTTAATCAAAGTCTCTTTTTCAGCACGAATGCGATCTAAAAGTACAGATGCAGGCTCGTCGTTTTCATCTTGTGGAACAAGTTTGCCCTGGACTGCTTCTTGAAGTATAGATTTTTTTAACTGTTTTGGAAACGAGATATTTAATTCTATAATTTCGGTTTCTTTTCCTTCATATTGGCTTAAAAGTGGTAAATACTTTTCTATTTCCTTGACAATTAAATCTTGCTCCTTCAAAGGCGGAATGGGAACAAAACAATCTGCTATAATTTCCAAGGTCAAATTAGGAATAGCAGTTATCTTTTTTTGTTTTGTCATCATCTGCTGAATTAATGGTGAATTGATTGCAAATATCAAGTAATTCAGATTTACAAGTGTATTATCAATTAATCTTACAATAGAAACTGCTTGATTTACGTTTAATGGTAAATCTTCACTATTTACAATAGCAGTTCTTCCTAGTGTTCCTGCAATCGTAATTAGAATATCATTTTCTTCAAGAATAGAGCGTTTTAAATATCCGTTATGTGTTTCTTCATCAATATATTTCATATCGGTTTTATCAATTTTGTTAAGCCCAGCAACATTTTCTGCACGCAAAAAACCGATGCCTTCTGTTAAATACGCTACATTCCCACCACGTGGTGTAGTTCCTTTGGTTATGATAGATGAAATATGTGAAAAACGTACCCACTCCCAGGAATCTGGAATCTCGAAAGGAACTTCATCTGCTATGCAAACAGGTTCATTATTTCCGATTTTCTCATAAGGCAAATTATCGGCACCACGAAAGATGACGGAGGGGTTCTTTTCTTTTTTAATCTTGCCAGATTTAATCAGAGCATCTTTTTCTGCTCTGATGCGATCTAAAAGTACAGATGCAGGTTCATCATTCGAATCTTGTGGAACGAGTTTTCCCTGGACTGCCATCTGTAATATTGAATTTTTTAATTGCTGTCCGGTCATCATTCTTCCTCCGTAATACTGATGCCAAGAATATCTGTAATCTGACCCAAGATTCTGTCAATATCGGCATTTAAACTTGCACGCTTTTCCTGGTACTGCTGAATAAGTTCCTTTGGCGGTAAAATCTCTTCTTCTTCGTGAGGGTATCCACAAAGGTCAATATTATAATTCTTTTCAGCAATTTCTTGTACAGTATATTTCTTTGCTTTATCGAAGCCATCAACAGTTATTTCTTCACGATTGTCCCACCATTCGATTGCAGGGGCAAAGTGTTTTAATTCCATTGGTTTTGTCTTTGAGAAATTCTTATAACTATCAGGCATGTCAAGGCGATAGAACCAAGTTTCTTCTGTTGGTTTTGTTCTGTCAAAGAACAAGATATTAGTTGTAATTGATGTGTATGGTGCAAAGACGCTGTGAGGCATACGGATTACAGTATGCAGATTGAATTCTGAGAAAAGTTTTTTCTTAATTGACATCTTTGCATTATCTGTTCCGAAAAGGAAGCCATCAGGCAAAATTACTGCCGCACGACCATTTTTCTTTAATCTGTACATAATTACAGACATAAATAAATCTGCTGTTTCGCTACTTGCTAAATCTGATGGAAAATGATTTTTAACTTCATTTTTCTCATTACCACCGTAAGGCGGATTCATCAATATAACTTCAAACTGGTCGCCTTCTGTATAGTCAAGAACATCTCTCAAAAGTGAGTTATCGTGATAAATCTTAGGTACATCTATGCCATGTAATAACATATTTGTTATACAGAGCATATATGGGAACTGCTTTTTCTCAATACCATAGATTGAATTATCAAACTTTTCCTGGTCTTCGGTAGTTTTAACAAGAGGAAGCAGTTCGTTGAGCCAACTGGTTAAGAAGCCACCTGTACCACAAGCGAAATCTGCTACTGTTTCACCAATCTGAGGCTTTATCATTTTAGCCATAAAGTCCGTCACTGCACGAGGGGTATAATACTCACCTGATGAGCCTGCACTTTGAAGTTCTTTCAAGATTGTTTCGTAGATTACACCAAATGCATGACTTTCTTCGTAATCTCCCAAATCCAGTTCATCAATGATATTTATAATCTGACGGAGAAGAACACCGTCTTTCATATAGTTGTTGGCATCTTCAAATGTTGTTTTAACAATAGATTTTTTTATTGGTGTTTCCTTGTTTACATCCAGGCTTTTGAGTGTTGGAAACAGTGTGTTATTGACAAAGTTCAACAACGTATCTCCGGTCATTGCATTTCCAGATTTATCATCTACTGCCCAGTTGCTCCAACGACAATTATCAGGAATGATGGAAGTATAACCATCGTCATCAAATTCCCAATCGCTTTCTTTGGTATCATATACCTTTAAAAAGAGCATCCAAGCCATCTGCTCAATACGTTGGGCATCACCATTGATACCTGCATCGTTCCGCATTATATCTCTTATTCTTTTAACAAAATTAGATAAACTCATTATATCCCCCCATTATAGACCGTATCGGTCAAACATTTCTTTTGCTCGTTCTTCTGTGAACAACCATTCCTCAGGCAACTTGTCTGTTGTACCATATGCAGATGCCATCGGTCCCCATTCGTGATGCTCATACAAAATGGTATCTCCACGCCCGCCTGCTTCTTTGCACAACACATCTGCAATCTCTTTTGGAGATGCCAGATACATTCTTGGCATCTGAGAATTATCGGTGTTTTTGAACTGAACCAAGCAAAAAATGGTTTTCTTGTGGTGCTTATCTAACCACGCTTCTGCCGCTTCGTGATAAGTACGACCTTTTTTCATACTTTGTGTTAATCCCCAACTGCCATCCTGACTACCCTTAACGGAGATTTTCAACATTTTTTCTCCATCAACAGCAATCAGATCGTATTCGGGTTGATTAGCACCATATTGAACCGACACATCATATTTTAATCTGGCAAATTGTGCCGCTGCAAATGCTTCGGCAGCGACACCAACGTGCCAAGATGTCATTTTACTCATAATTAACCCGCCTTATATAATTCTATTTCAAGTTCTCTTATTGCTTTCAGATAACCCTCTTTGCCACCAAAGAAACCTGCAATTTTTGAAGGCTTTCCAAGTCGTTTAAATGGGTCAAGTTGTAAAACTTCTGTTTTTTCAATCTCGTAGATTCCTGTGTTCATATATTTGTCCAGCAAGGCTTCGAGAACTTCTCTTGCAACACCACTATATTTATTAAGAAAATCTCTCTTTTTAACATTATTTGCTCTTTCTTTACGAGTGAGAGGTTTCTGGTCGAAAGCAACATGGCAGATGAAGTCAAAATCATCTACATCTGACATATTCTGGTCTTCTTTCATCTGTTCTAAATCTATACCTTGTTCTATGAGTAGATTTTTTATTGCTTCTTTCTTTTCCTGGGCTGTCCATTGCATAATGAAATTATCAAGAGATGCGTATTTGCCCAAGATGTTAGATTTAGTGTAATCTACAATGCTTTCCTGACGAAGCAATTTGCCATTAGCGTCATAAACTGCAACAGTTTTACCTGTAATATGTACATCACAACCATCTTCACCAACTATATATCTATCAACTGTTGGTGGTGGGTCAACCGGTCCTGGTCCAGGAGGAGTGGGAGGCTTTGGGTTTGGTTTATGGTTTGGGTCATATCCATCAACCATTTCTATCGGTCCATCCCAATCCGGATCGGCAAACAATCTCGTAACGTTTCTGAAATCCATAACCACAAAATGAGTTTTGCCTTCTTTCTGACGAAGGCGAGTTCCTCTACCTATAATTTGCTTGAATTCAGTCATAGAACTAATCATTTCGTCAAGGACAATAAGTTTGGTCATTTTGCAATCTGCTCCGGTAGAGAGCAATTTTGAAGTCGTAGCGATTACAGGGTACGGAGAAGAAACTGAGATGAAATAATCAAGTTTACTCTTGCCATATGTATCTGAACCTGTGATACGAACAACATAGTCAGGATTTTCCTTACACATATCACTATTAAGATTTGTAAGTTCCTGTCTCATTCTCTCTGCATGTTCTTCTGTTGCACAGAAAACGATAGTTTTCTGCATCCTGTCGGTACTCTTCAAGTATTCTGTAATCTCTTTTGCAACTTCATATGTACGATCTTCAATGATTATATTGTAATCATAATCACTGTTGGAGTAGATTCGGTCTTCAATTACATTACCATTTTTATCAACCTGACCTTTATATGGTCTCCAACCATCTCCAATATCTGTTTTTACATTTATAACCTTAAACGGAGCAAGGAAGCCATCTTCAATTCCTTCACGAAGACTGTATGTATAAACGGGTTCTCCAAAATAATCTATATTCGAGATGTATTTTGTTTCTTTTGGCGTTGCTGTCATACCAATCTGGGTAGCAGATTTAAAATAGTCAAGAATTTTACGCCAATTGCTATCTTTTTTAGCAGAACCTCTATGACACTCATCTACAATGATTAAGTCAAAGAAATCTTCTCTGAACAATTTAGAGAAGCGCTCAACTGCTTCATCGCCACTAGCATCTTCATCATTTTCATCATTCCCTACAAGTTGCTGATAGAGGGAGAAGTAAACTTCGTGAGATGTTATTGTAGTAGGGTCGTCTTTTGCAAAGTTGATTTTATGTATTGTTTTTTCAAGCGGAGAAAAATCTTGCTGAATCGATTGGTCAACAAGAATGTTTCTGTCTGCAAGATAAAGAACTTTCTTTTTAAGACCGCTTTTAAGTAATCTATAAACAATCTGAAAAGCAGTGTATGTTTTACCTGTTCCTGTTGCCATAACAAGGAGCAGACGATCTTGTCCCTTTGCAATTGCTTCCACTGTACGATTGACTGCATTACGCTGATAATATCTTGGGTCATAGGTGTTCTGACTGCTATAATAAGGCTGATTTATAATCTTCTTTTCATTTTCAGAGATTCCATTACCATCATTTGCACCGGCTTCCCAACGAGCAATAAGTTCTTCGACTGTTGGAAATTCATCAAGCCCAAAAGTTTTTTCCTGACCTGTGAGAAAATCATACTCACAGAAGCCATCTCCGTTTGAACTGTACGCAAAAGGCACATCTAACATCTGAGCATAAGTCTTGGCTTGTTGAAGCCCATATGAGATGCTATGATTATTGTCCTTGGCTTCGACAATAGCAATAGGTTTGCCCTTGTTGATATGAAGAACGTAATCTGCTTTTTTTGGTTTTTCTCTTGAAACAAGATTTCCTCTCAGATTTATTCTTCCGTCAGTAATTCTTGTCTCCATTGTAATACGTTCTAATCCCCATTTCTTTTGAATTGCAGGGGTTATATATTGAAGTTTTATGTCTTCTTCTGTCATTTGCTTTTTATTTAAGATTGTGCTCACGAGCATCATCCTTTCTGAACTTCCTATAACTGAAAATTATCGGAAGTTGAATTGTAAAAAAATCTTTCCTTCGTTTGTAGTTTATTTTAAATTATTTTTCTATGAGATTATAACCGTTCATAATAAATTCTGTTATTTCTTTTGATTTCACACGCATGCCGACAGATTTAATTACACTTTTAATCAAATCTTCCGAAAGCGAAGGAATGTACTTTTTCAGTTCTTCATCATGTTGCATCAATTCATTGAAAAGTTTGATGAGTAAGTCATTCTTACGTGTGATATTCTTAGGATAGCCTCGTGATATAAGAGCCATATTGTTATCAAAATTCGGTGCTAAGCCTAAAATCTTACCGTTATCCGAATCTCTTAAAAGACCGAAGTTGAAGGTATGTCTGTCAGGGTTTGCACAGATTGTATCTAAGAATAGCATTTCGACATAACTCTTTACCGCATCTGGGCAAATAGATTTAAGCATCTCAACAGATTTGATGTAATCTTCATCATCCCCAAGAATATTAAATGCAGGTTCGAAATTCACAAAGGCATTGTTTGTGAAATCTTTTGTTTTAATAACACCATTGCCACGCTCATATTCTGCCATTCTGAAACCAAGTTCGCTTCCTAATTTATATATAAACAATTCGGAAAACATTTCATCGTGATTTGCCTTTTTGTGCATCCACCATTGACCTTTTCTGAGTTTCCAACATTTTTCAAAACTACCGATATTAGTGAGTTCCGGAGTTTTAGATGTTTTACTGTTGGCAACCCTGTTGAAACTATCATAATTTCCTGTCAGTGCGAGATTCGCAAAATAATCATTGTCGAATCTGACATCTGCATATGTCAAATCTGAATCTATGGGTTTTATCCAATAATTATCGGTAATCGTAGCGGCATTAACCGATAAAACCGTTGAAGTATCATCCTTTTCAGATAAACGGAGTGCTTTCTTTAATAATCTAGAATTTGCTCTATGGCAATCTATCGCCCTCGTTTCAAGCCATTTTTCTACATTACCTGTGTTTTTTAAGTATAAAGGCAATAAATCTGCATTTATAATTTCAAGATTATTGTCAAGCCATTTTGCAACTGCTACATCTTTTGACATTATATAAAAATTCATAGCAACCGCACCTCCTTATTCCTGAAACATCAGGAAGTTTTTTAAATCTTCGGGGTAAAGCCCCATAACTTCCACTAATGGTTTGGTATCTTCGTTCTGCAAAAGAAGAAGAACGATAGTGATAAAATTGCTCCAAGTGAGTTCTTTCTTGTTATTTTCAATGTGATTAAGTGTAGTTTTAGTTAAGCCTACACGCTGAGCAAATGTATCCTGTGTTGCACCTAATTTTGCTCGAAACACCGGCAGATTCTCAACTAATGTATTTATAAGTTCTGCACGCTTGTTTTCATTTATTGATTCACACATATTTATTCCTCCGATACTATTTTCAATAATAAAGTTCTGTTATAATTGAATACTTATTGATTAGGATTGATTTTAGGTAATATGTCATTATAGTTGGTTAAGGCTAATTTACCAAGAGTTTCAATAGCACTTTTTACCCCGGACTTTTCAAAAAGCCCATTCAATGGCTGAACTGTATTTTTTATAAAATCGCCAAATGTGGTTAAAATGCCACCTAATGCCTTGGATAAAGCTTCTTCGTTTGCTCTAATAAACTCTTCATCTTCTGTAAGTGATATAGCTATTTCTATTTCCCTATTCAACTCGTCAATAAGTTTATTACATTCTAAATATTCCTCGTTTGTTAGCAACTTAGCATGTGCCACTTTGTTTCTTCCTTGTGAAACAAGCCGTATATTTGTCTGAGCAAAATCTGTTTCTATTTTATCACTAAAAATTCTTTCCCACTCGCTTTTAGGTTTTATGTTTGTTATTAAATCTCTTAATTCTGTATCAGTTAAGTCAGAAAGATTTGAATTGTCATCCATGACTTTTTGTTTTTTATTTTCATCTGCATCTGTCCATTTTGGAGTGAATAACAAAGTCGGATCGTAGCCATGTC
>JAZRTY010000041.1:0-7433 GCA_045652245.1 Eubacteriales bacterium | reverse complement strand
CTGTCAACAGTAAGATTGTAAACACTTGTGCAAGAGGATAGGTTACAGTTTTATCTTCTTGAATAAGTGCATTGGAATCCCAAACAAAGCGTAGCGGAGAGAGGGATTCCAATGCACTCCGGGCGCCTCACAGGATGCGTGAAATCCTACGATTTACTAATTGCTCCTGCTCTATATTTATTTCTGCAATCTTGTAATTACGATAGCATAATGCTGTGTTCATTCCTTCTGCCGGACGAAGCTCCAGCTCTGCTCCACTCATAGTTTCACTGAGATAAAATACTTTGCTGTCAAATCTCAGATAACCTTTGTAGTTTACTTTTACTATCCGGTATGTTCCGCTATATTCATACAATTTTATTTTATCCGGATATTTTCTTTCACTCGGTTTGTAAACATCAGCAGGACACAGCATATTTATTGCTTCATGCGGTCTCACTTCGTTATATTTAATCCGCCATTCATTCAGGTGCTTATCTGCATCAGAAATGTCTATGAAAGCTTTTCTCTTTATGAGTTCATTTTTCATTGTACGATGAAAGCGTTCTATCTTACCTTGTGTCTGAGGATGCAATGGTCGTCCGTGAATCGGTAATACATCTAAGTCCATCAACCATCTTTCAAATTGAGTATAGCCACCTCGAATTCCGGCAAATTGCCCCCCATTATCAGATAAAATAGCTGTGGGAAGGCCATATTCCCTGAATGCAGCTTCCATACTCTGTGTTATACCCTGTGTGTTGTTTTTTGCAAAAATGCCGATACAATACCGGGAACAATCATCAATGATATCAAACGGAAAGCATCGTGTACCGTCAAGCAAAGGAAAATCACCTTTGAAATCAATTTGCCAGAGGTCGTTGCAATGTTCTCTTTGAAAACGAAGAAAGGCTTGCCGTTTTTGTGATTCGCTCTCACTTATGCAACCGTTACGTTGAAGAATGTTGTTTGCGGTTCGTATACAGGGTAAATCTGTGTAGCCGTTGTTTTCAAGTACCTTGAGAATTGTTTTTGCACCCCATTCGGGATTGTCTGCCCGAATGCTTAAAATTGCTTCTTCCACCGCCGCAGGCGTTCGGGTAGGAATGTTTAAAGGCACATGACTACGGTCAGATAAAGAGTTGGATGTGCGGCTTCTTTCTACCCATTTGTAACCGGTTTTTCTGCTAATTCCGAATTCTCGGCAGAGCAGACTGAAGTTTTTTGCAGTTTTTGCTGCACTGACAAATTCTTTTCTTAATTCTTCCACAGTTTTGTCCTTCCAAGGCACTTCAACAACCTCCTCTTAGGTTATTTTTTGTGCCTTTATTATATCACAAAACTGTATACAATCCTCTTGCACAACCTGTTACCAATCATACTACACTGTACAGGGGACGCCGTCCCCTACAAGGAGAAGGGAAATTTAATGCAAAAAAACAAAATCTCACATAAAAACAAATGCTGCCTTGCCGACGTCGGTTTAAGGCAGCATATTATTTTAATAATTCATCATAGGTGGTGTCCAGCTCATCCTTTATTGCCCTTAATTGTGTTGCATATATGTGCTGAATCCCTCTTTCTATTTTTACAAGTGATTCTCTTGTCATATCAATACCCCTTAACTGTAAACGGACAACAAGCTCCGTCTGTCCTATTTTTCGCCTGAGCCTGATTTCTCTGATATTCTGCCCGATTCTTATTTCATCCTGCTTTATTTTCGAATCACTCATAATGTAACCTCTGTAAAATGGACTTGTTTTAGTTCTTTTTTATTGACATTATCATTATTGAGCGATACAATAAGATTGAAATGAGTCCATTTGGGTAAATTTTAAAAATATTTTTTTGGAGGAAAAATAATGAAGAAAGTACAAAAAATTATTGCATGGTTATTGGTTATGGTAATGTGTATGCCAATGCTTTCAATGACTAAAGGTATTGCTGCAGATGTTAATGAAGTAAAATCAAAAGATTGGACTTTTTATGGTGCTGCATATTTTGATTCTTCATCCGACTCTTATATTCTGACGCCGGATTCTCCTTGGAAAGAAGGCATTATGTGGCTAAATGAACAGATATATTCAGATTTTACACTTTCACTTGATTATTATTCGGGAATAAAAGGAGGGGCTGATGGATTATCTGTTATCTTTTTCAATGATTCACGTTTCCAAAAGTTAGATATAAGTCCTGATATTATGGGATTTGCTGTTGATATTGATACATATTATAATGGAAAAACAGAGCCGACAAAAAAAATCATATTTCAATAAATAAGAGCTTAAACAATCATTTAATCTGGGCAGAATTACCCGAGTCAGAGGATAGTAACTGGCATAATCTTCGTGTTGTTGTAAGTCAGCAGATTTGTTGCGTTTATGTTGATGATGTATTAAAGCTTACTTATGAAACGCCATATACTGAATATGGTAATTTCGGAATTGCAGCACAGACAGGAGCTAGCAAGAATCTGCATGCGGTAAAGAATATAAGTTTTTGCAATGTAGAGGAAAGTTCACCTAAATATTTGGTGGATGGTTATGAATCTGTTACCGATCAGTATTTTTTCAGAAACTGGGAAAAAAGGATAGATAAGTCATATTATGAGAACATGTTCGATCCTCTTCATGTAGAGTTTTTCTATAATTTAGTACGTGATGGCGCAGGTGGACATTGTTATGGTATGGCTGCAACGACAGCATTATTCCTTAAAGGCACACCGGCTATAAATAGTGTAACCTCATATACGGATACAATTGCTTATGAAACTACTAATTTGAAGCAAATGAGTGTAGGCTCGGGTGAAAATAAAGTTTGTTTGTATAATAATCCTTCTTATGTGAATCCGTTCAATTTATCTTTGCCTGATTTTATTAAGTATGCTCATATTATGCAGCATAGAGATGTTTTTGTGCAACAAGAAGAGGATACCGCTAATGATTACCAGAAAATAATAGCTGCTATAAAGGAATATGTTAATGGTGGCGAGCCTGTAATACTAACTGTTCAGTATGTTGAGCCGATCAAATTAAAAACACACGAACATTCAATTCTCCCGGTTGGTTATGAAGAAAGGGATGGACAATTTGTTGTTTTTATAAACGATTCCAATCTACCCAACACAATACAAGTGCTTATGTTTGAGTATGATAGTTCCAATACAAAAGTTGTTGATTGGTCATATTTGGGTTATAACAGTGATAAGCATGCTGCACAGATTCGTTATTCTCAACCATGTCAATCTATCTACAATTTCTGTGTAAACACAACGAATTCAAGACCATCAGATGCGCCTGTTATTACGAGTACCAGTAAGCTGTTTGTTACAAATAATATCAGAAATGTTATAACAGATAGTGTAACCGGTGAGATATTTTATGATGCCGCAAACGGTATAGAGAATAATATCCGCGAGATAGTCAGTTCCGGAGGTGAGTCCGTAACCGAAAACAGATTGTTCTGGATTGATGAGCAGTACAATGAATTTGATATTTCTGCAACAGACGGAGATGTTGAGTTTGCTTTGGTTGACGGTTACGCAGGTATTTCAGCAACAATAGAAGACGGTGAATCAGTCAATTGTGTTGTTGATGACAATGAAAATCTTTGTATAAATCTTGAAGATACCAAAGGTGACAGCCTGACATTTTCTTTCATGGTTGCAGATGATGATAATGTTGCAAAAATAAACATTTCCGGTATTGCAGAAGAAGACAATGTCCGTGCGATACAGACTGAAGACGGCTTCAGTGTAAGCGGTATGGAAAACGGAGAGATCACCTTAATCAAAAACGATGAAATTATTGACGTTCAGAGTGTAGAAAATGCTGTCAGTGATATTGAAATTGAGTACAACGGTGCAAAAGATGATTCAATGGATGTAACCTATGACACAGACAATGACACAGGTTCAGATTCTGATGATGAAACAGATGCAGATGCCGGTGCAGATAAGAACAATTGCTCACATATCTGCCATCAGTCAGGCTTTATGGGCTTTATCTGGATGATTGCACGCATATTTATGATGATTTTCGGTATTAATCCCGTATGTGAATGTGGTGCAGCGCACTATTAAAATTCAATGCAATAAACTAGGGGAGCGGTGAAAGCCGCTCCCTTTTGCTGTATGTATATGACCGAAAAAGCAATTGCAGATGATACTTCTCTTGGTGCAGAAATATGAATATCCGCTTGTAGGGGATGGCGTCTCCGACATCCCGTTATCGCTGAAAAAATATTGTCTGTGTTTATTTTTGTGGTACGAATTTTGTTCCTTTTGGCATATAAAACAAATAATTAACATACTTCTGCGGGACGTCGGGGACGCCGTCCCCGACAAGGAGCAGAGAGGTTTAATGCAAAAAACAAAATCTCACATAAAAACAAATATCGTAAAACGGCTGCTTTCTTTTTATGTTGCAATGGTGGTAAAAATATTATATAATAATTCTTCAGAGGTGTTTTTATGAAAGCTGATGTAATTGTTATAGGTGCCGGTCCCGCAGGACTTATTGCCGCAGGAAATGCTGCTGCAAGGGGACTTCAGGTCATTGTTCTTGAAAGAAATCCCCGACCTGCAAGAAAGCTGATGATAACGGGAAAGGGCAGATGTAATGTCACAAATGCATGCACTCTTGTAAATGAGCTTATGGATGCAATTCCCCATAATTCCCGTTTCCTTTACGGGGCATTTTCGAGATTTATGCCCTATGATACCATGGATCTTTTCGAGGGTATGGGCGTGCCCCTTAAAATTGAAAGAGGAAACCGTGTATTCCCCGAGTCGGACAAGGCTGTGGATATCGTTGATGCAATTGTAGCCTACGCTAAGGGAAGCGGTGCAAAAATCATAACGGGGGAGAGGGTAACAGCTCTTCTTACGGATGAAAACGGCATTACGGGTGTTACCACTGAAAGCGGAAATAAATATGAAGCACCTGATGTGATTATTGCAACGGGCGGCTGCTCTTACCCTCTTACAGGCTCAACGGGTGACGGATACCGTCTTTCAGAGTGTGTGGGACATAATGTGACTCCTCCCACCCCCTCACTTGTACCCCTTGAAACCGAGGAAGCATGGGTAAAGCGTCTTCAGGGACTTTCCCTTAAGAATGTTTCAATTACCATAAGAGACACGGACACCTACAAGGAGGTCTATACCGATTTCGGTGAAATGCTCTTCACTCATTTCGGAGTGTCGGGTCCTATGATTTTAAGTGCCTCCGCTCATCTTCGTGATATAAAGCCCGGAAAGTACGAGCTTTCCATTGACTTAAAGCCTGCACTTTCTGAGGAAAAGCTTGACGAGAGAGTTATAAAGGATTTCTCTAAATATTCCAACAAGGCGCTGGCAAATGCTCTTCAGGAGCTGCTTCCCCGTAAGCTCATTCCCGTAATTGTGAATCTTTCGGGAATTGAGCCTGACCTCAGAGCAAACAAAATAACAAGAGATATGAGAAAGGATCTTGTGTGGCTCCTTAAAAATCTTACCTGCACTATAAAATGTACCCGTCCAATAGACGAGGCAATTATCACTGCAGGCGGTATAAAAACCGATGAAATTGATCCCAAGACTATGGGCAGTAAAAAAATCAATGGACTCTATTTCGCAGGTGAGGTTATTGATGTTGATGCCTACACAGGCGGATATAATCTGCAGATTGCCTTTTCAACGGGTGCTCTTGCAGGAAACAGTGTAACAGGAGAGAAAAGAGTATGATTAATATAGCAATTGACGGTCCTGCAGGTGCAGGAAAAAGCTCAGTAGCAAGGCTTGCTGCAAAGGAGCTTGGTTTTATTTATATTGATACAGGTGCACTTTACCGTGCTATCGGTGTTGCAGTGCTGCGTAAGGGTCTTAAAACCGATTGCAAGGAGGATGTAATTTCCGTGCTTCCCGATGTTGAGCTTTCCCTTACCTTTGTTGAGGGTGAGCAGAAGGTTTTTCTCTGCGGAGAGGATGTAAGCCGTGATATCCGCCTCCCCGAGGCTTCCATGGCTGCATCAAATGTATCTGCAATTCCCGAGGTTAGAGCATTTCTTCTTGAAATGCAGAAGAAATTTGCAAGGGAAAACAACTGCCTTATGGACGGCAGAGATATAGGTACGGTAATTCTTCCCGATGCACAGGTTAAAATTTTCCTTACGGCTTCTCCCGAGGTCCGTGCAGACAGAAGATATAAGGAGCTTATAGAAAAGGGTACTCCCAAGGATTATAACGAGCTTTTAGAGGAAATCAAGCTCAGGGACTTCAATGATTCCAACCGGGCAGTTGCCCCCTTAAAGCCTGCCGAGGATGCATATATTCTTGATTCATCCGCAATGACCCGTGATGAGGTTGTTGAAAAAATAGTTTCACTTGCAAAGGAAGCAATGTAAATGAAAATAACATTAGCAGAGTCTGCCGGCTTCTGCTTCGGTGTTGCCCGAGCAGTTAAGCAAGCTCAGGACTATATAAAGGACGGTATCAGCGCTTGTACTCTCGGTCCTCTCATCCATAATCCTCTTTTCGTAAAATCCCTTGAGGACCAAGGTGTGTATGTAGCAGAGGATATTGCTGAGGTAAAGGACGGCTATACGCTTATTATCCGTACTCACGGAATAACAAAGGAGCTTTTTTCAGAAATTGAGAAAAGCGGTATCAAATATTTTGACGCTACCTGTCCCTTCGTGAAAAAGATTCACAGAATTGTGGAAAAGGCAAGCGAAGAGGGTAACATAATTCTGATTGCAGGTGACCCTGAGCACCCCGAGGTAAAGGGTATCAGAAGCTACTGTAAGACAGAAAGCTTTGTTTTTTCAAGCGCAGAAGAGCTCCGGGAAATCAGGAAAAATAATGATTTTTCTGAAGAAATTGCCTTTTCTTTGGTATCTCAGACAACTTTTGACGCAAAAGAATTCAAAAAATGTGAAAAAATTGCAAAAACACTCTTCACAAACTTAAAAATATTTGATACAATATGTAATGCTACCGCTCTGAGGCAGGAGGAAGCAGTTTCCGTTGCCAAAGAGAATGATATGATGATAGTGATAGGCGGACGCAACAGCTCCAATACAGAGAAGCTCAGAAAGCTCTGCTCTGAAATCACTGAAACTTATCTTATTGAAGAGGCTGCCGAGTTATCGGAAATTAATTTTAACAAGGCTTCTTCAGTCGGAGTTACTGCCGGAGCGTCCACTCCGGATGGTATAATTAAGGAGGTAATCAGAACAATGTCCGAGTCCAATGTAAACATCGAATCAGCAGTTGAAAACCAGGGACAGGTTGAGGCTGTTGAGAACACCGAGGAAATGTCCTTCGAGCAGGCTCTTGAGGAGTCCCTCAATAGCATGAACAATGATCAGAAAGTAACAGGTGTGGTAATGCACATCGCTCCCAACGAAATCCAGGTTGATATCGGAAGAAAGCAGACAGGCTATATTCCCAGCGGCGAATACAGTGCAGATCC
>JAZRTY010000040.1:0-7314 GCA_045652245.1 Eubacteriales bacterium | reverse complement strand
CTTGGCTAGGGGTCTTTTTGGATACTTTTTCCACCTCAATGTGGGAAAAAGTATCTAGGGGGTACTGGGGGACAATGTCCCCCGTAAAAAGGGGTTTCAGGGGGTGAAACCCCATGAGCTTTCGTAAAAAGGGGGTACTGGGGGACAATGTCCCCCGTAATAAACTAGGGGTCGTAGGGGACGAAGTCCCTTACATTCTCCCCAAATTCATTTGTAATTTTAAAAAATATAAAAAAGATACAAAAATGTAGTCGCTTTTCTATTTACTTTTGTGGTTTTTTGTGGTAAGATTAGAATATTAATAGGGTAAATTTTACTTTATTTACAAAAAACAAGAAAGGAAAACTTCAAAAATGAAACTACGCAAAATTTTATCGGCACTTTTGGCAGGTTTGATGCTCGCAACAGTTGTAATCATAACTCCTGCAGTTGCTAACGACGAACCACTTGTAATTGTGTATGATTACAATGAGCTTTTCCGTGACATTACAAACGCCTACAAGACAGCGACAGTCGAAAAAAATGTAATCTTCGAGGGCAAGAATGCTCTGAAGGTTACACCGAATCCGAATACCGACCACGAAACAACCTTGGCAAAGGGTAGTGCAATTTCGCTTGATGCTTACGGAACATTTAAGAATGTTGACCTTACAAGAGTAAGATATGCGACAGTTGAGTATTATCTTGATATGCCCGAGGTGGCAGGGCAGATGACTGTTACACTTGTAAATAATCCGAGTGGTACACTTACATCAGGTCTTACAGTAAGTGCAAAGGACCCTATGGTAACAGGCAAATGGGCAACAGCTACCTTTGATCTTACTGCCCTTGAGCAGAGAGCAAACCCCGACAAGCCAAATCTTTACCATATGCAGCTTCGTCCCTACAGCCAAAGTGTAAAATATACAACTCTCAAAGAAACCGACGTTTGCTATATCGGCAGAGTTATTTTCTACTCCGAGCTTCCAAACAACGAGGATCACGAGTCATATATGAAGGGGTATACTGACGGAACGTTCCTTCCCGGGAACACAATGACAAGAGCAGAGGCCTGCACAACTGTAGCAAGAATCGCAGCAGGCAGCGATGAGCTTGTTCCTGCAGATAAGACATCTTCTTTCACAGATGTTGCATCTCATTGGGGTAACAAATATATTGCTTACGTTGAAAGCCTTGGATATCTTAAGTCCTACACCGGCGCATTCCTTCCTGACCAACCAATCACAAGAGCTGAATTTGTAGAGCTTGTTTACAATATGGGACTCCTTAAGGATGCAGGTAAACCCTCTGCATTTACAGATGTTGACGCAACACATCCGAGATATACCGTAATTACAGCTTCTGCTAAAGCCGGACTTGTTAACGGCTATGACAACGGTGACGGAACATTCTCATTTAAGCCTGATAACACAATCACAAGAGCCGAGGTTGTAACTGTTATAAACAGAGCACGCAGCAGAGATACAAAGAGCGACAACATTCCTGCAAATATCAGTAAAATCTTCCTTGACGTTGACAGAACACACTGGGCGTTCGGAAATATCGCTGAAGCGACAATAAACCACGAAAGCTCAAACGGTAAGTGGATAATGGCAAAAGAAGACCCACTCAAGAATATGATTGATGTACTCGGTGAGGAAACAGTTTACGGCTATAGCGAATCCTATGCAAAAATTGCAGAGCTTGATGCACTTGAAGCGCAGAGAATTGCTGAAATTCGTGCAACTCCCTCTGATTATTCAAGAATTACAGGAAAGAAAATATATGTTTCTTCTTCAATGGGTGATGATGCAAATGACGGTCTATCTGAGGCTACACCCGTAAAGAGTATTGCAAAGGCAAATGAAATTGCCGTATATGGCGACGGTGTACTTCTCAAGCGTGGTGATATGTGGCGTGAGAGCGTATATGCAGAAAGTGGTCTTACCTATTCTGCATACGGTGAGGGTTCGAAGCCTTTTATTAACGCATCGCCCGAAAACGGTGCAGACCCTGATAAGTGGACTCTCGTTTATGAAGACAAGGAGACAGGCGCACTTATCTGGAAGTATCACAGAGAAGACTTCCTCGATACAGGTGTTATAGTTCTTAATGACGGTGAGGGTGGTTACTTTGGCGAAAAGGTAGCACGTAACTTCAACGGCAAGCATTTTTATGACAAAAACGACCCCGAGCAGAAGCCTTACACCTACAAGCAGCTCGGAAACATGCAGTTCTTCCATAAAATTGACTCATCATATACCGGTAATAATATTAACTGTGATATAGCGACCGGACCACTCTTTTTCAGATGTGACTACGGTAACCCCGGCTCGGTGTTTGACAGTATCGAGTTTGCAACCCGTGTTAACTGCGTAAAGGTACAGACAGGCGTAAATGATGTATTCTTTGATAACCTTTGTCTTAAGTATTCCGGTTTTTACGGAATCTCGCTTTCTACAGACGTTAAGAACATCACCGTCAAGAACTGTGAAATCGGCTGGATAGGTGGTACTATCACAAGATATCACGGCTGGGGCAGAGGTGAGGAGCCCACAAGACTTGGTAACGGTATTGAAATATACGGTGCCGTAGACGGCTTCTATATTGACAACAACTATGTATACCAGTGCTATGACGCAGGTCTTACACATCAGGTTTCCAATCAGGATAAAAATTGCCGTCAGGACAATGTGTACTACACAAATAATGTAGTTACCGACTGCGTATATTCAATAGAATATTTCCTTACCACCAATAAGGATAACGCGTACTATGACGGACGAGAAGGCGAAAATATCTTGTTTGAAGGTAACCTTCTGCGCCGTGCAGGCTGGGGATTTGGTTCAAGCAGACCTGACATAAATAATCAGAGACATATCCGTTCGGGCGCTTCTGCTACTTCATCAAAGCATGCATATTATAACTTTGAAATAAGAAATAATATTTTTGACAGAGCTGTGCACGAGCTTGTTGAAACATATACCTATGTACCTGAAGCCGCAGCTAAGTATTCGGGTAATACCTTTATCCAGGGTGTTGGCAACGGACTTTATACACACTCAAAGGATTTTAAGAATACAACAGACCCGAATGCGCTGGTAAACATCCAGAGGGAGCTTGGCGACGCTACAGCTCAGGTTTACTTTGTACCGAATATTCCGAAGTGGGAGTTTAAGTTCCCACAGGTACAAAGCGTTCCGGTATCAGATGAGGACAGAGCAAAATACGAAGCATATCTTGCAAATCCCCCGAAGAATGATACCGAAACACTCAGACCTTTTGTTGATATGTCACCCGTAGAGGGAGAAGGAACAGAAGTTAAAGAGCCAATGCTTGTTTTCGCAATGGGTGACAGTGCCTACAAGTACGGTTATATGCACCCGTCTATGAATCTTGAAAAAAAGTATGACGAAACTACGGGAATGACCTATGCTCACTTTACCTTCAATAACACAAGCGATAAGATTCTTCTTGATACCTATAAGATTCCGAAGATAGACCTGACAGGCGGACAGGTATACTTTAAGTTCCTTGTTCGTACAAATAATCAGGATCCGAGAGCATTGAATGTAAACTTCTGCAGAGTATGGGATTCAAACGGTATTGTGCTCGGAAGTCATACGAACCCGAATGCTCAGGAGCCCAAGGCGACAGGCGAATGGGAGGAAGTGCTGATTAAGGCATCTGATTTTAAAGACAATTATAATTACTCAACCCATATCTATATCTGGATGCTTGGTACTTCAAGGACAGGTGAAAATCTCTTTAATACCAACGGAACACTCAAGCAGGACGACCTCTACTTTGACATAGCTGCCTGGGGCGTATTCCCGAACCTTGCGTCAGCACAGGCTTATGACCTTTCGGCAAACGCCAAATAAATAATCGAATAAAGCAATAAAGCAAACGACTCCGAGATCAGAAATGAATTCGGGGTCGTTGCTTTTTTAGGGCTCAGCCTTGTAAAAGAATGCCGGAGGAATTTATTGCCCCATACATTCCACCCCTAACTTTTCCCACAAAGCTCATAAATATCCTCAAAGGAAAGCTGAGGATTGAGTGCCTTTGTCAGCGAAAGCCCTATGAGCCGTGAGGAGAGTGAGGCAATAATATCACAATTTTTCGGTGTTACGAAAAACTTGTATGAGCCTGAATTCAAAACATTGTGTAAAAGCTCGTTTTTTTCATTATCGTCAATTTCAATGGAATATTTTTCCGAAACTTCGAGAAGAATATCAGCACCGATTGTCGCAACATCAATCACCGTCGGTATACCGATTGCAAAAACAGGTATGCCGAGAGTATCCTTGTTAAGGGCAAGTCTGTGATTTCCGACACCCGAGCCGGGAGTAATGCCCGTATCGCAAATTTGAATTGTCCTTGCAAGACGTTCAACCGAACGGGATGCAAGACAGTCGGCAACTACTATAAAATCAGGCTTTTCGCGTTTTGCAATACTTTCAATAATTTTTGCCGACTCAAGACCTGTCTTGCCGAGAACGTCGGGTATGATACACATACTTTCACGAAGCCCAAGCTTTTCGAAAATTTCGGGATTTTCCTTTTTTAAGTGCCGGGTGACTAGAAAATAATCCGAGGAAAGAGGACCTGCGGCATCCGAGGTTATGTTTCTGTTTCCAAGACACGCAAAAAGACAGCTGCCACGCTCGGGGATAAGCCTTCGTAATTCCTCGGCACAAATATCGCAAAGTGCGTGAAATTGCTCGGCAGAATAGGAGAACAGTGGGGAACATTCGATACTGACATAATTTCCAATAGGCTTGCCGATAAGCTCTGCGGAATTTTGTGTTACGATTTTTGTCCTGACAACAGTAGCTATGTCACCCTTTTGGTGCTCAGTTTCGATGCCATCTGTTTGCTTATCGAGTGATGCCACACACTCACTTGCAAGGTCGCTTCGGGGAGAGTAGACGGGGGGAGTTTTCGGATTTTTCATATAAAAGTCCTTTCTTTTTTATTATAAAAACTCAAAAAATACAGAAAATGGCAGGAAATTTATGGTTTTTCCACCGAAAAATAATTTTTTTTGAAAAAACCCTTGATTTTATTTTTTTCTTGTGATATAATAATATGCTGAATAAGGAATGTTTACAGGGAGGTGAAATCATGCCGAATATAAAGTCAGCTAAAAAGCGTGTTAATGTTACAAAGGTAAAAACACTTAATAACCGTAACTTTAAGACATCACTCAAGACATCTGTAAAGAAGTTTGAAGCAGCAGTGGCTACAGGTGATAAGGAAGCAGCAAAGGCAGCTTATATCGAAGCAGTTAAGAAGGTTGATAAAGCAACAGCAAAGGGACTTATGCACATCAACGCAGCTGCAAGAAAAAAGAGCCAGTTTACACTTAAGCTCAACGCTATGGCGTAATTTTCCACAAAGAAAAAAGCTATGTGAGGATACTACAGTAATTTGTAGTATCCTTTGGCTTTTTATACGACATTTTTAAGACTGAAGCTTTCACGTGTTTTCAGATGACCGGCAAAGGTTACAGCCTTGTAAAGCGCTGTACTGTATGCGGCCTCGTCGGTAGAGCTACCGGCAGCATATAGCTCGGAAAGAAAGCTGTGCATATCACGCAGGTCCCGTGCGCTTATGCTGAAGGATAAAAAATCAAGATGCTGCTCAAAAAGTTCAAGCGAAAGACGTGTCTTGTCTTCGAGCTCTGTACTTGAAATAATATCAAAACCTTCGGGTAGCTCTGAAAGTGAATTGATGACCTTGTCAAGGTGCTTTGTCACAAAAATATTGTTGACCGTAACCAGAATAACCGTTACCGAAAGAATAATAGCAGATGTAATAAAGCTTTTCATGATTTCTCCTTTTGTGTAAATGTCAGGCTACCTGACATCCTCGTCATTTCTGATAAGGGTGAGCTTGTCATTGTCGTCAACGGCACAGTAAAAAACCTCGGAAAAAGAAGAAATGCCACTCTTGCGAAGCTTCTTGTCAAGCCACTCCCGACTTTTCCCCGAAGCACGAAACCCGTGTGGTACCACCTCTCCGTCAATTATCAGAGCATGGTCTATTCCCGATTCGGTAACTCCGACTTTCGCATCCTCCGGCGTCAGGGGTTGACGGGACATTTTCGGTATTACCGAGAGCTTGCCGCTTGGCTCTAAAATAAGATAGTTTACCTCGGAAATGGAGTTGATTCCGCTGTAGCGAAGCTCGCTTATAACTTCAGTCAGAGACAGACGAACCGAGGCAAGCTCCTTTTTGTCAAGTTTTCCCTTGTATATAATAAAGGAAGGCTTTCCGTCAAACAGCTTTGAAATAAACCTGTTCTTAATAGAAAGGAAGGAAATTGTAACCTCAAGGCAAATCAGAATAAATAGAGGAATAATGCTGTAAAAAATCGGAATATCGGTGTCAAGGATTGCATAGGAAGCAATTTCCGAAAGCATTGTGACTGTTACAAGCTCGGAAAGCTCCATCTGACCGATCTGCCTCTTTCCCATAATTTTCATTGCAATAATAATAAGAAGATAAAGAATAACAGTGCGAAATAAGATTGCAGGCATAGCTGTCTCCCAAAAGCGATTTTTATTTAATTTATCCCGAAATAAGCTGATTATTCAAAAAGAGAGGGCTGTCTTTGGTGAAATTGCTATCGCTTGTCGAAAAATAACAAAATTTACTGTGCAAAATGCAGAAAGAGAAAAAAATATAAAAAAAGGCAAAAAAACTCTTGACAAAAGTAAAAGAGTGTGATATACTAATTGGGCTGCCGAAAAAAGCGGTGGTAAATTGTACATTGAAAATTGAACAACGAAAGACGAAAAACAAAGCGAAAAAAATACTCGAAAATTCCGCAGAGAAATCTGCAAAAGAGTTTCTTTACGAAAGTAAAGTAAGCCAAGCAATAAAAGAGCGCAAGCTCAAGCTACTGAAAAATTAAGTCAACAGAGAGTTGACTTAGAATATTTTTTAGAGAGTTTGATCCTGGCTCAGGATAAACGCTGGCGGCGTGCATAACACATTCAAGTCGAACGGACTGATTTGGAAGCTTGCTTCTGATGAAAGTTAGTGGCGGACGGGTGAGTAACGCGTGAGCAACCTGCCTTTGTGAGGGGAATAACAGAGGGAAACTTCTGCTAATACCGCATAAAGTATTGAGAAGACATCTTTTTAATACCAAAGATTTATCGCACAAAGATGGGCTCGCGTCTGATTAGCTGGTTGGTGAGGTAACGGCTCACCAAGGCGACGATCAGTAGCCGGACTGAGAGGTTGAACGGCCACATTGGAACTGAGATACGGTCCAGACTCCTACGGGAGGCAGCAGTGGGGAATATTGGGCAATGGGCG
>JAZRTY010000039.1:0-68823 GCA_045652245.1 Eubacteriales bacterium | reverse complement strand
CACCCCTGCGAGCTTTTTTGAAAAAAGCTCGGCAAAAAACTTTAAATATTTACGCCGGGTTATTCCACTTCGTGAAACAATCCGGCGTGTTTTTATTAAAATATACCAAAGTCATAATAACAAAACCAAGCCGACCTGTTGTGCGAAGCACGATTGGTCGGCGTAAAAGTGTTAAAGTTTTTACGTCGCTTTTTTCAAAAAGCGGCCGAGGGTGTGGGGCGAGCAGCCCCACGGAATATGGTGCGCCTTCCCAAAATCCTCCTATTGCATTTTAGAAAAAGATATGTTATAATATATAATATATTATGTTAAAATGAGACTTTATGTCGATTTATAAACAAAGCTGAAAACACAGGAGAGGACTATAAAAATGAGATTTACCAAAAGAATTAAAATAGCCCTTGTGGCGCTGGCAGTATCTGCTTCGATTGCTACTGCAAGTATAATTTTAGCACAGGATTTCACAATGGAAGACCCACTTATATCAAAAAGCTACATAGACGAAGTGTTATTGCCGCAAATCACCGGGCTTATTGAAGGAAAGATAACAGAAATAAAGGCTGCTTTTGAACAAAACAAGCCGGGCGAAGAAGCACCTGCAACAACAGATTCCTCCACCTATGAGGTTATAACAATGCAAAACGGGCAGAAGCTTGTTTCCCGTGAAGGCTCAATAGAGCTTATTCTCCGTCCGGGTGGTACTGCTACAATTTATTCGGAAATCGAAGACAACGGACTTGCAGACCTGACAAGCGGAAACGAGCTTCTTAACAGTGCCGAGGTACCGATTAATGCGTGTCTGCTTGTGCCGAGAGCTGATGGCAGAGGTATTGTCTGTACATCAGATGTCGCTTATGTTATGGTAAGAGGTCAGTATGAAATCAGGTAAAAAGCTACTCTGTATAGTTCTTACACTCTGTATTCTTCTGACCTGTGTTATCGGTACATTTTCAGCTTCTGCCGTAAATTACTCGGATAATATGAAGCTCCGTGTTGGTATAATATACGGAAATTCAGCACCGAGCGCAATTACGGTAAATTGCTCACAGGGCTTTATGATAGTGAGTGTTAACGAGGAAACAGGGGAATATACACCTGTGCTTCAGACTCCGGATACCACCTTGACTGTCAGAAATCAAGGTGGCAAGGCTGTCGTATATTCCGGAAACGGCAATCAGATTTATGCCGGTGACGCACAGCTTTATCTTCGAGGAAACAATAATTCCTTAAAGCTCGACTCTAAAATATATATTGAAATAATGAAGTTCTCCTGCTTTGAGGGAAAGCTTTTTGCAATAAATCTTTTATCCCTTGAAAGCTATATAAAAGGCGTTCTCCCACGAGAGGTTTATCCCTCCTGGCCCGAAGAATCCCTGAAATCTGCTGCAGTAATCGCCCGTACCTTTGCTGTTCATTCCCTCGGCAAAAAACACAATGTTTACGGCTTCGACGTGTGCAATACTACCTGCTGTCAGGTTTTCGGCGGCAACGGAAATAACGAGTATCCCACAACAAATGCAGCTGTAGATGCTACAAGAAATATTGTCGTTGCCTACGGCGAGGATGTAGCGCTGACAGTATATACCTCCTCCTGCGGCGATTATACCGAAAGTGCAGCAGGCGCCTGGGGTGGTGACGAGTCAAGGTACCCCTATCTCATAAGTGTTAATACCCCCTTTGAAACACCCGGAGAATATCCTAATGGAATCTGGAGTGTAAAGCTTACACCCAACGAGATTTTAAGCTACATAAATTCAAGTACTCCACATTCGGGAAAGCTTAAAGGAGACATTATTTCAATCGAGTGCGAATATTCCGATTCGGGATATGCACGCAAAATGACAATAAAAGACGACCGCGGCAACACTCTTGAGGTCAACACCTCAAACGGAGTCCGGGACTTGCTCTTTAAATATCTGAAAAGTGCAAGATTTACCCTGACACCCCATTATTTTGAAGAAAATTCGACTATTACCGTTCTTACCGGTAAAGGTGAAGAAAAAAGAGAGCCGATAAAATACGGTGGATATGTGCTTCGTGGCAGCAGTGCAGACCCTTTGCCACTGTACGAAAACTATATCCCGCTTTACTATACCTTTGACGGCATCGGCTACGGCCACGGAGTAGGTCTTAGTCAGTTTGGCGCCATGACACTTGCGAAGAATGGCAAGCTGTATGACGAAATTCTTGCAATCTATTATCCCGGAACCTACCTTACAACGCTCGGAGCGCTCGGTCTTCTCGGAAGCCTCGGTGAGCTTGAAATATTTGAGGAATTCCCACCCGGAATTGAAGAAATCCCCTCTGATACTACCGAAGAAATACCACCTGCTGTTACCGGGGAAGTACCGTCAGATATTTCAGAAGAAACTCCTGCTGAGACAATTGAGCAAGTCGGGGAAAGCTCGTCTGAACTACCAAAAACCGACACTACCACCGAACAAACCGACGAGACAATACCTGTGGAATAATCAAAAATATAAATCAAAAAGGGACTGTAGCAAAATGAATTGTTACAGTCCCTTTTTAGTCTTCAAAGCGATTTTTAAATACCGTCTGAATTTCCTTTCAGGTAGTATTCAATCTGATCACCTATCCAATAGGTGAATTCGGTCGATGTAAGTCTCTTCTCCTGCTCCTTTATAAGTGGATACCACTTTGCTCCGTCTATAATTCCCTCCCAGATGTCGGCAAAAACGAAATCATACTGTCCAAGTTCGGTATTTTTGAGATATTCAATAGCGTCAGAACAAACAATGCTGATTTTTTCTTTATTCGGGAAATTCGGCAGCAGATGTTTTTCGAAAATCTCGATAATAGTAGGATTGAGCTCAACCACCGTCACAGATGAAACCTCAGTCTTTTGCGCAATACAGTATTGATAATATCCAAGCCCCATACCGAGAACAAGGACTCTGCCGTGAGCCTTCCCGGTCTGCTCACGCATTGAATTTATTTCAGACGGACAAACACTCATCCAGGGTACTACACCTTGGTATATCGTCGGAAAGGACACCTTGCCTGTAAAAAATCCGATTTTAGGAACGACGATATCGGAATTCAAATCGGGAGCATCATACAGGAACAGCTCGCCACGCTCGTAAGAGGCATTTGTCAGGAAAATATCACCCATCTGAACATCGGGGAATTTTACGTTTTTTATATATTCATCATTGTAGAACTCAGCTACACTGAACTTTTTTGCATTCTTAAAAATTTGCGCTATATACTCATCGTTTGCTCTGTCGAACACCTCGTTTTCCTCAAGGAAACCGAGTACAACCATAAACAGCTCAAAGTCATCTGAAAGCCACCCCATTTTTCGAAGTGTATCAAGTTCCTGCTCGGTGTAACGTTTCATTTCTGATTTTACCTGCTTGTAGCTGTAATCATAAATCGGGTTGGTCTGCGATATTGCTGACGTCAGCGAGGCAGTAAGTGTAAATGTCTCTTCTTTAGTCACAACTTTCACCTAATAATATTAGTAGTACATTCTTTTCTGAATTTTCGGATAGATAAGTATATAAAGAAAGTAAAAAACTACACAAACAAGGGCATCCTTAATCAGATTAAACGGAATTACACCTGTAAAAATATACACCTTCGCTATAGCCTGGATGTTATAGAGTGGAATCATAAGAAAATAATTTCCGAGAACTGCAGCTATGAGCTGTGCAATAGTTGCAATAACGAGTGTTATCGGCAATTTATATTTATAACGCATTTTACGGAACATATACTTAGTTGTAATACCGCAGGTAAACACGAGGGCTGCACCGCAAATGAAGTTTGACAGTTCACCTACGCCACCTGTGCTTGTAACGGTAAGATGCAGAATGTTCTTAATAAGTACCACAATCACGCCTGCTACCGGAGTTGCAGCAACAGATGCAAGAAGCGCCGGTACGTCAGAAAAATCGATATCCAAAAAAGGAAACGCAGGTATAATTCCGGGGATTTTAGGAAATATCATCAGTACATACGAGAGCGCTGACAACACTCCGATAAGTACAATTGTCTTAATATCAAGTAATTTTGAGATTTTATTTTCGTTTTTCATAGATTAACTCACTTTCATTTTAAAATTTGGCTTTCTTTAAAATGTAAAGTAAAAAATCCGAGGGAAAACACTTTCCTCGGACGAAAATACTATAATCTGCAGCTAATATTTATTAGCCAAAAGATACGGTATCTTTTACTTTATCCGGACTATACCGTCGGTTACGGAATCTCACCGTATCAAAGCTTATTGTATTCAGGGGCTTCTCGCCCCCGAACCCCATCGCCCTCTTTTTTGAAAAAAAGAGGGGCAAAAAACTTTAACACTTTGCGAAGATTATTTCATGAAGTCTATATTTCTGCAAACTTCTAAATATAGGGAAAAATTGCGAAGCAATTTCTTCCGGGAAATAAACACGAAGTGTTTATGCTTTTTTGGTCGAGCTTTTTTCAAAAAGGTCGGCAGGTGTGGGCGGCAGCCCACAAATAGCTTTCTCGGACTTGTCGAACATACGTCGCATTACCGCCGGTGGGGAATTTCACCCCGCCCTGAAAAGATGTAAATATTAAAAATATCGGGAAGCGTTGCCGCTCCCCGATACTGAAGCCGCATAAAGCAGCTATATTTTATGATAGATATATCATAGCGAAGAAATCACGAAGTGATTTACTTCATAAACTTTTTTGAACGTAGTTCAAAAACGTTTTTTACGCGATGATTTCAGCAACAACGCCTGAACCAACAGTTCTACCGCCTTCACGAATAGCGAGACGAAGTCCCTTTTCGATAGCGATAGGAGTGATGAGTTCAACAGTCATATCAACGTGGTCACCGGGGTTGCACATTTCTGTACCTTCGGGAAGAGTGATAACGCCTGTAACGTCAGTTGTTCTGAAGTAGAACTGAGGTCTGTAGTTAGAGAAGAAAGGCTTATGACGGCCACCTTCTTTTTCTGTAAGAACGTAAACCTGAGCTACGAACTTTGTGTAAGGCTTGATTGTGCCGGGCTTTGCGAGAACCTGTCCTCTTTCAATACCCTTCTTATCAACACCTCTGAGCAGACATCCTACGTTGTCACCAGCTTCAGCGCTGTCCATGAGCTTGTGGAACATTTCGATACCTGTAATAACAGTCTGCTTTGTTTCAGTAATACCAACGATTTCAACAACGTCGTTCATCTTAAGAGTACCTCTTTCAACTCTACCAGTAGCAACAGTACCACGGCCGGAGATAGAGAATACGTCTTCGACAGGCATAAGGAAGGGCTGGTCAGCAGCTCTGTCAGGAGTAGGAATGTACTCGTCAACGTTCTTCATGAGTTCGAGAATACAAGCGTATTCAGGAGCGTTGATGTCTGTGTTTTCAGAAAGGAGAGCTTCACGAGCGCTACCTCTGATGATCGGGAGATCATCGCCGGGGAAGTCGTAAGAAGAGAGAAGGTCTCTTGTTTCCATTTCAACAAGGTCGAGGAGTTCGTCGTCGTCAACCATGTCGCACTTGTTCATAAATACAACGATAGCAGGAACACCAACCTGACGAGCAAGAAGGATGTGTTCACGAGTCTGCTGGAGAGGACCGTCAGTACCAGCAACAACGAGGATAGCACCGTCCATCTGAGCAGCACCGGTGATCATGTTCTTAACGTAGTCAGCATGGCCGGGGCAGTCAACGTGAGCGTAGTGTCTGTTTTCTGTTTCGTACTCAACGTGTCATGTGTTGATTGTAATACCTCTTGCCTTTTCTTCCGGAGCGTTATCGATCTGGTCGTAAGCGAGAGCCTCATTGTTTCCGTTTACGAGGGAGAGTGTCTTTGTGATAGCTGCTGTAAGAGTTGTCTTACCGTGGTCAACGTGACCGATTGTACCAATATTAACGTGGGGTTTTGTTCTTTCAAACTTAGCCTTTGCCATTTTGAATTTCCTCCTTAAAATAAATTATTTTTTATTTTGTGGCGGCAGTGGATTTCCCACTGCGCCAAATTTAACTTAAATTAGTTTTTGCCTCTTTTTGCAATGATTTCATCCTGGATAGACTTAGGTGCTTCAGCGTAGTGGCTGGGTTCCATTACGTACTGACCACGGCCCTGAGTCTTTGAACGAAGGTCTGTAGCATATCCAAACATATTAGCAAGCGGAACAACAGATCTTATCTGCTGGGCACCCGATACAGGATCCATACCTTCAATCTGACCACGACGGGAGTTAAGGTCACCGATTACGTCGCCCATATAATCATCCGGAACTACAACAACAACCTTCATCATCGGTTCTGTAAGAACAGGATCAGCCTTGCGGAGAGCTTCCTTAAGAGCCATAGAACCTGCAATCTTAAATGCCATTTCAGATGAGTCAACTTCGTGGTAAGAACCATCATAAAGTGTAACCTTAAGGTCAACAACCGGGTAACCTGCAAGTACACCACTTGTCATAGCTGACTGGATACCTGCGTCAACAGCCGGGATGTATTCCTTCGGAATAGCACCACCAACAACCTTGTTGATGAATTCGTAGCCCTTACCGGGTTCGTTAGGTTCAACGATAATCTTAACATGACCGTACTGACCTTTACCACCGGACTGACGAGCATACTTGTGGTCAACGTCTGCGCTCTTTCTGATTGTTTCCTTGTATGCAACCTGAGGAGCACCAACATTTGCTTCAACCTTAAATTCACGAAGAAGTCTGTCAACGATAATTTCAAGGTGAAGCTCACCCATACCTGCGATAATTGTCTGACCTGTTTCTTCATCAGTATACTGCTTGAAGGTCGGGTCTTCTTCAGCAAGCTTTGAGAGTGCAATACCCATCTTTTCCTGTCCTGCCTTAGTTTTAGGCTCAATAGCAACACGGATAACGGGTTCCGGGAAGTTCATTGATTCAAGAACAACAGGGTGGTTTTCATCACACAGTGTATCACCGGTAGTAGAATTCTTGATACCGATAATTGCTGCGATATCACCTGCGTAGATTTCATCAACATCTTCACGGCTGTTTGCGTGCATAAGCACGATTCTTCCGAATCTTTCACGAGTTCTCTTGTTTGTGTTATAAACAGTAGAACCTGATGTGATGTGTCCTGAATATACTCTTACAAAGCACAAACGACCAACGAAGGGGTCTGTTGCAATCTTGAATGCAAGAGCTGAGAAAGGCTCTTCGTCGCTTGAGTGTCTTTCAACAACGTTGTTTTCGTCATCCTCGGGAAGAGCAGGGTCATAACCCTTAATTGCAGGAATATCAAGAGGTGAGGGCATATAGTCGATAACTGCGTCAAGCAATTTCTGAACACCCTTATTCTTGTAGGATGTACCGCAAACTACGGGAACCATAGTATTGTCGATAGTAGACTTACGGATAGCCGCCTTGATTTCTTCTACGGTAAACTCTTCGCCTTCCATATACTTTTCAAGGAGTGCTTCGTCTGTTTCTGCAATATGCTCAATGAGGTTCGCTCTGTATTCCTCTGCAAGTTCCTTCATATCTTCAGGAATATCCTGCTCGAGAATATCTGTACCTAAGTCATTGGTATAGATGAACGCTCTCATGAGTACAAGGTCAATAATACCTTTGAATGTTTCTTCCTTTCCGATAGGAAGCTGAATCGGAACGGCATTAGCCTTAAGACGTTCCTTCATCATGTCAACAACTCTGTAGAAGTTAGCTCCCATGATGTCCATCTTGTTTACATATGCCATTCTCGGAACCTTGTATTCGTCAGCCTGACGCCATACTGTTTCCGACTGGGGTTCAACGCCACCCTTGGCACAAAGTACTGTGATAGAACCGTCGAGAACCTTCAGTGAACGCTGTACTTCAACTGTGAAGTCAACGTGACCGGGGGTATCGATGATATTGATTCTGTGCTTGGGATACTTTCCTGCCTCAGAACCTTCCCAGAAACAAGTTGTTGCAGCAGAGGTAATTGTAATACCTCTTTCCTGTTCCTGCTCCATCCAGTCCATTGTAGCCGAGCCTTCGTGGGTCTCACCTATTTTGTGTGTCTTACCGGTATAGTAAAGTATACGTTCTGTTGTAGTAGTCTTACCGGCGTCGATATGAGCCATGATACCAATATTTCTGGTACGCTCAAGTGAAATTTGTCTCGGCATTTGAAACTCCTCTTAAAATTAATATCTGTAATGTGCGAATGCTTTGTTTGCTTCCGCCATTTTGTGTGTATCTTCTCTCTTCTTAACTGCAGAACCTGTTCCTGCGATAGCATCGAGGATCTCGCCTGCAAGTCTTTCAGCCATAGTCTTTTCGCCTCTGGCTCTAGAATAAGTTGTAAGCCATCTAAGACCTAAAGTCTGTCTTCTTTCGGGTCTTACTTCAATCGGCACCTGGTAGGTAGAACCACCTACTCTACGAGCCTTAACTTCGAGAACAGGCATAATGTTCTCAAGCGCCTTCTGGAATGCATCGATGGGTGCTTCACCCTTAGCTTCGATGATTGCGAAAGCGTCATAAACTATTTTCTGAGCGACTCCCTTTTTACCGTCGTACATGATATTGTTGATAAGCTTAGTAACGAGCTTAGAATTGTACATAGGGTCCGGAAGAACGTCTCTCTTTGGTACAGAACCACGTCTCGGCACTGTGTTTCCCTCCTTCACAATTTAAAATGAATTCACAGGTACTCGAAAAATACCTTTTCGTCAGAGCCAAGGGGATATACATAATTTTATAGGGACAGTCCCTAAGTTGATACGATATAGCCTTAGCACTTATAGATTTCCAAATTAGTGTAAAAATACACCTTTCAAAGCGGGATTATTTCTTCTTTTCGCGCTTTGCACCGTACTTGGAACGGGACTGATTACGTTTTGCAACGCCCTGAGTATCAAGTGTACCTCTTACGATGTGATAACGCACACCGGGAAGGTCCTTAACTCTACCACCTCTTACAAGAACAACAGAGTGTTCCTGAAGGTTGTGGCCAATACCGGGAATATAAGCTGTAACTTCGATTCCGTTGGTAAGACGAACTCTGGCAATCTTACGGATAGCAGAGTTAGGTTTCTTCGGGGTCTTGGTAGCTACCTTTGTGCAAACGCCTCTCTTTTGGGGAGAGGAAGCATCGGTTGCAACCTTCTTAATTGAGTTCAGACCCTTCTGAAGAGCAGGAGACTTTGACTTGTAAGTTACCTGCGCACGTCCGTTTCTAACGAGCTGATTAAGTGTTGGCATATCGTACCTCCTAACTTTAGTATTTTACGCGATTATACGCGACAATATCAAAAACGCATATAATACGACTCTATAATTATACACCATTTATTTTGATTTGTCAAGCATTTTTTATTTATTTCACAATTTGCTACTTTATTATTAATCTTTAGGGCAAAAATTATGCGTAATGATACCATTTTAGGTAAAATCAGAGTGGAATATTTGAAATAATGCAAAAACAACACCGTTTTTTGCAAAATTCACACAAATTTAGAAAAATAGTAACAGTTTCCCTATTAAAACAAAAAAGAAAAGTATGTATAATTATATATAAGCTTATAATTGCGAAAGGGAGTGTTATTTTGAATACAAGCGTGATGCTTGACGGAAGTACGGTATTTGACGCAGGGCTTTCAAAGATTGCCTGCACAAATGCGCCACACGAAACAGAATATTTTTATCACTCACAGATTTTCTGGGAATTTATATATGTAAAACGGGGTTTTGCGTTGTGTGGAGGACTCGGAAATTCGGTGCTGCTGTGTACGGGGGATTTTGCAGTAATTGCACCCGGCGAAGAACATTCTCTGATAGCCTCGGTAGATACTGAGCTTTACTGTTGTCTGTTTTCCGACAGTGAGCTTGGCAATATGAAGGATGAGATTTTTTCACTCCCCGGCTTTATTGAGCTTTCCCTCAGAGCAAAATCACAAAGCAGGCAGACGAAAACCTCCTCATACGAGAGCATCCGCCTGGACTTTGCCGAACGGCAGGAGTTTATGCGTCTTTGCGAAAGGATAAATTTTGAAAGAATAAACAAAAATCGTGGCTGGCAGACCTTGCTTCGCAGTTATCTTTGTGAGATTCTTGTTTTCTATTCAAGGCTCGATATCACGGCAAAACGCGCCGAAAAGGAAACCGACACCGTGAAAGCTACGATTGAGGCAATTATAAAGTATCTTGAAGCAAACTTCAGCTCGAATGTAACGGGCGCTGAGCTTGCGAAAATCAGCGGTGTTACCACCGAGCATATTCTCAAGCAGTTCAAAAACGAGCTGTCGATTTCCCCGTCGGAGTATCTTCGCCGTTACAGAATTGCCAAGAGCATGGAGATGCTTCGTTCAAGCGAACTTGCAGTTTCGGAAATTGCAAAGCTGTGTGGTTTTGTCGATATGAGTGCGTATTCAAGGCTCTTCAAGCAATATGAAGGTGAGACGCCGTCTAATTACCGTAAGAGGTTTCAGCTTTTTGAATAAAAACTCATGGGACTACTCGCCCCCGAAAAGTCGGGTGTAAAAAAGAAAGAACCCCCGTGACAAAAATCACGGGGGTTGAACTTGCGTTCAATTATTGTTTTTCAAATCTACTTATTTAAGAGATTAATACTTAACAATCATAACGAGGAGTGCATTTGCAAAATCTTCACCGTCTTCAGTGCAGATGAATGCCTTAATGCCAGCACTAGCTGCACCGGTCCAGCTGTATGTGGCAGTAGTAGAACTGAGAACTGAAGCATCAGTGATAGCAGAAATCTTCTTGTCAGAGATGTCAAGCATAGAAATCTTTGTATCAGCAGTAACTACGATAGGCTCTTCAGCAGCAATTTCAAGTATTCCACTTTCCTTATCGAAATAATCGATGCTTACAAGACCGAGCTTATCGCTTCCAGCTATGATATCAGCGAATGACTTATCGCCATCCATGTCGTACATATCACCCATGCTTGCAGTGTAAGTAGTACCATTCTTAGCGATGTTAACGCTACCAGCAGTTCCAACAGCAACGAGCGAATCAGAATCAAGACATACGATGCTATTAGCAACGAGTGCATCCTTCTGAGCCTTAGTCATACCATCTACGCCATTAGCTGTTTCTTCAGCACCTGTGAAGGGGTTGTAAAGTGTGAAAGTGTATGTTGTTCCTTTAGCAGTTTCAGAAGTAGCAACACTCTTAACGATTCTAATCTCTGCGAGTTCAGCGTCCTTACCATTGAGCGTGCCGTCTTTAACTTCACCGTAGAACATTTCAATATTTTCATACATTGTACTGTTCTTGTTGTTTGTGAGAACGTAAGTAACATTGTCAAACACTTCGCTTACTTTGATATCAGGAAGTTTGTCGAGAGTGTAAAGTGTTACAACAGGCTTCTGGTTCGCATCTTTAGTTCTAATAAGAATCTTAGTATTAGCAGTTAATCTAACACCCTTAAGATCACTAGTGAGATGTGTATCATCTACAAGGGTAAAGAGGTTACCAGACTGCTGATAGAAGTTAACATCATCCTGACCAATTACCTTGTATTCGGCTGAAACACCTGTATTAGTACCCTTGAGGATAGGACCATAGTTCGCCTTGTCAGACTGTCCACCTGTAAGAAGTTCAAATGTGTAGTAGCCATCCTTTTCAGCCTTAGCTATAGAAAGCTGATCAACAACACTGCTGAAATCCTTTGTAGCAACCTTGACAGACTTGATAGCACCATCATTGTAAACTTTGAGGTAGTACTCTTGTACAACATCACCGTCAATCATGGTTGTTGCCAGTACAGCTTCACTTTCAAGAACGATTGCCCAGTTTTCATTTGTGTTGAACTGTGCAGCAGGAGCTGAAGGTACGGTAGCTTTCGCTACGAGAGTGCCGTTAGCTGTAAAGTACCAATTTACTGCTGTAGTAAAATTAGCTGGAGCAAGATTTTCAGCAGTCATGCTGTCGTTATTAGCAACAGCAGCAGCAACCTTAACTGGACTATTAGTATAAATCTTCTTGCCGGAGTCAAGTTCAAAATAAGTATCTGTCTTAAGTACCATAGACCCCTTAACAGGGTTAATAACTTCAGCAACCTTTACATAGTTAGCATTTGTGTTAACGTATGCAAGAACAATGTCATTATTTGAGAAGCTTACACCTGCAACGATAGCTTTGCCTGTGTAAAGAGGTGAATCATAATTTGGAGTCGCAGCAAGGACACCAGTCGCCGATGTGTTAGCTTTAGCTACAGAGTATTCCTTCTTGAAGAGGTAGTCATACTTGCCGTCGCCGTTAGAGTCAATACAATCCATTTCGCCAAGACCATCGTTGTAGATTCTAGCAAGGTATCCAAAGTCAATGTCCTTACTTCCAGCAACGAGGGCTTCAATTTTTGCAGAAGTCGACACGTCAACACCAGCATCTGCGAACTTAAAGCCAGTGCCGGGTTCAATGAACATAGGGTTGTACTTAGTTGGATTTTTAGAATCCTTTGTGTAAGAGTAAGGAGCCTCTCCGAGGTATGTCTTAACGCCATCTATTGTGAGAATACCATTGAATTTGTTGTTTGTCTTGCCAAATTCGATATCAGCAAAGTCAACTGTCTTCTTTGTACCCTGTGCTGTTGCACCAAGGATTTCATATTTGCCCTTGTTTTCCTTAACGAACATAAGGATATCAGTAAGGAAGTAATCATCAGCCTTACCTTCAAGACCGAGTTCTGCGAATTCTATAACATCGATATCACCAATTGTTGTGCCTTCGTTGGCATCTACAGGTGCCTTTTCAAGCTGAATCATTTCAACATCGAGCTTGATAGGAGCATTAGTGCCAAATCCATAGCTAGGTGTAGCAACTACTCTCTGAGAAACCTTCTCAACACCAAACACTTCTTCAGCGAGAGTATAGTGGAATTCTTCAGGTCTTGTAACACCTTCAGCAACTTCAACATACTGAACGTATGCTTCAGCTGTTTCAGCATAGAACATGTTAGCAAGAACGATAGCTACGTCGCCTCTTGTAAGAGTTGTGTCGTAGTTAACCTTAGAATCAAGGTTAGCGTCAAGACCGAGTTCTTCAGCCTTTGTGATGTAACCGATCGGGTATGAAAGTGTGCCGTCGTCATAGCCGAGTGCACGAACGATCATTGTGTAAGCATCCTGAAGGATGATACCGCCCTTAGGGTCAAATGTTGTGTCGTTTCTTCCCTTGATAATGCCTGTTTCATTAGCCCATGCAATTGTGAAGTAATAGAACGGGTCGTCAAGGTCGGTAAACTTTGTTGTGTTTGTGCCGCCTGTGGGTGCGTGCTTGCCAGCCTTCATCATTCTGTAGATGAAAGTAGCCATCTGTGCTCTTGTTACGTTTTCAGATGTTCCGTATGTTGTGTCGGAAGTACCTGTTGTAACATTAAGAGCTACGAGAAGTTCTACTGCATCGTTGAGTGCTTCGTTTGTAGCGTCAACGTCAGTGAACTTTGCTGCCGATGCACTTGTAGCTACAGCGCTAACTGTAAGAAGAGCTGCTACTACGAGTGAAAGAAGTTTCTTCATCATCGTGTGTTCCTCCTAAAAAAATAAATTTGAATTAGCAAACATTCTATTTGCTTGACTGTATTGTACTACAACTTAGAAAAAATTGCAATACCTTTTGAGGTATTGTAACTTAACTGTAACTTAAGTAACTTTTGTAACAGTAGGGGGTGGGGGTTATCAATGACAACGCAGTTGGCAATTCATTAATAGCCTTCCCCCTCGGGGGAAGGTGGGTTTTGCGTAACAAAACTCGGATGAGGGGGAAATTCGCAAGAATTTGTTATATCCCCCATAATTCCAACTTTATACTGTTTTGTATGGGGCGTTGCCCCCTACTACCCCTACATGCTTTTTTCACATTCGTGCAAAAAAAGTATGCAAAAATGCACTCGTCAAGGGAAAGGTTTTTCCCTTGACAAACCCTTTCGCCGTAAGACATTCTCCCAAAAATTTAATATCTTTTGTTCTCGCAACAAACCTTGGCTCGGTCAATTCTCCGAATTGACACCTCGCAGTGTAGAAAAAAACACCAAGTTGTTTTTGCAAAAAATACACGCCGTACTGTTTCACGAAGTGGAATAGTACGGCGCAAAGTGTTAAAGTTTTTGGTCAAGCTTTTTTCAAAAAGCTTGGCAGGTGTGGGCGGCAGCCCACGTAATATTACCTTTCCTTGTTGGCAATTTCGAGAAGGAGCTTCGAGATAAATTCGTCAGCCGGCATAGCACCCATATCGCCGTTCTTTCTTGAACGGACAGCAACTGCACCTGCTTCGACTTCCTTGTCGCCCACAACGAGCATATAAGGAACTTTTTCGAGCTGTGCTTCACGAATCTTGTAACCGATTTTTTCGTTTCTGTCGTCAAGCTCTACGAGTACGCCTGCATTCTTGAGCTTTGCAAGAAGCTCTGTAGCATACGGAAGCTGACTGTCGCTGATAGGAAGAATTTTAACCTGAAGAGGAGCAAGCCATGTCGGGAACGCACCTGCGTACTTTTCGATAAGAAGTGCAAGTGTTCTCTCATAACAACCAATTGAAGTTCTGTGAATAATGTAGGGGTTCTTCTTTGTGCCGTCCTTATCTACATATTCCATTCCGAACTTCTGAGCTAACATCTGGTCAATCTGGATTGTAACGAGGGTGTCCTCTTTGCCGTGTACGTTCTTTATCTGAATATCGAGCTTCGGACCATAGAACGCAGCTTCTCCGACACCTACCTTGTATTCAATTCCGATATCGTCAAGGATGTTCTTCATAACGCCCTGTGCTTCTTCCCATTGCTCAGGTGTTCCGATATACTTTTCTTTATCTTCGGGGTCCCACTGTGAGAATCTGTAGGACAAATCTTCACGAAGTCCGAGAGTTTCCATCATATAATTTGTAAGCTCAAGACATTTCTTGAATTCGTCCTCAAGCTGTTCGGGAGTACACATAAGATGTCCTTCGGAAATTGTAAACTGACGAACTCTGATAAGACCGTGCATCTCACCTGAGTCTTCGTTTCTGAAAAGTGTTGAAGTCTCACCAAGACGCATAGGCAGGTCTCTGTAGGAACGTGCTCTGTTAAGATATGCCTGATACTGGAAAGGACAAGTCATAGGACGAAGTGCAAAGCACTCTTTTCCGTCCTCCTCGCTTCCCATTACGAACATACCTTCTTTGTAGTGATCCCAGTGACCTGAGATTTTATAAAGGTCACTCTTTGCCATGAGGGGAGTTTTTGTTCTCTCCCAGCCGTTTGCTTCTTCGGTATCTTCAACCCATCTCTGAAGTGTCTGAAGAATCTTTGTACCCTTCGGGAGCATAATCGGAAGTCCCTGACCGATATAATCTACTGTTGTGAAGATTTCAAGCTCACGGCCGAGCTTGTTGTGGTCACGCTTCTTTGCTTCTTCAATCTGTGCTAAATGCTCATCAAGCTCAGACTGCTTCGGGAAAGCTGTTCCGTAAATTCTCTGAAGCATCTTCTTTGAAGAGTCCCCTCTCCAGTATGCACCTGTGCAGGAAGTGAGCTTTATTGCCTTTACTTTACCTGTTGAAGAAAGATGCGCACCTGCACAAAGGTCGGTAAAGTCGCCCTGCTCATAGAAGGAAACCTCTTCGCCCTCGGGCAGGTCTTCTATCAGCTCTACCTTGTACGGTTCATTCTTTTCCTTCATCATTTTTATTGCTTCAGCTCTTGGAAGAACATATCTTCTCAGCGGAATGTCCTCTTTTATAATCTTCTTCATCTCGGCTTCTATCTTTTCGAGGATTTCGGGAGAGAAAGAGATGTCAGAATCAAAGTCATAATAGAAACCGTTGTCAATAGCAGGACCTATTGCAAGCTTTGCATTCGGGTAAAGTCTTTTTACTGCTTGCGCTAAAATGTGGCTTGTTGTGTGTCTGTAAACCTTTTTGCCCTCGTCCGAGTCGAAAGTGAGAAATTCAACTGTGCAGTCAGAGTCAATCTCTGTTGCAAGGTCACATACCTTGTCATCAAGCTTTACTGCAAGTGCTACTCTTGCAAGACCTGCGCTGATTTCCTGCGCAAGAGAGAATGCACTCATTTTTTCAATTTGTTTTGTGCTTCCGTCTTTTAGTGTAATTGTAATCATTTTTTATTTCCTTTCTTTTTTCTTCCTTTATTTTATGTCTATTGTTTTTCTGTCGCTTATTTCTTCGGCAATATCAAACACTCCGTTTTCGGCGTTGTAGGTCATATCAACTCGCCTGTGATATACGCTTATACTGTCTTCTTCAATCTCCAGCATATTGTAGCCCCACGCACAGTTTTCAAAGAAAATATTAAAAGTATATTTTCCACTTTCAAGCCGCACACCGTTATAGCCGTAGCCGCCAATATCGAAAAGAGGCTTTCCGTGAAAATCAAGAAGCTCACTCTCGTGCGTGTGTCCCCTGAAAAGGCACCTGAGATTTTTTATTTCCGAAAGTTCTTCCTCGTCAGGTCTTATGTAGTGAGCGCAGACAAATACATTTTCGTCACCGTCGTACTTTGAAAGCTCATTTTTTATAAACTCCCGGTCAATACCGCTATACCTTGCACCACAGCCTGCCTTTGCAGGAAGATTGTTAAAGGTATCAAGCATAAGGAAAATGTTATTGCCGAGCTTTACCGAATATTCTCGAGGATACCCGAAGATTTGTCGCCATACTTCTTCCGAGTGACTGTCGTGGTTTCCCGGCAGAGCATATACAGGACAGGGGAGCTTATCCATAACCTCTTCTTTAAACTTACGGCAATAATTATCCGGAAGCCTCCTGAAATCATAATCATCAACCGAAAGGTCACCGAGAATAAGTACCATATCAAGAGGTTCTTTTTCGTGCTCTTTGAAAATATCGTTCATCAGTTTTTCAAGCTTTTGTTGCTGTGTCTTTCCGAGCACCGTTCCGGATGCAGGGCAGGTATTCGCTCCGGGATGTATTTTTTCAAGCTCTTCGTATGTTTCCTGGGTTGTGTAGTGCATATCCGAAACGAGAAGTATTCTTTTTTTCATTTTGTCACCTATATAAAAATATCCCGTCGGAGATTTCTCACCGACGGGACAGTATTAACCGTGTTTCCACCCGAGTTCATATATTCACGAAAGAATATACCTCATTTTGCCATAACGCAGCATCTGCGTTCGGGTTGCTACCCCCGAAAGCTCAAAAGTGGTAAAAATACCGACTGCCTGTATACCTTACACCGAAATAGCATACTCTCTGTAAAGCGCCCTTGTATTTTCGTGTCTTTCTCATAGCCTTTTAAAATCTACATATATTATAGCACCACATTTACCTTTTGTCAAGGGGGGATTTTTTGCCCATTACCGAAAAGGTTGTTTCAAAAGTGTAAAAACATAGATAATTCATACTTTGTTGTTGAAATAGTCGGAAAATATAATTATAATATATATGTAGTTTCACCCATTTATCTGAAAGGAAAAAATTATGTCTTGTAAAAATAAACTTTGCCCAAACGAAAGACTCGGTACAACAGGTGGTCAGGCAGTCCTTGAGGGCGTTATGATGAAGTCAAAGGACAAAATTGCAATTTCTGTCCGTGACACAAAAGGAAACATAAAAACCGACGTAAGAAACAGCAAATCCTTGACAGCAAAAAGTAAGTTTTTCAGAATCCCCTTTATTCGTGGAATTGTCGGCTTTATAGATTCTATGATATTGAGCTTTGATACAATCAATCGTTCAGTTGATATGCTCGGACTTGAGGAGGAAGAGGAGTCAAAGTTTGAAAAGTGGCTGACTGAGAAATTCGGCAAGAGTATTGCAACGGTTGCCTCCTTTATCGGAACAATTCTGGGGGTTGTGCTTTCGGTATTTCTGTTTATGTACCTGCCGAAGCTCATTTCAAATATATTCGTTTCCTCAGCTTTGGTAGAGGCAAACTACGGCTTTGCAGTTCTCAAAAGCTTCATTCAGGGAGTACTCCGAATTGTTATTTTCCTTTTATATATAGAGCTTGTTTCTCTTATCCCCGATATGAAGCGCACCTTTATGTATCACGGTGCTGAACACAAGTCTATTTTCTGCCACGAGGCGTATGAAGAATTGACGGTTGAAAACGTAAAAAAGCAATCAAGATTCCACCCGAGATGTGGAACAAGTTTCCTTGTTGTTATGATGGTGCTCGGTATTCTTATTTCAATTCCCTTTGCAAACTTCAAGGACGGAATTTATGTCGTAATGAAGTTTCTGACACTTCCGATTGTCGTAGGACTCGGCTATGAATTTATAAGATATGCAGGCAAACACGACAATGCCTTTGTAAGACTTATTTCAGCTCCGGGACTTTGGGTACAGAGAATTACCACAAAGGAGCCGACAGACGATATGATAGAGGTAGCAATAGCATCCCTTAAGGCTTCACTTCCCGATATCTATAAGGAAGAAGAAATTTCAGAAGAAACAAAACCGGAAGAAAACAGCGATAACTGACACAGCAATACTACACAGGTGAAAAATGACTTACAGCGAATTTAAAACAGAAGCGAAGAAAAGATTATCGGCAATAAAGGATGTAGAAAATCCCGAATTTGAAATATCAATTTTAATCTGCCACTTTGCAAAAATCACAAAGGCTCATTTACTTGCAATACGGCACGAAATAATCCCACAGGAAACTCTTGAAAAGTTAACTGAAGCAATCGCACGTCGTGAAAGGTGTGAGCCACTTCAATATATTATCGGAGAATGGGAGTTCTTCGGACTTCGTATGTTCTGTGGAAGTGGGTGCCTTATTCCGAGGCCCGAAACAGAATTGCTTGTTGAAAAAGCAATAAACCTTATCCCCGAGGGTGGGCATTTTATAGATTTGTGTACGGGAAGTGGTTGTATTTCTGTTGCGATTCTCAACAACCGAAGTGACGTGACGGGAACTGCAGTTGACATTTCAAAGGACGCCCTTGCTTACGCCGAAAAGAATGCAAAATATCACAAGGTAGAAAAAAGACTTGAGCTTATAAACTGCTCTCTTGAAGACTTTATCCCGATAAAAATACCCGACTGTATCCTTTCCAATCCCCCTTATGTCAAAACGAAGGATGTGGATAATTTTTCGGAAACAATGAAGTATGAGCCGAGAATTGCCTTTGACGGAGGCTTCGACGGACTTGAATTCTATAAAATGATAGCACAGCGTTATTCCTCAAGATTTCTTGAGGACGATGGCATTTTGCTTCTTGAAGCAGGCTACGATACGGTACGCCAGGTTGAAGCAATCTTGAAATATCGCAAAATGGAAACCGAGGTGCTGACAGACATCTTCGGTGTCGAGAGAGTTGTTCTCGGAAGAAAAAAAGAAAAGTGAGATAAAAATGTTAAAGCCATCCTTTAAACACACAAAAATTGCCTGCTATATCGGCTATGTCGTACAGGCAATCGTAATAAATATTGCCCCGATATTTTTTGTAATCTTCAGTGATGCATACGGCATTGACAATGCAAAGCTCGGAACGCTGGTGCTATTGAACTTTATAATACAGATTTTTACAGATATGGTTTCGGTAAAGCTTCTGACAAGGCTGAGTGTTAAGAGTTGTGCTATTCTGTCGCAGCTTTTTTCCTTCACGGGACTTGCTTTTTTAGGACTTCTTCCGATGGTAATTCCGAATACATATGCAGCACTCATTATTGCAACCTTCTTTTACTCGGTAGGCGGTGGACTTGTCGAAGTAGTAATAAGCCCGATTATAGATGCAATACCGATTGAAGAATCAGAAAGCTCAAAGAATGGCGCCAAGGCTGCAGCTATGATTTTTCTGCATTCCTTTTACTGCTGGGGGCAGGTGTCGGTAGTTCTTCTGTCAACTCTCCTTTTATATTTTATAGGCAACAGTATATGGTATCTTATCCCGGTTTTGTGGTCGCTCGTGCCACTTATTAACGCTCTGCTCTTTTTAAAGGTTCCGTTCCCTGTCTTTGTAAGTGGGGAAAGAAGAACACCTATTAAAAAAATAGTCTTTTCAAAATTCTTCCTTCTCGGAGCAATACTTATGGTCTGTGGAGGAGCAGCAGAGCTTGCAGTAGCTCAATGGGCATCAATGCTTGCAGAAAAAGGACTCGGAATTTCAAAGGTCGCAGGAGACCTGCTCGGTCCGTGTGCTTTTGCCTTCTTTATGGGAATCGGAAGAATACTTTACGGAGTTTTCGGCTCTCGTTTCAAAATAGCACACGGACTTCTGGTATGTGCTGTACTCTGCCTTGTCTCATATGCTATGATAACCATCTCAAAAAGTCCTGTTGTAGCTCTTATGGGCTGTTCGCTCTGTGGCTTTTCGGTAAGTCTTATGTGGCCGGGAGTACTTAGCCTGTCTGCACGTGAATTTCCTCTTGGTGGTACGGCACTTTTCGGGCTTCTTGCGATATTCGGTGACCTTGGCTGTTCGCTCGGACCGTATTTCACGGGAATTGTATCAAATGCCGTAAACATTGAAAGTGTTTCTGCATATCCGATATTCTCCGGACTTGACGTAAATCTCGTTTGCCTCAAGTGTGGTCTTATGGCTGCGGCAGCCTTTCCGATTCTTATGATTGTGACACTTGTTGTATTTTCGGTTGTGAAGAAGAAAAATAAAAAGGCTTCCCCTTGAGGGGAAGCTGTCGAGCAAGGCGAGACTGATGAGGTGTTTATTCTAATATTTCACACAACACAATTTCCACCTCATCCGAGTTTTGCTTCGCAAAACCCACCTGTCTCGCTGCGGCTCGGTCCGACTCGGCTCTGACAGCCGCACCGGGCTGTCATTCACTACCTCGTCGCCACTTCGTTACCCCTCAAGGGGAAGGCTTTTTTATTGTTTTCCTGTACTTCCAAACCCACCGGCGCCACGTTCTGTTTCGGAAAGGGCATTAACCTCGGAAAATTCAACCTCAAGAAAAGGCATAACAACAAGCTGAGCAATTCTGTCACCGTTCTTTACAGTTCTTATCTCGTCGCTATCGTTGTGAAGTGCCACAATATACTCACCACGGTAGTCGCTGTCGCAAACGCCTACGCAGTTTGCAGGTCTGAGTCCTTCCTTTGCTGCAAGTCCGCTTCTTGCAAAAACTGCACCGAAATATCCGTCGGGAACAGCAATTGCAAGTCCTGTTCCGATTTTTACGGTAGTGTGAGGTGCGATTTCTACACTATCACATTCAAGGCAAGCATAAAGGTCATAGCCTGCTGCTTTGTCCGAGCCTCTTTTTGGAATAATTGCGTTTTCACATAGCTTTGTAATTTCGATTTTCATAATTTATCTCCTTTCAGTTATCTTCTTTTTTGAGCATTGAACAAAGTCCTGTGTGTCTCTTTATCTGACGGTTGTTGTTTATCATCTCTGTCATAACCTCGGTTTTGCCTACAAGAATTACCTGTCTTTGCGCACGTGTTACGGCAGTATAGAGCATATTTCTCGTAAGAAGTCCGGGAGGTGCGTCAAAAAGAGGAATTATAACACACGGATATTCGCTTCCCTGGCTTTTGTGTACCGTTACGGCATATGCGTGCTCTATCTCATCAAATTGCGCCATATCGTATATGACGTGCCGTCCGTCAAAATTTACACTGAACTTTTCTTCGTAATTGTTTATACTCTCAATAGTCCCTATTTCGCCGTTAAAGACTCCGTCGCCGCTTCGTCCGTCGTCATACTTCCATTCCTGCAGGTAATTGTTTTTTATCTGCATTACCTTATCTCCCTCACGGTATATAATTTCGCCGACTTTGCGTTCGGTTTTTGAAAGGCTCTGTGGATTGAGAACACTCTGAAGTATTGCGTTGAGATTTACCGTTCCTGTAATTCCTTTTCTTGACGGAGTTATAATCTGAATATCCTCGACCGGATTGTAATTATATGCGTTTACGAGTCTGTCGGACGCAAGAGAACAAATAAGCTCTGTTACATCCTTCGGAGACGTTCTTTTCATGAAAAAGAAATCGTCGCTTTTGTTGTCGGTAGCCGGGATTTCTCCCTTATTTATTTTGTGTGCGGCAATAACAATTCCACTTCCCTCACTCTGACGGAAAACCTCATCAAGACGAACGGTTGGTATCACTTCGCTTTTTATCATATCACGAAGTGTATCTCCGGCTCCCACAGGTGGCAGCTGGTCGCTGTCCCCGATAAAGATGAGCTTTGTTCCGGGCCTTATGGCAGAAAGAAGCGACGACAGCAGAAAAATATCACACATTGAGATTTCATCTACTATCAGTGCTTGACAGTCAAGTGGATTATCCTCGTCCTTTGCAAAGGTTGTAATACTTGGATTATCGTCATCACCGTAGCCGCTCTCAAGAAGCCTGTGAATTGTACGTGCTTCTCTGCCGGTAGCGTGTGTCATTCTCTTGGCAGCTCTGCCTGTGGGGGCTGCCAGAAGTGTGTCAATCCCAAAGGCATCAAAAATTTTGAGAATTGCACGGATAACTGTAGTTTTTCCGGTGCCGGGGCCACCCGTAATTATCAGCATACCGTTATCTACTGCAGCCTTTATCGCCTTGCGCTGAAGTGGCGCAAAAACAAGGTCCATTTCTGCTTGTGCTGTATCTATATAATCGTTCGCCCGTTTTACGGGTATATTTACCGAAACATCCGAGAGCATTTTGAGTCTTTCGGCGCAGAATTTCTCGGCATTATATGCGTAGTCTATATAAATTGCAAGTGTATCACCGTACTTTACCGCAATAGCCTGTCCGAGAGAGATAATCGCACGAAGTGCGTTCTGTGCTTCCTCGTGTGTAACGCCGAGCAGGGTGGTCGTCTCGGAAAGGAGCAACTCCTGTGGCATATAGCAGTTTCCGTTGCGTAAAAGATTCATTTTAAGTATATATTTCATTCCCGATTCAATACGGAAATGCGAATGCTCGTCAACACCGAGCTTGCGTGCTACGGCATCTGCTCTTTCAAAGCCGACTCCACTTATATTCTCGCACAGAACATACGGATTTCTCTTAACTATATCAACTGCTGCATCTCCGTATCTTTTATAAACCTTCATTGCAACACTTGTAGTCAAAATTCCGTTAAAGTACATCATAACATTCCGCATGCCGAACTGACCGGCGTAAGATTCCCCGATTTCACGGGCTTTCTTTTTTGATATTCCGTTTATATCTGAAAGATATTCGCTGTGGTTTTCAAGAACGTCCAGCGAATCACTCCCATATTTTGCAACAATTCTTCTTGCAATAACAGGACCTATGCCCTTTATAGCCCCCGAAGAAAGATACGCAATAATTGATTCCTCGCTTGTCGGAAGCTCTTTTTCATAATGCTCAACACGAAATTGACGTCCAAAGGTAGGGTGAATGGTAAATTTCCCGACGGCATTTATAGTTTCGCCGACATTTATAAACGGCATAGTACCAACAAGAGTCAGAAGCTCATCCTCGTAATCTATAACACAGACGGTATAGCCGTTTATTTCGTTAGTGTAGGTAACGTCCTGTACTTCGCCCTTTACAGTATCAAATTTTTCTGCCAAAAACGAGCCTCCTCTCTTTATTTATTTTTTCAGGGCTCAACTTTATTTCGTTAAGCCCTGAGATTTAATGTGTTTTTATTTTTTATAAGAAATTTCCCGAAACATACAAACAGATTTCACATCTGTCCGGTTCGTATTCGTAGGGGCGACTATTAGTCGCCCGTTTTGAAATAACAAATCGTTTATTACCAGAGGATTTCATCCCCCTAGAATCCCACTTTTTACGAGAATTCATGGGGTTTCACCCCCTGAAACCCCTAATTACTTTTTCCCACCTTAGAGCTGGAAAAAGTAATCAAAAAGAGCCCAAGTCAAGGGAAAGGATTTTTGAAGGCTTCCCCTTGGGGGGAAGCTGTCACGGAGTGACTGATGAGGGGTTATTTCGCCGTTAATGTCCCCTCATCCGAGTTTGCTTACGCAAACCCACCTTCCCCCGAGGGGGAAGGCTTTTTGTATTCCCGCCGGACTGTTTTGCGAAGCAGAACAGTTCGGCGTAAAGTGTTAAAGTTTTTGCGTCGCATTTTTCAAAAAGCGACCGAGGTGCAGGGCGAGGAGCCCTGCGAAAAGGGGTATGGGGCGAGAAGCCCCCATAATATTATCGTCCTTGAGTCTGGTCTTTTACGAGTACGTCGTGAGCACCGCCCTCGACAATCGAAACAGAGCTTACAAGTGTGAGCTTTGCTTTCTTCTGGAGCTCTTCAATTGAAAGTGCGCCACAGTTACACATAGTCGAACGCACCTTTGCAAGAGTAATTGCAAGGTTATCATGAAGCGGACCTGCATACGGAACGTAGCAGTCAACACCCTCAACAAAGGAGAGCTTTGCTGCACCCCCGAGGTCGTATCTCTGCCAGTTACGTGCTCTTGCACTTCCTTCGCCCCAGTATTCCTTCATATAATTTCCGTTAATCATAATCTTATTTGTAGGAGACTCATCAAAACGTGAGAAGTATCTGCCGAGCATACAGAAATCACAGCCCATAGCAAGTGCAAGTGTGATATGATAGTCGTGAACGATTCCACCGTCGGAACAAATCGGAATATAAACTCCTGTTTCCTTGAAGTATTCGTCTCTTGCCTGTGCTACGTCAATTACTGCAGTTGCCTGTCCTCTGCCTATGCCCTTTGTTTCACGGGTAATACAGATAGAGCCACCACCGATACCGATTTTAATAAAGTCAGCACCTGCATCAGCTAAGAATCTGAAGCCCTCTGCGTCAACAACGTTGCCTGCACCGATTTTTACTGTATCACCGTATTTTTCACGAACAAATGCAATAGTTCTCGCCTGCCACTCGGTAAAGCCTTCGCTTGAGTCAATACAAAGAACATCTGCGCCTGCCTCTATAAGAGCAGGGATTCTTTCTTCATAGTCACGGGTATTTACACCTGCACCAACAACATATCTCTTATCTTTGTCAAGTAATTCGTGAGGATTTTCCTTGTGCTGGTCGTAGTCCTTACGGAAAACGAAGTAAAGGAGCTTTCCATTTGCATCAACAATCGGAAGGGAATTTAATTTGTTATCCCAGATTATGTTGTTACACTCCTTAAGGGTTGTTCCCTCGGGAGCTGTGATGAGCTTACTAAGGGGAGTCATAAAGGTATGTACCTTTTCGTCCATTGACATACGGCTGATTCTGTAATCACGTCCGGTAACGATACCGAGAAGCTTTCCGTTAGGCGTTCCGTCCTCAGTTACTGCAATTGTTGAGTGACCAAGGCGCTCTTTAAGCTCAATTACATCTGCTAAAGTTGCATCGGGAGCTATATTTGAATCGGAAGTAACAAAGCCTGCTTTATAATTCTTAACACGTCTTACCATTTCAGCTTCCTGTTCAATTGTCTGCGAGCCATATATAAAGGAAACGCCACCCTCTTTAGCAAGTGCAATAGCCATCTTGTCATCCGAAACCGACTGCATGATAGCTGAAACAAGCGGAATATTCATTGACAATTCCGGCTCTTCGCCCTTACGGAATTTAACAAGTGGTGTTTTCAGGCTGACATTTGCAGGAATACAATTTGCATCTGAATATCCGGGTATTAAAAGATATTCACTAAAGGTTCTTGACGGTTCTGGATAGTAGTAAGCCATTTTCTGTTCTCCTTGATTATTAAAATATTGTTATACATCATAATTATAACACACTTTTTTAAAGAAGTAAAGATGTTTTGAAAATATTTTTCTAAAAACCGTAAATGCCCACCCGTATAACAGGTCGTTTTTTGCAGGCTTCCCCTTTGGGGGAAGCTGTCACGGAGTGACTGATGAGGGGTTATTTCACCTTTAATGTTCCGCCTCATCCGAGTTTTGCTTCGCAAAACCCACCTTCTCCTCAAGGAGAAGGCTATGACAAAAACAGTGGCACCTTTCGATGCCACCAATATAATTATTCTGTAAATCTTCTTCTTGAAATATTGCGAACGCCCTCCGGCATAAGAGAGATGTTTTCAAGCGAACGACCTGCGCCGATAACCACGCTGTTTGAAGGATTCTCCGGAATGTGAGTCTTAATACCGGTTGCCTTTTCAATCAGCTTGTCTATACCACGAAGCTTGCTTCCGCCACCGGTCAGAACAATTCCCGAAGAAGCAATATCCCCGACAAGCTCGGGCGAGGTCATCTCGATTATACGGCAAACTGCATCAACAATCTGCGTAAACGGCTCGTCCATCGCTTCAATTAACTCCTTTGTAGTGATTGTAACCTTTTTCGGAAGTCCCTCAATAAGGCATCTGCCCTTTACTTCTCTTGAGTGAGGCTCGGAAAAGGGCCACGCAGTACCGATTTGAATTTTGAGCTGCTCGGCAGTAGTTTCACCAATAAGCATACTGTGCTTTCTTCTTATATATTTTACAATCGACTCGTCAAGTCTGTTGCCTGCGACCTTTATAGACTCCGAGCAAACAACATCTCCGAGCGACATAACTGCAATATCGGTAGTTCCACCACCAATGTCTATTACCATATTTCCCACAGGCTTTGAAATATCAAGTCCGGCACCGATTGCGGCTGCAACAGGCTCCTCGATAAGATATACACGCTTGGCACCTGCTCTCATTGTAGCCTCGCAAACAGCTCTTTCCTCAACCTCGGTAATGCCACTCGGAACTGCAACGATAACTCTGGGTTTAAAGAAGGTGTTTCCAATTGCCTTCTTCATGAAGTATTTTATCATCTGAAGTGCCATGTCGTAGTGATTGATAACACCGTCACGCATAGGATGAATTGCCACAAGTCCGGCAGGCGTTCTGCCAAGCATCTTTTCTGCTTCCCTGCCGACTGTTATTACCTTGCCGGTGTTCTTATCCACAACTACAACCGAGGGCTCCTCAAGTATTACGCCCTTGCCCTTAACATACACAAGAACAGTAGATGTGCCAAGGTCAATTCCGATATCATTTATCATTTTTTATTGTTCCTTTCGCTTTCTTTACGAAGATATTAGTCGTTCCGGGCTTTCTTTGCAGTCAATGTAAACTTAAAGGAAGTATATTCGTTTTCCTTTGACTCTGCCCATATGTCCTCACCGTGAAGGTCTATTACTGTCTTACATATATAAAGTCCGAGTCCTGCACCACCTGACGCACCGGATTTGTGGAATCTGTCAAAAATATGCGGCAGCTCGTCTTCGGGTATTCCGTCACCGGTGTTGGAAACGCAAACCAGATACTTATTCTTTTCGTGTTCTTCAATACTTATCTTGATTTTCCCACCGTCATCGGAAAACTTTATTGCATTGTGAAGTAAATTATATAAAACCTGATGTATTGCTTCGCTGTCGGCACTCACATAACAGTTATCTGCACAGGGTGAAAAATCAATTTCAATATTTTTAGCATTTATCTGCTGCTCCAGGGATATAAGAGCAAGACGGGCATTTTCACAAACATCGAAGTCTGTAATGTTAAGACTTCCTTGCCCGGACTGTATTCTCGAAATATTCAACAGGTTGCTTACAAGTCTTGAAAGCCTGTGAGACTCAGAGGAGACAATTTTCAGATAATGCTCCTGCTTTTCGGGTGGAATTGTTCCGTCAAGAATTGCATCAACAAAGCCTGCAATACTTGTCATGGGAGTGCGCAAATCGTGTGCTACGATGCCAAGAAAGGCGTTCTGTTCGTCACGTAATTTCAAAATTTCACGGTCAGTTTTCTTCCGGAAAAGAAAATCAAACAGTCCGCATTTTTTTCGCATCTGTTTTCCCCCTTTTGATAAAATCCCTTACTTTATATTTTACTACATTATACGGTTTTCGTCAATAGACAGAAGAAAAATTTTTATTAAACTATATTGTTTTTGGTAAAAAAGCAAAAGTCAAGCCCGACAAACGTCGGACTTGACCAATATATTCAGATATTTACAAGAGAAAATTATTCCTTTTCAAGCTTTGTCCAGTCAGGAGTTTCGGTAAGCTTTGTCCATGTTTCATGCTTTCCGTCAGCCTTCATCTTGTATTCGTGGCTGTTTGTTGCTTCCTGGATTGCAAGATAATACCACATACTTGTGTCTGCATTATCTGTAAAGGTTATCATCTGTTCAGAAAGAATATCCTCAACTGTTTCAGGCTCTCTGCAAAGAACTCTGTTGGTAAGAGTCATTGCTTCTGCTCTTGTTATATCGTTAGTAGGTCTGAAGGTACCATCCTCATAACCCTTTATCCAGCCGAGCGAAGTTGCCTTAAGAATATTTTCATAAGCCCAGTGTTCAGAGATATCGCTGAGAGGAACACTTTCACTTCCTTCTACAGATGCAAGTCTTGAAACAATTGTTGCATACTCGCCACGTGTTATCGGGTTGTTAGGTCTGAAGCTGTATGTTCCGTCAGCTTCCTTGTATCCGTTAAGAATTTCAAGCTTTGCAAGTGTGGAAACAGCTGTGTTGAACCAATCGCCCTGATTTACATCAGTAAAGTTGTTTTCTTTAGTGTAATTTGCGTCTCTGATTTCATCTTCAAGAAGTCTGAAGAAAATTGTTGCAACTTCTGCTCTTGTGATGCTCGCCTCAGGCTGTACCTTACCCTCACCACGACCTACGATATATGCAACGTGCACATCTGTAAGTGCAGATGGAATAGAAGCAGGTCTGTCGGGCTTTACTTGAGCTTCTACAAACTTTGCATAAAGAGTTGTAGCCTTGGTTATCTTAAAGTCCTCTGCCTTCTTTGTAAGCTCCTTATCTGTAAAGAGACCTTCAAAAGTGTAGCCGTCCTTAGTAAAGGTATAATCCGCAACCTTAATAGTTGTACCTGATGTCTTTGTTTCGACTTTCAGTTCTTCACCGTCAGGAGTGCAGATTGTCAGCTTATAGCTGGAGACACCGCCTCCGCCTCCGCCGCCACCACCGCCGCCGCCACCGGGACTTACGGTGATGGTGCAAGTAGCAGTAAGTGTACTAAGTCCTGCAGCTGTACCTGTAACGGTAATTTCTGCAGTACCTGCGCTAACACCGGTAACAACGCCTGTTGTAGCATTAACTGTTGCAACCGCTTCATTACCACTTGCAAAAGTAAAGGTATACTTATTCTTTCTCGCCTCTGACATATTCTTAGTAAATGTAGGTGTTACAGTTTTACCAACATTTACAGAAGCATCTGCGAGCACTAATCCGTCGGGTTTAACAATTATGTTGCTTGTCTTGTTAATATTGGGATTGAAATTATCTTGTGCAGTAACTATAGCCTCACCCGCCTTTAGGGCTACAACAAGACCTTCGGGTGATATACGGACAATATCATTAACACTCTCATTATCCTTATTATGTGACTTAAATGTAATTATTCTGTTGCTTGGAAGAATAGTAGCCTGCATTTGCAGTGTATCTTCAGAATAGAGCTCAGCACTGGCAGGAATAAGTGTAACCTTAGGAGCATTTACATTAACAGTAAACTCAGCCTTTTGGTTATCAGCCGCAGAAACAATTATTTTTGTTGTGCATCCATTTGGCAAGAGATCTTTGTTTACACCTGTAACTCTAAAGGTGTTATCAGAGATTTTTTCAACACTTGCAACGTTGGTATCTTGAGATACAACTGTAAAGTTTTTATTGGAGGCATCAGCATTAATAGAAACAGTAACATCTATTGTTTCTTCAATGTCAATAGTAGCATTTGTCGGATTCAAACTAACCTGTGTAACAGGACTATATCCGGTACCGATGGTGACATCTAGGCTTTCAAGAGCAATTGTACCATCATCACCTTTATAAATATCGTCGTATCGGTTTGTATTGCTGTTATAAATGCTAATAGAAGCATCCTTCGGCCTTGATGTAATAGTGCCGAGACCCGAAGCTACAAGAGTTTTAAATGTTAACGTACAATAAGTATATTCTGAAGAATCTATAGCTTCATCCCCGCCGGTTCCGGTTTTAACAAATTTATCACCGGAGTTATTTCCAAGAACGGTACATCTATTTGTAGGAGTGCAACTTACAAGCTCAAGCAATTCCGGATTATACTTTATAGCATTTGTTACAATAGCTTCGTAGTCATTGCTTTCAGTATTTACGATAATAAAGTCGACTTCGAAAGTAGCACCAACGGTTCCAGGAACAGTTACACTGCTTTCTCCGTCCGAAGATAAAATAAACTTTATAGTTTCTCCATCAGCACTTGCAGTAAAAGCAACTGTTGAAAGCAGAATAACTACAGATAGTATTGATGAAATTATTTTTTTTATCATTCTATTCATCCTTTAAATTAACATATAGGGGTTTTATTTGCCTCCGTGCTAACGAATAGCACGGAGGCAAACGTCATTTTGCTGGTATTATAACTTAATTATGACTGAGGTACGCTATATTGAAAACCTGTGTAATCTGTTACAACTGTTACGTCGCCTCCATCGATTTCCTTGTCAGGATCGAGGTCAGAATTCAACAATCTTTCAACATAAGTAGCATAATCTGGACAATCCACTTCCCTTGTTTCGTCAGCCGTCCATGAGTAGTAAACTGCACCAACATCATTTATACCAACAAGTTCATCTTCATTAAGGTCAGGCTCTGCTGTCTTAATTTCAATAGCATCTGCTGTTGCATTCGCATCGTAGGAAATGAGCTCAAATGCATCCTCTTCGTCGAAGTCTGCAGCTGCTCTGAGTACAAATGCATGAGCACAAGTTATTTCTTCATTGTCATCATAATGAGCTGTTCTATACATACCGTATTCAACAGAGTTCATATCGAATGTATATGCACCAGTTTCGTTACCATAAGCGATAACAAGAGCATAACCATTTACAAATTCATTATAAACCTTAACCTGGAACAGAGGTGTACGAACAACATCTACATAAACATCTGCAACAACTGAACCAACTTCAAATACGAGTTTTCCGTCTGTCAGAGGAATATCAGTAAAGTCGCCATCACCAATCTTATACTGGAATGCGTAGCTATACTTAGTTGTATCCATTACCGGGGTAATTTCAAGTGCGTTTTCGATATTTGCTTCATCGGGAGCATTAGCAAAGATTATATCAGCTATATCACCTGTTGAACCGCTAGTATGTGTATAGCTTACTGAATATTCTACGAGATCCCATGTTGCCTTAAGTGCTACTGCTCTGTCGGGCATTGCGAACTTGCCTTCTGTAACTGTAACTGCATCATCTGTTGCTGTATCTACCCATCCTGCGAATGTGTAGCCTGTCTTTGTAGGTATAAGTCTAGATACATCAACTTCTGTTCCGTATGGAACATCAGTCATATCGTCAACTGTGGTTCCACCGTCTGCGTTAAATGTTACATTGTACTTGTTTACTGTCCACTTAGCATAGAGAGTAATAGCTGCTGTATAACCATCTGCTGCAAGTTCTGTTACTTCGTTACCTGTGAATCCAGCATCTGCATACCAGCCATCGAATGTATATCCTGTCTTTGTTGCATCCTTAAGTACTGTTGCTGTACCGTAAGTATGCTTTGTAGGATATCCTTCTTCATGTGTTGCGCCATCCATATTTTCATATGTGATTGTGTAAGGTTCAAGGAAGTAGATTGTTGCAGGACCTTCAACAGGAGCGTTCATCTGAGGTTCCCATGATGCATCAAAGTTTTCAAGAACAGAACCGATTACTGTAAATGCCTTACTGTCAAAAGTACCAATAACCTTAAATGTTTCAGTATATTCTGTACCAATAACTACATCTTCTCCTGAAATGTTCTTTTTGTAAACAACTCCATTAGATGCGCTATTAGTTCCGGTATACTTAAGAACACTTGCATCATATTTAAGTTCATAAGATATTCCCGCATACTGAGTCTTTTCTTTATCAGACTTAACACCAATAGTTACTGTAACAGTGTCACCTATAACGTAAACTGTGTCATCCTTGTCATACGCTGTTGTAGCATCAATTGTAAGGATATAATCGTTTTTATCTTCCTCAACAATTGTGATTATTGAGAAATGTGCAACATTAATTGTTACTTCTTTAGCTTCCGCATCGTAATAGAAGTATCCGATTTCCAAGTCAGCAAGCGAATCTACCTGTGTAAGTCTTACATCATCGTGATAGATAACAATACGTCTGTCAGAATTCTGCTGCTCGTAAGGAATTGTTACTACGATTGCTTCATTGTTAGTAGCATCGTAAACAGCTTCACCGTCTTCATCCTTAATTTCAATTTCAAATACCTTCTTTACATCCAGAGGATCTGAAATGCTATCAGGATATTTGCTTTCATCTTCTGTTACATCATTAACTGTAACTTTTTCAATCTTATCTGTTACAACAGTATTTGCAGGAAGAGTAATGCTGATTTCGGGTTTTGCATCCTCGCCTTCTTCACCAGGTGTTGTAACTTCGATTTTAATATTTTCGTCAGGTGCTTCAGGCTTTGAAATTTCAACTTCGCCAATATTAGTTTCGCCTTCAATAACCTTAACTACTACAAGAACTCCTTCGTCGTTCCATTCGTAGCCTTCGGGAGCTTCAAGAACAACTGATTCTTCTTTTGCAAGAGAGTTCTTTTCGTTAGCTTCATACTCAATTGCGCCTATGATTTCTGTAGTTCCTGTAAGAGTTACCTTTACGCCGCTCGGATAGCTACTCTGATAATCTACGTCAAATGCAACTCCATTCTCGTGTGCTATAATTGTAGAATTCTTAATTACAACATTTCCGTTGCAGTTTGAAAGTGTGTAGTAGCCTATTTCACTTTGAACAAGCTCTGAACCGTCAAGTGTTACACCGTCAAGTGTAAGATTTGAATAGTTCTGAACGAGCATCTTTGCTATAGAAGATTTGATTGTACCGTTCTCAATTTTGATATTGTTGTTCTTGAGGAGCTGGAAGCCAAGTGTCTCAGTTCCTGCTGAACCAACTGTTTCACCGTCGATTGTGTATGTGTTTCCACCGAGGTTAATTGTAATGTCCTTATTAATTACAATACCGTTGCCGGAAGCATCCTTAAGAAGAACAACTTCAGCATCAGGATCTGCAGCTGCAACTGCTGCTTCGAGAGAAGGATAGTTTGTATCACCAATCTTAGCGATATTTTCAAAGAACTTAGCTGTAAGTGTTACAGTTTTTGTAATAGTGTAAGGTGACGATACCTTAGTTCCACCATCAAACCAACCTTCAAATGTATAGCCTTCATGTTCAAGAGTAGCAAGCTCAATAGTTTCACCTGCATAATCTTCTACATCTACAAGAGGACCACCATAAAGAGTTTCAAATGAAACTGTAAGCAGTTCTTCACTTATATAAAGAGCCTCAACTGTAATAGATTCTGTAATCTCTATATCTGTTGTAAATTCTGCACCTGCATACATCCACTTAGAGAATGTCTTGTGGTCATATTCAGGAGCTTCCGGAAGAACATCAACTGTCTTTCCGTGATCAACCGTCTTAGTAATAACCTCTTGGTCTTCAGCTACAAATTTTACTTCATACTGGTTGATTGTCCAGAGTGCATAGTATACTGCCTCACCTGTTACTGCAGGGAGTGTTTCAAGCTTACTACCATTTGCATCTGTTGCCCAACCTGCGAATGTGTAACCTGTTCTTGTAAATTCAGGAGCATTATCGATTATAGCATTGTAAGCATAGAAGTTTTCTACGTTTTCTACACCACCATCGTAGTTCGGGTAGAATGTAACACCGTATGTTCTGGTTGTTTCTTCATACTTCGCACTGATAACAGTTTCACCAACAACCGTTGCACCTATTTCATAATCCCAACCGTCAAATTTAAAGTTGGTTGTTTCGTTAGAAGCCTTTTCAGGGGTTTCTGTCGGAACGAGAGTTGAAATATCTTTTCCGTGTTCAACATTTTCTACTACATATGTTGACTCACCATTTGCAAACTTACCTTCGCCTGCATCGAATGTTACAGTATAAGTCTTCTTTGTAAACTTAGCTGTAAGTGTTACATTTTTTGCGGGCATTGTGAACTTGTTATCGGTAATTGTGATTGGATTCTCTGATTCTAGATCTTCCCAGCCTGCGAAGTCGCTTCCTTCAAGAGTAGGAATATACTCAGAAAGATCAACCTCTTCTCCGTATTTCACTTCAATACTATCCGGAGCTCCACTGCCACCGTTTGCATAGAATATTACACTAAATGTCAGAGGTTTGAAGTTAGCTGTAAGAGTAACATTAGCATTTGCTGTAAATGTGAATTCTGCAGATGTTGAAACTTCTTCGCCATCTTTTGTCCAGCTAACAAAATCGTAACCTTCGTTTGCTGTAGCTGTAACAGTTACATCTGCACCGTAGTTGTATACACCAGCACCATCAACTGTACCACCCTCTGTCGGGTCAACATTTACTGTAACTGTACGAGTCTGGGTAGCTGTTGAAATAACAACAGTAGTTGTTTCTGTGATATTTGTAAGAGTGAACTTACCTTCAGCAGAAACTGTAACTTCTGCAGGTTCGTTGTTTACAGTAATTGTGTATGTGTTAGCGTTTGCATCATAGTCAGGAATTGTGATTTCAAGATCATCACCATATTCTACTGTTGACTCTGCAGGTGTACCACCAGTAACACTTACTGTACAAGTCTTCTTTGTAAACTTAGCTGTGAGTGATACATCATCATTAACTGTAAATGTATATTCAGCATCAGAAGAAACCTTTTCATCACCATCATACCAACCGTCAAAGCTATAAGCTTCATCAGGTGTTGCATTGATAGTTACTTCTGTTCCCACACGAACAGTTGCAGAAGCAAGTTCTTCAACTTCTCCACCGTCTCCGGCAATAACTGTTACTGTGTAGGTAATTTCTTCGAAAACAGCTACAAGGTTTCTGTTTGCAGTTGCTGTAAAGCTGATTGTTGCGTCTCTTAAAACTTCTTCGTCGCTCTCTGTCCAGTAAAGGAACTTGTAGCCTTCTTCAGGTACGGCTGTAAGAGTTACGGTTGCGCCAACGTTGTATACGCCCTCGTTTTCGAGACCTGAAACTGTACCACCCTCTGTCGGGTCAGCAACTACACTAACTGTACGTGTCTGAGCAGTTGAAGAAATAACAACATTAGTTACTTCTGTGATATTTGTAAGAGTAAACTTACCATTTTCGTCAATAACAACATCTGTTGCTACATTGTTTACAGTAACTGTATAAGTCTTAGCATTTGCATCGTAGTCATTAATTGTGATTACAACGTTTGCGCCATGCTCTACTGTTGCAGGCTCTGCTTTACCACCTGTAACTGTTACATTATACATCTTTGCAAAGGTAACATCATATTCTGAAATATCTCTAACTAAGTTACTGTTTATAGTGACTTTTCCGTCTTCTATCGGAAGTGTAACAGAGCCAGTATCGCTTTTGAAAACAACATGAGTTGCATCAAAGCCATCCATTACGTGAATTGTAACTGTTGTATTTTCATCATAAATATCAGCTTTAAGACAATTTTGGATAAGTGTATTTGCCTGAGAAAGTGTCTTTACAGGTGCACTGGGTGAAAAACCTGAATAGGTATTAACACCTGTGGGTGATACATAGATGTTAGTTCCCAAAGACATAGTCTTGATATCAGCCGCCATAGCCTCCATATCGGTTACAGTACCATCATAAACAGCCCATCCGATTACATCAACTACAGACTCATCGGAATGTTCCGCATCTGTAAAGTAATTTGTCATATGAGTGGTACCTTGGTTGTAGTGAGTATTGGAATATGGGAAAACTGAAAGAGATGACAAATAATCTACATTATCAGACTCGCTCGCCACATAAAGTGTATAACCATCGTCAAACTCATATGTTTGCAAAGGGTTATTAGCAGAGTCATTCTTAGTATGCAAAACAGGAGCGGAATCCTTGTCGTAGGCAACAAAATAAAGGTTGGTTTCGCTGATGCCTTTTTCTTTAAGATATTCTGCAAAACTCTCGTTCCTCTTAAGCAGAACTGCAACGGTAAAACCATTAGTCGATGGTACCGCCGGATTATAAACACCATTAGAGAGGGTTGGAGATATTTGAACTCTCGTTGCACTTGCGTCTTTGTAAAGTATCTTGGAATAGGTATATTCTCCACTTTCTGACAACTGGATGTTATCATAATTGAGTCCTTCAACATATATGTTGGTGGTTGTACCCTTAGCTGAAGAATACAATGTTGTCAGAACTGTTCCTGTTTCACCTGCCGCATTTGCAGTAAACACGAAGCTTGAAGTAAGCATCAGTACGCAAAGCACAGCAGACAAAATTCTTTTAAATTTCATCGTATTTTCTCCTTTCAAAAATAACGATTTTTTCGCATTTAATAAATATTTTAAATGCCCCCGCCACTGTCTCTGCAGTGGTCACAGTCCCGTTGCACATTTTGCCCTTTCCGTCGCAACGAAAAACAGGAAAGGGGTGTTTTTGCGCCAATATCGCCTCCTAAATACATATTTTTAATCTTGAATAATAATAAATTGTACTTTTTTCTTTGCCCACAATACAAAGTATTATCCGAGCCGGAAAAAAATTCACGACTCTTTGCAATTTGGATAAATTGTGAATTGAACAAAAATCGCAAAAATGACATTCACCGGGTGTTGTTCGACAACTTTTGTTGAACTTCAACAAAACCAACACCTAATTTTGTGCATTTTGCAAATTTTATCCAATCCTTGCACATAATCATTATATCATAATTTTAAAAAAATAGATAAACAATCTGCAAACAACCATGGGCTTGATTGTAAACATACTCTTTTCTTGTGGTGCCGTTTTTCACAGCATACCATATATTGTAATTAAGGCTCCCTCGCCGAGGGAGCTGTCAAAAACTTGTTTTTGACTGAGGGAGTTTACTCCTTCCGTCTTTGCCTTCGGCAAATCCACCTTCCTCACAGAGGAAGGCTAAAAGGCTCCCTCTCCGAGGGAGCTGTCGAACGCAGTGAGACTGAGGGAGTTTACTCAATAAGGGAAGCTATTATTTCACAGACCTCGTCAAATTGAGTATCTATTTCAAGATTAGTAAATCTTACTACCCTGATACCCATTTCCTCTAATTCTCTACTTCTTTTATTGTCATATTCATGTTGTTTATCTTCACAATGCTGTGAACCGTCAAGTTCTATTACAAGTTTTGCCTGGTGACAATAAAAATCAACAATATAATTTCCTATTGCCTTCTGTCTTTGAAATCTCACAGGAGATATTCTTAAAAAATCGTACCAAAGATGCTTTTCCTGTGTTGTCATTTCTTTACGAAGGCTTTTTGCATATTCTATCAGTTTTCCGTTGTATTTTAATGACATTTTTCCCCTTTTATAATGTTACTCCTTCCGTCAAGGCTGCGCCTTGCCACCTCCCTCGCCGAGGGAGCTGTCGAACGCAGCGAGACTGAGGGAGTCTCAATCTTTCAAGAAAGACAAACCCCCTGAAAAATCAGGGGGTTCCTATAAACACATATTACTTTACAAGCTCGATTATAGCCATTTCAGCACCGTCGCCACGGCGAGGTCCTGTCTTGAGTACTCTTGTGTAACCGCCGTTTCTTTCAGCATAGCTGGGGGCGATTTCAGCAAAGAGCTTTGTTACTACATCTTCCTTTGTGATAAAGGAAAGTGCCTGTCTTCTGTCTGCAAGAGTTCCACTCTTGCCAAGTGTTATCATTTTATCTGCAAGCGCACTGACTTCTTTTGCTCTTGTAACTGTTGTTTCAAGCTTTCCGTTCTCGAAAAGCGCTGTTACAAGACCTCTGAGCATAGACATTCTATGCGCTGTCGGGCGTCCAAGCTTTCTTGTTCCTGGCATCTTCTTTGCCTCCTTATCTTATTTTTCAAAAGTTATTAGTCTTCTTCGGATTTAAGCTTTAAACCTAAATCGTGCAGCTTCTTTATAACTTCGTCAAGGGATTTCTTTCCGAGGTTTCTAACCTTTATCATATCGTCTTCCGACTTATTTACAAGGTCTTCAACTGTATCTATACCGGCACGCTTCAAGCAATTGAATGATCGTACCGACATGTCAAGCTCCTCAATGGTCATCTCCAATATTTTTTCCTTTACGGTTTCGGTTCTGTCAACCATTATCTCCTTGGTCTTTGCGTCATCCGACAAATCCACAAAGAGACTGAGGTGTTCATTGAGAATCTTGGCGGCAAGGGAAATTGCTTCCTTTGCAGTCGTTGTTCCGTCTGTTCTTACCTCGAGAGTTAGCTTATCGTAGTCTGTAATGTTTCCTACACGGGTGTTTTCAACTGTGTAAGATGCGTGATACACAGGTGTGTAGATTGAGTCGGTGTATATTCTGCCGATCTCGCTGCTTCCTGCGTTCTGCTTGTTCTTTTCACTTGATACATAACCTCTGCCGTGGTCAAACGTCAGCTCCATTCTGAAGCTTTCGCCTTCTGCGACAGTTGCAATATGATGCTCCTTGTTAAGTATTTCGATGTCTGCATCGCCATTGATGTCGCCTGCAGTTACTACACACTCTCCGTGAGCCTCTATTGTCACAGTCTTGGGTGTATCGGAATAGAGCTTCGCGGTTATACCCTTTACATTAAGGATAATTTCCGGAACGTCTTCCTTTACTCCCTGTACCGTTGAAATTTCGTGAAGGACTCCGTCAATTTTTACGTTAGTTACGGCTGTACCCGGAAGAGAACTGAGAAGTACTCTGCGAAGTGAGTTTCCGAGAGTAACGCCGTAGCCTCTTTCAAGAGGTTCAACGACAAATCTGCCATATGAACCGTCTGCGCTGGTGTCTTCTTGCATTATATTCGGTCTTTGAATCATTACAAAACCCTCCAATCCTGACCGCATGGCAACTTTACCTTATGCGGGTGTTACTATGTCGCTTTTAAAGCTGATACTCGAAAAAATACTGCCTGCACCGGAAAGGTGCATATAATGCAGTTTTCCGGCGAGGATTTATTTTGAATACAATTCGACGATGAGGTGCTCCTCAATCGGGAAGTCGATATCTTCTCTCTTGGGAAGTGCTTCAACCTTAGCTGTAACATTTTCCTTGTCAACAACCAGCCAAGCGGGTGCTTTTCTGTTGTCGAGATTGTCAATAAGAGATTTGATTTTTTCAGACTTCTTGCTTGTATCCTTAACAGATACAACGTCGCCTGCACGAAGAAGCATTGAAGGGATGTCTGCCTTCTTGCCGTTTACAAGGAAGTGTCCGTGTACAACGAGCTGTCTTGCGTCTCTTCTTGATTCACCCATACCCATCTTGTAAACTATGTTATCAAGTCTGCGTTCGATAAGTGTGAGAAGGTTTTCACCTGTCATACCTTCCTTTGCGTCAGCAATTGCAAAGTAGTTTCTGAACTGCTTTTCCTGGATACCGTAGTATCTCTTTGTTTTCTGCTTTTCACGAAGCTGGAGTCCGTATTCGCCTATTTTCTTGCGGGCTGCACCGTGCTGTCCGGGAGCCTGTCCGCGTCTGCTCATAGCGCACTTTTCTGTAAAGCAACGTTCGCCCTTACCGAAAAGCTTTACGCCTTCTCTGCGGCAAAGTCTGCACGCAGGGCCTGTATATTTAGCCATTTTGATATTCCTCCTTTAAATGTATCTTTTCACAAAACGATTATACACGTCTACGCTTGGGGGGACGGCATCCGTTGTGAGGAATCGGGGTTACATCCTTAATAAGAGTGATGTCAAGACCTGCTGTCTGGAGAGCTCTGATTGCAGATTCTCTTCCCTGACCGGGTCCCTTTACGTATACTTCAACAGTCTTAAGACCGTGCTCCATAGCAGCCTTTGCTGCTGTTTCAGCTGCAGACTGTGCAGCGAACGGAGTTGACTTTCTTGAGCCTCTGAAGCCCATTTCACCGGCACTTGCCCAAGAAATGGTGTTACCGTTTACATCAGAAATGGTAACGATAGTATTGTTAAAGGTTGAGCTGATATGTGCTGCACCTTTTTCGATATTTTTGCGTTCGCGGCGCTTTCTTGATACGCCTTTCTTAGCTACTGCTTTAGCCATTTTCCGATACTCCTTCCTGCGTAAGAGAACTTACACAAATTTATTTCTTCTTGTTAGCGATTGTCTTAGCCGGACCCTTACGAGTTCTAGCATTAGTCTTTGTACGCTGACCTCTAACGGGAAGACCCTTACGGTGTCTCTTTCCTCTGTAACAATCAATTTCTACAAGACGCTTAATGTTGAGCGCAACATCACGGCGAAGGTCACCTTCTACTGTGTATTCGTGCTCGATAACCTCACGGAGCTTTGCTACGTCGTCTTCTGTAAGGTCCTTAACTCTTGTATCGGGGTTGATTCCTGTTTTTTCAAGAATCTTTTTTGAGCTGGTCAAGCCAATTCCGAAAACGTATGTCAAACCGATTTCAACACGCTTTTCTCTTGGCAAATCTACACCTGCTATACGAGCCATTTTTTAATGCACCTCTTTCCAAAAAATTACGGAAATTCAATTTTATTTCCGGTTACGAAAGTGATTCGAAAATCCTTTTACTGCCAAACATTGCCTACGGCAATTGTTTCTCAACCTTGTTTCTGCTTATGTTTCGGATTTTCGCAAATAACCATAATAATACCGTGTCTCTTGATTATTTTGCACTTTTCGCAGATTTTTTTCACTGAAGGTCTAACTTTCATTTTCTTTTACCTCCTGTTATACTAAATGTTTGAGCTTACTTTGCTCTCCAAGTTATTCTTCCTTTAGAAAGGTCATAAACCGATACCTCGACTGTAACCTTATCGCCCGGAAGAATTTTGATGAAATTCATTCTGAGTTTTCCCGAGATGTGAGCTGTAATCACGTGCTCATTCGGGAGCTTGACTTTAAACTGAGCATTCGGGAGTGCTTCAAGCACTACGCCTTCAAACTCTATTACGTCATCCTTAGCCAGGACAATCCCTCCAAACTAAAATTTTTAGGATTATAATTTTTTGCCCTGCAATAAATTCTGCCGCGGCAAGGTCTGTGAAGGTAAGCTCTTTTTTCACCGAATACCCAGGTTCAGCATACCTGCTCCTTCGGTATATCACAGAATCCAGCCTGAATACTATCTCGGGCAAGAATATTTTAATTTTTAAGTCCTTAAATCTTTGTGAGTATTTCCGGACCGTTTCCGGTAATAGCTATGGTGTTCTCGAAGTGTGCCGAAAGACTACCATCGACAGTTACGACAGTCCAGTCGTTAGGAAGTACCTTTACCCTGAAATCGCCTGCGTTAACCATAGGCTCCAGAGCAAGCACCATACCTTCCATAAGCCTCATTCCACGACCTTCTCTTCCGAAATTCGGAACTTCCGGGTCTTCATGAAGTGAACTGCCTATTCCGTGTCCGACATATTCCCGAACAACCGAAAAGCCTGCTTCCTCGACAACCCTCTGCACGGCAGAAGATATATCTCCGAGTCTTGCGCCGATAAGCGCTCTTTCCATTCCTGCAAAGAAGGCTTCTCTTGTAACTTTTTCAAGTCGTATTGCTTCTTCCGAAACGTTACCACAAAAGAAAGTTCTTGCGCTGTCACCGTGAAAACCGCCTATATATGCTCCGACATCAACCTTTACAAGGTCACCGTCGGAAAACGGTGTATCGTTGGGTATGCCGTGGATTACTTCGTCGTTTATGCTGATGCAGGCACTTGCAGGGAATCCACCATAACCGAGGAAGGAAGGCTTTGCACCTTCTTTTTCGATATAATGGCGAATTGCCCTGTCAACGGCAAGAGGGGTAGCACCCGGCTTTATATGCTCACGGGCAACCTCAAGAGCCGTTGCAGTAATTCTGCCTGCTATACGCATTTTTTCGAGCTGTTCTTTGTTTTTGAGTTTAATCATAGCAATTCCTGTATCTTACTTTATTCCAAGTGCTTCAAGAGTAAGTCTTGTAGTTTCGGAAAGCTCCTCTTGTCCATAGACAATCTTGAGATTTCCCTTTTCGGAATAATAGTCCTTGAGAGGTTCGGTTTCCTCATGGTAAACCTTGAGTCTTGACTGCACTACCTCCGGAGCATCATCTGCACGGCAAGTGAGTGCTTCACCACAAGCATCGCAGACACCTTCTGTCTTCGGCTTCTTATAATCTGTGTGATAAGAAGCACCACATGAAAGACATACCCGTCTGCCACTCATTCTCTTAACTATTGCCTCGTCCTCAACTTCAAGGTCAAGAACTACGTCAACTGAAATTCCCATTTCGTCAAGAGCCTTTGCCTGTGGAACTGTTCTTGGAAAACCGTCAAGGATAAAACCGTTTTTGCAGTCGTCCTTGCTGAGTCTTTCCTTAATTATACCTATAACAACTTCATCCGGAACAAGTCCACCCTTCTCAATCTGAGCCTTGGCAGCCTTGCCCATTTCAGTGCCTTCTTTTATGGCACTTCTGATAATCGCACCGGTGGATATTGTCGGAACACCAAGCTTTTCGCTGACGATTTCAGCCTGTGTACCCTTACCTGCACCGGGGGCACCGAAAAATATAATCTTCATCAGAATTTTCCTTTCTCGGTCAAAAAACGCAATTAATCGAGGAAGCCCTTGTAGTGGCGCATTGAAAGTTTAGCTTCAAGAGCACGCCATACTTCAAGTACAACACCTACAACAATGATTATTGAAGAACCACCAAACTGAAGGAATGCAAAGTTCGGGTTAACAGCAGCCAGAACAAAAGGAATTATAGCGATAATACCGATTGCAAAAGCGCCGATAAGAGTTACTCTGTTGAGTATTCTTGTAATATAATCAACTGTAGGCTTACCGGGACGGATACCCGGGATTGTACCACTGTTCTTCTTTAAGTTGTTAGCAACTTCAGTAGGATTGAAGGAGATAGCAACATAGAAGTACGCAAAAGCAACTATAAGCAGGAAGAAAAATACTATATAAACGGGGCCTCTTGAAGAGAGCCAACGTGTATAAAGTGCGCTGTTTGCGAACTTAGCTGAGAACATCGCAATTGTATCCGGGATAGAAACGATAGCAGATGCGAAAATCATCGGCATAACACCTGTCATATTGACCTTCAAGGGAAGGAAGGAGTTTTGACCGCCGTACATTTTTCTGCCAACCTGACGCTTAGCATACTGAACGGGGATTCTGTGTTCTGCATCGCTGATATAAACTACGAACCACATTGTAGCAATATACAGAAGAAGTATAAGTGCTACTGCGATAATACCGATAACCTGTGTGTAGATACCGAAGCCACCCATAATCTGCGACGGAAGGCTTGCTACGATGTTAGCGAAAAGGATTATTGAAATACCGTTACCGATACCCTTTTCGTTAATCTGCTCACCGAGCCACATAATGATGGATGCACCCGCACAGTAAGCTACGATAATAACGATTGCAGCGAAAACGCCCTTGTCAAAGAGGAAGCCGTAATGCTGAGCACCGTTAATATCTGTCCACGGCTGGTTTCTGAGGAATGTGTAGTAACCAAAAGCTGTGAGAACTGCGAGAACTACTGTTGCGTATCTTGTAATCTGAGCAATCTTCTTTCTACCTTCATCACCCTGCTTTGAAAGTCTTTCAAGAGCAGGAATTGCGATAGTTAAAAGCTGCATAATAATTGAAGCGTTAATATAAGGTGTGATTGAAAGTGCAAACAGGGTAGCTTTAGCAAAAGCGTCACCTGAAAGTAGGTTAAAATACTGGAAAAGCGATGCTACACCGTCACCCATGTTGAAAAAATCATGGAGAGCTGCAGAATCAACGTACGGAACCGGAATTGCTGTACCGAGACGGAATATAAAAATAATCAGCAGATTAAAAAGGAGTGCTTTTCTGGTCTCTTCTACCTTCCACGCATTTTTAAGTGTCTGCAACAATTCAAATCACCTCAGCCTTTCCTCCGGCAGCCTCGATTTTCTCTTTAGCTGATGCAGAGAAGAGGTTTGCCTGTACTGTGAGCTTCTTTGTGATGTCGCCTGTACCGAGAACCTTAACACCACTCTTGATGTTTCTTATCATGCCCTCAGCTACAAGTGTTTCAACTGTAACAGTTGCGCCATCTTCAAATTTATCAAGAGCTCCTACGTTAATAATAGCGTATTCCTTCTTGAACATATCGTTTGTAAAGCCTCTCTTAGGGAGTCTTCTGTACATAGGAATCTGACCGCCTTCAAAGCCGGGACGTACACCGCCGCCGCTTCTTGCGTTCTGACCCTTGTGACCTTTACCTGCAGTCTTGCCGTTACCTGAGCCGGGACCACGTCCCTTTCTCCAAGCCTTCTGCGCTGAACCTGCAGCAGGTGTAAGTTCATGAAGCTTCATTTTAATTCATCCTTTCTCTGGACACGAATGTCCGAATTGGTGCTATCTTAATTAGCCATTTACTTCTTCAGCATCAACAAGATAGCTGATGAGGGCGATTTTACCTTCTGTAGCTGCATTCTTTGTCTGAATGCTTGTATCGCCGATCTTGCGAAGTCCCATGGAATTCGCAGTAGCAATGTGATTAGCCTTACGGCCAATAAGACTCTTTTTTAGAGTTACCTTAATCTGTGCCATTATCTGCGTCCTCCTATTACTTTGTAAGGTCCTGTGCATTCTTACCTCTGAGAGCAGCAACTTCCTGTGCTGTTCTAAGGCTTGCAAGACCTGCAAATGTAGCCTTAACTACATTGATTTTGTTGTTTGAACGAAGTGATTTTGCACGGATGTCTCTGATACCTGCAAGTTCAAGAACTGCACGGCAAGTACCTCCGGCGATGATACCGGTACCTTCTGCAGCAGGCTTTATAAGTACTCTTGCTGCACCAAATTCACCGATTACTTCGTGAGGAATAGATGTACCCTTGAGGGATACTGTAATCATATTCTTCTTTGCATCTTCGATTGCTTTCTTAATAGCTTCGGGTACTTCGGCTGATTTACCTGTACCGTAGCCGATGTGACCGTTTCTGTCACCAACAACAACTACTGCAGCGAAACGCATAATACGTCCACCCTTTACAGTCTTGGAAACACGTCTTGTGACAACGACTGTTTCTTCAAGTTCGTTTGTTGCTGTATCTATGTTCTTAGCCATTGGTAAACCTCCTTAGAATTTAAGTCCTGCCGCGCGGGCGCCTTCAGCGAGTGCTGCTACACGTCCGTGGAAGAGATAGCCGCCTCTGTCGAAAACGACTTCTGTAATACCCTTTTCGAGAGCACGCTTTGCTGCGAGTTCTCCAACCTTCTTTGCATCTTCCTTGTTACCACCGTTCTTGCCGAACTCTTTTTCAACAGAAGAAGCGCTTACAAGTGTCTTACCACAGGTGTCATCAATAATCTGAACATAGATGTTATTGAGTGAACGATATACGCAAAGACGGGGGCGAGCTGCTGTGCCGGAAATTTTAGCACGTACTCTGATGTGTCTCTTTTTTCTCTGTGCATTTGCATCTTTTCTTGATACCATTGTACTTGTCTCTCCTTCCCGTTATTTGCCGGCCTTACCGGATTTACGTCTGATATGTTCTTCAACATACTTAACGCCCTTACCAAGGTAGGGTTCCGGAGGTCTCTTGCTTCTTATTTCAGCTGCAACCTGACCAACCTGCTGTTTGTCAGCGCCGCTTACTGTAATCTTGTTTTCCTGAACATCGAATGTGATGCCTGCAGGTTCTTCCATTTCAACAGGGTGTGAGTAACCGAGTGTCATAACGAGCTTCTTGCCGTTCTTCTGTGCTCTGTAACCAACGCCGTTGATTTCAAGCTCCTTCTTGTAGCCTTCTGTAACACCTACTACCATATTTGAGATAAGTGTTCTTGTAAGACCGTGAAGAGCCTTGTGATTTTTGTTTTCTGTAGGTCTTTCAACAGTAATTACACCAGCTTCAACCTTGATAATCATATCAGGGTGGAAAGTCTGTGTAAGAGTACCGTTCTTACCCTTAACCGTAAGTGTTGCACCGTCGAGTTTTACTTCAACTCCGGCGGGAACAGTTATCGGCATTCTTCCGATTCTTGACATAAATTTTCTCCTTAAAATGATTTTAGAGTACGCCTGCGTCTTTTCTGTCTATTGAAACGCAAACGGGTGATTATACACCGATTATTTTTGATAAATTACCAGATGAATGCAAGAACTTCGCCACCAACGTGTTCACGTCTTGCCTTCTTGTCTGTCATAATGCCCTTAGAAGTAGAAATGATAGCAGTACCAAGACCCTTCATAACTACCGGCATATCTTCACAGCCTGAGTAAATTCTAAGACCCGGCTTTGATACTCTGCGAAGACCCTGAATTACAGGCTTCTTTGCATTGTACTTAAGAGTAACTCTGATGATACCCTGCTTGCCGTCTTCAATTATCTGATAGCCACTTACGTAGCCTTCCTCGCAGAGGATGTCAGCGATTGCTTTCTTAACACCTGATGCAGGAATGTCTACTGTTTCGTGCTTTGCGCTGCTTGCGTTACGAATACGAGTAAGCATATCCGCAATAACGTCTGTTATCTGCATTTTATTGCCTCCTTAAATGCTAATTTTTTTGGTATTTCGCTCTTGGCGTATTACCAGCTTGCCTTTCTAACGCCCGGAATCTGGCCTTTGTATGCAAGCTCTCTGAAACAGATACGGCAGATACCGTACTTTCTCATATAAGCATGGGGGCGGCCACAAATTTTACATCTGTTGTATTCGCGAGTAGAGAACTTCTGCTTTCTCTGCTGCTTTAAAATCATTGATTTCTTTGCCATAATCTTTTCCTACCCCTCTATTACTTTGCAAACGGAGCGCCCATAAGAGCAAGAAGCTCTCTTGCATGCTCATCGTTTGTAGCTGTTGTTACGATTGCAATATCCATACCACGGATAGCATCAATCTTGTCATATTCGATTTCAGGGAATATGAGCTGTTCCTTAAGACCGAGAGAGTAGTTACCTCTGCCGTCGAAGGAGTTGGGATTGATACCCTTGAAGTCACGAACTCTGGGAAGAGAGAGATTGAAGAGTCTGTCGAGGAACTCATACATCTTTTCGCCTCTGAGAGTAACCTTAGCGCCAAGCTTCATACCCTGACGGATTTTGAAGTTAGCAACAGATTTCTTTGCGATTGTCGCAACTGCCTTCTGACCTGTGATAATACCAAGGTCATTGATAATGTTATCGATTACCTTTGAGTTATCCTTAGCTTCACCTGCACCAACGTTGATAACAACCTTGTCGATCTTCGGAATCTGCATAGGACTCTTGTACTCGAACTTTTTCATAAGGGCAGGTGCAACTTCATTTTTATACATTTCTGTAAGTCTTGCCATTTTGCTTTACCTCCCTTAAATTAAAGGCTTTCGCCGCATTTTGCACAAACACGGATCTTTGAGCCATCTTCGAGAATTTTGTGAGCAACTCTTACGCCCTTATTACACTTAGAGCATACAACCATTGCTTTACATGCGTAGAAAGCACCTTCAGCCTGAATTCTGCCGCCTTCTTCGCCTTCACGTCTGGGCTTTACATGCTTTGTAATCATGTTAACGCCTTCAACGATAATTTTGCCTTCAGCCGGTGACACTTCAAGAACCTTACCGGTCTTGCCCTTATCATCACCTGAAATTATAACTACAGTGTCGCCTGTACGAACATTGAGTTTCTTCTGATATTTTGTAAGAATTTTAGCCATTTTGCGACCTCCTTAAAGTACTTCCGGAGCAAGTGAAAGAATCTTTAAATAATCCTTTTCACGAAGCTCTCTGGCAATCGGTCCAAATATACGAGTACCTCTGGGGTTCTTGTCTTCCTTTATAATAACAGCTGCATTTTCATCAAATCTGATGTAGCTGCCATCTGCACGGCGAAGGGGCTGTACTGTTCTTACGACTACTGCCTTAACTACGTCACCCTTTTTAACAACACCACCGGGAGTTGCTTTCTTGACTGCCGCAACGACAACGTCGCCGATTCTTGCGTATCTTCTGCCTGTTCCGCCGAGCACACGAATGCACATGATTTCCTTGGCGCCGGTGTTATCGGCAACCTTCATCATAGACTGCTGTTGTAACATTTCTTGTGTCCTCCTGTATATCCGTGCGTGTCTTTGCACGCACAGCTTCTATTATTGTGGAAATTACTTAGCTTTTTCAATTATTCTGACAAGTCTCCAGTTCTTATCCTTAGAAAGAGGTCTTGTCTCCATAATTTCTACCTTGTCGCCGATTCCGCAAACATTCTCCTCGTCATGAGCCTTGAACTTTACGGTTCTCTTGATAACCTTCTTGTAAAGCGGGTGCTTAACGTTATCCTCGATGGCAACAACTATTGTCTTCTGCATCTTATTGCTAACAACGCGTCCAACTCTTGTTTTTCTGAGATTTCTTTCCATCTTAACTTACTCCTTCCCGCTTATGCCTGTTTTTCTTTTTCAGTGATTACTGTAAGAATTTTGGCGATAGTCTTCTTTGTTTCAACAATCTTCGCAGGATTGTCGAGCTGATTTATTGCGTGCTGAAAACGGAGATTGAACAGCTGTGCTTTCTGTTCCTTTAAAAGCTCCATAAGCTCAGCGGAAGTCTTTTCTCTTATTTCCGTTATTTTCATAAAGCCTTATGCCTCCTCTACTGTTTCTTCCTTCTTAACAAACTTACACTTAATCGGAAGCTTGTGTGAAGCAAGACGCATAGCCTCACGAGCAACCTCTTCCGAGATGCCGTCCATCTCGAACATTACTCTGCCGGGCTTAACTACCGATACCCAGTACTCAGGTGAACCCTTACCTGAACCCATTCGAGTTTCAGCAGGCTTTTCTGTTACCGGCTTATCGGGGAATATCTTAATCCAAACCTGACCACCACGCTTGATGTATCTTGTCATAGCGATACGGGCAGCCTCTATCTGATTGCTTGTAATCCAGCCGGGTTCAGTTGCCTGAAGACCGAAGGTACCGTTGGTAACCTTGTTACCTCTTGTAGCTACACCCTTCATTCTGCCTCTGTGAACTCTTCTGTATTTTACTCTCTTTGGCATTAACATTAGTTAGCTCCCCCTTCCTTGCGTTCTGCGCGTCTGTCGTCACGTCTGTCACGACGGGGTCCGCGGTTTTCTCTCTTTACTGTGGGGAGAACCTCACCCTGGTAAATCCAAACCTTGATACCGATTTTACCGTAGGTTGTATCTGCTTCTGCAAAGCCGTAGTCAATGTCAGCTCTGATTGTCTGAAGCGGAATAGTACCTTCGTGGTAATGCTCGGTTCTTGCAATTTCAGCACCGTTGAGTCTTCCGGAGCAAGCGATTTTGATACCTCTTGCGCCGAGCTTCATAGTTCTGCCGATTGCCTGCTTCATAGCACGTCTGAAAGCAATTCTGTTTTCAAGCTGTGAAGCAACATTTTCAGCAACGAGCTGTGCGTCAAGGTCAATGAACTTAACTTCTTCAACCTTAATAGCAACAGGCTGCTTTGCAAACGCTTCGATTTCGTCCTTGAGAACCTGAAGGTCTGCACCACCCTTACCGATAATGGTACCGGGCTTTGCGCAATGGATAACTACCTTGAGTTTACCCTTGCCGTCTCTTTCAATTTCAATTTTCGGAACTCCGTTTTTCTTGAGCTTGTTCTTAAGCCAAGTTCTGAGCTTGTAGTCAGCTACGAGTGTGTCGCCGAATACTTCGTCCTTTACGAACCATCTGGAATCCCAATTTTTTATTACGCCCACACGAAGTCCGTGGGGATTAACCTTTTGTCCCATATTTCGTAATTTGCCTCCTTGTTAGATTTACGCTTTTACGCGTTCTTAGGATTATTCTTTTTCAGCCACTGCAAGAGTAATGTGTGAGCTTCTCTTAAATATTCTGAAAGCTCTACCCTGTGCACGGGGCATAATTCTTTTAGCTGTTCTGCCTTCTGTTACGAAGCACTGAGAAACATAGAGCTTGCTTACGTCCATGCTCATATTGTTTTCAGCATTTGCCATAGCACTCTTCAGAAGCTTAAGTACAGGTTCTGAAGCTGCCTTTCTTGTATTCATAAGGATACCTGCAGCAGTTGCAGCGTCTTTTCCTCTTATTAAATCAAGAACAATTTTAACTTTTCTGGGAGAAATTCTTAAATCTTTTAAATAAGCCTTTGCTTCCATCTTTGTCATTTCCTCCTTTCGCAAATCTTACCGAGTATATCGGATTTGCGTATATCTATGCTTTAACAATTATCAACCGTTGTTTGATGTCTTAGTGCCCGCATGACCCTTAAAAGTTCTTGTGGGTGCGAACTCACCGAGCTTGTGACCTACCATATCTTCGGTAACATAAACCGGCACGTGCTTTCTGCCATCATGAACTGCAATTGTGTGTCCTACGAACTGAGGGAATATTGTTGAAGCTCTGGACCAAGTCTTAAGAACTCTCTTTTCACCGGCAGCGTTCATAGCTTCGATTCTTGTAAAGAGCTTAGCTTCTACATATGGTCCCTTTTTGATACTTCTGCTCATTCTGTTTGCCTCCTTCTAAAAAACTTTGGAGTTTATAACGTTTATATCGCTATATTACTTATCGTTTCTTCTCTTAACAATGAACTTATTAGTTCTTGCCTTCTTGTTTCTGGTCTTATAACCCATAGTAGGCTTACCCCAGGGTGTAACAGGGGAGGGTCTACCGATAGGAGCACGACCTTCACCACCACCGTGAGGATGGTCGCAGGGGTTCATTACAGAACCACGTACTGTCGGGCGGATACCCATGTGACGCTTCTTACCGGCTTTACCAATCTTGATATTTTCGTGTTCAAGATTGCCAACCTGACCGATTGTAGCCTTGCAGTCGAGTCTTACGATTCTAACTTCACCTGAAGGAAGTCTTACCTGTGCTACACCGTTTTCCTTAGCCATAAGCTGAGCTGCAGCACCTGCACTACGTACAAGCTGACCGCCCTTACCGGGATAAAGTTCGATGTTGTGGATAAATGTACCTACCGGAATATTAGCGATAGGAAGAACGTTACCAACCTTAATATCAGCATTAGCACTGTTGATTACAGTGTCGCCTGCTGTGAGTCCCACAGGAGCGATGCTGTATGTCTTTGTACCGTTTTCATACTGAAGAAGAGCGATGTAAGCTGTTCTGTTAGGATCGTACTCAATTCCGATAACCTTTGCAGGAACATCCTGAATGTTCTTCTTGAAGTCGATAATTCTGTATTTCTTTCTGTTGCCGCCGCCCTGATGACGAACGGTGATTTTACCTGTATTATTACGTCCGGCGTTCTTCTTAAGAACTGTAATAAGGCTTTTTTCGGGAGTCTTCTTTGTAATTTCCTCAAAGCCCGGAACAGTCATATTTCTTCTGGCCGGAGTAGTAGGTTTATATGTCTTATTAGCCATTGTTTACTCCATTTCTCGGCAGTTTTTTTGTGCAGATAAGTGTTCTGAACTGTCAGCCTGTCGCACATCTGCCGTTTGCGACATTCACACATCTGCCATCCAAAGAATTTGGTTTTTTCCGTCTTCTTTTGTAAATTACATCATTTCATCGAAGAACTCGATTGTCTTGGAATCAGCTGTAAGCTTTACGATTGCTTTCTTCCATTCGGAAGTCTTGCCGAGGTGATATCCAACTCTCTTGTTCTTTGACTTCATTGCTATAACAGTTACCTTTTCAACCTTTACGCCGAAGAGCTCTTCACAAGCCTTTGCGATTTCAACCTTGTTAGAATTCTTAGCTACTTCAAAGGTGTACTTCTTGTCGGCAATTCTGTCCATGCTTGCCTCTGTGATTATCGGGCGGATGATTACGTCATGCATTGTTTTCATTATGCGTATACCTCCTCGATCTTTGCTACAGCATCCTTAGCTACGATGAACTTGTCGTACTTGAGGATGTCGTATGCGTTAAGTGTTCCGGGGATTGCTGTCTTTACTCCGGGAATGTTTGCAGCAGAAGCTACAACCATCTTGTCAACTTCAGGAAGCACGATGAGTGCTTTCTTAGCGCCGAGAGCCTTAAGCATTCCTGCGATAGTCTTTGTCTTGTATTCTGTCATTGCAAGAGTGTCAACAACGATAAGGTCACCGTCAGCAACCTTAGAAGAAAGAGCAGACTGCATAGCAACTCTCTTAACCTTCTTGTTGATAGAAACTCTCCAGTCACGGGGCTTAGGTCCGAATGCGATACCACCGTGTGTCCACTGAGGTGAACGTGTTGAACCCTGTCTTGCTCTACCTGTGCCTTTCTGCTTCCAGGGCTTGATACCGCCGCCGGAAACTTCTGCACGGGTCTTGGTACTCTGAGTACCCTGTCTCTGATTTAAAAGATACGCGCGGATAACCGAATGAAGAACGGGAACGTTAACTTCTACGCCGAAAACGCCTTCAGCAAGAGTAATTTCGCCCTTTTCGTTACCTGCCATATCGAACATCTTTACATTTGGCATTGTTTATCCTCCTTCGCTTACTTTACTGTCGAACGGATAAATACGATACCGCCACTTCTTCCGGGAACTGCGCCCTTAACAGCGATAAGATTCTTTTCCGCATCGATTTTTACTATGTCAAGATTGAGCATAGTAACTTTTTCGTTACCGTACTGACCAGGCATATGCTTGTTCTTGAAGATTCTTGAAGGAGTAGAGTTAGCTCCTACAGAACCGATGTGACGGTGAATCGGGCCGATACCGTGAGATGCTTCCTGAGTGCTCTGGTTCCATCTCTTGATAACACCTGAAAAACCGTGACCTCTTGTGATGCCTGTGATGTCAACTCTTTCGCCTGCCTCAAAGATATCAGCCTTGATTTCGTCGCCAACGTTCATGTTAGCTGCGTCGTCAAGCTTGAATTCCTTGAGATGCTTCTTAAGAGAAACACCTGCTTTTGCGAAGTGACCCTTTGCGGGCTTTGTGAGCTTTCTTTCGGCGATGTCCATAAAGCCGAGCTGAACTGCATCGTAGCCGTCGTTTTCAACTGTCTTCTTCTGAACAACAGCGCAGGGACCTGCTTCGATTACAGTTACCGGGATTACGTTTCCAACTTCGTCGAAAATCTGAGTCATACCGAGTTTTTTGCCAATGATTGCTTTTTTCATTTTCTTTTCCTCCTTAGGTTATTGGTTAGCGGGCCTTAAATTATCCATTGAGGTTTTCCTCCGGACAACCCACCAACGTGACCCCCTTAAGAAAATTAAGGGAATGAAGTCTGTGCGTCGGTAAATCACACATTCTTCGGTTTTTCTAACTTCCTATAAGTTATAGGGAATTAAAGCTTTATTTCAATCTCAACACCTGCAGGGAGTTCGAGGCTCATAAGAGCATCTACTGTCTTCTGTGTGGGCTTCAAGATATCAATAAGTCTCTTGTGAGTACGGAATTCGAACTGTTCTCTTGCGTCCTTGTACTTGTGAACAGCACGGAGAATAGTAACGATTTCCTTCTCTGTAGGCAGCGGAATAGGACCGGATACCTTTGCGTCGTTTCTCTTAGCAGCCTCAACTATCTTTTCAGCAGCCTGGTCGATAAGAGTGTGATCATACGCCTTGAGTCTGATTCTGATTTTCTCGTTTTTTGCCATTTTCTTTGCCTCCTTTAAAATTTTGCGTCACGCACATATAATAGAATGTAGGCACGCGACTTGAAAGATTAAATGTGAGACAGAAATTTCTGAACACTTATCCGGGCGTTTCATTGTTCGCCCAAATAAAAACCGAATTTTTCCAGAACCACGCACGTGGGGAAAAATCCGGGAAGCCTTCATCCTTTCACCCAAACCGTCTTTGCATACGCAAGATACAAAATCGGCACAAACCTTGTGGCGTACACGAAACTTCGAGCCGTTCCACGCTGGATTGTTCGGAAAGAATATAAAACCTTGCAAAACCACCTTCCGAAGACACTTCTCTGCTTGACAAGATTGTTTAATCGGAGATAATTTTACGCTTGGTTCAGTATTTGCTGTCGCCCGGTTGTCGGACATACTCCACGGAAATTACCGAGTTTTTGCTCTCGCAATCCTCGCAACCTCCCGCTTCATCGCACATCAAGCTTTGATATTATACATTATACTATCGCTTTTTTCAATAAACATTCATAGGATATTTTGTTACCAATTTGTAAATTATACAAGCTTTCTCAACTTCGACAATAATCTACCTACATATTGTAGTACTATTAGAAAAAACAACACAAATGACCTCATATCCAACGAAAGGACGTCGAAAAAGCAATGAATAAGACAGAAAAAACCGAACGCTCATATACAGAAAGAATAAAAACCGGGCTAAGTACAGCAAAAAGAAAGCTGAAATCGCAGATTTCAAACGCCTTTGTCGCCATTACCCGTTCAAGACTTGTGAAAGTTCTCTTTTCGGAAAAAAATCTTTCCTTTGCATACCTTGCAATCAGATGTATCGCCCTTGCCCTTTGCGGCTTCGTCTTCGGAAAGGCAAACCTCGGCTTCGGGGTATACCCTCTCGGGCTTTCGCTTCTTATTTCCTCAGGCGAGCTTTCCTTTTTCTCGTATATGGGAAGTGCTATAGCCTGTCTTACATACGATAAAAACGGTTTTGCCTTTTTCGGTATAAATACCCTTATATATATAATAAGGAAGCTTTTACTGTCGGATACCTTCTCGGAATCAAAAAATGTACGAACCGTTCTTGCCTGTTTTACAGGCATTTTTATCTTCGGAGCGCTCCTTTGCGAAGGAACTCTTGCAGGGAAGAGTTCTCTTTCCTCCGACACCCTCTTGCGTGGCATTTCCTATATTATAACTCTGCCGGTCTGTTCTTATCTTCTCTATCCCACAATCTGTTATACCAAGCTTTCAAAGGTATCTGTGTTGTTCTTTTGTGCGTGTCTTACAATGTCGCTGAATTTTGTACTGCCCGGACTTTTCGGCTCGGTGCTTTTTGCTTGCCTTACGGCACTTTTCTTTTCCCTGTGCTTTGACGAGGGCTTTGCGCTTTTATCCTGTGTCATTTTAGGCTTTGCAACGCTGCAATACTCCTTTTGTGCCCCCTTGTGCGTTGCTGCATTCGTGTATATCCGGCTTTTTTCAAGAAATATCCCTTTTGCACACATAGGTTTTTCACTTACCTGTTCGGCTCTTATGCTTTTTACCTGCAATCTGCCGGTAATCGGTTATTCGACAATCGGCGCCGTTCTTCTTTCCTCTCTCCTTTTTCTTCCGGTTGCCTGTTACATCCGTAAGCACCAATCACAGGCAAGCCTTGATACTCCAAAAAGCGCAGAGGTGGTCGGGGAAGCATACACCAGGAGAATCTCCTCGCTGTCGGGTGCTTTTAATTCGGTTTCAAAGCTCTGTTATGGCTATTCGGGTAGAATGAAATTTGTAACACAGGAGGAGGCGACGGTAATCTGCTCTGTTGTGAGCGCAAAGCATTGCAGTACGTGCGAGGTATCCAAAATGTGCAAGCTCAAGCACCTGTATTCAGGGCACGAAATCACATCAAAGCTTCTGTCGGGAAAGCTCACAAGCGCCGCACTTCCCGAAAAGCTCAAAAGCCTGTGCCGACACCCGAACGCCATCTGCGAGGGGATAAACGGAGAATACAGAAAAACTCTTTCCGACAGATTCCGTAACAATAAAACCGAAATCCTTGCCCGTGAGTACAGTACGGTTGCAAAAATTCTGAAATATACCTCTCGCCTTTCGGGCGAGGACACAACCTTCGACAGGAAGATGACAAATCTTGCGTATTCAGCCACAAAGAAGCTCGGACTGCCCTTTAAAAGCGTCAGCGTCTACGGTACCAGAAAGAAAACTTTTGATATCTGTGGAGTCCCGGTTTCCTCAGTCACAAAGCCGTCAGAGAATATGGCAGCCTACTATAGCTCAGAATGTGGCGTAATTTTTGCCATTCCCGAATTTATCTTTGAAGAAAACGGAACCTTTACCATCCGTTTCGTCTCAAAAGAGGTAATAACGGTTGAATATGTAAAAGCCTCGCACACAAAAAGCGGCGAGGTTATAAGCGGCGATACAATATCCTTTTTCAAAAGTGACGACAGTTTCTTTTATGCTCTTATTGCCGACGGAATGGGCAGCGGCAGGGATGCTGCGATGACCTCGAAAATTACATCGGTATTTATTGAAAAGCTCCTTTGCGGCGGTGCAGGAAAAGGAGTTACAATAGAGCTGCTGAATAGTCTCTTAATGTCAAAAAACAAGGAATGCTTTTCAAGTGTAGACCTGCTTGAGCTTGACCTGCTTTCAAAAAAGGCTTCCTTTATTAAAGCAGGTGCCGCCCCTGCCTACCTTATGAGGAGTGCCAAACTTTTCAAGGTTTCCTCGGATACACCACCCTGTGGGATCATTGAGGGCTTTTCGGCAGAAAATACCTCCTTTGATGTTTTCTCGGGGGATACAATCATAATGCTGTCCGACGGAATAAGCTCGTCTATTGATTGTGGAACTTCGCTTTGCCGTGTTATGTCGGAAAACGCAGGCGCCTCCTGTGAGACAGTTGCATCTAAAATTCTCGACCTTGCCGTGTCCGCTTCAACTCACGACGACGATATGTCCTGCGTGCTTGTTAAGGTGAAATAAATTCTCTTTTAGTTGTGATGTCCGGGTACTTCCCGACTGTACTTACTCAAGAAATGCCTTTTCCGGAAAGTACTGCACGAAAATAGTGCAGAAAGGCTTTAAACACGGGTGTATCAAAAAAGAGCATTGCAAAAACCGAAAGGGTAGAAAGGGTACAGAACACAATTTTCAGAATAATTGCCGTCACACTTACGCCTTTGAGGAAATTGCAAAGGATTCCCGACAGAAAAAACGAGAGAACAAGCGCTGTCAGATACTTTGAATTATCCTTTAAAAAGGGAAAAATCTTCATTTTAAAGCCATACTTATATAAAATATACGGCTCAAACCACAGCGAAAATGAAATACTTGCAAAAATCTGGCCGAAAATCGCACCGCAGATTCCAATTTTCGGAACAAGGTAAAGAGTCATAACTGCGCACAGGAACGCTTCTATCAGAGCCTTATATTTTTCTTTGTCAAACAGACCACAGCCGTCAAGAAAGACTCCTATAATTCGGCGAAGCGAAAAAATAAACAGATTTATGCAGAAAAAAGCACTTTCAAGGCTTCCAAGCACATACCCCTCTCCCAGCCACAGCAAAATTACCGACGGATAAATGAAAAAAAGCGAAATTGCAAGAATACCCCCTACGAGAAAAACTGCAAAAAAGGTATTTGCAAAAACTCTTTCCATTCTTCTTTTATCCCTCTGTACCCCGAGATTTCCGACACTTGCACCTATTGAGCCTGTCATAACCGAAACAAGCGACAGACAAATCCCCGAAAGCATTGTGTAATTCGAGTAAATCGCCCCCGAGGAAAGGCCGAGATACGCAAAAATCGACATATTATCCACAGACCCCTGTGCTACAGCACCCAGCTTATGGAAAAACAAGGATTTTACCTGATATTTAATACCCTCCTTATCCTCCTTTGAAATGGGACAAGGCTCATTCTCAATATAAGGATAATTTTTGCCGATTCTGAAATACAAAAACAGCTCCTCAATAAGACCTGTTGCTATCCCGGTCACAAGAAACGGAATAAAGGCTCCGGAAAAACGCAGGGATAAAATTCTTGCAATCGTACCTGTTACGAAAAATATGTAGCTGTTTGTAGTTACAATATATGCCCTCTGGTCGGATACAGGAAGAACTTTTCTGTAGGATATCCGAAAGGAAAGCGAGAGGTCAAAAAGATACAAAAGCCAGACGACCGTGACATAGCCCCTGTCAAGTCCCTCTCCCGAAAGACTGTGTAAAGCCGGTATCATAAAAAGTCCCACAAGAACGGCAAGAAGTGAGCAGCGACGATATATTTTTTTAAGGTAGCACATAATCTGGCTTGTGAGAATTCTGTTTCCCTGTGCAAGAGGGCTGTAAAGATAAAAAGCACAGGCAGCATCAAAGCCCGGCTCTATAAGCGACAGAAAAGACAGCAGATGCCCACACAAGCCCGAAAGCCCCATAAATTCACTGCCGAGGGCTCTTATAAAAATTCTTCTTGAAATAAAATTCACACTTGTTGTAAGAAGCTGTCCGAGCAGTGCTGCACGGAAATTTTTACTCGAAGCTGCTGTTCTTGTTCTGCCACGGCTTTCCGACATCTGTTTTCCCCTTTTTGCTTTTTAGTGTTTTGCATATATTCTTGTACACGAGTATATATTTACATATATATCTCTATGCACACGGCAATAAAAAAAGACGCCTTTCCTTTTGCCGAAATTCAAAGCCTGTCTGAATGTCGTGAATGTAAACCTTTTGTGAACACATCATTAAAGAGAAAGTACAAGCCTTGACTTTTATTGGGCATTTTGATATAATTCACTAAAGGAATACAGAATTATTCTGTTTTTTTACAATAAATTTTTAGCTTCGGAGGACAATATCACTGATGGACAGCGATAGTAGCGATGAGGACAACACTACCTGTAATTCGTTCAATAAACAAATATATATGACATATCTTCGCCGCATTTTGTGGCGCAGGTATGTCTTTTTGCATATTTTCTGCTTTTTGAGTTGATATTTCGGGAAAATCCGACAGAAAACCTATAAATTTCACGAAATATTTGTATCGTCGTAAGAAAAAGCGGCGAACGGAACGGAGAAGAAAATGTACTTACCTTATATATTGATAATACTTGTTTGTCTTGTACTTTCGGCATATTTTTCCGCAACCGAAACTGCCTTCCTTTCCTATAACAGGGCAAGAATCAGGACAATGGCAGAAAAAGAAAACAAAAAAGCAGCCCTTGTTGTGAAGCTTACGGAAAAATATGATAAATTAATTCTCACAATTCTTGTGGGCAACAACGTGCTTAATGTAATTGTCGCATCAATCGGCACTCTTCTTTTTGCACGGCTTCTTGAAAATGAAGCCCCGGTTAAGGCTGCTGTTCTTTCAATAATTGTGCTGACAGTTGTTATACTCGTTTTCGGAGAAATTATCCCCAAGAGCCTTGCAACCGATTTCCCGGAAAAATTCGCTTGCTTTTCGGCTCCTATTATTTCGGTAGTAATTATAATTCTTACTCCCGTAACCTTCATCTTTTCGGGAATAAAGAAGCTTTCAGCAAACCTTGTTAAAACCGAAAACGACAGTAAAATGTCCTCAGAGGAGCTCTTGATGCTTGTTGACGAGGTACAGCAGGAGGGAAGCCTTGAGGAAGACGAAGGGGATCTTCTGAAAAACGCAATAGAATTCAATGACAGAAAAGCAGAGGATATTCTCACTCACAGAGTTGACCTTGAGGCAGTTGAACAGAACTGTACAAAGGAGGATATCGCCAGAGTCTTTACCGAGTCGGGCTATTCAAGACTTTTGGTTTATGATGATACTATCGACAATATTATCGGAACAATCCACAGAAAGGATTTTTATTCCGGAAGTGGTATTACCGGAAAGCACCTAAAAGAGCTTATTGTTCCACCTCTTTTTGTGCATCAGTCGGAAAAAATCAATGACCTGTTAAAGCTTCTTCAAAAAAACAAAACCCATCTTGCAATAGTGCTTGACGAGTACGGCGGAACTCTCGGAATCGTAACCATGGAGGACATTTTAGAGGAGCTTGTCGGCGAAATCTGGGACGAGCACGACGAGGTTGTCGAGGAATTTACCAAAATTTCGGAGGATACCTATAAGGTCGACTGTGCCGTGAATTTTGATGACTTCTGCGAATTCTTCTGCCTTGAAAAGGTTGAAACAGACAGCGTTTCTCTCGGTGGCTGGATTATGGAAAAAATGGAAAGAATACCGGTTACGGGTGAGAGCTTTGAATACGAGAATTTAGTTATTACAATAAGTCAGACAGAGGAGCAAAGAATCCTCTCGGTGTCGGTGCTTATAAAGCCGAAGGTGACCGAGGAGGAAAATCCGGAAAATAGCGAAAACTAAAAAATAATCATAAAAAGGCAGGTGTGAGAATGAAAAAGAAAACAACAAAACCACAGAATACCGACGAAAAAGAAGTACAGGCTTTAAATAATACAAAAAATGAAACAGAAATAAAAGCTGAGTCCGATAAAAACGAAAAACGCCCTGCACAAATATCTCCGGACGTCTATAAAAAAGAACTTCGCAAAAACATCGGAAGCTTTAATCTGAGAAGTATTCTGATTATCGTTTCCTTTGCAATTCTTCTATATTGGGGAATTAACCATATGTCGCAGATAGGCCGTGGCATAGATAAGCTTCTTTCGATTTTCTCTCCCTTTATAATCGGTTTTGCAATTGCCTTCATACTTAATATGATTTTGTCCCCGCTTGAGAGGCTCTGGGATAAGCTTTCAAAAAAAGCAGATAAAAACAAGAAGCTTGCGGCGTTTTCAAAAAAGTTTTCACGCTTTAAGATAAATCAGAAAATCCTGAAAAGGGCAGTTTGTCTTGTCCTGTCGGTAATAATTCTATTAGGAATTGTTTTTGCGATTATCTTTATGGTAATACCCGAACTGGAAAATGCGATAAAGACCTTTATTGACAAGTTCCCTGCATTTATCAAAAACCTTGAAGGCTGGACAACCAATCTTGCAAAGTTCCTTGAGGGGTATAACATCTCGGTTCCTGAGCTTGATCTTAATGCAGAAAAAATCGTAAAGACGGTGACCGACGTTGTAAAGGACAAATGGGCGCTGTTTGTTGATACTACCTTTAACATAACAAGCTCTGTTTTCGGTGCGGTATTCAATGTTGTGCTTGCTTTTGTATTTTCGATTTACTCACTTGTACAAAAGGAAAGAATAAGTGCAGCTGCAAAGAAGCTGTTATTTGTTATCTTTGAAAAGAAGACTGCCGACAGGGTACTTGGCGTATCAATCCTTACAAAAAACACCTTTACAAAATTCCTTGCAGGTCAGCTGACCGAGGCGCTTGTGCTCGGATGCCTGTGCTTTATCGGAATGTCTGTTTTCAGACTTCCGTATGCTCTGGTAATATCGGTGCTTGTCGGAGTTACTGCCATTATCCCGATTTTCGGTGCCTTCCTCGGTACCTGTATCGGTATAATTCTGATACTTTCGGTAGACGTTATGTCGGCTGTCTGGTTCCTTATATTCATTCTGCTTTTGCAGCAGCTTGAAACACACCTTATCTACCCAAAGGTGATGGGTAAATCAATCGGACTTCCCGGAATTCTTGTAATTGCGGCGGTAACGCTCGGAGGAAATCTGTTCGGTTTCTTCGGTATACTTTTAGGTGTTCCGGTCTGCTCGGTGCTTTACTGCCTGTTCCTTGATTTTATGGAGAAAAAGGAAAAATAAACAAAAACAACGCAAAAATCAAACTTACTCGTGCAGCACTACAACCCCAAGCCAGAAAAACTCGTATGCCGGCGTTTGGCATACGAGTTTTTGAATATTAAAGTTTTTTGCCGAGCTTTTTTACAAAAAAGCTCGCAGGGGTGCAGGGGACGGAGTCCCTGCAAAGATGTTACACATCAAGCCTTGAAATATCGGCGTAGGTTTCACGACGTACAACAACTCTGTCTATGCCGTCTTTTAGCATAACAAGGGGCGGTCGCGGAATTTTGTTGTAGTTTGATGCCATAGAGTAGTTATAAGCACCTGTTACGAATACTGCAAGAATATCGCCACGAACAGCACTCTGTATTTCTACTCCCTCTCCCAGCAGGTCACCACTTTCGCAACATCTGCCTGCGATTGTAGCAACTGTATCTTTCGCAAGGGACGCCTTATTTGCAATACAGAAGGTGTATTCGGAATTATAAAGTGCATATCTCGGATTGTCTGTCATACCACCGTCAATTGAAATATAACTCTTATAGCCTGTAATTGTTTTAGCGCTTCCGACAGTATACAGAGTAAGCCCTGCATCTGCCACCATACTTCTACCGGGCTCCATAAGAATCTGAGGAATATCAATACCCAGCTCTGTTGCCTTTGCTTTAATGTGGGAGGCTACCTCGGATATTTTTTCTTCATAATCAATTTCGGGGTCTTTTTCTGTGTACCTTACACCGAAGCCACCACCGAGATTGAGTGTTTTTGCCTCGAAGCCGAGCTCATTCTTTATTTGCGAAATAAAGCTCATCATAATATCGGCAGCATCGCAGAAAGGCTCTGAATCGAAAATCTGAGAGCCGATATGACAATGGAAGCCACAAAGCTCTATGCTTTCTTTTGTGAGAATATAGGAAATAAGCTGTGTCGCCTGACCTGTCTCAATTGCAACACCGAACTTCGAGTCAACACTGCCGGTACTGATTTTTGCGTGAGTGTGAGGGTCAATTCCGGGGGAAAGTCTTAGCAGAATTTTTTGTGTTATTCCCTTTTTGCCTGCATATTCCGAGATTTTGTCAATTTCCTCAATATTGTCTGCTATAAAATAACCGATTCCACAGTCTATTGCGTATTCTATGTCTGCATCGGTTTTGTTATTTCCGTGGAAAAAGGCATTTTCAACCGGAAAGGACGCACTTATTGCAGTATAAAGCTCACCGGGGGAAACGATATCTGTATAAATTCCCTCCTGTGCGGCTATTCTGTAAATTTCACGGCAGCACAGCGCCTTACTTGCAAGAAGTGGCATTGAAGAAGCACCGAAATGCTTTTGCATAGCATTCTTATAAAGACGCATACGGTCTCTTATCCTCTGTTCGTCAAGGAGCATCAGGGGAGTTCCGTGTTTCTTTGCAAGCTCTACCGTGTCATGTGACGCAAAGTAAAGATTTCCGTTTTTTCCGATTTCAAGATTTGTATGAAGCATATTTATGTTCCTTTTATTTTTCTTCGAGCATTGCGCTCATATCGTAAAGTCCTGCATCTTTTACATTTACTAAGAACTTTGCAGCAGCAATTGCACCCTCGGCAAAGAGTGCTCTTGTGTGAGCCTCGTGCTTGAGAGTTATTGTCTGGCTGTCGGTACACACGATAATTTCGTGCTCACCTACGATATTTCCTGCACGTACTGCGTGTATACCGATTTCGTTCGGCTCTCTTTTGGCATTTCCACTTCTGCCGAGCTTGAAGAGAGCATTCTCACGAACGGTTTTTATTTTTTCTGCAAGTAAAAGTGCCGTACCACTCGGAGCATCAAGCTTTCTGTTATGGTGCTTTTCGATTATTTCAATATCAGCATTCGGGAAAAGTGCTGCTGTTTTCTTTGCAAGAAGCGCAAGGAGTGCTACTCCCAGCGACATATTTGCGCTGTAAAAAACAGGAATTTCCTTCGCTGTACTTGAAATAAGCTCCTTTTCCTCAGTTGTGTGTCCGGTTGTAGCAATTACAATTGGGATTTTTTTGTTTTTTGCGTACTCGCAAAGCTCAGCACAGGACTCGTGATTTGAAAAGTCGATAATAATGTCGCCTTTTTCCTTCACATCACAAAGATTTTTGTATATTCCTTCTTCATTTGCAAATTTATCAACGCACGCCGCAAGCGTCAAAGTCTCATCCTCACCGATTAAACGGATAAGCTCTTTTCCCATTCTTCCGCACGCACCGTTTACAATAATACCTGGCATATTTTTTCTTTCCTTTATTTTTTATCAGATTATACCGTGTTCACGCATAATAGCGAACATCTTTTGTGCATTTGCTTCCTCCATAGGTGTCAGAGGGAGTCTGAGATAGTTTTCGCACCAGCCCATCTTTGCCATAGCAGCCTTTACGGGTATCGGGTTTACCTCGCAGAAGAGTGCATCGATAAGTGTGTGATACTTCATCTGCATCTGTGCGGCACCCTTTATGTCACCTGCAAAAAATTTCTTACACATCTGTGAGGTTTCATAAGGCAAAAGATTTGAAAGAACAGAAATAACACCCTTTCCGCCGAGAGACAGGAGAGGCACTATCTGGTCATCATTTCCCGAATAAAGGTCAAGCTTGTCGCCGACTCTTGCCATTGTTTCAACGATTTTTGACAGATTTCCGTTAGCCTCCTTGATACCCACGATGTTCGGGTGGTCTGCAAGCACCTCATAGGTTGCAGGCTCGATATTCACACCTGTTCTTGACGGAACATTGTAGAGAATTACAGGCTTTGTGCTGAAATCTGCAATCTGTGTAAACATCTTGATAAGTCCTGTCTGGGTTGCCTTGTTATAATAGGGGGTAACAACAAGCATAGCATCAGCTCCTGCTTCGCACGCACAGCGTGTAAGGTCAAGGGCGTAGGCTGTATCATTTGAGCCTGTACCTGCTATAATCGGTACTCTGCCGGCAGCTCTTTTTGAAGCAAAGGCAATTGCATCTCTGTGTTCGTCATCAGACAAGGTAGAAGCCTCGCCTGTTGTTCCACATACTACAAGGGCGTCAATTCCCTTGTCTATCTGCCAGTCAATAAGTTTTCCGAAAAGCTCGTAGTCTATACCGTTTTCCGTAAGGGGTGTGATAAGGGCTGTTGCAGCACCTTCAAATACTGTTTTTTTCATAGTCCTGTTCCTTTCAAAAATAAAAAAATCTTACCAAAAAAAGGTAAGAGCTGAAAATCGTTGTGCAAAAATACACCTTCTGCACCATTTATTCCGATAGCCCTCCGCATTATGCGACAGTCGCAGAGATATTTTCCCTGAAACCAGCAGAAAGTCCGTTTCTTTCAACTTCGGCATCCGTACCTTTCGATAAGAGCTAAAACCTACGGAACAGTCAATCCACTCTTACTACTCTTTACAAAATGCGCCTCTACCAATTATTTGACAAGCACATTATAACACATATATACATTATTGTCAAGTATAATTTTAAATTTTACACGAGAGCGATTGACAAGCAGTGATTTTTAGTATATAATGGTAAAGAAAAAAACAGAAATACCAATAAAAACAGGGGGATAATATGGATTTTTTAAAGTTAGCAAAAGACAGATGCTCTGTACGTAAATTTAAGGATGTACATCTTGAAAAAGAGGTGCTTGACAAAATAATTGAAAGTGGTCACGTAGCACCGACAGGCTGTAACTATCAGCCACAGAGGATACTTGTTCTGAACACCGATGAAAGTATGGAGAAGCTTAAAAAATGCACACGTTGCCACTTTGACGCACCGACTGCTATGATTGTATGTTACAACAAGGACGAATCCTGGGTGAGAAAATACGATGGTGCATTGTCGGCTCCCGTTGATGCCGCAATCGTTGCAACGCATATGGTGCTTATGGCGCAGGAGCTTGGTGTCGGTACTTGCTTTGTTATGGCATTCAACCCCGAAGTGCTCCGACAAGAATTTGAAATTCCCGAAAACTACGAGATTTCAACTCTCATCGTTATGGGCTATCCTCATCCCGACGCAACACCCCTTGATATGCATTCAAAGTACAGACCTGTTGATGAAGTCGTATTCTACGAAAAGTTTTAACACTCAAAAACCGAGAGGTCAAACTCCGACCTCTCGGTTTTTTGGGCTTGTTATTGTAGTACGGCACAGGGAAGATAGAGATTTGCGTTGTTTTTGTGCTATTGATATTTTTATAAAAAACACGCCGGACTGTTTCACGAAGTGGAGCAGTTCGGCGTAAAGTGTTAAAGTTTTTGCGGAGCTTTTATCAAAAAGCGACCGAGGGGTTTGGGGACGAGTAGTCCCCCATTTTAGTAATTTTTGAGAAAAATCGAGGAAAAACACAAAAAAAATTAACCAAATTAGCACATAGCACTTGACAATTTGCAATTTTTAATGTAAAATATCATTATCGGATAGTTTTGCGTGTGGCAGGCTCTATAAAGTAATCTGCCATATCTTTATATAACGCCTCAAGGTAAGGCGTGAACCGATAAAAGAATTATTACAGATGCATTGAAAACGGTGCGGTCTTATAAAATATTTTTCTTTATTTTTTCCGACTCCAGTCGGCTTACATATTTTTTATATGGTCTGAAAATGACTTTAAGTAAGGCTCTTGTGCGTATTTTGAGCCTTTGAAAAATTGAATATTTTTTAAGATTGCCTTTTTTTCGGCAACAAAAACCGGAAAAGCTCTTGCAGATATGCTCAAATCTGTATTCAGAGTGGTTTTGTTCCCCGAAGGAGAGGTTTGCACCCCTTTGATGCGAAAAATTACGGAGGTGCTTATGACAGACATTCTATGGATTTTAGTCTGTGCAGCTGTTGCAGTTCTCTGCATTATAATCGGCTATATTGTCGGCTACAAGGCAAGACGCAGCTTTGCAGAAAAAGAAATAAAATCCGCTGAAGACGAAAAGAAACGTATCCTGAATGAAGCGCAGAAGGATGCGGAAACAAGAAAAAAAGAAGCGCTTATTGAAGCAAAAGAAGAAGCTCTAAAGCTCAAGAACGAAGCTGAAAGAGAAGCAAAGGAACGCAGAGCTGAGGTTGCTGCTCTTGAAAAGAGAGTTCAGACAAAGGAAGAAACTCTCGACAGAAAAATCGAGCAATGCGAAGCCACAGAAGAAAAGTGTAAAGCAAAAATCGCAGAATACGAAGAAAAATGCGAGCAGGCTGATGCTCTCTATGCCGAGCAGAAGAGAAAGCTTGAAGAAATTTCCGGTATGACAAGCGAGCAGGCAAAGCAATACCTCATTTCCCAGGTTGAAACCGAGGTACGCCACGAGCTTGCAGTGAAAATCAACGAGCTTGAAGCGAAGGCTAAAGAAGAGGCTGACGAAAAGGCAAGAAACATTATTTCTCTTGCTATTCAGAGACTTGCCTCCGACCAGGTTGCAGAAACAACCGTCTCCACCGTAGCTCTGCCGAATGACGATATGAAGGGCAGAATTATCGGTAGAGAAGGTAGAAATATTAAGTCAATCGAAGCAATTACAGGCGTTGATATTATTATCGACGATACCCCCGAAGCAATTACGGTATCCTGCTTTGACCCTGTACGCCGTGAGATTGCAAGACTTGCCCTTGAGCGACTTATCACCGACGGAAGAATTCATCCGTCACGCATTGAAGAAATGGTTGATAAGTGCACCAAGGAAGTTGAAACAATCATCAAGCAATCAGGTGAACAGGCTACCTTTGAAACAGGTGTCAACGGACTTGCTCCCGACCTTGTCCGTATGCTCGGTAGACTCAGATACCGTACAAGCTACGGTCAGAATGTGCTTATCCACTCAATTGAGGTTGCACACATTGCAGGCATGATGGCGCAGGAGCTTGGCGTTGACGCAAACCTTGCCCGCCGTGCAGGACTTCTTCACGATATCGGTAAGGCTACAACCCACGAGGTTGAAGGCTCTCACGTAACACTCGGTGTTGATATAGCACGCAGATTCAATGAAAGCCGCGACGTTATTCACGCAATCGAAGCACATCACGGTGATGTTGAGCCTCAGACAGTTGTTGCAATGCTCGTACAGGCAGCAGATGCAGTATCAGCAGCAAGACCGGGAGCAAGACGCGAAAATCTTGAGTCCTATATCAAGAGACTTCAGAAGCTTGAGGAAATCGCAACAAGCTTTGACGGAGTTGACAAGTGCTTTGCAATTCAGGCAGGCCGTGAGATTCGTGTTATGGTAAAACCCGAAAAGGTTAGCGATGATGATATGACACTTATCGCAAGAGATATTGCAGCAAAAATCGAAAATGAGCTTGAATACCCCGGACAGATTAAGGTTAATCTCATCCGTGAAAGCAGAAAAACCGACTTTGCGAAATGATTGTGGGGCTTCTCGCCCCACACCCTCGCGAGCTTTTTTGTAAAAAAGCTCGGCAAAAAACTTTAATATTCAAAAACCCTTGTGTCAAACAACGACACAAGGGTTTTTTGGGCTTGAAATTGTAGTACGACACGGGGAAGATAGAAATTTGCGTTATTTTGGATCAATTGTTATTTATATTCCACTTTGTGAAATAGTCCGGCGTGTATTTTTTTGTATTATAATTTGGTTATAATATAAAACCACGCCGACCTGTTGTGCGAAGCACGATTGGTCGGCGTTAAAGTGTTAAAGTTTTTGCGTCGCTTTTTTCAAAAAGCGACCGAAGGGGTTTGGGGACGAGTAGTCCCCAAATTAATCTTTTTTAACAATAGCAATAGAAAGGTCATCAAGCGCTTTCTGGTCAACCTTTGCAGGAGCCATAGTCATAAGCTCGATTGCAGCCTGATTCTTCGGATATGCGATAACATCACGAAGGCTCTCAGCACCGAGCAGCTGCATACAAAGTCTGTCAAGACCAAGTCCCATACCGCCGTGAGGTGGTGCGCCGTAGCTGAAGGCGTCTGTCAAGAAGCCGAACTTTTCATATGCCTCCTCGTCAGAGAAACCGAGCAGATTGAAAATTCTCTTCTGAAGGTCAGGGTTTGTAATTCTGATAGAACCGGATGACAGCTCAATACCACCGAGTACCAAGTCATACGCCTTTGCTCTTACCTTGCTCTTGTCTGTTTCAAGATATTCAATACATTCATCAAGAGGTGAGGTGAAGGGGTGATGCATAGCATCCCAGTTGCCTGTTTCTTCATTATATTCAAAGAATGGGAATTCTGTAATCCACAAAAGACCCGTACCCTTCTTTTCAATACCAAGTCTGTTTGCAACCTCAATTCGCAGAGAGCCGAGCTGAGACAGAACGTGTCCTTTGTTTTTGTCAGCAATAATAAGAACAACGTCACCTGTCTTGGCATCTGCCTTTGCAAGTATTGCTGCCATTTCGTCCTCTGTCATAAACTTTGCAAAGGAAGAAGCGACACCTTCCCCTGTCATTCTTATCCACGCAAGGCCCTTAGCACCGATACCCTTTACAAATTCTGTAAGCTTGTCTATTTCTTTTCTTGTAAGAGTTGTTACGCAGTTTTCAGCCTTGATTGCACGAACAGTACCACCGTTTTCAATAGCAGACTTGAATACTACAAATTCAGAACTCTTAACTGTATCGGTAAGATCGAAAATTTCCATTCCGTAACGAACATCGGGCTTGTCAGAGCCGAAACGTTCCATAGCTTCATTGTAGGTAAGTCTTGGCAGAGGAGTTTCGATATCTTTACCGAGACATTCCTTGAAAATGCGTTTCATATAGCCCTCTCCGATTGCAAGCACATCCTCCATATCAACAAAGGACATTTCAAGGTCAAGCTGAGTAAATTCCGGCTGTCTGTCAGCACGCAGGTCTTCATCTCTGAAGCAACGTGCAATCTGCATATATCTGTCAAAGCCTGC
>JAZRTY010000038.1:0-63552 GCA_045652245.1 Eubacteriales bacterium | reverse complement strand
GTCGTCAAAAGGCATATACTCCGTTTCCACCGTGCAACCGGAGGCGGAAAGACGGTAGCGCTGACCGATCATAACGCTATCGCCGACGATTTCCACCGGCAGTACGCTCATGAATACCTCGGTAATGTTTGGCTGCGCACCGGTGCAAATCAGATCACCGTTATCGCTGAAAAAATCTGACCAAACAAAACTGCGGGAGGTATCTCTATGAAAATACTGATGATCGGCGCCCACCAGGATGACAACGAATTCCGCTGCGGCGGACTGGCGCAGAAATATGTAAAAGCAGGTCACGAGGTTCGCTTTCTGACTCTCTGTAACGGCTGTGGCGGTCATCATATTATGACACCCAAGGAAACAAGTGCGAGAAGATATAAGGAATCAATGGCGGTTGCAAAGCTTTTGGGCATTACCTATGATGTATGGGATATTGACGACTGTTCACTTGTGGCTGACCTTGAAACAAGAAGAAAGCTTATCCGTTACATAAGAGCATATGCTCCGGATATGATAATCGCACACAGACCTAATGACTATCACGCAGACCACAGAGCTTCAGGTCAGCTTGTTCAGGATGCATCCTATATGCTGATTGTTCCCCACGAATGCCCTGATTCCCCTGTAATGCGTGAAATGCCGGTTATACTCTACAATGAAGATAGTTTCAAAGCACCGGATTTCCGTGCAGATATCGTTGTTGATACTGATGCTGAAGTTGATATTAAGCTTCAGATCGCAGACCTCAATATTTCTCAGGTTTACGAGTGGCTTCCTTATACAGAAGGAGAGACAGTTCCGGAAGATCCCAAAGAACGTTATGAGTGGTTGAAAGGAATGGATATAACTGCCAACATTTCCGACGAAGAAGTTATGAAGCTTAAACGTGGTTGGGCAGTAAGATTTGCAAAGACAGCTGCACGTTTCAGACGTGAGCTTATCGAAAAGTACGGTGAAGAAAAGGGTTCAAAGGTTCGTTTTGCCGAAGCATTTGAAGTGTGTGAATACGGAAAGCCTCTGACAGAAGAACTCAAGAAGGTATTTTTCCCGTTCTGATTTTTAGTGTAAAAATACTTGTGTAAAAAATTTGTGTCGCCATAAGGCGGCGGAATGGAGATTATTATGAAAAAAGTTGCGTGTGTCGGAATCCTTGTAGCAGACGTTATGGTTGAACCGGTAAGCGGTTATCCGGATAAGGGTGTTCTGCTTCCTGTAGATTCAATAAGTATGCACAATGGCGGAAATGCAATGACAGCAGCAATAAATCTGCGTACCCTCGGTGTTGAATCAACACTTGTAGGTTGTGTAGGTCAGGATATGTTCGGTGATTACCTCAAAGGCTGCCTTACAAGAGCCGGTGTTAAAATCGATGGTATTAAAACCGACCCGAATGTGCAGACCTCTGCTTCTGTTCTTATGATAGAAGAAGGCACAGGAGAGCGTTCCTTCTTCCATTGTGTAGGTTCTAACGGAACCTTCAGCATCGATGATATTGATTATGATGTTATCGCAAAAAATGATGTTGTGTTTGTAACAGGAACCTTCCTTATGAAAACCTTTGACGGAGTTCAGACAATGGAATTCCTTAAAAAATGTAAGGAAATGGGTAAGATAACAGCTCTTGATGTTTGTTGGGACTCACAGGGCAGATGGGGAGAGGTGCTTGACTGCTGTATGCCTTATATTGACCTGTTCCTTCCGAGTATTGATGAAGCAAGACTTATTGCAGGCAAGGATACTCCCGAGGAAATGGCAAAGGTATTCTTTGAAAAGGGCGTAAAGAGCGTTGCAATCAAGTGCGGCAAGAAGGGCTGCTATCTTCAGGAAAGTAAGGATTCTGAAGGTGTTATGCTTCCTACATACCTTGCATATAAGCCTGTTGACACAACAGGTGCCGGCGACAGCTTCTGTTCAGGCTTCCTTGCAGCATACGCAAGAGACAAGAGCCTTTATGAATGTGCAAGATTCGGAAATGCTACCGGTACACATTGTATTATGGCTATGGGTGCTACCTCAGGAATTAAATCCTATGAGGAAACTGTAAAATTTATGGAGGAGGAAGATAAAAAATGTTAGTAACACTCAATCAGGTACTTTTACCTGCAAAGAAAAACAAATATGCAGTAGGTCTTTTTAATGCTGTAAGCATGGAGCTTGCAAGAGGAATTATAAGTGCTGCAGAAGCTACTCAGTCTCCTGTAATTGTGGGTACTGCAGAGGTTCTGTTCCCGTACTGTCCTCTTGAAGAGGTATCCTACTACCTTATTCCGATGGCAAAGAAGGCAAGTGTTCCGATTGTTGTTCATCTTGACCACGGTCTTAAGAAGGAAACCTGCTTAAAGGCTCTTGAGCTTGGCTTTACATCTATTATGTACGACTGTTCAACAGACGACTACGATACAAACGTACAGAAAGTAAAGGAAATGGCTGAAATTGCACATTCCTACGGTGCTACAATCGAAGGTGAGCTCGGTCACGTTGGAGATAATGAGGGCTCAGCTGAAGGAAGCTCACATCTTGATGACCCGAGTAAGTTCTTTACCGATCCCAAGCTTGCAAGAGACTATGTTGAAAAAACAAAGGTTGACGCACTTGCAATTGCTGTAGGTAATGCTCACGGTGCATATAAGCTTCCCCCCAAGCTCGACTTTGACAGAATCAAGACTATCGCAAACACAATCGACGTTCCGCTTGTTCTTCACGGTGGCTCCGGTCTTACAGACAATGACTTCAGACGTGCAATAAAAGAGGGTATCAGTAAGGTTAATATCTTCACAGATATCAATATTGCTGCAGTAAAAGCAGAATTAAGCAGATTTACTGATATGAATAAGGGAATCATCGACCTTATTCCTGCAGCAGTTGAGGCTGTAAAACAGGAAACTATGCAGAAAATGGAGCTCTTCTCAAGCACAGGCAAGGCTTCTGCGAAAGACGGCTCAGAGCTTGATATTGACACAATTGTAAAGATTGTTGCAGAAGAAGTAAGAAAGCAGTTGAATAAATAATTTATATAGTAACGGAGGACAGAAAATGGATTTTATGAGTACAGTAAAGGGGTCTTTACTTGAAGGCTTCTTCCCGGCAGGCTGGGATATGGCAAAAATCGATGCTTGTTGCGATGTTAACAATAAGGTAGAGGACAGACAGGATTTCTGGAATGCCGGCTTCAATCCTGTAAGATGTGAAACTCTTGAGCAGTTTGACACTTACATGGGACACGAAATTGCTCTTAAGATTAAGGAAGCAAAGGATGCAGGTGAAAAGGTAGCCTTCATTCTTCCCGTAGGTCCTATGGGAATGTATAAATGGGCAGTATTTTTCCTCAAGGCTTGGAATGTAAAGTGTGACCACGTTTACACATTCAATATGGATGAATGGTCTGACGGAGAGGGTAATACTCTTCCGGCAAATGATCCTGCAGCATTCCAGAATGCTATGCGTAATGCTTTCTTCAATCCTCTCGGAGAGCTTACAATTCCCGAGGAGCAGAGAAACTTTGCAACAAAGGAAAACCTTCCTACATACCCCGAAAAGATTGCAAAGCTCAAGAGTGAGGGTGCAAAGCTTATCCTTGTTTACGGTATCGGCAGAGCCTGCCATATCGCTTTCTGGGAACCCCACTTTGCAGCTGAATTTGACAGCGTAGAGGAATGGAAGAAGCAGTGCTACAGAATAGGCGCAAAGCTTCATCCCATGACAATCGAGCAGAATGCTATTACAAGCTTCAAGTCACGTACAACACTTGTTCCTTGCAGAGCAAACACAATTGGCCCCGGCCTTATTCTTCAGGCAGACTATGCTATCGGTGGTTGCGACGGTGTTCTCGGCAGAGGTATGCAGTGGCAGGGTATGAGCTTCTGGATGACACTTCGTCACGGTCCGAGTATGTGGGTAACCTCCAGCTTTATCCCCACACTTCCCGGTAAGCTCTTCTATCTCTCTGAGCTTGAAGGACCTCTTGTTGCTGAATGTAACTAATAAATATTAGCATAAAAATTCCGGAGGTACTCAGAGTGTCTCCGGAATTTTGAAATTATGGAAAGAGGACAAAACCTTGAAGTATAATGCATATTTGTTTGATTTTGACGGTACTCTGGTAGATTCTATGCCAACCTTCATTGCTGTAATGTTGAGAATCCTTGAGGAAAACAACATAAAATATGAAAAAGATATTGTAAAAGTAATTACGCCATTGGGTTATGCCGGAACAGCCGGATACTTTAAGAAATTGGGTGTTCCTTTATCAGAGGAAGAAATGGTAGGCTTGATGAATAAGTATGTATATAGCGAGTATATATACAATATTCCGACAAAATCAAATGTTGTTTCGGTTCTTAAAGAGCTGAAAAAAGTAGGAGCAAATCTTAATATTCTTACAGCGAGCCCACACAGCGTACTTGACCCATGCTTGAAACGGTTTGAAATATATGATTTATTTACCAATGTGTGGTCTTGTGATGATTTTTCAACTACGAAGGCTGACCCTACAATCTATATAAGGGCTGCAGAAAAAATAGGACAGCCTGTTGAGAATATTCTTTTTCTTGATGATAATTATAATGCAGATAAAACAGCAAAATCTGCAGGAATGAGTGTATGTGGGGTGTTTGACGAGTCATCTGCTGAATATGTTGATGACATAAAGAAGGTTACTGACCATTATATATACGATTTTGCTGAATTGTTAGATATTTAAAGAAACAATTACCCCGGTTCCAATAAGATAAAAAGCCTTCCCCTTGAGTGGAAGGCAATACTAAAACCTTGAGAAAGAATATGACCAAAGAAGAAAAACAACCATAAATAAATTAAAAAAAGCCACTTGCTTTCTGACTGTTTAGTCTTTTAAAAATGACGGAATATAATTATAAAAAAGGAGAAATAGTATTATGAGAATTTTAATGATTGGTGCACATCAGGATGATAACGAATTTCGTTGTGGTGGACTTGCTTATAAGTATGTTCAGATGGGGTATGAAGTGAAATTTTTGTCTATGTGTAACGGATGTGGTGGACATCACATTCTTGGGCCAAAAGAAATCTCTGCACGCAGAGCGAAGGAATCGCAGGCCGTTGCAGAGCTTCTTGGTATACAGTATGATATTTGGTCAGATATAGATGACTGCAATCTTGTTTGTGACCTTGCGACTCGCAAACGACTTATAAGATATATAAGAGAGTTTAATCCTGATCTTGTTATTGCTCACAGACCTAATGACTACCATGCGGATCACAGAACATCAGGTCAGCTTGTTCAGGATGCATCTTATCTTTTGACAGTCCCCAATGAGTGCCCCGATGTTCCTGCTATGAAAAGTATGCCTGTCATCTTATATAACGAAGATAAGTTTAAATATCCTCCCTTTTCAGGTGATATTATAGTACCTGTTGATGATGTTATAGATATTAAATTAAAAATAGCTGACCTGAACGTATCGCAGGTATATGAATGGTTGGCTTACGAAGAAGGGCAGGAAGTGCCAGATGATCCAAAGAAACGTTTTGAGTGGCTTAAGGGCATGGAAATAGCAAAGGACACTACTGATGAAGAAATAATGAAGGCAGAACGTGGATACGCGGTAAGGTATGCTAAGACTGCAGCAAGATTCAGAAAAGAACTTATTGAGCAGTATGGCGAGGAGAGAGGCTCTAAAATTCGTTATGCAGAGGCATATGAGATTTGTGAATATGGCAAACAGCCCGATAGTGAGATAAAGGAAAAACTCTTTAATTTTTAATTATTCGAATTTAGATGCTAACCAGGTGTTTGAAAGTGTTTGGGAAGATGTATTGAATTGTATTGATGCATTATCAATCACTTTGTCCCCCTTTTTTCTCATCAGAGGAAGCCTAAGAAGCAAAAATTTTATCCCCGACTTGACAAAATCATATAATAAAAATACAAAAAAACAAAAGGAGAAAAATTATGGATAAGAGAGAATATGTAGGACACGAATCCCAGCTTTATGGCGTAGAGGAGCACAAACTTGTCGGCGGCAAGGGCGACGGAATAAGACTTCTTCAGGTTAACAACGGACGAGGACTTATGTTTACAATTTCTGCTGACAGATGTGGTGATATTTCAAGACTCTACCTTGATGGAAAGAATCTCGGTTTTTTCGCACCGAGCGGTTATGTAGCACCTCAGTATTATGATAATAAGGGTACAGGTTTCCTTAAGTCCTTCACAGCAGGCTTCCTTACTACCTGCGGACTTACAGCGGCAGGTAGTCCGTGTTGTGATAACGGTGAGGAGCTTCCGCTTCACGGAACAATTGCCAACACTCCTGCAGAAACCGTAAGCTACTGGATTAAAGATAACAAGATACATATAATACTGACAATCCGTGATGCAGCACTTTTTGCAAACAAGCTGCTTCTCACCCGTGAATATATCTGTCCTCTTGATAAGGATGAGATAATTCTGAAGGATACAGTAAAGAATATAGGTTATGATGAATCACCGTATATGATTCTTTATCACTTCAATATGGGATATCCTCTTCTTTGCGAAAATTCTGTTGTAACAGTAAACAGCAAGGGGATTTCAGCAAGAACCGAGCATTCACAGCGTGGAATTGACAAAGCACTTGTGATGGAAGAGCCACAGGACGGCTTTGAAGAACAGTGCTTCTATCACGATATGGTTGAGGGTGTTGCTAAAATATACAGCCCCGAAATCAAAACCTCGCTTTCTCTTAATTACGATACAAAAGAACTTCCCTTCTTAATTCAATGGAAGCTTATGTCAAAGGGACAGTATGTGCTTGGACTTGAGCCGAGCAACTGTATGCTTACCGGACGTGATGTTTTAAGAAAAAATGGAGAGCTTGTAATGCTCAAACCCGGTGAGGAAAAATCACAGACAATTACAATAAAGCTTGAAAGAGAATAAAAAAATAAAGGCTGTCGCTTCTGCGACAGCCTTTTACTGTATAACAAAATCCCCCCGTTTTACGGAGGGATTTATTGTCTTATCTCTTAATCTTTCTTGTTGTAGTCTTTTCGAAAGGTTCTTTTCTGAGTACTACCTTTTCAATATTCTTGTATGCAGGAAGGTCTGCAAGATTATTCTGAATATCTTTGAGTATTTCTTCTTCGTTCTTGATTTGCTCTTCATCCTCAATGTAGATTTCTGCATAAAGGGCATATTCATCACCACGGTCATTCTTAAGTCCCTTTACAACTACCTCGGTAATGTATTCAATGTTCATAATTCTGTTTTCGATTTCTTCAGGGTAAATGTTCTTACCGTTGTTGAGAACTATGATATTTTTCTTTCTGCCTGTGATTACAAGCTCATCATCCTTTGTGATATAACCGTAGTCACCTGTGTAGAACCAGCCATCCTTGAGTACCTCGGCTGTCTTTTCGGGCTGGTTGTAGTAACCAAGCATTACAACGTCACCCTTAACACAGATTTCACCGATGCCCTCTTCGTTAGGTTCATCTATTCTCCATTCAAGGCAGGGGAGTTTGTGTCCTACTGTATCATATGTCATACAATGTTCGTCATTTACCGAAACCAGAGGAGAACATTCTGTGATTCCGTAACCACCTGTAAGAGCGATACCAATATCACCGAAGAATTCACCGATTTCAGGTCTGATGGGTGCGCCACCACATACGATTTTACGAAGATTTCCACCAAATACGTCACGAACCTCTGCAAAAAGCTTCGGACGAAGGTCGATACCTATTTTAAGAAGAGCCTTTGAAATTTTAACACCCATAGCGAACTTCTTTTCCTTGCCCTGCTTTCTTATGTTACGCATAATGTTTGCGTAAAGCACTTCAGCAAAAGCAGGAACGATATAGATGTATGCAGGCTTGTAGAATTTCAGGTCCTTTACAACATCCTTCATTGACGCATTTATGCAAAGAGTGGTTCTCTTGTGAATTGAAACAAGGATATCACAAACTGCTTCGTATGTATGATTGTAGGGGAGAACTGAAAGTCCCTTCTCGAATACATCAGAAACATGAAGACCGTAGTAAACGCTTGAGCAAAGGTTATGCTCGGAAAGCATTACACCCTTTGACATTCCTGTTGTACCTGAAGTGTAAACAAGCATTTTAAGAGCATTTTTGTCACTCTTAAGGCTGTCGTATTCTGACTTATCAAGAGCTTTTCCTTCTTCGATAAGCTTCTTGTATGAGAGGAACTTCTCGCTTTCGTGTTCTTCCATATCAAGACCGATAAAGTACTTTACATTCGGCATTTCAGCTTCGTTTGCTTTTACCCATTCCTCGTACTTTCCGCTAAAGAATACAGCTTCACTTCCACTGTCGCATATAAGGTGATTTTTATCCTTATCGGGAAGCTCCTTGTCAATCGGAACATAAACTCCTGCAGTTTTAAGAACTGTAAGATAAACAGTTATCCACTTGTAACTGTTTTCACTCACATTTGCAATATGAGAAGTGCCAAGACCTCTTGCACATAGCGCTGCACCGAGGTTTTCGGTTACTTCACGAAACTCCTTGTAGCTTACCGAAACAAGCTCCTCGCCGTTTCTGTACTGATATGCAATATCATTTCCGTTTTCATTTGCCGCAAGGTCAAGCATTTCTCTGATGGAAGAAAATTCTTTTACTACGTATTTGTGTAATTTTTTAGCCATAACTTTTATTCCTTTCTAAAAATCTCAATATAAACAAAGAGCCTTCATACAGTTAAATATCAAGGCCCGTGTTTTTTATTTTTTAAGTGCTTCGACGTAATCAACAAGATCCTGAACAGTCTTGATTTTGCGAAGCTTATCCTCGTCAAGCTCCACATCAAATTCTTCTTCGATTGTCATCGCTATGTCAACAAATTCAACAGAAGAAATACCAAGCTTGCTTCTGATTTTTGCATCGGGTGTAATTTCTTCGGATGTTAAACCAAGCTCTGAAACCAATATTTCTTTTATTTTTTCGTACATTTGCTTTACCTCCAAAATTTCTCGTTTTTATATATTTAGCTACTATTATTATACACTAAAATTATGTTTTGTCAATAGATATAAAGTTATCATTTAGTAAACAATGCTTACTTTCGCTGATTCTGAAAAAATATGAAAAATCCAATAAAAAAGTCCTAAAACCAATTGACTTTTATCTGTGCATATGTTATTATAACTATATCTTATATCTTATCGAAAGTTAGGAGATTTAGCGTGAAAAATAATTCTTGATATAACAAGATTCACCTTTTTACGCACAAAAAATTATACTGCGTGTAATTTTTACAAACTTTTTGTGCCGCCGCAAATGGCGGAGGAATGGAGGTTATTATGAAAAAATCAATGGTAAAACTACTCACGGGAATGCTTGCAGCTCTGTTGATGACATCTTCCCTTAATGGCTTTGGTGCTGCCGCTAAAGATACTGCAAATACTTCTGAGCTTACCAACACTCTTTATAAGCTGACTGTAGACAAAGACCTCAAGGTTGGCTATATCGGCGGCTCTGTTACAGGCGGACACGGTTCAACAAACAAAGAATTATACACCTGGAGAGCTATCTCAAGAGATTGGTTTAAGTCTACTTTCCCGGACGCAACGATTACAGAAGTAAATGATTCTATCGGCGGAACAGGCATGAAGTTCGGTCTTTACAGAGCACAGGAGAGATACTTTGCAAAGAACGGTGGTGTAGCCCCCGATATCAACTTTGTTGAAATGGCAGTAAATGACTCGTATGACTATCTTTCGGGTGACCTTCAGTACAGATATATCGAATCCTTTATCAAAAAGGTTTACGCATCAAATCCCAAGGCTGATATAGTATTCTTAATCACAGGTGATTCAGGCGGCGCCTCAAAGGAGCTTGCAAGTGAAACTCCTGTTTTCGGAAAAGCCTATACAGATCTTGCTCAGTATTACAATATTCCTGTTGTGTATGTGTACAGAGAGCTTCTTTTGGATATGAAGGAGCAAAATGGGGGAAAACCGGTAACAAGTACAAGTGATCCAATCTGGCAGAAGTACTTTATTGATATAGTTCATCCGACAGACGAGGGCTATAAGCACTATGGAAAAACACTTGTAGAGTACCTTGAATCACAGCTTTTAAATACTTACACTCCCACCGAGGCAGACTACAAGGACAAGGTGCTTCCCGAAAAGACCTACTGTGAAACAAATAATAAGGGTGAACTTTTCCTTGATGCAACTGCGGTTTCTCCCACAAAAATCGAAAACAAGAGTAAGCTTAAAGGCTTTAAGGCATATAAGTTGGATTCCAGCTGGGATGAGATGTACTCCGGAAGGATTGGTAATACAGTAACTCTTAAGTTCAATTCGCAGGACCTTTATATGTGGACCTACACAAACGAAAAGGGTGCAGTTATTTCTTACAGTATTGACGGCGGAGAAAATAAGAGCCTTACAATACCCACAAACCATCAGCGTAACGTACTTGCAGAAGGACTTGCTCCCGGTGAACATATAATAAAAATCACTCATACAGATGCCACTGCAGGAATCAGCATCAGATACTTCTTAATGTCAGGTCTGAACGGAGAGGAAGCAAAGATTTCTGTATATGAGGGTGAACCTCTGAATGGTGAGATAGTGACAACCGGTATTATTCCAGATGCTGAGGGTGGTACAGCATATGCTGCAGAGCAGACGGTTACTGTTGACGGTAAGGCAGTAAACTTCCCGATGTATCAGCTTCGTGACGACAAGGGAGGAACTACCAACTACATAAAACTCCGTGACCTTGCTCATATCATCAACGGAAGTGCCGGACAGTTCAATGTAGGCTGGGACGGAACAATCACACTTACTTCAAAGTCAGCTTATACAAATCCTAACGGAACAGAGCTCAAGAACCCCTTTGCAGGTGACAGAGCATACACAATAAATACTGCTTCCATCAAGGTAAACGGTGTAGAAATGAAGCTTAACGCCTTTGTTCTTACTGATGATGCAGGCGGACAGTATACCTATTTCCAGCTTCGTGACCTTGGTCAGGCACTCGGCTTCAATGTAGGCTGGAAGGCTGAAACAGGTATTTTCGTTGAAACTGACAAGCCATATTCACATAACGACTAAAACTTAAATAAACAGCACAAAGGAGCTGCCACAAAGAGGCAGCTCCTTAAATTTTATTGAAAAATTGTCAAATCACAAATATCTACATACAATAATAATGTATTCCGGGAAAAACGGGGTATAATTTTTATATACCGAATGAATATGGAGGAGCTTATGAAGGCACAATGCGAGAACATACCGCAAATTGAATATTTTGCTGCAGCTAATACATCAGACGGATTTTTCAGCCTTTTTGACAAGATATTTTCCCCTGAACGATATGAAAAAATATATATACTAAAAGGAGGGCCGGGATGCGGGAAAAGCACACTGATGAAAAGAATTGCGCAGAAAGCGAAAACACTTGGGTATTCAAGCGAAATTTACTATTGCTCACAAAGTCCGACATCCCTTGACGGTGTAATAATTCCTGAATTGTCGACAGCAGTACTTGACGGAACGGCACCACATACCAAAGACCCGACATATCCTGCAGTTTGCGAAAATATAGTAAATCTCGGGGACGCCTGGGATATAGAGAGGGCAAGCACGATAAATGAAAAGGTACGGGAGCTGACAAAAAATAAAAAGGCCTGTTTTAATAAAGCATATGCGTATCTTTCGTCTGCTGCGAGTGCAAATTCGGTAATAGATAGCTGTGTTGCTAAATACCTGCTCGAAAACAAGCTTGAACGTAATGTGGAAAGAATTTGCTCAAGTCTTCGGATAAAGCAGGGAAACGGAGAATACTGTGAGGTTTTTACCGATTGCAAGGGAGGCTCCGGCAGTGTTCATCTGTTTACCTTTGAAAATTTTGCACAGAATAAATACTTTATAAAGGATTTTGCAGGAATTGCAAGGTATTATTTTGAACATCTGCGTTCTGAGCTTGAAAAACGCAAAATCGGTTTTACTGCGGCGCTTGACGTGCTTGAGCCGGACTTTGTTTCGGGGATTTATATTGACAGTATAAAAACCTCCTTTACACTTTACGACGACGAATACGCAAGAACCCTTGACAGACAACAGGCAGATTATAAAATTATCAACTGTGCAAGATTTTGTGATACAGACAGGTACCGTAAGCAAAAGGTGTTCTTGAAATATGCCGAAAAATCAAAGAAGGTATTGCTTGACGGAGCCTTGCGAGAGCTTGCGATAGCCGGAAAGCTGCATGACGATATAGAAAAGCTGTATTATGATGTTACGGATTATTCGGTTGTTGAGAAAATAGGGGGCGAGCTTCTGAATAATATTTTCGGAAAATAAAAAATGTATAGGCTTCCCCTTGATGGGAAGCTGTCGAGCATAGCGAGACTGATGAGGTGTTTATTATACAAAAAAAGAAAAACGGCAGAACTGCCGCTTTTCCTAATATTTATTAGATTAACCTGAATTATTCAAATCTCAAAAGGGTTGTATAGTCATACTTTTCACCTGCGTCGAAGAAGGAAGCACCCTTGTTCGGACTGTTGGGAGCAAACTGTGTTTCAAGGCAGAGAGCAAGACGCTTTGTCTTTTCTACACCCCCTTTGAAGGGATGTCCTTCAAAGGCAATTCCGTTACCTGAATAGAACTGAATAGCAGGGCAGTTTGTGTAAAGGTGCATCTTGAGAGGACTTCCTGCAAACATTGCAGCATAACGAAGCTGTTTTCCGTGGAAATCTATATATTCTTCACCTGAAAGATTAAAGTTGTGGTCGTAACCACCACCGATTACAATCTGAGGATGAGTTGTATCGTCAATGTCAGTACCTACCTTCTTTGCAACAGTAAAATCAAAGGGTGTACCTGCAACCGGTGCATCGTTTGTGGGGATAAGAGTGGAATCAACTTCCGAGAAGGTATCTGCAAAAATTGCAAGCTCCTGATTTTCTATACTGTCGCCACTTGCAATTCCGTTCATGTTGAAGTATGAGTGGTTTGTGAGATTGATGGTTGTTTTCTTGTCGGAAACAGCTTCGTATCTTATCGAGAAATCTCTGCCCGAGAGGGTATAGGTTGCTTTTACATTCAGATTTCCGGGATAGCCCTCCTCCATATCCGGGCTGAAAATTTCAAGAACAAGAGTAATCTTTTCCTCGTCAGCCTTGGCCTGTGTAACGTTCCAGATTCTCTTGTCAAAGCCGACAGTGCCTCCGTGAAGGTGGTTTTCACCATCATTTGTTGCAAGGGTATATTCAACACCGTCAAGTGTGAACTTACCCTTTGCGATTCTGTTTGCATATCTTCCTACGAGTGCGCCGTGAAATTCTGCACTGCTTGTGTAGCCTTCAAGAGTATCGTAGCCGCAAACAAGATCCTTTCCGTCAACGATAAGGCTCTGCAGCGTTCCGCCGTATGAGAGAACCTTTGCAGTTATTGTGTCGTTTGACATAGTGTAGATATAAACGTCCTTGCCGGATAGTTTGCCGAAAAGTGCTTTTGTTATTTTCATAATTTTCCTCCAATATGATTTCTTAATATAAACATTATATACCGAATTTTGAAAATAATCAAGAGTTTTTTTGTTTTTCAGTAACAAAAGAGGAAATAATAGAAGGTGATTTTTTGTTTTATTTTGAAAAATTAGGTTTTTTTTTCGAGAACTATTGAATTTTTACATAAAATGTGATATACTACACAAATAAGGAATTAATTTTAAATTTGTTCCGCCTGAATGTGGCGAGATGGGAGATTATTATGAAAAAGGTCTATGAAGGTAAAACAAAAGACGTGTACAGCCTCGACAACGGTAATGTAATGCTCAAGTTCAAAGATGATTGCACAGGAAAAGACGGTGTGTTCGATCCCGGCGAAAATTCTGTAGGTCTTACAATTGAGGGTATCGGTAAGGCAAATCTCCGTACCTCTGTGTATTATTTCGAGATGCTTCATAAGGCAGGAATAAAGACTCATTATGTAAGTGCCAATGTTGACGAAGCTACAATGGAGGTTCTTCCCGGAAAGGTATTCGGCCACGGACTTGAAGTAATCTGCAGACTTGTTGCGACAGGTAGCTTTATCAGAAGATACGGCGAATATATCGAAGACGGTACCCCCCTTGAAGGTGGCAATGTTGAATGTACCTTCAAGAATGACGCAAAGGGCGACCCGCTTGTAACAAGTGAAGGTCTTGCAGCTCTCGGAGTTATGAGCGAAGAAATGTTTGCAAGCATGAAGGAACAGACTCTTAAGATTACAAAAATTGTAGCGGATGACCTTAAAACTATCGGTCTTGACCTTTGGGATATTAAGTTTGAATTCGGCTACAACGGAGACGAGGTAATCCTTATCGACGAAATTGCATCAGGAAATATGCGTGTTTACAAGGACGGAAAGATTGTAGAGCCTGTTGAGCTTACAAAGCTTATCCTTAACAGATAATTATTTTACAAAATAAAACTGCCGATTATACCGGTGAATTGAAAAACCCTTTGGGGATGTCATATGTTGAGTTTTATAACTTTTTCAGACATTCTCCAAAGGGTTTTTTATTTAAAATAAAATTACTACAGTATAAATTCACTTTTGTAGTATAATATGGGTGCTTGACAGATGTTAGTCAATAATATATGATAGAAGGAGGAAACTAAAATAAGACATTTTAACTACAGTTTTAACTTAAATAATTACAAGAAAAAATCAACAAAGCCGGAGAATTATGTTTTCATCCCTGACAAGAACGGACTTGATGAAAAATTTGATCCTACTCCTTTAGAGGTTGCTAAATTAACTGAATATTCTTATTCAGTATTTCCACCCGGAGAAAGAATTACTGTTGACGAAAAGGATACCGGGATTGAAAATTGGGTTTTAACAAATGATTCATATCAGAACGACCAAGGTTTAGATATTGCCGTATTCAGAAAACTTGTTAACGGAAAAGAATGTTACATTGTGGTGAATGTAGGTTCAGAAACGAAGCTCAAAACCGATGAAGATAGAAAAGAATTCAAGGATGACTGGAGCAATAATATAAAACAACCATTCGGGTATTCACAAGATATGAGAGATTCTATTGAATTTGCAAAAAAATTCGTTAATGAGCATCCTAATGATAACATAATCTTCGTAGGTCACTCAAAGGGTGGTGCCGAAGCTGCAGCAAATGCAGTTGCGACAAACAGAAGAGCTATACTTTTCAATCCTGCAGAGGCAAATTTGAACGCATACTTACTTGATGGTGATGAATACGATGGTGAAATAACATCGTATGTTGTTGATGGGGAAGCGTTGGAATATTATCTTGGTTTTATTCCGTTTGAAACACCTGCCGAAAGAATAGCAATAGGGCAAAATAGTAATGCACCTGATCTTTCGTTCAAGGAAAGACTTTCCAGACACGGAATTGATAAAATAATTGAAATTCTCAAAAAGGAGATAACATAATGAAAACAAAAAAGGTGGCAAAAATTGTTATTATAATTTTGTTTATAGTAATTTTTATCCCCCCGATTCTATTTGTTTCTTATTTGGGTATAGTGTTTGCAATACCTATTGTATTTAGCATTACTGCACCGGAACCTGATATCCCTGAAATAAGACATGCCGAATTTCCGTATGAGATAGTTTATAAAACCAATGGCGAAATGTGTACGACAAGTGGAATATATGTATGTAAATATGACGGAATAGAAACCGCATCGGCAAGAACACTTACGTGGGAATCTTATGTGAAGAATACAGATGTGAAAAAACCAAGAGATGACCAGGACATACCTCTTTTTGTAACCGACGGGATTGAGGTGTATCTTGAAATAGGTGAGCCGGGATATTATATGGACGACCCGAATATACAGCCACCGGATAAACCAAAACTTGTTTGTCGTACCAATTCAAAAATATATTTTGAATGGTATAACGATGATTTCAGGCAGGTTTGTGATGTCGAGCTTATAAGTTATACTCTTCCTGAGCCGATAGAAAACACCTTTGTACCGAAGAAGTGGTATGAGTTCTGGAAATAGTAACAAAACCGAGTGAAAATTCACTCGGTTTTGTTTTGTGCTTTTTTTGTAATTTCGAATCATTTTAATAATTTTGTGGTAAAATATATGCTAAGTATATTATCAAGATGAAAGGAATTTTTAAAATGAAGAGAATTATCACAAAAGAAAAGATTGAACAGTTCAGAAAATACCTTCTTTGTGAAGAAAAATCCGCTGCGACAATAGAAAAGTATATTCGGGATATAAAGGTGTTTTTTAATTGGTGCGGCAGCAGGGAAATAGGAAAGGAGGATATCATCACATATAAAGAACAGATAACAGGAAGCTATATGCTTTCAAGTGTGAATTCAATGCTTTCGTCGATAAACAGCTTTTTTGATTTTTCCGGGTGGCATGAACTTCGGGTAAAAACTCTGAAAATACAAAAACAGATATTTTCCCATGAGGAAAGAGAACTCACAAAGATGGAATACCAGCGACTTCTCACAGCAGCGCTAAACAGGCAAAACAAGCGACTTTACTATATTATGCAGACAATCTGCTCCTGTGGTATAAGAATATCCGAGCTACGCTTTATAACCGTCGAGGCAATAAGGAGTAAGACTGCACAGGTGCGAAGCAAGGGTAAGAGCAGACTTGTGATATTACCGTCAGACCTTTGCAAAATCCTGAGAGAGTATATTTCGGAAATCGGGATAAAGGAAGGAAGCATTTTCGTCTCAAGAAACGGTAAGCCACTGTCAAGAACAAATATCTGGGCTGATATGAAGAAGCTGTGTGAGAGTGCAAGGGTCCCTCGAAGTAAGGTATTTCCCCATAACCTTCGTCATCTGTTTGCAAGAACCTTCTACTCTCAGCAAAAGGATATAGTCCGTCTTGCAGACCTTCTCGGGCATACAAGCGTTAATACAACACGAATTTATACCATTGAAAGTGGCAGAGTCCATCAGCAGCAAATCCAGAAACTTGGACTTATTCGCATGAGGGCATAAAAAAAGACATAATTTGTATTATGTCAAAAAAAATGCAAAATAGCATACATATCCACTTCTTTTTAGAAAGTCATTATACAATAAAAAAGTACTTTGTCAAGGATAAGATGTCTCTTTTGCGAAAATTCGTCATTTTTAATATAGTTAACTAGAGCAATGTAACGTTTTTTTACATTGCTCTAAAAGAATTGCCAAAAAAATGATACATCATTTACTGATTGTCAAAAAACTTCAAATTTTTGACTTTTAATATTACATAATACAAATTATGTTATAAATACTAAGTCCCGGGGAAAACACAAAGGAGAAATATTGTGTATTTAAAAATCCTATACACAATCATGATGTCAAATGGTAAAAATAGCAATATTGGATGATACAGAATTATACATAGAGAAAATCAAGACATTACTTGAGAAAAACCTTGAAGTTGCATACCGGGTTTATGAGTACAGCACAAGTGACAGCTTTATTAAACAGTTGCATAAGCAAAGCTTTGATATAGTTTTTCTTGATATTATGCTTGATAAAAGAGACGGTATAGAGGTTGGAAAAATCGTAAATGCGCAAAACAGCTCAACCAACATAATTTTTGTTTCGGAAAATGAGGAATTTTTCAGAGCAGTATACAAAGTTACTCATTCATATTTCCTGACTAAAGACTTTGATGAGGAGCTTTTTGTCGACGCAATAGACAAGGCAGTAAAGAGCATAAAACGGGATGTTATAACGATACATACAAAAAACGGCTATGAAAAGTTCACGGTAAGTAAAATTGTATACTGTGAGGGTACAAGAAAAAAGACAAAAATCGTAATGCTTGACGGAAACAGCGCAGAGCATTATGTAAGCCTTGTGGATATCGAGGATCAGTTGCCCGAACAGACCTTTTTAAAGTGCCATAAGAGCTTTGTTGTCAATATGAATTACATTACAAGATATGACAGAAAAAGTATCTTTATGGAAAATGAAATTGTCGTTCCGATAAGTAAAACCTATATTAAGACAGTAAGAGAAACACTTACACGGTTCCTTGGAGGTATTCTGTGAATTTTAGCATTATGATTATCGGGAATCTTCTCGAAATTTTTATAATACATAACTACTGGTTCACTCTGCTTGAGCCGAGATTTTCAAGACCCAAAACACGCTTTTTATACTATCTGGGTTCAATACTCGGAATGGTAATAAACTATACTATGCTGTCGCTTGGAGCTATAACTCTCAAGTCGATTATAGCACAGATTATTATGGTTGTACTGTTGTTTTCGCTTTTCAAGGACAATTGGTATAAAAAAATACCGGTCCTCGTTGTACAGATGGCAGCAAGCCTGCTTGCCGAAATTTGTGGAATGCTGATTGCAAAATACATACTTCATCAGGACATAATGGCAAGTCTTGACAATTCGCCGAAAACCTACATCTGGCAATGTACGGTATATACGCTTGTTTTTATATTCAGTATTATTGGTTTACTTTTGCTCAAGAACAAAAAAATCAACACAGACAAAAGCTCAACCCAGTTGTTTATGCTTTTTGTGGCAACTCAGATGCTCGTATGCTTTATTGTTGTAATGCCGATTTATGAAAATCAGACGGTGTTTCCGGAAATATATCTGCTGACAACATTTGTTTTTATATGCTCTGTGTTCTTGGGGAGCCTGATTTACAAGTCAATAAAAAATATTGCAAGAGATACCGCAGAAGCAGAGTTTGTTAAAATGCAGCTTGAACTGAAGGATAAGCACTTTTACGAGCTGAAGGAAAAATTTGTCGAATATAGACGACTCCGTCACGATTTCCATAATCATATCAGAGTTCTTAGTGAAATAAATGACGCAGATGTCGCCCACGAATATATGGCAGATATAAAAAAAGGCTTTGACGAAATCGACAGTGTAAGCTATTGTGACAACCCGACACTTGACGCGATACTTGTTATGAAAAAAGCAGAGGCCCAGGAAAGAGACATAAGTGTGAAATACCTCATAGGCGAATGCGATAATATAAATGTCCGTGATTTTGACCTTTGTACAATTCTTGCAAATCTTCTTGATAATGCAATAAGAGCTTCGGCTGCGACAAGTGAGAAAACAATCGAACTTGAGCTCGGCGTGAAAAAGGAACGCTTCGTTATAAAAATGAAAAACTCGAGTGAGGAAGTAGAGGTAGGAAAGCGTTTCAAAACCACGAAAGATGACAGAGAAAATCATGGTCTCGGACTTGAAAACATAAGACGCACAGCAAAGCTTTATGACGGCGAGACCTACTTCAATTACGAGGACGGATATTTTACAAGTATTGTAAATCTGAGCAATTCATAAAGGCGGAAAACTGATAGAAAATAACAGCAAACTCCTCCGATTTTTTACGGGGAGTTTGTTGCTTTTTGGAGAATGATTGTTAAATAATAAACAAAGTGTTCCAAAAACGGCTATAAACGTTCCAAAAATGAAAAAACCTTGATTTCCCTTGACATTTTGTGATATGCTTTTACTGCTATGGTATGCTTTTATGCCGTAAAAGCACAGAGAGAAATTCTCTCCTTCTGAAGTGGCGTGCAAAGAGTGTTTGCCGTGTCTGAATATCGGACTCCGAGAATTCAGCATCCTTTACACGGCAGATGTTTTTTGCATGCTTCCTCAGAAGTTAAGTGCAGTTTACGGCATAGGCTAAATGATACATCATTTTGCTGACGAGCAAGGAACAGCGAAGTGATGTAAAGGTTTATTCTTTGCCCGAAGCGTAAACGGAATTTTCGCAAAATATTTATTAAGGAGGTTTTTTTAAGTGAAACTTAAAAGAATTATGGCTTTAGTACTTTGCTTTGCAATGGTACTTAGCACAATGAGCTTTAATGTGTTCGCTGAAGATGCAGCGACCGGAGGCACATGGGGCGGAATCGATTGGACTTTGTCTGTTGACGGTACCCTCACTATTGCTCCTACAAAGGGCGAACCCACTCAGTTGGCAAACAAAAAGACAGCTTTTAAGGTTGGCGAGTGGCCTGAGGCGGTTCGTTATGACAGCAAAGGCGAAGGTGCAGCCATTGAAGGCTGGCCCTATGACCGCGCTGCAGTTAAAACACTCGTAATCGAAGAGGGGGTTACCTCTATCGGTTCCTTTGCTGTGCAGAGCTTTACCAACCTGACAGGCGAAGTAGTTATTCCTTCCACCGTTACCTACATTGGTCAGGAAGCTTTCCAGTTTTCTACGATGGAGAAACTGACCTTTGCTAAAGGCGGTACTGAGAACCTGACAATCGCGCAGGGCGCACTCAAGAATCTGATTATCGAAGAAATTGAGTTTCCTGCTGATCGTCCCGCTATCTATCTTAAGGCGTGGACGCTCAACAACTGCGACAATTTGAAGAGCGTAACTCTTCCTGCCAATGTTGTAAGTATGACTGGTACAAATATGGTGGATTACCTCTATTTCTCCACAAGCCACAACAGTGGTAACCACAGCCAGCTCACTCATTATAATGATAAGCTGGAAGCTATTACATTTGGTAGTGAAGAAGTAAAGACAATGTTCTTTACTACTTGTGGTAATCCTATTACTACCATTGGTGTGAAGGGCAACCATAAAACCGCTCCGACAGTGGCTTCTGTTGGCCTTACCTTCTGCACTTCCTTGGAAGCTGCTGCTAAGTATGCTCAGCCCGGAGATACTATCACTTTGCTGAAGAATACCGACGAAGTTGTTGAACTTCCCGCCGGTGTTACCTTGGACAAAGGCGACTGTACCGCTCCCAATGTAACCGAAGCCAAGAACTACGTTGCAACCGTTAACGGTGAAGAATTCACAGACCTTCAGGAAGCAATCAAGGCAGCTGCTCCTTCAGGCACTGTTACTCTTCTTGACGATGTAGTTGTTGATAAATGGATTATGTTCGCTGAGACAATGAGCATTGGCAACGGCAATCTTATTACTCTTAACATCAACGGTCTGACCATCAACGGAAACAACAAGACCTTGACGATCAAAAACGTTGAGTCTGCCAAAAACGGCTCATATCTGTTCTATGATGCACAGAATTTAAACATCAAAGATTTGACGATTGCGTATATAGATGATGCTGCAAATCTCGGCGGTATTGGTCTGCAGTCCGGTACTCTTGAAAATGTCAACTTTGTTGGCGGTGGAATTGGTGTTTTACCCGGCGCAGGTAATATTACGATTGAAGGCTGTGATTTCAAAACAAACGGCGCAGCTATCTACTATGAAGCGGAAAGAGATAATCTTGTTGTAACAGGCTGTGAATTTACTCTGCCTGCAGACAAAAACGTTATTCTTCTTCGTGGTGAAACAACATTTACAAATAATATTGTAAATTCCGGCAGAACTGTAAACGTTGTAAGCGGCTCTCCTGTTGTTACAGGAAACAACTTTAATAATGTTCGCTTAAAGGTTTACAATGTTGCAACTGCTACAATTGAAGACAACACAATTAATGTCCTTGAATTTAGCAGCAACGATGAAGTTAACTCAGTGTTCGGTGAAAACACCTACAGCGAAGATGCTGAACAGGCACTTAAAGATGCGGGTGTGATCAATGAACCCGCTCTTTCCGGATCAGGCACTGAAGAAGATCCTTACTTAATTAACAACATTGACGACCTTGTAAAGTTTAGAGATGATGTAAACGCAGGTAACACATACGAAGGCGAATATGTTCTTCTTACAGATGATATTGACCTTTCAGGTGAAGTGTGGACACCTATCGGTACAAGCAATTATGACAAGGCGCCTACAAGCAGCGATGTTAAGATGTTTGCAGGTAACTTTGATGGTGGAAACCATACTATTACAGGCCTTACATCCGAAGACTATGTTCCTGATTCCGATGAAACAGGAAGCACAGAATACAGCTTTGGTTTATTCGGTTATGTATATGGTGCAAATATTTCAAATGTAAAACTTGCAGATGTTGATATTGATGGCGGAACACGCACTGATAGTGACGGAGACGAAGTTTACGGTTCGGGTGTTGCGGCACTTATCGGTTATTATTTCCCCAAGGACGACGCAGTAAGCGTAATTGAAAACTGTCATGTTCTCGGCGGTACTGTTAAGGCTTCCAATAACATGGGTGGTCTTATCGGTCACATGGACTCTCAGATTTCTCAGCCCAAGGTTGACATTACAATCAAGAACTGCTCAAATGCGGCTGACGTAACTACAGAAGCTCGTGAAGCAGGCGGAATTTTGGGATTGCTTAACTCTTCGCGTGAAGACGGTGTAATGACTGCAACCATGAGAGGTGTTATTACATTCGAAAATTGTGTGAACACCGGTGATATAACTTCTCTAGGCGGAGGCGCACCAAGCGCAGGCGGTATTCTGGGTAAAGACCATTCACAGCATAGCGGACAGTATCTGAAGGTTATATTCGACGGTTGCGAAAACATCGGTACTGTTACAGTTAATACAAATGGAGAAACTCATGCGGCAGGTATTGGTGTATGTTGGTATTCTCACGGCTCGTGGATGATTGCAAAGAAATGTTCCAACACAGGTGATGTTGTCGTTTTAAATCCTGAAAATAAAGGCAGCGACTCTATCTATGCCGGCGGACTTATTTCCTACGGCGGTGTTGTTGAATTGATCGACAGCACATCCACAGGTACTGTTACTTTAGGTACAGAAACAGGCAACAAATATGTCGGCGGTGCACATAGCATTCTGTTCCTTGAAGGAATGGATGATTATACTGATACAGTAGGTGGTTATACATACTACCTCAACGGCGGTACTTCTCCCGAACGTGCAGCATTGGTTGACGATGCTGCAGGCGGCGGTAACTTCCACCTTGTTGAAACAGCATACAAGGACGGTTTTGAATTTGGCGGTTGGTATGACAACGCAAACTTTACAGGTGAAGCATACACTAAACTTAACAGTAGTGTAAAGACCTATTATGCAAAATGGATCGGTCCTGTTGCTAAAATCGGCAACGATGAATTTGATACCATTCAGGAAGCAATTGAAGCAGCTGAAGACGATGATGTTATTGAATTGCTTACTGATATCACCATCAGCGACAAACTGACAGTTTCTGTTAACGTTGAAATCAATGGTAACAATCATACCCTTACATACACAGGTACTGACCGTGCTATTGATATTCCTGCTGAGGCAACCGGTGCAAATGTGACTGTTAAGAATCTTAAGATTGTTGCGACAAAAGCTAATCGCGGTATCAACTATAACACCAATGGTGCTCTTACAGTTGAGAATGTTACTGTTATTATGGGTGAAAATGTTGACAGTTATGCTATCAACTTCCCGTCCTCTGCAGACAATGCAACTGTTGTCATTAAAGACAGTGAATTGACTTCACGTATCCCCGTTAATGTTTGGGGCTCTAATATGAATATTACTATTGTTGACACTGATATTATTAGTGTTGACACAAGCGATAAATACGATTACTCAGGTATCCAGCTCAACCGTGATGATTACGGTAACATAGCAGAAGGTACTACAGTAACCGTTACAGGCGGTTCTATCACTGCTCTGAATGATGCTAATGAGCCCTCTGCCGCTGTTTCTAACTGGACTGCTACCGCTGAAGTAACGATCAGCGATACAACCGTAGTAACCGGCGCTGTTAGAAACGCAGTTGCTATGGTTGCAGGCGTTTGCTTCTACGACCTGCAGAGTGCGATTGATAGCGTTGTGGAAAACAATTATAACGCTCCTATCACTCTTATGCGTGATATTGAGCTTGACGAGATGGTTACAGTACCGAAGGGTGCTAATATCACTCTCAACTTAGATGGCAAGACAATCACAGGTACAGATAAAACTTCCAAGAACTTCAGTCTTATCGACAACCGTGGCGAACTTACAATTACTGGAAACGGTAAGATGACTCTTACTGCAACCGTTAACTCCGGATGGGGTCGTTACTCTGCAGTTCTTGCAAACAACCCCGACGGTAAGCTTGTTATTGAAAACGGTACATTCGAACACCTCGGCGGTACAGATATGGCATACGGTATCGACAACCTTACAAACGGTAAGGGTACATCTGCTGAAACAGTAATCAACGGCGGTGTGGTTAAGTCCACATACCGTGGTATCCGTCAGTTCTTAAACGGTGTTGAAGCTCAGAACATCCTTACAATCAACGGTGGTACTGTTGAAGGTGCTAACAAGTCTGTCTGGATGCAGGATGCAAACGCGAATGCAAACAGTGGTACTATCACAGTTGGCGAAAATGCTAACCTGATTGGTAACCTTTATCTGGATGTGACCGAAGGCTCTACCGAATGGCCTGTTGAAGTAAGTGTTGCTGCAGCGGCTCTTGCAGAGGGTTATACTGTTATTGCAGAAAATGTTCCTGAAAAATTCCAGATTCAGGATGTGGATGGCACCTACGGCGTTGTGCGTGTAGGTCTTGACGGCAGCGGTACACAGGCTGATCCGTATACAATAAACAACATAAATGAGCTAAAACTCTTCAGAGATACTGTAAACGCAGGTAACACATATGCAGGCAAGTATGTAAAGCTTACATGTGATATCGACCTTACAAGTGAAGAATGGACTCCTATCGGAACAAGCTCAATTAGCTTTAACGGTCACTTTGACGGTGATTCACATACAATTTCAAATCTCGTTGTTGCAATGGAAGGAAAGTCAAATGCAGGCTTCTTCGGATTTACTCAGAACGGCTCTGTTTCGAATCTTACCTTCAACAACGCAAAGGTAACCGGCAGACTTAATGTTGGTGTTGTAGCCGGTACACCTTATACAAGCAAATATACAGACATCAACGTAACAGGTCATGTTGAAGTTAACGGTATGTCTTATGTCGGCGGTGTCGGCGGTAAGAACGCATACGCAAACTGGACAGATATCACAGTTAACGTAGACGAAAACTCTTATGTTAAGGCTACCTCGACAGAAAACGGTTTAGCATATCGTACATATGTCGGCGGTGTCATCGGATTTAATGGTGAGGGCGGACACACCTTCAAGAATATTTCTTCAAATATCAAGGTTATCGGTGACGTTTGTGATGTCGGAGGTATCTTCGGTATTATTCACTATAGCAACAAGGTTGAAAACGTTACTTGTACAGCAACTGTTGTAAACACGAATCCTAATGTAGCAGATCTTGCAGAAACCGGTGGTATCGCAGGTGTATGGTACAATGAGAAAGGTACACAAGTAACAATAACAAATGCAGCATTTACCGGAACAATAGAAACATCCAATGCTCCTGAAGAAGCAGCTAAGCTCAGTGCATTCGGTGCTGCATACAATGCTTCAAATGATACTCCGGATAATTCGGGTAAGCTCGTAATTGACGGCGTGGATGTATGGACAAAGGTAGCGGCAATCGGGGATGTAAGATACACAGACCTTGCAAAGGCAGTTGAAGCAGCCGTTGAGGGTGATACAATAACAGTTCTGAGCAATATTACTTTAGAAAAGTCAGTTACAATTGAAAACGGCAAGAAGATCACTCTTGACCTGAACGGCAAGACAATCTCCGGCACACACGGTACTGATTATTCAATGATCCATGTACTCAACGGAGCTGAACTTACCGTTAAGGACACAACAACAGAAAAGAACGGTAAGATCACATACGCTGCAGGTGGTAACAACATCGGTGCGGCTGTATGGGTAGAAGGTAAACTGATTCTTGAATCCGGTACAATTGAAGTAACAGATTCCTGGTCACTCGGTTTTGCAGTTGACCTTCGTCCTAACGCTTGGGGCACAGCACATACTGTTGGCGCATCCTTCGTTATGAACGGTGGTACTGTTAAGTCTACAGATACAGCAGTTCGCGTTGCCTCTAACAGTAGCGACTCTTACCCTGAACTTGGTGTTACATTCACCATGAACGCAGGTTCTATCGAAAGTACATGGGATGCAATCTTTGTTCAGCATCTGTACGTAGGTGATCTGAATATTAATGTTGAAAACGGTACAGTTAGTGGTACAAACTCTGCAATGCGCATTTACGGCGATGCCGGCAGCGATATCGATATGATCGTTACAGGCGGTGCGTTTGAAGGCGATATTAAGGTTGCAGATGCGTATATGAACACTGATGCCATTGCAATCTCCGGCGGTACTTTCGACGTAGATCCTTCAGCTTACTGTGCTGACGGCTACCAGCCTGCAACTACAGCAGACGGCAAATATACAGTTGTAGAAGGAACAGGCGAAAATGAGATATATCTCAACGGTGACCATTCTGTTGAAATTCCCGCAAACTACATAAACGCTGATACAACAATTAACCTTGAAGTAATTGATCCTGCAGAATATACAACAGAATTCCAGGGCTTCAAGGCAGCTGCAGTACTTAGAGTTACAGGTACAAACAGCGAAATTTTCAATTCTGAAAAGACAACAAAGGATATCACTGTTACAATTCCTTACAAGACGGGGATTGACAAGGGAACTATCATCCTCGTTCACGACGGAGCGCAGATTCCTGCCAATGTTTTCACATATGACAATGCAACAGGTATCATAACAGTTAAGGTTGCTCATTTCTCAGACATAGTTGTTTATGAAGCAAACTATACTGCAAATGTTACAGTTGACATTGTTGATAGAGATGTGGATACTGATGTTTATAATGTCGGCGAACAGGTAGTGGTTACAGTTAAGGTTCCCGGCGTGTACGGAGCAGTTGATACAACGATTACCTTCGACAACGAGTACTTCGAATATGTAGGTAACAGAATTGCCGGTACTACGGGCGAGTTCACAAAGTTACCTATATCGGACACTGTTAACGGAAATACTCTTACAAATACAGCGTATACCAACAGCTACAATGTAGAATTTGCATTTAAGGTAACACAGATACTTGAAGATAACAAGAATAAAGAGTTTGATATCAAAAATTGTGATTTTGATGTATATGCAATAGTTTCTCCTGTTTCCAGCCAGTATAACGATGGTATTACAACAGAGACTGTAAATAAGATAGTAACTGTTAACGAAACTGTTTCTATCATAGTTGACGATGTTCCGGTAACCGGTATCATCAAAACTGATAAGGTTTCAGAAAAGGTTGGAACACCCAAGCTCAAGAGCGGTTACTCCTCAAGATGGGTACTTAACGGAAACCTTGAAGTTAATGCTGATGATTATGTAACAGCGAATGGTGAATATGTATCGACATTTACAGCTCTTTACGAAGTTGAAGTGGTTAATGACTACGTTTCCGGATTCTACCTTATTCTTGTAAGAAACATAGAAGGTGGTACTCAGTACAAGGGCTTTAAGTTTGACGGAAACGAAATGCCCGTTGTAGTACATGATGAATTTGAAGCAGGTAGAACTAATTATGCAAACGTAGCCGGCGCATGGGTAGTAGCTGCAGATAAATATGGTTACGGACTCGGAGCAGATGACTTCAGGGGGCTTATCACAACTACAGAAGATGCAAACTACACAGCAATGTTTATTGATGTAGGCTACGACGTAAACGGTGTTTATGTTGACACTGATATAGTTGATATTGCCGACGCATATTCAGCATACAGAGCTTCGACAGCAAACGAAGGCGGATTGGCTGATACATTTATCATGATTGCTTCGGATGTCGATGGGAATAGACATGTTAATAACTTTGATGCAAATGAAATCCTGAAATATTATAAGAATATAACAATAGGAAATTAAGCATTACTCTATAAAAACCTTCTAAAATTGCTTGCGTGTTAGTAAAATAGCACGCAAGCATTAGAAGGTTTTAGAGGTGAGAAAAAATTACCAGGGAGGATGGGTAACGAATGTTAAAAAAAATACTATCATTTGTATTGACAACACTTTTGGTATCGTCAGTATTAAGTCTGACATCGTCTGCAGTTTCAGATTGGCAGATAACCTTTGATCTGGAAACGGCAGATGATAAACACGAAGTAGTGGTAGAAGCAGGTGAAACAATAGAAGTATATTTCTCGATAAAAAGGACAGATACTACTGATGCATATATTCCTGGTGCGTTTGAAGCACGTATTCTTTATGACAATTCTTTTGTGGAATGTGTTAATTATCAAAAGCTTTTAAGAGGTGTGCTTGTTTCTGAGAATAAAACTGCTACGGGTGAGGCTTGCTTTGTCGCAACTTATCACTATATGTTTGATGGGCAGGAAATTTACACATCAGATAAGGACTTTTTTAAGCTTACCCTGAAGATAAAAGATGGAGCAAGTGGAGTTTCATATGTAAAATTTGATGATGATCCCCTGGACACACTTCTTTCATTTCAGGATATAGGGCTTGAAGAGGTACCGTTGAATTATAATAATTTCAAAATTATAGTAGGCGAGCCGACGACAGTAAGCTTTGATATTAACGGAAATGTTACTGACGTTGACACATATAAAGGAATGACACTTGGTGATGTCAAGCCGGAGGTAACAGGCGTACCGAATGGGTATAAGTTTGACGGCTGGACTCTTAATGGTGAAATTGTAGAAGACAATTATCATATATCCGGAAACGAAGCTTTCGTTGCAAATCTTGTACCGGATTATGTGGTTGAAGTATATAAGGACTATATGACAGGCTATTATCTTATGCTTGTAAACGGAAGTGCGAACGGTTATGAGATAGTACTCCCGTCGGGAAATTGTGAGACCTATGCTACAGCACACTATAATACGAATACAAATGATAACTACCGTGCATATGTCATTTCAAACAAGACTCTTGTGGATTCTCAGATTATAGAATCTGAAAGCGAAGAGTTTACGAAAGAAATGGCTGAAGAGCTTGTTGTTGTTTCGGACACAGCTTCCGAGTCTGCAGTTATTGATATTGCCGGAATTGATGGCTACTACGTAAATGCTGTAGATATTTTTGATGCAACAGCAGTGCAGGGGGTACTTGAGGTTTCGTCTGTTATTACAGGTCGTGGAGATTTTGTGAAGTTTGTATTGCAGTCTGATATCAATGCTTCAAAGAAAATTGAACCTGCAGACGTAACTGCAATCACCGGCCACGATGATTTTAATACCAGACCCAGTGTTTAAGAAGTTAATATAATGTTAAATGACAAGGATTCTTAAACGAGGAAGGAGAACCATAGTGTTAAAAAAAGTAATTTCGCTAATACTGTCAGTTACGCTGATGCTTACCGCGATGATATTTACGGTTTCTGCACAGGAAGAACTGTCGGATATGACACTAACCTTTGATTTGACGTGTGACGGTTCACACAAGGTCACGGCAAAGCCGGGTGATAAAATCAAGGTTGATTTCAGTATTGTAAGAACAGACAGTGACGGCGAATATTTATTTAATCTCTTTCAGAACGACATAATTTTTGATAAGAGTTTCTTTGAATACGTAGAAGGCTCTGCAAAACTGTGTGACGGAATCGATGGTGACATCGGCTTTTATAGAAGGACAACGGGCGTGCCTCTTGTTAAGGCATCCTGCTTCTCGGTAAACAGCGCAAAGAACCGTTATACAAAAAATGTTGCATTCTGCAGCTTTGAATTAAAAGTCAAAGAAAATGTTACCGGAACGGGACTTGTTCAAAGTGATGAATATCAGTTTTATGACAGTGCTCTGAAGCCGGTAAAGCTCACAACTCCGATTCTTGAGGTAGTTGTAGAGGGAGAACCGACTGTTGCAGTCAGCGGAGTAACACTTTCTACCGATAAGGTACAGCTTACATATGCCGGAGCAACTGAAAAAATCAATGTAGCGATTACTCCCGAAAATGCGACAAATAAGGGTGTGACATATGAGTCAAGTGACACAGATGTTGCAACTGTTACTGCAGACGGAACAGTTCGTGCTGCAGGTGAGGGAAACGCAAAGATTACAGTTACAACTCTTGACGGTGGCTTTTCGGCAAGTTGCGACATTGAAGTAAAATATCCCGTAAATGTAAGCAGCGTAAAGGTAACTCCCGAAAGCATTGAGCTTACAGTAGGCGAAGAAGCAGACTTGTCAGTAAGTGTGCTTCCGTCAAATGCCGATAATAAAGAAGTATATTATTCGACAAGTGATTCAGGGGTTGCCACAGTAAATAACGGGGTAATAAAAGCAAAAAAGGCAGGAACTGCAACAATTTCCGTAAAATCAAAGCAGAACTCCTCTATATACGATACCTGCGCAGTAACCGTTAAAAACGGAAATGTCACACCTCCCCCTGCAGGTGGTGGCACTGAAGTGAAAAGTTATAAGATTTACTTCAAAACTCCCGACGGGGAGCAATTGAAGACAGAAACGAAAAATTCGGGAACAAAGCTTGTGATTGCGGCGTACACCTTCATCAAGACCGGCTTTACCTTCGAGGGCTTGTATACCGATAAGCTTTTAACGGCTAAAGCTGTTGATTTTACGATAAACAAGGATACAACTCTTTATGTAAAGTTTGTGGAAAAAGAAGAAATAAACACACAAAGACCGGCAACAATTCCCGAGGTGCTTACCGATAAGCATATAGCTTATATTAAGGGACGTGAAGAGGGGAAGGTACAGCCACAGGCAAGCATTACAAGAGCAGAGGTTGCGACAATTTTCTTCAGACTCTTAAAGGATGAAGTAAGAGACGCAAATTATACAAAGGAAAATACCTTTGCCGACGTAAATGAAGGCGATTGGTATAATACGGCAGTATCTACCCTTGCAAAAATGAAAATAATCAATGGCAGAAGTGAAACCGAATTTGCTCCGAATGCGTTTATAACAAGAGCCGAGTATGCAACAATTGCAGCAAGACTTGCGACAGCAAACGGAGAGGAAAAAGTCGATTTTACCGATATAAACGGCCATTGGGCAAACGAATATATTTTAAAAGCAGCTTCTCTTGGCTGGATAGTCGGAAATGACGGAAAATTCAGACCGGGTGATAATATAACACGTGCCGAGGCTATGACGCTTACAAACAGAGTATTGTGCAGACAGCCCGAAAGTGTTTCTGTTATTCTCACAGAACAGATGACGACATTTGCCGATAATGCAGATGTGACAGCGTGGTACTACCTTGCAATACAGGAGGCTACAAACAGTCACGAATACCAGATGAAGCCGGACGGAAAGCATGAAAAGTGGACAAAGCTTACCGAAACACCTGACTTCTCAAAGCTTGAAAAGTAAACCACGGATAAGGTATCCGAAAAAATATATTTTGTTAGGAGAGAAAAATGAAAATGAAGAAAATTTTAGCCTCAATACTTGCACTTTGCATGTTATTGGGTACGATGAGTACAGTTGTGTTTGCGAGTGAGCCGGAGAATATAACAATTACTTCGACTACATATTACGCAGACCAAACAATTGATTTGAATGGTGGCACTATGGTGGTAAAGGCAGATATTGTTGCTAATTCCGGAACGTTAACCATCAAAAATGGTACGATTGATGCTACACAGATCACATCGAATTTGAATGTGTCACTATTTCGAGCAATAGGAAAGCTTGTTCTTGAAAATGTAACAATAAATGCTAATTCAAACTATAAAATTAAGTATTTATTCGCTGGGTATAATGATGTAACTGTCAAAAACAGCACTATAAACGCTGCCAATGTTGAATATGTTGCTTATGGTGAAAGCGGTAACGCTGTGAAAGTGACATTGGACAATACCAAGCTTTATATGACAAGCGGCTGTTCAAGGATTGCCGGAACAGGTGGAGGCATTGCTTTTACAGTGCAAAACGAAAGTTTGATTGATGCAGAAGGATTAAATGATCATTGTTTTAGAAATACAACCGTTTATATTGATAATTCAACAGTTGAAATTGACGGCTGTGAAGATTTTATTAAGAACGATAATGGTGATGATATAACTGTTATCAATGGTTCAACTCTTAGTGTTACCGGTTTTACCAGTACATCCGCAATAATTCTCTCAAATAATTCTGAAATGAGTGCTTCTGCAAGTTGTGATATCACAATTGATGATGAGAAATATAAAAACTATACTTTGATAGAAGACACCATTATAACTACTCCTGTTGTTGCCAAAATTGGTAATGCAGAATACGCAACTCTTGCTGCCGCTATTACAGCAGCGAATGCCGGAGATATAATCGAAATTTTGCCGGGCGAATTCAATTTTGACAATACCACTTCAATCACAATTGATAAGGCAATTACAATTAAGGGTGCCGGTAAGGACGCAACAACTCTTAATTTTGATTCTACGACCAGCGCATTTGTTATTGCTTCAAGTGGAGTTGCTTTCAGCGATATGACTATTACTCAGGGATCAAAGAGCAATTCCTTCCACATTTCAATATCCAAGGGTGCCTGGGATGCTCCCGCAGTTCAGTATTCAGATATCATTATCGAAAATATCGATTTTGAGGGTGGAAACTACGCACTTTGTCTTATAGGCGAGGATGTAGTTGTTGATTCTTGTAAGTTCACAAACCAGAGCAGCCATAATATCATTATCTACTCTGTAAAAGGCGAATCCAAGATAACAAACAACATCTTTAACGCTTCTACCGGAAGTAACAAATCCGCTATCCTTTACGAGGGTGGTGCAGATAACGCAACTGACCTTTCCAATTTCATTGGTGGCGGTACACTTACCATTGACGGTAATGAAGCTTACTCAAAGGGTGTGTTCTTCCAGTTTACCAGCTGGAAACTTGTAGAAGATATGAGTGTTTCGATCACAGATAACAAGATTGACGCATTCACAAATAAAGCAATTGCTCTTTACGACCTGGATGGTGCAATTACTGCAGCAGGTGATGAGTTTGCTTCTTTCGAAATCAATAAAAACGTATTTACAAATGTTCCTTCGGGCAGACCTATTATTCAAGAATACACAGGAAAGGTAGAGGTTGATGCTTCTGAAAATTATCTTGGAAGCGCTACTCCCGATGTTGTTGCTCTTATAAAAGGTGAAAAGGTAACCGTACAAACCTATTATTTGGATGAGGCACTTACAAAACTTATGCCAACTTCTCTCTCCGGAGAAGGCACAGAGGAAGCTCCTTACCTTATCAGCACTGCCGAAGAGCTTATGTTCTTCCGTGACAGTGTTAACGCAGGCAACACTTACGAAGGCAAGTATGTAAAGGTTACAGCAACCGAAATTGACCTTTCGGGCGAAAACTGGACAAGTATCGGTAACGGTACAAGAGATGATTGTGGCTTTGGCACAGGAACAACTCCTTTTAAGGGATATTTTGATGGTAACGGTGTAACAATCACAGGTCTTACAATCGATACAGCTTCAGAAAAATATGCATTTGTAGGTCTCTTTGGTGCCCTGGAGGGTGGTACAATTGAAAATATCACTCTTGAAAATGTAAATATCGACGGTGGTGCCTCAAGTTCAACAGCAGCGCTTGTTGGTGGTATGCTTGGTGGTACTGTAAGTAACATTACAGTAAGTGGTACCATTACAGCCAATGAGTGTGCAGGCGTTGTAGGTAGAATTTTCGCAAATGGTACAGTAAAGAACTGTACAAACAGCGCAGACGTAACTGCTACAGGTAATTCTGCTGCAGGTATAGTAGGAAAGGCTTACTATACAAGAGAAGACCAGTTAATGCTTATCGAAAATTGTACTAATAGCGGTGCAATAAAGAGTGCATACTCTGCAGGTGGTATAGTAGCACTCAGTGCCGGTAACGTTAAAAACTGTACAAACAACGGTACGGTTGAAGCAACAGGTGCAAGTGGTACAGGTGGTATAGTCGGTGAACAGGTCAATAACGGTACAGTATCTGGAAACACAAACAACGCTGATATTAAAGGCGCTTACAATGCAGGTGGTATAGCAGGTTGGGTTCGTTATACAGGAACTGATGATGAATATCCCGTTCGTACTCCTGTCCGTGTTATAAATAACGTAAATAACGGAGCAAATATTACTTCAACAGGTAATGCCGCAGGTGGTGTAGTTGGTGAGGTTTATAACAGAGGTATAATAAACAGTAATAAAAATTACGCACAGACAATCAGTGCAACAGGTTTTGCAGCAGGTATTGCAGGTGCATTAAGACACGGATTTGACGGTAATGCTTACAAGGACGATAACGATGTTGATGTATACTATAATATTTCAACAACACCGGAAGCAAATATTACTGCTAATTGTACCGACCAGTTTGGATATGACAACGAAACAGCAGGTACAGAGCTTGATGTAAATTACAACTACGCTGAAGACTTTAACTTCGAGTTTGAAATTACTACAAAGGTGAACGGTGTTGACTCTGCTGATTCGTACAAGAAAGGCGATATAGTTACTGTTACCGTTAAGGTTGACGGTGAATATGAATGGATTTACGGTGGACTCAATTATAATAAAGAATACTTTAAATATACTGTATTTGACTTTGGTGGATATATCAGCATCAACGAGAGATATGATCCTACATTACAAGATTCCTTTAGAGGAGACTTCTTGAATGAGTACACATTTGAAGTGATAAAGGTTCCCGAAGAAGATACAGATCTTGTTGATAATTTCCTTGAAGGAAAGTTTACGGCAAATGCTGCAATTGTAGTTAATGAACAGCTCGCAAACCACAGTGAATCATTTGTTTTGGATGAAAAAACTGCAGTTGTTAATGTACACCAGCCTTATTCCGTAACATTTGATCATGACGGAGATACGACAACACAAAATGATGTGACAAAGGTTAGTGTTACGGACGTTGATACTTTCGGTGATATCAAGCCGTCTGATCCTACACTTGATAAATATGAATTTGACGGTTGGACACTTAACGGAAATCTCGTTGCAGATACTGATTTAGTAGCTCGTGGCAGCGAATATGTTGCACAGTTCTCAACAAGTGTAACCTTTGTTGTTGACGGAACAGAAACAGTAATCAGTAACATACTCAAGGGCACAACATTTAAGAAGCTTCTTGAACGCAACGAAATACCTGTAACAGACAAGACAAATTACATATTTGAGGGCTGGACACTTGACGGTGTTCTTGTTGATGATGAAGCTATTGTAACTCCGGAAGGTGTATATACAGCACTTTACTCGGTTGATTGTAAGATTAAAGTTATCTGTGACTATGTAACCGGATATTATCTTGTTCAGGTATACGGTGATGCAGCAGGCTACAAATTTGACGGAAACTCAATGTATAAAGTAATACACGACGATATGACAAACTATACATTTAACAATAAAGTTGCCAGATGTTGGATTGTTCGTGAGGGAGAGAACGGATTTGCACCTGTAGTAACTGATGGTTACTCGGAGGAAGCACTTATAGGCTTTGTGAGAGAAAGACTTACTGTTGTAAATGCTAAATCGACTGTTATAAACGTTGGATATAATATTAACGGTATTAATACCGGTACAGATATTGTTGACCTGGCAGATGCTTATTCTGCATACTGTGTTGCGACACCTGCCGGCAGAAGTGAGACAACCGTAGATATTATGCTTGCTTCTGATGTCAACGGAGACGGACACGTTAAAAATGATGACAGTACTGTTATTATTCAGAACTTTACTAACAGATAATAACATAATCCCTGAAAATACCAAATAGAGTATTAAGAAAAACGGCTGAAAAGCCGTTTTTCTGTTCCTTACCTTGCTTTTTGAGTAGTCTTTACATTTCGTTATAGCCATATTTTCGCCTTGTAAGTTATATTTTTAACAAAAACAACGAAAATCAACAAAAAAAAAGAAGAAACCAACAAAAAACACTTGACAAACACGCAACAATCTGGTATAGTATATGTGGGTAATAATATTGGCAGAGTTTAAGCTCTGATGATGAAGTATTACATATTTAATAAAAAGAGTAATTGCCGGTAAAGGCAAGTTAAAATGATAAGGAGGAGCTATTTATGGCAGGCTATACCGAAGCTGAAATCAGAAAAATTGTAGAAAACATTGTAAAGAGTGAGGGAGCAGCGAAGCCTTCTGAAAAGGCAGAAAGCAAAGCACCGTACACTTCAACAGTATATAATGGAAGAAAGCTCGTTGGTATCTATTCAGATATGAACGAAGCAATAGACGCTGCAGAAAAAGGTTACAAAGCAGTAAGAGCTATGAGCGTTGAGCAGAGAGAGAAGATTATTACAGAAATAAGACGTCTCACTCGCGAGGAAGCACCGATTATGGCTGAGATGGGTGTTGCAGAAACAAAGATGGGAAGAGTTGACCACAAGAGACTCAAGCACATCCTTGTAGCTGATAAAACTCCCGGAACAGAGGATATAGTATCTGAAGCTAAAACAGGTGACAGTGGTCTTACTCTTACAGAAATGGCACCCTTTGGTGTTGTAGGCGCAATCACACCCAGTACAAACCCGTCTGAAACTGTAATCTGTAACTCAATCGGTATGATTGCTGCGGGTAACGGTGTTGTATTCAATCCTCATCCGAATGCAATCTGTGTATCCAACTACGCAGTTGACCTTGTTAACAGAGCTAGTAAGAATGCAGGTGGTCCTGAAGTGCTTGTTTGCTCAATGGATAAGCCTACACTTGACAGCGCGAATGTTATGCAGACACACCCGAAGATAAGACTTCTTGTATGTACCGGTGGTCCCGGAGTTGTAAAGGCAGTTCTTTCTTCAGGTAAGAAAGCAATTGGCGCAGGAGCAGGAAATCCCCCTGTTATTGTTGACGATACAGCTGATATTGCAAAGGCAGGAAAGGATATTATTGACGGTTGTACCTTTGATAATAATCTTCCGTGTATTGCAGAAAAGGAAGTATTTGCATTCAGAAATATCGCAGACAGACTTATTTCCGAGATGCAGAAGAACGGTGCATACCTTATTACAAAGCTTCAGGCTGATAAGCTTGCAAAGGTTGTCCTTGAAGAAAAGACAAATAAGGCAGGCAAGACTGTAAAGACAGTCAGCCGTGATTGCGTTGGTAGAGATGCAAAGGTACTTCTTGAAAAAATCGGTGTAAAGGTTGCTAAAGACGTTCGCTGCATTATCTGCGAAACAGATTTTATGCACGATTTCGTACAGCATGAGCTTATGATGCCTATTCTTCCTATTGTCAGAGTAAACAACATCGACGAAGCAATTGACCTTGCAGTAAAGGCAGAGCACGGTAACCGTCATACAGCGCATATGCACTCAAAGAATATTGATAACCTTTCAGCTTTCGCAAGAGCTGTTGAAACAACTATTTTTGTAAAGAACGCTCCGTCTTATGCCGGAATCGGCTTTGGTGGCGAAGGACATACAACCTTCACAATCGCAGGCCCCACAGGTGAGGGAATTACCTCTGCAAGATCCTTTACAAGAAAGAGACGTTGCGTGATGGCAGACTCTTTCCGTATCATTTAATCAGGAGGCAGCTATGCAGTATACAGAAAAAGAAGTTGCAGCAATTGTCAGCAAGATAGTAGCAAATATAAATGGTGAAAATGCAAGTGACGACGGAATTCCGGTTGGTATCTCAAACCGTCACATCCACCTCTCCCGTGAACACGTTGATATATTGTTTGGTAAGGACTATAAGCTTACACCTATTAAGGATTTGTCGCAGCCCGGTCAGTTTGCTTGTAAGGAGCAGCTTACAATTATCGGTCCGTCAATGAGAGCAATCGAGGGCGTAAGAGTATTGGGTCCAGAAAGAAAAGCATCTCAGGTTGAAATTTCAAGAACAGACAGCTTTGTTCTGAAAGTTAAGCCCCCTGTTCGTGAATCAGGTGATATTGCAGGTTCAGCACCTGTTACAATTATCGGACCTAAGGGCGTTGTAACTCTTAAGGAAGGCTGTATTATCGCAAACCGTCACATCCATATGAGTGAGGACGAGGGTAAGGCTTTCGGCGTTACAGACGGCGAATATGTTGACGTTGAGCTCGCAGGTGAGCGTAAGAGCCTTTTCTATGACGTTCAGATAAGAGTACATAAGAACTTCCGTCTTGAAATGCATATCGATACAGATGATGCAAATGCGGCAGGCGTAGGTAATGGCTTTAAAGCTAAGCTCATAAAAAGAAAGTAATTCAGAAATGAAGATAAGCCCGGTGTAGTGCCGGGCTTGTTTTTTTACTACTTGAAATTTTCCTCTTTATGTTATATAATATAATAAAATAAAAAATCTATTTGGAGAATAAAATGAAAAAGATAAAGTTTCTTTTAACTGCATTTATTTTACTGTTGCTTCTTTGCTCCTGTACCGAAAAAACAGAAAACAATATCGAGCAAGTGCCACCTGCCGAAGAAGAAATTGAAATTCAGTTACCTGAAAAAGAAGAAATACCCGAAGCCGTTGAATTTTCACCACTTGCTATAAAAGATTACCTTCTGCCACTTGAGGATTATTCCTGGGAAAGAGAATTTGACGCCGAATATGTTATGTTCCATTTTACAAGTAATGTTGTGAATAATCGTGAAAACCCGTATGATATAGAGCAGGTGCGAAATATATTCGTCGAAGGTGGCGTCAGCATCCACTATATTATTGATAGAAACGGAGAAATTCATTGCTACATCCCCGAAACAAGGGACGCCTGGCACGCAGGTAAGGGAACATTTGCAGAAGACGAAAAATACACAAATAAAATGAATAAGTACGCTATCGGTATAGAAATTATGGCAATAGGCTCGGCACAGGATATGTCGATTTATCTGTCCGAAGCAGAATATAATGCCCTCAAAGACGAGCATATCGGCTTTACAGATGCACAGTATGCTTCCCTGCGAGAACTTGTCCCCGATATTTGTAAGAGAAACAATATCCCGTTTGACAAAGACCACGTAATAGGGCATAGCGAATATAATCCCGCGAAGAATGATGTTGGAGAGTTGTTTGAATGGGAAAAACTTTTTGGGCAGAATTGATTTTGTGATATTCGAGAGGAGAAACTATGAATTTTACAACTTGGCTTGCAATTGCTGTTGCAATTATAGTACCGGTAGCAATGTTTATTTTTCATAATAAGGAATAAAAATACACACCCCAAAGATAAATTCTTTGGGGTGTGTTTTTATATATTACTATAAACGGGATTTAAACTTTTAAAATATTATTTGCGTTTTTCTTTTAATTCGTTAATCAGTTGTGTTAATGTCGAACGGTAAGTGATAACTCCATACACAGCTAATACAACATAACAAATTAAGGTAATATAAGCACCCGAAGCCAAACTGGAATCGGCTAAACTTGCCACAAATGTTTTGGCAAAAAGCACACACAATAACCAACTAACGATACATAACACAGGTATTGCCAAAGATAGAATTGGTAATTTAGCTTGGTATTTTGGGGTAAAGGGTGCAATTATCAAAACAAGTGGTAATATTATCATAAAATAACCAATATAGGTATTCATAGCAACTGTAAATCCACTAAAAGAATTTTCAATACCAAATCCATAGTCATTGTTTACAAACGGATAGAAAAACAGACATATAAGTGATAGTGCTGCAAGAAAAGTTTGAATATACTTTTTGTTAAATTTCATATTTCTTTCTCCTTTAACCTAATAGTGAACTTATAACACCTTCTACCAAGCCATCTGACGAGGTTTTGGCAGGTTCTTTAGAACTATTGTTTTGCTTCATTAACGTTCCATAAGTAACAGGAGACATTAAGATTTTACCTGTTCCTCGGTAAACATTAACAACACCCTCACCACTTGCAAGTGAACCAAGCAAGGATTTTGTTGACTTCTCGACAGTAAATTGGAGCGATTTGCTCCAAGCAATTGCCATGTTTCCGTCAATTCTAACCTCGTCATTTTCAAGGTTAATTTCAATAAGTTCTTCACGAGGAACAGAGCTTTCCAAAACAGCAATTCCTTGTCCGGAAAGAGAAAGATTAAATAAACCCTCACCACCGAGTAAAGCAGAGGATGCATTACTCCTTGCCACGATTTCTTCATGAATGCTTGAATCACAGGCTAAAAATAAACCATCATCCAAAACCATACCACTATCCCAAGCAGAAATATCCTCAAGAATTATGTACTTGTATGTGGGTTCAAACATAAGATATCCGTTACCTTGGTAGATAGGTTTTGCAAGTGATTCCCCTGTGGCAAAACCTTTGAGTGCTTTGCCAAAAAAATCTTTTACACCTTTAATATCAGAATTCATAGTTACATTACCTGTTGTCCATTGCATAGCACCTGCTTGTACTTTAATTGAATTTCCCTTAAGGGTACAAAGAACTTGTCTTTTTCTAAAATTCATCTTTTGCATAAAATAGGCAGTAGAAGCAAAAGCAGGATCAACGCTCATATCCTTTTCATGTTCAAACACCTCATAACAACCGAGTTCTGCTATTTTTCTGATGTTTTCATTGTTGTGTAAATTGTTTACTTGAATCATATCAGATTCTCCTTTCTATTTTTCTCGGTGCAAAATGCAGTTAATATTTACCCCTCCTTAAATTAAAAAGTGCGCGCAACCGAAGTCACACGCACCGAAAAAATGTATGGCTCCCATTGCTACCACACAAATTGAATCTGCGTAATACTGCACTAAATAGGCAAAGCATACGAAGACGGAGCATACATCTTTTACCAAAAATAAAAAAGAGTACACTTCGCCCTTATTATGTGCAATAAAACACTATTCAATTTGTGTGGTAAACATATTATATCACTGTTCATTTGATTTTGCAATAGTTTTTAATAAAAAAAGACTTCCGAACCGAAATTCAGAAGTCTTTAAAAACGCCGAAAAGCCTTTATTTACTAATTACTTCGCACTTTCTTCAATAGCAACCGCAACGGCAACTGTCGCACCAACCATCGGGTTGTTGCCCATACCGATAAGTCCCATCATTTCAACGTGAGCAGGAACAGAAGAAGAACCTGCAAACTGTGCGTCTCCATGCATACGTCCCATTGTATCTGTCATACCATAGGAAGCAGGGCCTGCAGCCATGTTGTCGGGATGAAGTGTTCTACCTGTACCACCACCGGAAGCAACAGAGAAGTACTTAACACCGTTTTCAGTACACCACTTCTTGTAGGTACCTGCAACAGGGTGCTGGAATCTTGTCGGGTTAGTTGAGTTACCTGTGATGGAAACACCAACATTTTCAAGTCTCATGATAGCAACACCTTCCGGAACATTGTCAGCACCGTAGCACTTAACAGAAGCTCTCGGACCGTCAGAGTAAGGAGTTTCGGAAATAACCTTAACTTCTTCTGTTGCATAGTCGAACTGAGTCTTAACATATGTGAAGCCGTTGATTCTTGAAATAATGAATGCTGCGTCTTTACCAAGACCGTTAAGGATAACTCTGAGGGGCTTTACTCTTACTTTATTTGCGTTAAGAGCAATCTTGATAGCACCTTCAGCAGCAGCGAAGGATTCGTGACCTGCAAGGAAGCAGAAGCACTCTGTGGATTCAGAAAGAAGCATAGAAGCGAGGTTTCCGTGTCCAAGACCTACTTTTCTGTTTTCAGCAACAGATCCGTTGATACAGAAAGCCTGAAGACCGATACCGATAGCGGCAGCAGCGTCAGCAGCCTTTGTGCAACCCTTCTTGATTGCAATAGCAGCACCAACAGTATAAGCCCAAACTGCGTTTTCAAAGCAGATAGGCTGAGTTTCTCTTACGATTTTATCGCAGTCGATACCCTTAGCAAGTGTGATTTCCTTACATTCTTCGATAGATTTGATTCCGTATTCAGCAAGAACTGCATTGATTTTGTCAACGCGTCTTTCGTAGTTTTCAAATAATGCCATTTCTATTTACCTCCTCAATTAGTCTTTGCGGGGGTCAATGTACTTAACAGCATCATCAAATCTGCCGTAGGTACCCTGAGCCTTCTTGTACGCTGTGTTGGGGTCGTCACCCTTCTTGATGAAGTCAGTCATCTTTCCGAGGGAAACGAACTCATATCCGATAACCTGGTCGTCCTTGTCAAGAGCCATTCTTGTAACATAGCCTTCTGCCATTTCAAGGTATCTAACACCCTTAGCCTTAGTACCGTACATGGTACCTACCTGTGAACGCTGACCCTTACCGAGGTCTTCAAGACCTGCACCAACAGTTAAACCGTCTTCAGAGAAAGCAGACTGTGAACGTCCGTAAACAATCTGAAGGAAAAGCTCACGCATAGCTGTGTTGATAGCATCACAAACAAGGTCTGTGTTGAGAGCTTCAAGAATTGTCTTGCCCTGGAGGATTTCAGCAGCCATAGCTGCAGAGTGTGTCATACCTGAACAACCGATAGTTTCAACGAGAGCTTCTTCAATAATACCCTCCTTGATGTTGAGAGAGAGCTTGCAAGCGCCCTGCTGAGGAGCACACCAGCCAATACCGTGAGTAAAGCCTGAGATGTCCTTGATTTCCTTTGCCTGAACCCATCTGCCTTCTTCGGGAATGGGAGCCGGACCGTGATTAGGACCCTTAGCAACGCAACACATTTCTTGTACTTCGCTTGAGTAATTAATCATTGTTTTTATCTCCTTTATAAATTATTTAACTATAAATAAAGCTTTCGATTCTGAAAACTGTTATTTGCAACAATCAGTAATGATTTCACCAAACATTCCGGGAACACAACCTGCAGCATTCGACTCATCTGTATCAATGTGCATAGCAGGGGCATACTTATCGGATACACGCACAACAACATCTCCGAAAACAGTCTTTCTTCCGTCTGTGTCAAGCTTTACACAAACAACCTGCTTGTCAGCAAGACCGAACTTTTCAGCAGTTGCAGTATCAAGGTGAATGTGACGCATAGCTGCGATAACACCTTCCTTGATTGTAACTTCACCGCAGGGACCTACAAGAGTACATTCGCCACTTCCTGCAATATCACCTGATTCACGGATAGGAGCAGCAACTCCGATACTACGTGCATCTGTAAGGGAAAGCTCAACCTGTGTTGCAGGTCTTGCAGGACCGAGAATGCTCACGCCTGCGAGCTCCTTTTTAGCACCTTTAACGGTAACTCTTTCTTCGCACGCGAACTGACCGGGCTGAGAAAGGTCTTTTTTGTGTGTAAGCTCGTGTCCTTTTCCGAAAAGGATGTCAATATGCTCACGTGAAAGATGTATGTGTCTTGCGCTTGTTTCAACTAAAACTGTGTTTGCCATTTTCAGCATCTCCTTTATATGTATAAATTTACTTTTTATCGGTTTTCACCGAAATTTCCATGTTGAGTAACATACTCAACCCTTCAACTCTATATTATAACGCATACAAAGTAAAATATAAAGCAAAAAATGTGAACTTTTTAACAAAATTTAATAAATGACGAAATTCATCAAATATTACAAATTGTCGTAGAATATAAGACTTGATTATAACAAAAAAGTGGAAGCCGTAACACTTCCACTTTTAAATTTTATAATCTATATTCCCTTATGGTAAAATCCAACCGTATTCACCTGCACGAACTTCAAATTTCCCGAGATGTGAAACCGAGTTTTCATCACTGTGCCAGCTCTTTCCACCTGCAACTATACGCATTTTCATAGGTCTTACCTTGTCAAGACCGATTTCGGAAAGTTTCAGGGTTATTTTGTGGTTTATACCGTTTTCTGTGCTTGTAACGATATCGGAGTATTTGCGAAGTTCCTCTTGCCCTGCCTTGCCGAAAAGCTGGTAATAAAATACAGATCTTACCGCCATCTCAAGAGCAGGACCGTCGGGGGTGATGATAATATTTGCATCGGTACGCATAAGACGATATTCAGGACAAAGCATAAAGGTTATTTTGCTCGGACAGTCAAGCTCTATTGTAAGGCTATCTTCATTATAGCTCATTCTGAAACGAGCGCCGTTTTCTGCGTTGATTATTTCCCAGGGTGCGTTTTCTATACCCGTGCCTGACATCTTGTATCTCGGAAGCTCCGGATAATCGTCCTCAATTCCGTCATAGTATTCAAGAGGGGAGAGTCCCTTGTTTATTCTTTCCTCAACCTCAACAAATTCTGTTGCGAGCAATTCTTTGAGCTGATTTATTCTGTCGAGCATCTTCTCGGGGAAGAACTTATAGCCCTCAGCTTCTGAGTGGTAACCAAGTCTTGCGTCGTTGTTACAAAGAACAATCATATTTTCGCTATTTTCTATTTCAAGTCCGACAAGTTCGCGCATCCTACCGAGAATTTCGGCGTTGTCACCGGTCTGCTTTCCGAGTATATCACGAAGCAGATAGAATTCAAGGATATTCTTTGTTCCACCGAACAGAATACCGATAGCTTTCGCACAAGATAGCTGTTCAGCCTCGTCTGCTGATTCGATTTTGAGGCTTTCAAGCTTTCTGATTCCCTCATCCCAGTTTTTACAAAGCTCTGTGAATAACTCGTATGCTTCTTCAAGGGAGTGACCGTTAAGTAACGCCTCATAGATTCTGTCACCGTCAATCGGGTCAAGTGACTGCCAGGTACGTGCAAGAGGGAAATTCTTAGGCTTAAGTGCCAACTTCCATACAACGCTGTCATGCGCCGGACCAAAATAGCTGAACATTATGTTAAGAGGATAATTTACATAGCCATTTTCAAAGTCCTGCCAGGCTTTGGCAACACTTGCAGCTTTACTCTGTCCGAAATAGATTGCCGCAAGTCTTTCAAGAGTTGAGGCTTTATCCGAATAATCGTCCTCAAATGCAAGCTCACCTGCCGCCTTGCTCATCATTGACGGATAATTTCCGAAGTACCAGCACTGCATAACACCTGTAACGCCGTACTTGTATGCGCCCTTGTATTTTTCAAAAATAAGACCGGGAGTAGGTATGTAGGGAATACTTGCAATTTCGTGAGAACAGCAAACCTGCATTTTTGCAAAAAGTGTCTTTTTACATTCATTTGCCTTTTGTGCAGTTTTTTCAAAAAGCTCTGAAGGACCTGCATACGAGAGCCAATAATCAGCACCGAGTCTTTCCTTGCCAAGCTGTTTTGAAATTCCCATATCATCAAAGTTCTGCATAAGAACAGCTTCACCGGGTGCTGCTTGTACATAATCGAAAATATCGTTATAATCCCAGCTTCTGTGACCGTAGGTCCAGCTTATAACCTCGATATCGGGGTTTACCGAGTGGAAGCCCGAGCAAAGAACTTTAACTGCTTTTGCAAGTAGTGCGCCACGGCTTTTCTCGTTTTTGCATCTTGGACAAGTGTCGTAATTTTCAACATAAGCACATGAGGTAGGTCTTTCGCCTGCAGTAATACTTATAAAACCGCGAAGAAGTGGAACGTCAAGTGCAAGCTTTCTGCCTGCTTCGTAAATTGCTTCCCTTGCGCGTTCTGAATTCATACACATAGCTCTGCCGCCAAACACCTCGGCGCCTGCAATATCGGGATATTGCTCTGCCTGTTCGGGTGTCAGATGGAACGGCTCAATGGCAAAAACATAAACTCCGATACCGTATCTTGCACATTTTTCACTAACTGCTCTGAGCTTTGCAATTCTTTTTTCAGTACCTTCCTTTTTGCCATAATAGTCAAGAATTGAGTTTTCTGCAAGGTCGGAAAATCTTGTATAAATCCAGACACCGTTAGCACCGTCGTGCATAAGACGGTTAAGGTATTCTTCAGGGTAATAATCAATGTAATCCGAAAGCTCGTCACCAAACTTCGGAGCTCTGTTTATCGGGCTGAAGACACAACGTGTAATTCTCGATTTGATTTTGGGAGTACGTTTGATTTTCTTCGCTTGAAGGAAGGGACCTTCTTTTCTGCGAATTTCGTCCTCAAGGAAAATTACAGCACGACGAACACCCTCTGTATCATCGGCATAAATTATGATTTTATCATTACAAATTTCTATTTCATATTCTTCAAAACAGGAGGTTTCTCTTTTCTCTATAATAACAGGGAAGGAGTTACCACCGATTTCGTAAACAGAGGTAAATCTTTCAAAATCGACATAAACGGTTTCAAGGAGATTTTTACTGTCGTCGCAGTATTTCTGTGCAATATAGATTCCCGAAACATCAATTTCATTATCAACTTTTTTGCGCTTCCCGAAGTAATCGGGCTTCTTTTTGAACATAGGAGTTTTCAGCTCTTCAACAAATTTCAAAGGTGGCTGATTTTCAAAATAAGGGTCGATAGTGTTTATTCTTTTCATTTTTAAGACTCCTTTCAAGGTAACAAAAACAGTTAAGACTTATCTTTTTTCATTATATCAAATAAAAACAAAAAAGTATTTATCTAATAGTAAGTTTTTTTTGCACAATCTTAAAATTTTTAAATTTCGGGTACAAAGGATAAAAAATTACTGTGAATGCAAAACACATTCACAGTAAAGCACATTAATTATCAGTAGCTGTTTGCCGAAACCTCAGAGGGGAGAAAAACCTTCAACGAAGGATGATTTTTTATAAGAGTTGAGATACTGTCACAGATGGTAAACGAGGTGTAAGTATAGGTGAGCTTAATATGAGCCTCTTGTGTACCGTAGATTTTTTCAAGATTCTTCAGACTTCCGTCAAGGCTTTCAAATGAAGCGGCATAACCGAGTACGTCTGTGCGTATGTCTATATTGCATCTGACATCACAAAGACCGAGCTTTTGTACTCTTTCTGAAATGTTGTTGTCATTATAGATTTGTCTGCTTAAGCCCGGCAAATGAAGAAGCCTTGTCTTTGTCTTCAGAACCTCATAAAGAGCCTCTTGTGCTTGCGCACAAAGCTCTTCAAGAACACCCTCCTTTACTATTTCCTCCGGAGCTTCCCCGAAGGTTATACCGATTGTGTTCCCAAGCGCATACATTCTGCGAATAAGCTCGGGACGGGCGAGAATATCCTCTTTTGTTACAAAAAATGCCCCCTTGAGCTTGTTCTTTGACAAAACATTAAGAATGTTATCGGCGTATGTAAGGTCAGTACCTGTAAAATACAGATATAATTCACGATTTCCGTAAACCGGAGCTATAACAGGTGGATTTTCAATAACAGGATCATTTTCGGTACCCTGCATTCCGTATATGTCCGGGGCGTAAATTTTTATAAGCTCGCTTGCCGAGAGCCCCTCCTGGGTATAAATCTTTATTACAAGAATTTTATTTTGGACATCATTATACAAGTCATAGCCGATACCTGTGTTTGAGCATACAAGACGAAGTGGTACATAAAGAACACCATAAAATTCTTTGACAAGAGTGTCAAAGACCTTGTTCTCGCCTGTTACTGCATAACCACCGTTTATACTGAAGGAAATATAACGATTTTTGTTTTTGTTTTGTATATAGAAATTGGATTTATCGTTTGAATAGTTGATTTTTACATCCTGAAGTCCCTCGAAAAGGTGCAGAGGCACATATTCAATTCCCTCGGAAATAACAGGGGGATATTCCTTGTAGCTTTCGTAAACAGAGTCATTTCTGAAAAGGCTTGGAATATTAGAGTTCTCACCAATGTTTATATACTTATCATAGGTAGCATCATTATAAAGGGCGTGTGAGCTGAAAATCGGGATACAAATTGGCAAAATCAGGATTACAATTAAAAATATCCGAAGAAATCGATTGCATTTCATATAATAATACCCCCCTTTTTTACATTCTTACAGTATAATTATAAACCAAAAGGAAGCAAAATTGTTGAATTGCGTGTAAATTCTTTTACAAAAAATGAGCAACCCGAAATAATCGGATTGCTCAAAGTTTTTATAAGATATTACTGTGCAAGAGAAATACCGGTAATGTGAGTATTAACATTTACATACCAGTAAACGAAACCTGTAACGTCAACAACGTCACCAACATTCAGAGTTTCAAATGCCTTGTAAACGTCTGTTTCCGGACCTGTAAGGTATCTTTCAACGCAGAAATCGTAAGAAGCACCATCTTTGCTGAGGGTTACATAAATATCGTCACCGGGCTCACCGTTCTTGTACTCAATCTTTTCAATTGTCATACCTTTGAAAGTTGCAAGCTCATTCTGATGTGCAATAAGTGCGTCAGCATCTGCAAGAAGGTCTGTGAGGTCAACAGGCTCTGCCACAAATGTGTCATCTCCTTCAAGTATTTCAAAGGAACCGTCCATAATTTCAACTTCGCCTTCCCATGCACCCTTAACACCGCTTACACGGATTTTTGTACCCGGAACAAGCTTTGCTGCTTCCTCTTCTGTAGAAGCACATTCATAGATGAAGTAAGCACCGTCTTCGCTCTGTGCATAGATGGTAACCTTGTTGTCCCACCAGTCCTGTGTTGCCTGAACATAAGTGTCAACAATAACTTCGCTGTCAAGCTCTGCTGCTGCATATTCCTCGTGTGACATAACAACTGCATCTACGATGTTTTCGTTTTCGTTGTTTTCTACAACTTCATTTTCACCATTTACATTTTCTTCGTTGTTTACGTCGGCTTCTCCACAAGCTGCCATAGTAAGTGTGAGCATAGCTGCGAGAATAATTGATAAAAGCTTTTTCATTTTTTGTTCTCCTATTCTTTTTTTACTTAAAATAATTATACATCAAATTCTTAAAAAGTCAAGACTATTTATGCCTTTTTTTCCAAAATTTTACTCTCTGTACTGTAAAATACGCAATTATCAGTAGCCATATTATCAAAAGAGAGAAAATAAGAGTCTTTGAAGAAGTGGGAAGTCCTTTTTGTTGCGAAAGCTCAAGATGATAAAGTGAGCTCATATCCGAGTAAAGCTCTGTAATAAAAGCATCATCTATTACTTTTCCGCGACGGGCACTCTTGGTTACTTCTTCAATCATCTGACCTGCAGCACTTCGCAGAGATGCCGAGCCGTTGAATACCGGGGTTACAAAGGTGTTTTCAAGATTGTCGATAAAGAGCTTTGAAGCATCAATTTTGATTTTGTAATATTCTTCGCTGTCAATATCACTTTTTGAAAGATACTCACGGTATTCTTCAGAGTTTTGTGCTTTTGTAGTTACGGGAATATATCCTTCTGTTTCGGCGTAAGAGAGCTGAATATCGTTTGTAAGCAGATACTGTGTAAAGAGCCAGGAGGCAAGCACCTCGTTACTGTCCTCTTTGTTGAAGATACAGATTGACGGACCCTGCGAAATCATCTTTGGGTTATCTGTGTCATATTGGGGTACAGGCATTACAACAGTTTCAAAGCTTACAATTTCCTCCTCGGCAATATCCATTAAAGGAGCTTCACTGCCCATCCAGGTAGCACCTGCAGTTGAGTCGATTGCAAAAATACATTGTCCACGATTTAAGAAGTTTGCAGGATAGCTTGAAATTTTAAAGGTGGAAAATGCACCACTTTTAGCACTGTCCGAAATACGAAGTAGAATTTCGCGTGTTGTGTCATTGAAAATATTGATGTTTCCGTCATTGTCAGAATACGGGGCACCCTTCTGGCGTAGCATCTGTATCATCATATTGTCACTTGACTTGTAGATAAAGGGAATGAGTACATCGTCACCGTTGAGCTTGAATTTTCCGTTTTCATCCTTCTCAAGGGCTGCTTCTGAAACTTCAAAGATAAAATCCCACGTCAGCACTTCCGGGAGCGTATACCCGAGCTTTTCAACATAAGTCTTGTTTATATAACACGCCTCTGTCGAACGCATATAGGGCAGGGCATAGTGATAGGAATCAAAAAGACATTCATTAAGGAATTTTCCTACTATTTCTTCTTTTTTCGGAGAGTCGAATTTTACCTCACTACCGCCAAGACCGTATTTTTTATCCTGCATCAGCAAGTCAAGAGGTAAAACGGTATCCTTGCCTGTGATATAGGTGGCAATATGGTCGGGATAGGTTATACAGACATTCGGAGTTGTATCTGTTGCAATATTTGTTATAACGTCGTTATATATTCTGCCATAATCGGTATAAAGACGAAGCTTTACGGTAATATTCGGGTAAATTTTTTGAAAATCAGCTATAGCCCTTCTGTAAATATCTGCCTGTGTAAGATTTGAGTCGTTTTTTGCCCAGAAGGTTATTTCATAATTCTCGTTTTCATTAAAGATTTCGGGAATAACAAAGTTTATTTCCGAAATATCACCCACGACATTTCCGGTATTTTCCGAAGTGTCAAGACTTCCGTGACAGGAGAAAAGACAGGAGCATAAAATAAGTGTTAAAAAGAGAGCTGAGATTTTTTTCATCCCTTGATACCCCCTCCTGCAACTCCTGCCATTATCTTTTTACGGAAAATAATAAACAGAATGATAAGTGGAACAGAAATAACTACTACTGCTGCCATCATAGCAGGGATGTTTTCTCTGCCGAAGCCGTTTTCACGGATTTCCTGTATTCCGTTTGAAACAAGGTAATAGCTCGGATTATCAGTAATAAGTCTTGGCCATACATATGAATTCCAGCATTCTATAACCTTGAGAATAACAATTGTAATAACCGTCGGTTTACAAATCGGCACCATAACACGAAGCAGGTATTTCAGGTCACTTGTTCCGTCAACCTTTGCTGCATAGTACAGTTCATTCGGAATTTGCGAGAAATTCTCACGCAAAAGATAAATGTAGAAAACCGAAGTTACCGACGGAAGAATAAGCCCTGTAAAGGTGTTACGCAAATTAAGCTCTGTAATTGTTACAAAGTTAGTAATTACAACAAGCTCATTCGGAAGCATCATAAGCGAAAGAAAGAGGGTGAACACAAGATTTTTTCCACGAAATTCCAGCCTTGAAAAAGCAAATGCGGCAAGAATAATTACTACCAGCATAAGAGCTGTGGTTGCTACCGTGAAGATTGCAGTGTTAAGTAAATACTTTGCAAGTGGAACGGCGGTAAAAGCATTTTCGTAGTTTTCAAACGTCGGGGAAAGTGTAAAAAATTTCGGTAAATATTCTGCATTGTACGCCGAATAGCTTTTAAAAGAGGAAAGAAGCATCCAATAAAACGGGAAAAGCACCATTATTGCCCAAAGAGTCAGAAGTGCGTAGATTGCAGTGTTTTTTGCCGTACTGCCAATACTTGCAGCTCTTTTTATTTTCTTGTAATTTGTGTTATTCATATGATTTCACCTCTTTAGTAGTGAACGTGCTTTCGACTTACAATAAGGTTTATACAGGTAATTGTAAGTACAATTGCAAAGAGAATAATAGCTGCACTAGATGCATATGACGGATAACCACCACCATTACTGTAGAGTCTGTCGTAAATATAACCTACAAGAGTATTCATCTGCGCAGTATTCAGTTCTGTGCCGAAAAGAGCAACAGCATCGCTGTAAGCCTTGAAAGCACCGATAAAGCCTGTGATTATGAGATAAGAGAGTGTCGGAGAAATCATAGGCAATGTGATTTTTCTGAAAATACGCCACCTTGAAGTTCCGTCAACTTTTGCTGCTCTATAGTAATTCTCATTAACAGAGGCAAGCGCACTTGTCAGAATCAGAATCTTAAAGGGAAGCACCACCCAGATTGTGTAAAGACAAAGCACGAACATTTTTGCAATATACGGTCCGTCGATAAAATCAATAGGGGAGACGCCGAAAAATCCGAGCAACATATTGGCAAGACCTATTGTCAAATCGGTTTTGTCAAAGAGTATCATAAATACAAGTCCGACTGCCAACGTGTTTGTAACATAAGGCAGGAAATATATTGTCTGATAAAGGTTTTTCAAAGCCTTAATTGAGGAAAGCCCGACCGAAATTGCAAGAGCAAGCAAAGTCGAGAGGGGAACTGTGATTATAACGAGAATAAATGTGTTAATAAGTGCCCTTGTAAAATATGGGTCGGAAAGGACATAGAGGTAATTCCCAAAGCCCGTACCTGTGTAACTTTGCGAGGCAAAATTGAAATTTTCCTCAAAGGAATAGATAAATACGTCAAGTAGAGGGTAAACCATAAATACGCCGAGAAAAACAATTGCAGGCAGCAAATACAGCCATCCTTTAAGATTATTTTTCTTCATATCACAGCACCTCAAAAGGGATTTTTTCTTCAGTTTTCTTGTCAAATACAAAAACCTTTCTGCCCCTTAGTGAAAAACGAAGCTCTGTACTGTCAGGATTGATTTCACTGTCCGACTCGATAATTGACCGGACAAGAGGATTTTTTGAAAACTTATGTTTCGATACAACACTGATATCTCTGCCCATAACCTCAACCCGTAATTTTTCAAGGGTGAATTCTCCACTATCCGACAGTATAAAACCTTCCGGACGAATTCCGATAGTAACTTCACCCACAAAGTCGCACTTTACGGAAAGTACTGCTTCATCACCGATGTATAATTTGCCATTTTCTATTTTTCCGTCAAAAAGATTTATCGGAGGAGTTCCTAAGAATTTTGCCACAAAAAGATTTGCAGGGCTGTCGTAAACTTCTTGAGGTGCACCGATTTGCTGAATCTTTCCGTCTTTCATAACTACAATTAAATCGGAAATGCTGAGTGCCTCTTCCTGGTCGTGAGTTACGAAAACTGTTGTAATTTTAGTTTGGCTCTGAATTCTCCTGATTTCCTCACGGGTTGCAAGCCTGAGTCTTGCATCAAGGTTGGAAAGCGGCTCGTCAAGAAGCAATACCCTCGGCATCTTCACAATCGCCCTTGCAATTGCAACTCGCTGCATCTGACCACCCGATAACTCAGATGGCTTCCTGTCAAGATAATCTTCAATCTGGACTAACCTTGCCGCTTCAAGTGTGCGTTTTTGCATTTCTTCCTTTGCAAGTCTTTCTTTTCCTTTAAAGTTTTCAAGTGGAAACATAATATTTTGCTTAACCGTCAGATGTGGGTACAGAGCATAGTTCTGAAAAACCATACCAACCCCTCTCTTTTCAGGTGGCAGGTCGGTAACATCATCCTGACCGAAATATATTTTTCCGGAAGTAGGCTTTATAAGACCGCAAATGAGATTTAAGGTTGTACTTTTTCCACACCCCGACGGGCCGAGAAGACCTACAAGCTTCCCATCAGGAATTTCAAAGGAAAAATTATCAACGGCAACAGTATCGACAGGATTTTTTCCGGCGCCGGGAAATTTTTTTGTAAGATTTTCAAGTGTAAGCTTCATTTTATCATTCCTTTTGACATATGAATTACTTTTTTTATCATTATACCACATTTTTCCAAATATTAAAAGGGGTTATGAAAAATTTAATTAAAAATCAAATAAAAATGCGCCGGACAGATGTTTCTGCCTGACGCATTTTAATGTAATATTGTATTTGAGTCGAAAACTTATTTCAGAAGCTCCTTGTATTTTTTAATTTGCTCCTGTGTCGGTTTAAAATCGGGATTGGTTGTACAGCAGGGGAGAGTCGGTGCACTTCCGTCTGATTTACAGAAGGGAGATAAATAATCGTTTTCATACATTTTGCGACACTCTTCGTTGTGAAAATCCGGAACATCAAAGGGCTTTCCACCCTCGAGAACCGAACGGTGTGCAAGGAGTGCTACCGAAGACATTGTAACTGCAGAATGAATGTCAAACGGAAATTCCGGCTGTCTTCCTTCTCTTATAGCTTCAACAAACATGCGAATTGTTAAATAATCAGAACCGCCATGCCCACTTGCCTTAATTATTGCTTCATCCTTATCGTTCCAGGAAGGATCATATAAATTGACAGCATTCATGCCTTCCGGTATTTGCCATTCATTATAACGAAGCATGATCTTGCCACCCATGCCGCGCAGGTTCTCAATCTGACCGTTTACACCACAAATACGGTAAGTGCTCTGATGTGCTCCGAAGGCAGAACAACCTGTGAATTTGAAAACCGTACCGTCATCATTATAGGTTGATATGATAGCTGCGCTGTCACCTACTCTGCTCGCAGACGGGGTGTCCTCTGAGATTGGAGAACGGGCAGCAAAGGCGTGTACTCTTACAGGGGTTGCACCTGTTGCCTTCATTATCGGTCCGAGTGAATGCGTAAGATAATAAGACCTTGGTATATAGTTTCTCCAGTGACCTTCATAATAGTTGTGATTTTTTGCAAACTCTGTGTTAAACGGGTCGCTCGGATGATTGTATTCACCTTCTGCGTACAGAAGCTTTCCGAGTGTACCACCGGCACAAACTCTTTGCATTTCACGGTTAAAAATCATCTGTGGATAATTTTCGCCAAGCATATAAATGCTTTTGCTCTTTTCAAATGCTCTTATAAGGGCGACCCCCTCTGCCATTGTACCATTGCTGATACATTCAGAGTAAACGTGAATGCCTCTTTCAAAGCATTTTATGGCATATGGAGCATGCTCGTGGAAAAAATTTGCAAGTACTACTGCGTCCATATCATGCTCAATGAAGGAATCAAAGCTGTCATACCAGGCACAGTCCTTGCCGACAACATTAAGAAATGCCTCCTTGACGCTTTCTCTGTTGTCGCAGGCAGCTACAATTTCACAATTATTTTTCATGAAATCCTTTGCCAGGTGCTGACCTCTGTTACATCCAAAGAAACCTACCTTGATTTTTTTCATACCGATTACCTCGAATTAGTTTTCTTTTAATTGTATTATACACGATTTTTCAAATAATGCAATAGGATTTTTCTATAAAGACATCTAAAATGGTTTGCTTTTTACTAAAAAATGCGTCAAACAGATATCTCTGCCTGACGCATTTTAAGATAAAATTTATTGTACCCGAGCCGAAAAATTACTTGAGAAGCTCTTTGTATTTTGCAATCTGCTCGTCTGTTGGTTTGAAATCGGGGTTTGTTGTACAGCAGGGGAGAGTCGGGGCACTTCCGTCAGGACCATAGAAGGGGGATAAATAATCGTTTTCGTACATTTTACGACATTCCTCCTTGTGGAAGTCCGGAATATCAAATGCCTTTCCACCTTCAAGAATAGAACGGTGTGCAAGAATTGCAACCGAAGACATTGTAACTGCAGAATGAATGTCAAACGGGAATTCCGGCTGCTTTCCTTCTCTTATACTTTCAGTGAAAATTCTGACTGTCAAATAGTCTGAACCACCGTGACCACTTACCTTGACGATTTCTTCGTCCTTATCATTCCAGGAAGGAGTATACAAGCTTGAAAGCTCTGCTCCTTCAGGCTTCTGCCATTCATTATAGCGAAGCATAACCTTTCCGTCCATACCACGCAGGTTTTCAATCTGTCCGTTTACACCGCAGATACGGTATGTACTCTGATGTGCTCCGAAGGAGGAGCAGCCGGTGAACTTGAAAACTGTACCGTCATCATTGTATGTTGATATAATCGCAGCTCTCTCACCTACATTACTTGCAGAAGGAGCATCAGCAGGAATCGGAGAATAGGTAGCAAAAGCGTGTACCTTTACAGGAGTAGCACCCGTTGCCTTCATTATCGGTCCGAGTGAGTGTGTAACATAATATGATCTCGGAAGATAATTTCTCCAATGACCTGTATAATAGTTGTGCATTTTCGGGAAATCTTTATTAAAGGGGTCACCCGGATGATTGTATTCACCTTCAGCATACAGAAGCTTTCCGAGTGTACCACCGGCACAAATTCTTTGCATTTCACGGTTAAAAAGCATCTGAGGATAGTTTTCACCCAGCATATAAATGCTATTGCTCTTCTCGAATGCACGAATCAGCTCAACGCCTTCTCCCATTGTACCGTTACTGATACATTCAGAGTAAACGTGGATTCCTTTTTCAAAGCACTTTATTGCATACGGAGCGTGTTCATGGAAAAAGTTTGTGAGAACCACAGCATCCATGTCATGCTCAATGAAGGCATCAAAATTGTCGTACCAGGCACATTCCTTGCCAACAACGTCTAAAAACGCATCCTTTACACTTTCTCTGTTGTCGCAGGCAGCAACTATTTCACAGTTGTTTTTCATGAAGTCTTTTGCTAAAAACTGACCTCTTATGTTACATCCGAAAAAGCCTACTCTAATTTTATCCATATAAATCACCTCTTATTAGTATTATAATTTCATTATACTGATTTTATCGGAAAATACAATTGATATTTTCCATATTTATATTTAAAATATCTTGTTTTTGTTGACTTTCACACCAAAATATGATAAAATTATTACAAGAACGCTGATTGTTGATTTTAGGAGAAAAAATGAGCACTAAAAATATTTGCAAGTTTGTTTCAACGCAAGTCCCCAAAAATCTTACAGTATATAATTTTGTGCTTGAGACTGACAGAGATAATGTCACTAAAGTTCATAAATTGGAGCACAACCGTCTGATACTTATAAATGCAGGAGCTTGTGTTTTCAATATCAACCGGACAAGGATAAACGCTGAGGTTGGGGATATTGTATTTTGCTTTGTCGGAGAAACCTTCTGCGTTGAAGAGCATGACAAAGCTTTGGAATATATGTATGTCAGCTTTGACGGTATACGAAGCAGTGAAATTTTCAACCGTTTCGGTATTGACACCGACAACAGGCATTTCAAGGGCTTTAACGGCATACTTCCTCTCTGGAGAGAATCTCTCTCTCATGCAAGCGAGCTTACAATAGACTTGACTGCAGAGGGCGTTTTGTTGTATACACTTTCAAGATTTGATTCGGAAGAGACAATGCAGGAAACCGTAGTTGGGAAAATGATTAAAATTACAAAGGAACGTTTTTCCGAGCCAAACCTGTCAATTGATGTTTTGTCGCAGGACCTGTCGTATAATTCAAAATATCTGTCTCATATATTCAAGGCAAAAATGGGAGTGAAATATTCGGATTATCTTCGTGCGACACGCCTGAAATTTGCAGTTTCCTTGTTTGATAACGGTTTGACTATTGTGAAAAACGTAGCACTTCTTTCCGGTTTTTCCGACCCTCTTTATTTTTCTACGGTTTTTAAAAGGAACATCGGAGTGACTCCCAAAAAATATATACAAACAAAATACGAGGCGGAATAAATATTAAAGTGGCTGTAACAATTTGTTTTGTTACAGCCGCTTTTTATGTTTTATAATACTTTAATCTTTCTCACTTTCAGACATTCCGATACCAACTCTTGCCATAAGAGCCGAGCCTGCTGCGCCTGCACATTCGCCGTTTACAACATCTACTGCAACATTGCAAACCTCACTTATTACCGCAAGCCACTCTTTTGATTTTGAAATACCGCCGACAAATTTAACTTTTTTAATATTTACATCAAGTGACACGAGCATATCACAAAGCTTGTTTGCTGCAGCTTCTGCAATTGCACGTGCAAGATGATGACTTGGTGTGTCGATAGGCATATCGGCAGGAGAGTCAAGGTCAATTTTTATGCCTCCTGCACCGAGTTCGGATTTTCCGACAAGTGCATCAAATTCTCTGTAGGGCATATCCGGAAAATACTTATTCTTACAAGCGTCAATTTTGTCGGATATCGACGGAATAGACCTCATACCACACCAATTTCCGTTAGGTGACATAAATGGGTCAATAAGCATATTTCGCTTAAGAGGCTCGCATCTGTTCTTGAATGGAACAAGAGCAACCCAGGAGGTTCCGCACGAGAGCAGAACTTCACCTTCATCAAACACAGCCGAACCACGTGCTGCAGCCGGGTGGTCAAAGGTTCCGAGTATTACCTTTGTATCCTCACGAAGACCTGTTTTCTGTGCTGCCTGCTTTGTAAGACATCCGAGCATACTGCAATTTTCCATAATAGGTGGAAGCTTATCCTCGGATATACCTAAAATATCCAGAAAATCCTTGTGATACTTGCCTGTTTCCTGATTGATAAGATAGAATGGAGTACCCATTGAGCGTGTTATACCCCACTTGCCTGTCAGAGTGTAATTCAAGTATTCAATACTCATACAAATCATATCGGCGTTTTCTATACATTCAGGATTTGTAGCCTTAAGATATGCAAGAGTAGCCAGAGGGAAACCGTAATTTTTTCCCCAGCCTACGATTTTACGCATTTCGTTAGTATCGTACTTTCCGAGATACCTGTCAATAAGCTCTTTATCAAAGCTGTTCTGCCAGTTGTAAACCGGAGAATTTTCCTTTCCGAAAAGCATAAGATTTCCACTTGCACCCGAGGCACATATTCCAAGTACTTTGCCCTGTGCCTTAGCTGCGAGCAGCTTTATTGCAGATATACAGCCATCACAAAATTCGTCAGCATTTAAAAGCTTTAAATTATTGTCATAATAATATTTGTGCTTTACCGTTTCGGTAGCAATAATATTTTTGTTTTCATCCATAAGGACACCCTTAACAGAGGATGTTCCGATGTCAAGACCAATTACATAATTCAATTTTTATACCCCGTTATTATTTAAGAGAATCTAAACCCTCTTTGAGCTTTTGTACAAAGAAGTCGAGTATAGCATCGGTTGTAATCAAAGGTAATTTCAACAGAACTGCCGGAGGACAATCTGCCTTGTAAAGCTGAGCGCTGATATCAATACACTTATCGTTCATAATCTTTGTAAAATCTGCAGCTTTCTTTATATCCTTAAAGTGTATTGCAGAAAGATGTCCCTGTCCTTCGGGTCTATCGAGCATTTCAGGGTATTTTGCACTTGCATCTGCCAATGCCTTTTCAACCTTCTTGCCCATTCTTTCTATTTCTTCGCTGTTTTCCTTTGCAAATTCCATAGTAATAAGGTATGCAAGACTTGCAAGCTCCTCCTGACCGTTTGTAACGAGCGCGCCGAACTGACTAAGACTATCTGCTTCATATGTAGTAAGAACCTTACTTGCGGCATATTCGCCACCCGGGAAGCCCTTGCCGATAGAAACAAAATCAGGCTGAAGCTTATATTTCTTGAAGAGGAAAAGCTCGTCATACCACATACAAGACTGAATTTCATCGGTAAGTATAAAGGTATCGCTTTCATGACAAAGCTTGTGAGCACCCTGTAGGAATTCCTCTGTCAGACGGATGCCACTGTAATTCATCATAATGATTTCGTGCAAGAAGCCTGCAGTTTTGTATTTACCTGAGTTGTAAAGCTTGATTTTGTCAGCAAAATCCTGCAAATCATTCTTTTTTACACTTACTATGCGATAAAGCTCGTTCTCACGGCACTTGTTGTAAAATTCAGGCCACATACCACGCAAAGTCTGTGCAAAAATAGTAGTACCATGATAGTTTGCAGTAAACCCTTCCTTGTTGTCTTCCATAACAAGAAATACCGGGATTTTTCCATCGTATTTAGGGGTGTCGCAGGTAACTTCAACACGGTAGAATCTTCCGAGCATCATCTTAATAGCAGCTTCACACGCAAGACTTCCGGTTTCAAGGTTGATGATTCGGTTAAGAACACCCTTTTCCTTTGAAGCGAGTACTGCATCAAGCTCTTCTTCAGTCTTTGTGCCATTTGCATAAGCTACTATTGTACGCTCGCAAAGTCTTGTAATATAACCTCTTGTATTGTTGTGAGTAGCATTCGGAATACCCAGAAGACGTGCGTTTGTCAGCAATTTGTAGCCGGGGAAATTGTGTCCCATAGGAATATGATAATGCTCACTCTTTGCAGCGAGGTATACTTTTCCGTCCTCACCAATTCGGCAACAGCCAAGTCCACCAAGGGGGGCTGCATTCAGATGAGTTGCCGCTCTGAAGGAATTTGTGGGGGCACCAACTAAAGTATCCTCAAAGCCTTCTACTATCTTTTCACCTGTTCTGAGTGCTAAAGCATCAGCTTTTTTAGCAAACTCCTCCGGGAAAAAGTCAACCTTTTCATTTATCAGTCTGTCTGCTTCCTTTTCGTCAAGTCCGTAGAGTGTAACTGCAACAGACTTTACGGCATTCATATATTCTTTGCCAAGTAAATCTACCAATGAACGTGAAATGTTTTTCATAATCTTACCTCCGGGTTATATCCTTATAGTTTAACAATTGTCTGCTCTTTGTAAGAACGTAATGCCGCTGTATGAAGCTTGTGTGATATAATTGTCTCTTCAGGAGTGAAGCAACCGAAGCTTACATCCTTTTTATCAATTTCATTGATAAAGGAACACCACATCTGCAAGATTGAATCTACAAAACCGAATTCAAAGATAGCACCCGTTGCTGTCGGGAATTGTGGCTTGTTACCAACATTCAGCTTGCACCACGCCTGTTCTGCCCCCATAGCTTCGGTAAAATAAAAGCTGTTCGGGTCGGTTGTTGAAAATTTCAAAGACATTTCCATACCGTAAACTTCAATAAACCACTCGTTTGTAGCACCCGGCTTCATACGCTTCATTTCAAAGGTGATGGGGAAGAGGTTTCCGTCTTTCTCGTGAGTGTCACAAACAAGAGTAGCATTATCCCACGTCTCACACTTTGCAATTCCACCCTTGCCGTCGGGACGTTCTGTGATATAATTTGAAAGCTTTGCACAAACATTTTCGGGAATCCAGCCAAGACGGAAGGGAACGTGCTGTGTATGGATTCCTAAATCTCCCATACAGCCGTATTCGCCGTTTACTTCGATTTTTCTCTTCCAGTTAATAGGCTTTTCCGGGTTCATATCGCTTGAATGGCAAAAGCCTGATCTTACCTCGAGAATTCTGCCTGTCTTACCTGATTTTACATAGTTTATAAGCATCTGACACGCAGGATAGAAGGGGAATTCACTTGCACAGCGAATAACAGATTCGGGATGATTTTTTATGGCATCCATAATAGCCTTGTTCTGCTCGGCATCCATACCAAAAGGCTTTTCACCCATAAAATGCTTTCCGGAATTTATAATATCGACATATATCTGTCCGTGAAGCACATGGGGTACTGCACAGTAAACAGCATCAATTTCGTCGTTTGCAAGCAATTCCTTGTAATCTGTGTATGTATATTTTACAGAAGGTAATCTTTCACTGAACCACTCGGTGGAAGCAGGATTTGTGTCACAAACAGCAATTATTTCGGGAATCGCAGCAGGTTCTACAATGTGTGACCATCTGCCCACAGCACCTGCAAATTCTTTTCCCATAAGTCCACAACCGATAATACCAAATTTAATCTTTTTCATTTTTATTCCTCACTCTTTAAGGCTTCAGTCAATAATTGTTACACTAATACCCAGACACTGTGCAAAGAACGCAAGCTCCTGCGCTGTCGCACCATATACAAGTGCACTGTGATGAGTTACACCCTCAATGCTTATTTTTTCAAGGAATTCAGTTACGGGAATAGTTGGCTTCATCCAGCCACGTACGCTCTTGCAGAAGTTGTCTGTGGTTTCCTCCAGCATGGTAACCGGTGCTATAACCATTCCGAAATCATCTTTTGTCGGGAACATATTTACAAAAACAGCTTCTCCGCCCTTGAATACCGATGTACCCTTAACTGTATGTGTTCCGTTTCCGTAGATAAAGGGATTGTCGTAAAGTTCAACTTCTTTTCCTGCAACTGCGTAGTTCATCTCCCCCATATGGCTGAGCATAAGGGAATTGTTTGCCCAGTCAGGGCAGAATATTTCAATAAATGAGGTTTCCTTGTAGTTTTTCAGTAATGCACCAACAAGGGAAGCTGTAAATACATCACCTTCACCGGCATAGCCTGTTCCTCGCTGCATAGCAAGCCCTGCTTCCATAAAGGGCATTGTGTCAAGACCTGCTTCTGTTACATCAAGGAAGTTGACTGTAAGTGCATCCACACCCTTTTCGGCAATCCACTTGCGAAGTGTACAACAGGTTTTAGCAGAAGCTCTGAATGTTTCATCTGTAAGACCTTCGACTCTTTTTCCCAACTTGAGTTCGTTTTCAATTTCTGCTTCAATTTCTGCATCTGTGATTTGTGATGCGATTTTTAGCATATCTTCCTTTTCGGAATGTATAACCTTAATACCGAAACGAGAAGAGAGTACTTCTTCCGGAACTGTGAAGTCCTCCATACCGGAGAATTTTGTACCGACCATACCAACAGACGAGCCGATAAAAGCCTTGGCGCTGGAAGCTGCTTTGATATATCCTATAAGCTTGTTCAGTACCTTTTCGTCATCGCTGTGTCCTGCACAGATTGCAAAAGACTTGCCGTTGCGCTTGAGCATACAGCACATATCCATAACACCGTGAATTCCGTGACAGTACGCAACCTCGTCCGGACTCTGTCTGTCTGACATATCATTTGTAACAGTAGTATCAAAAACTATAATCGGAAGCTTTGTTTTAGACAAAACTTCAAAATATTCGCCGGAAGGGGAATATGCAAGATGTACGGTTACGATTGCATCAACATCCTCCTGCTCGAACTTTTCTACTGCCTTTTCAAATTCAGGCTTGATTCGGCAAATTTCAGTACGTACTACCTGCACGCCTCTATCTTCCATTTTCTTTGAAAGTGCATCACAGTATGCCTCGTGTCTTGTTCTCTGGTGGGGAACTACCTTATCGTACAGTTCTATGTATAATGGCAAAAATCCAACTTTCATTTTATATCTCCCTTATTTTATATCAAAAATTTTAGCTGCATTGTTGTAAAATACATCTTCAATGTCACTCTTTGAAAGTTTTAATTCCTCGGCACTCTTACGGAAAGCCATAATTTCTTCATATAAGAAGTTTGTAACATTTTTCTCGTCTGTTTCTCTCATATGAGGATCATTTGAAACATCACCGTAAAGACCGCGGGGAACAACATTGTAATATGTACCATTTTCACTTATTCTGTACATTCTCATTTTTGTAATAGGCATATCCGAGCCAAAGAGAACACGACCGGGTCCTACAGCCTCAAGACAGCGTGTCATAGCACCTGAGAAGGTATTTGCGCTGAAATCGAATACCATATTGCTTGTATTCTTCAGAGTGTCAAAAGCATCGCCTAAATCTTCGGGTGAATATGCTCTGCCTATGTGTGCTACAATCATTTTAAGATTTGTGTATTTTTCTTCAATTTCCATAAGCTGTGCAACATTTACCTTGTCACGAAGTCTCGCAGGACGTGCTATATGTAAAATCATTTTTGCCTTGTGTTTGTCAAGTACACGGAGCTGCTCGGGTGTTACAAAGTCAAAAATCCTGATTTCGTTTGCAGGAAGATATGACGGAGAATTGTTAAGATAAGGCTTGATGCCGCTGAAGCCACCTTCTGTCAACGCCCACTCAATTTCCTCGCAGGGGGTATCGTAGCCGATACAGTACATTGTCTTGTAGCCGTATTTTTCCTGCACACCTCTTGAATAAGCATTCGTTTTTGCAAGTTCCCCTGTAGGTGTACCCTGTACTGCAGGAATTGTCTGAGTTCTCGGAAGCATCGCCTTGTAGGTTGCGTGAAAATCCTCAATAGATAAATCCTCTGCAACCAAAGAGGTCCATGTAACTATACCCTCGTGTCTTTTTCTGTTTTGCTTTTTGCAATCCTTTGTGTATATGTGAGTATGAACGTCAATAATTTTTGACGGAACAAAATCTGCAATTTTGTTCTCATACACCTCTTTATCATACTCACTCATTTCGTAGCCGAACATAAATTTACCTCCTGTTTATAAAACCTAACCAAGCATATTATAACATAACGCATTTTTAAAATAAATAGATTATTTCTATATAAAAATTGATATTTTCTATTTTTTGAATAAATACCAAAATTCAAAATATACGAAAATAGAAATTCCACCTTTTTCCTTACATAAAAATCCCTCACTTGCAAACAATAACAGCAACCAAAGAAAAAAGGAGATTTTTATATATGAAAGCAACAGGAATAGTGCGAAGAATAGACTATTATGTTATAATAGGACAAAAGGTAAAACCCCTTGTATAACGCGGTGTTTCGCTGATTTTGTCCACAATCACAGAGCAAAATTATATAAGGTTTTAGCCTTTAGTACATATGTAGGGAGGCTGAAAAATCTTGGCTCTACAGCCACTCGAAAATAACGAGTGGCTGTTTTTTTATCCCCAAAATTCAGGAGGTTTTATTATGAGTGAAGCAAAAGTAATAGCAAT
>JAZRTY010000037.1:0-41980 GCA_045652245.1 Eubacteriales bacterium | reverse complement strand
GCCCTCTCCGATTGCAAGCACATCCTCCATATCAACAAAGGACATTTCAAGGTCAAGCTGAGTAAATTCCGGCTGTCTGTCAGCACGCAGGTCTTCATCTCTGAAGCAACGTGCAATCTGCATATATCTGTCAAAGCCTGCAACCATTGAAAGCTGCTTATATAGCTGTGGTGACTGAGGAAGCGCATAGAATGAACCCGGATGAACACGGCTGGGAACGAGGTAGTCACGAGCACCCTCGGGAGTGGACTTAATCATCATAGGAGTTTCAATTTCGATAAAGCCGTTTTCGTCAAAGTAGTCACGGGTTACCTTTGCAACCTTGTGTCTGAAAAGAATATTATTCATAAGGTCAGGACGACGAAGGTCAATGTATCTGTATTTAAGTCTTATTTCGTCCTTAACATTGGAATTTTCCTCAATTTCAAAGGGTGGAGTTTTGGATTCACCTAAGATTTTTATTTCCTGAGCAAAAATTTCGATATTACCTGTCGCAATTTTCGGATTTTTGCTTGAACGCTCACGAACAACACCTGTTACTGCAAGCACATATTCACTTCTTGCAATACTTGCCTTTTCAAACGCTGCCTTGTCGCTTGTTTCATCAAGCGCTATCTGAACAATACCTGTTCTGTCACGCAAATCAATAAATATAATACTTCCAAGGTCTCTCTGCTTCTGTACCCAACCCATAACGGTAACAGTTGCACCGATTTTCGCTTCAGTTACAGTACCACAGTAGTCAGTTCGTCTTGTGTTTCCGAGAAATTCTGCCATTTTTTATTACTTCCTTTCGATTTTGTTTATATAATATAAATTAAAGTGCCGCTATTTCCTGTGCTGCATTGCTAAGGGAAATTTCCATTCTTTCACCGTTACGCAGATTTTTAAGAGTAGCAACACCTGCTTCAAGCTCGCTGTCACCAACTACAAGTGCAAATTCTGCACCGATTTTATCTGCAAATTTCATCTGTGCCTTAAGGCTTCTGCCGACAATGTCGGTATCAGCCATAACTCCGAGTGTGCGAAGCGCATATGTCAGCTCCTGCGCATATCTCATAGCAGCCTCACCCATAGGTGCAATGTATATCTTCGGAAGCTCCTTTTGCGGAAGTGTCAGCTTTCCGTTTTCGGCATTCTTACGCATAGCAAGAATAAGACGTGTAAGCCCGAGGCCAAAGCCGATACCACAAAGAGCAGGTCCATCAAGCTCTTGAACTAGTCCGTCGTATCTTCCACCGCCGCAAACCGTACTCTGAGCTCCGATATCGTCGGAAATAAACTCAAATACCGTTCTTACATAGTAGTCAAGACCACGAACGATTTTCGGGTTAACCGTATATTCAATACCCATACCCGAAAGGGTGGATTTCAATGTATCAAAGTGAGTTTCGCACTCCTCACAAAGATAATCAACGGTTTTCGGGCAATCCTGTGCAATCTTTGAGCAAATCGGGCTCTTGCAGTCGAGAATACGCAGAGGATTGGTTTTAAGTCGCTCCTTACAGGTAGGACAAAGCTCTTCTTCGTGTGCTGAGAAATATTCAACAAGTGCCTGTCTATATTTCGGGCGACATTCGTCGCAACCGATAGAGTTTATGTTCAATGTATTTGTAATACCGATTTTCTTAAGTACCGTATGAGCAAGTGAAATTACAGTTGCATCTGCCTGAGCTGTAGGCGCTCCGAACATTTCAACGCCGAACTGATAAAATTCACGGCTTCTGCCTGCCTGAGGCTTTTCATATCTGAAAAAGGGCGCTATATAGTAAAGACGAAGCGGCATAGGCTCACCGACAAGGCCGTTTTCGATAATACTGCGAACAACGCAGGCTGTACCCTCGGGACGAAGGCAAAGCTCGTTGCCGTCACGGTCAAGCATTGTGAACATTTCCTTTTGTACTATATCGGTAGTACTGCCGACACCTCTACGGAAGAGCGCACCCGACTCAAAGGTAGGGAAACGGGTTTCATAAAAACCGTATTTTGCTGCGACGTCACGCATAATACCCTCGGCATACTGCCAGAGCAGGGCTTCGTCGGGAAGAATATCAAGAGTTCCTTTTGGCTTCTGTATCATTTTGCGAACATTCCTTTCGGCTATATAAAAAACTGAATTTTTACATTTCTTTTCAACTTTATATTATACTATAATTTATGGGATTTGTCAAGGGTTGGGGTATAAAAAACCTTCCCCGTTCTTCAATGACAACGAAGTTGTCAATTCATGGCGTAGCCAATTTATGAAGTCGCAAGACTTCAATTCATGACACGAAGTTGTCAATTCATTTTAAAGCCTCCCCCCTCGGGGGTAACGAAGTGGCGACGAGGTAGTGAATGACAGCCCTGTGCGGCTGTCAGAGCCGAGTCGGACCGAGCCGCAGCGAGACAAGGTGTCAGCGAAGCTGACGGATGAGGGGATTTAATGACAATGCAGTTGTCAATTCATGGCGTAGCCAATTCATGAAGTCGCAAGACTTCAATTCATGACACGGAGTGTCAATTCATTTATCAAACAACCCCTCATCAGTCTCGCCGCAGGCTCGACAGCTTCCCCCCAGGGGGAAGCCTAATTACAAAAAATATCACCTACAAATGCAGGTGATATTTCTCTCAAATATTCAATTTAAATCTCAAATAACATCATAATCAATATCGACAACCTTATTTCCGAGACGTGCTTCTTCAGCTGCAAAGGCAATCATATGATTCTTAACCGAAATTCCGATTTCAGAAAGCTCTTCCTTTGAAATTTCGCCCGTTACATACTTGTAAAGGTCAACGATAATTCCTGTGTCTCCACCACCGTGACCACCAACAAGTGTTCCGTCGGAGGTTATAGAGTTCAGGTCAACATCCTCGGTCTTTCTTGTTGCAAAGTTGTAGAATTTTGCAGTATTACTGTCCATTTCGGTACGAAGCTCGCCCTTTGTTCCCATAATAACACTTCTTCTGCCACCACGATTGAAAGCTGACATATTGAAGCTGATGAGTACACCGTCCTCAAACATAAGGTTTACTGACTGATGGTCAACTACATTGTTGTTACACTTGTAAACACACTTTCCGTACTGTGTTTCGGTAATTGCTTTCATTACGTCCTCATCAGTCGGATTTGCCATGTGGGTACAAGCGCCTCTGAACCAGCTGTTGTTCTTGTCATCATAATAGAGCTTTACTGCGTTATAGTAGCACTCATCCTTGTGAGGACAACCCTGAACACAGTAGTCGGGAGCCCCCTCGGGAGCATTTTCCTTTCTGAAGTGAGAACGTACACCAAAGGACTGTACTTTAAGTGGCTTCTTCTCAAGCATCCACTGAAGAATATCCATATCGTGACAGCATTTCTGAAGCAACATAAATGAGCTTTCCTGCTCGTTTGACCAGTTTCCTCTTACAAAGCTGTGGCTCTGGTGAGTGTTTCCGACACCTTCAGTGTGTTCTATTGACATAATGTCGCCGAGCATTCCACTCTTGATGATATTCTTGAGAGCTCTGTAATAGGTTGTGTAACGCAAAACGTGGCAAACCATGATTTTTACGCCCTTTTCTTCTGCCGCCTTTGCAATTTCAATACACTCTTTGCGAGTGGGAGCTACCGGCTTTTCAAGAAGAATGTCATAACCGAGCTCAATTGCACGCATAGCAGGTTCATAGTGCATTCTGTCCATAGTTGCAATAATTGCAACATCTGCAAACTTCGGCATATCAAGCAGCTTTTCCCAGGTATCAACGCAGTATTTTTCTTCAACACCGTGCTTATTCTTTATGTATTCACGTCGCTCTTCAATCGGTTCTGCAACACCGACAATTTCAAACTTTTCCGGCATACCTGCCATAATGTCGGTATAACCCTTACCACGACTTCCGGCACCCATTAAAATTACTTTTAGTTTTTTCATAAGTTTACCTCATTTCCGATATGTAAAAAATCATTTTACAAATTCTATAAAGCTCTTATCTGTATTTTAGCAAACTTCGAGTGCAAAGTCAATATTAAAAATACAAAAGAACAATTTTATACATTTCTCAGAAATTTTTTATACTTTTGAGAACAAAAAACAAAACAGAGGTCGGAAAAATCCAACCTCTGCATAAAAAGTATTTATTTAATTCTTATTTAAAATATCTCTTAAGGAGTCCCTCAAGACCTCTGCCGTGACTTGCTTCGTCACAGAAACACTTAAAAATACGGCAAAAACGGGCTTATTTAACCGTTTAGCACAAAATTAGCACAAAAGCATAAAAATCTATGCAGTAAATTTTTCCTCATAAAAAATTCAAAAAAATAAATATCGACCATATAGCGAATAATCACAAAAACAAACAGAGCGGAGTTTTTCTCCGCTCTAACCGTTCGACAAATTGGAATTTGTCAATTCTCCTTTTTATAAAGTCCAAAAATAATATCGTTCTTTCCAATGTGTTTCATCGAATAGAAGAACATATAAATGTCAGTATAACTTCCAAAAGAAGATAATATTAACAAATACAAGAAAACGATTTTTATAACACCACTTGTACAAATTGCACCAAGACCAAGTAGTACAAGAAAAACAGCAAATGGTAATATTAAACTTATTAACTGTTGAGATAAATTGGTATAACCGTTATATATAGCACTAGCGGTTCCATGCCCTACAGTAATAATACACCTATTATCAAGCACACCTTTTGATAAAGGAATTAAATGTAATATTTCGTGTATTGGTGTTATGACTATCAACCAAAATATAATACCACCGATTATGATGAAAATCAATGCTGGTAAATCAACCATATCTCGCAATAATTGGCGATATGAAAAAGCAACTATTACAAGTATTATTGTTATGATAATATTTATTAGGCGAGTATGCTTTCTAACTATATTCCAGTCATACCATTTTGTATATCCATTGGTTTCAGATACATCATTGGAAGCATAATCGTAATCAGCGTTTCTTAAAATCCTCATATTACACCTGATATATTTCACTACCGTTCTATAAATTCAAGTTTATCGAACTGTTTCTACATATTCAGTATATCACAAACTTTACCATATTTCAATTGGTGGACTGCATAATTCACAAAAAAACAAAATATACGTACTTATCTTTTTAAAAGTTCTTCTATCGTTTTCAGTTTGGTTTCTTTTTCATCAAGTTCTGCTTTTATCTGTCTCAATCGTTTTTTGTAGTATTCTGTATCATAGTATGCTTCCATTATTCGGTAGTTGCGCACTACAAAAAGAGAGGGAACGGTTTCCCATCCCCTCTCGGATTTGTACGATGTTTTTTTATTATTTGCCGAAGTATCTCTCGAGCAGACCTGCGAATGCTCTGCCATGTCTTGCTTCGTCACAGAAAACCTTAAAAATGCGGTAAAAACGGGCATTTTTAACCATTTAGCACAAAAATAGCACAAAAGCATAAAAATCTATGCAGTAGATTTCTCCTCATAAAAAATTCAAAAAACTTTTTGAGAATGGTAAAATCAATGTCTTGTGTAGCGGTGTGCGATTCAAACTTTTTTGAAATATCTATGAGGAAAAACTTAACAGACCGACAAATTGGAATTTGTCAGTTTATTATACCGAGTTTAATTTTGTTATCGAGTTCCCACAACGCGACCTTGTTGCTGTCGTATCTCAGCCTTTCTTTTGCGGTGGAATAATCCACCCATTCGAAACATCCATGTTCGTGGGAAATAGAAATATCCTCACTTTGCATCTCGACCGCAAAGCAATGTTCGGGAATCACGAGGCAATCTTCTCCCCAAATAGTTCGGGCATTCTTAAAACACTCTGTAGCAATGCTGCATTTTGTTTCCAGTTCTGTAAAGCACATTTGGGAAGATATTCCTGCTTCCTCAAAGGCTTCCCTTTGTGCAGATACAAGAGGTGTTTTGTCCTCGTCTTCTCCACCGCCTGCAATAAACTGCCAGCATTCATCCATATCACTTCTTTTGAAAATGCAATATAAGGTATCATTATCGTTCTTCTTATATGGAATTACTAACACTTGGTACTTTGCTCTTGCCATACTATCTCCTCGTCAAATTCAAGTTTATCGAACTGTTTTCACATATCCAGTATATCATATTTTTTGCTATTTTTCAATTGGTTGTCTGTATCATTCACAAAAAATTGAAAATATGTGCTTATCTTTTCAAGAGTTCTTCGATTGCTTTCAACTTGTTTTCTTTCTCATCAAGTTCTGCTTTTATCTGTCTCAATCGTTTTTTGTAGTATTCTGTATCATAGTATGCTTCCATTCTCTGCAATTCCAACTCGTTGACAAACTCTTTGATTTTGATACAATCTTCACAAGTCATATTATCTTCCATTGTATTTTCTCCTTTCTTTCAATAATGTCTATAAGTAAAAATCAGCGAAGAACCTCATCTGCAATACTGCTCCGTATTGGTTCAACCTTGTGGGGTGCCGGTTTATCTTCAAAGATATCGTCAATCAGTTTTGCCATTTTTCGCTCATACTGTTGCTTTGTTTGGTGGATTGCTTTGGTAATGTCTTTCGGCAGTCCTCGCTCCAAATCGAACTCTGTCATATACTCGGCATAACTGTCCTGCAACTTTTCAAGTTGTTCTTTCTTCCCGAACCATCGCTTTGCATTGAAATTGCTGTGCTCATCAAGAGGGACTATATAGGCATGGAGGTGTAATGTCTGTTCATCTCGGTTTATGTCACACCGTATCAAGTTTTCGCTGCCAAAAGTGTTTTTTAACCATTGTATGTTTTTGTGATACCATTCCTTAAAGTTCCTCGCAATATGTTCTTCCATTTCGGGAGAGAAAGTTAAAACAAACTCCACAAGCGAAACACAGTCCTTTCTAACCTTTCTGCCCGTTCGTTCTTCCTGTTCCTTTTGCAGTCGTTTCACGGTTTGGAGCATAGTTTCATCTTGGTACCGTTTTATTGTCTTGTTTTGTCTTTCGGGGTGTGCACGGTTCTTCAACCGTTCACGGTCGTTTTGGTGCCGTTCCACTTTTGCTATGCTCTCCTTTTTATGTTTCTGAAACCTCATTATGCAATAGTTTGCCATTCGCTTTCTCCTTTCTTTGTTGTTCGCCCTCACTCGTTCTTAAACCTGTATAGCAGTTTCAAGTCCTCGCTCGGTCGTTGTTTCATTCCGTTTATAGTGTTCTCAAACACGAACACCAGAAACTCCATTCAACCAACCTCATAAACAAAGTATGACAGAAAAGGGGCATTCTTCGTTTGTGAGGTTGACTTACTACACTTTGCATACAAAGAGTAAGCAAGAGGGACACCCCCTTGACCTCTATACAAACGGAATGATAAAAGGGAACGGGCAATTTCTCGCTCGTTCCCTTTTATCAAAATGGTGCAATCTCAATTCCCATAGAGATTGCATAGTATTCCCATACTGCCGTTTGATTTGCACAACTGAGTTCTGTTTCAAGGTCTCCACAGGTTTGTAAGATTTCGAGTATTTCGTCAATCTTCGAGGTTTTCCAAAATTGTTTTGCCTGCTCTCTGTCCAACTTTGCATTGAGTGCCTCTGCGATAATGCCCCAGTCGCATTCGTTCATAGAACCCCATTCTTCTTGTGTGTTTTCTTTTTGGGGTGTTGGAGTTTGAATTAGAGAGGTTTCGCTATTTTCTGCGATTTCCGATATTTTCGAAATATCGGGTTCAACTTGTTCACTCTGACAGAAAGGGCAGATTGTTGCTTTCTTGCTGATTGTCTCACCACAGCTTATGCACTCTTTTTTGTATCGCCCTTGTACCCGGTACCAAGTTGCTTTTGCTCTGTCCTCGTTCTTTTGCAATGTACCGAAGATTGTTTTAAGCAATCGGTCATTTTGTATCAACTCTTTTGTAGAGGTTGGTTCTCCGTATCTTGCATACTCTATCAGAGCAGTGATGATAACACCCTTGTCGTGAAAATTCAACCCCGCCAGTTCGCCCATATCATCATCAAAATAATCGAGATAAAGAGGAATGGACTTTCTCACATTTTTATCAGTTACCGTTTTCGCCATTGTCAACTACCTCCGTTTTTGTTTTTCCTTTCTTCGCCTTGCTTCTTGTTTCTGATATTCGCTTGTTGTGGTCGATTTCCTTGCGACACAACTTAAAGAACGAATTGACAACGGGGTTGTTGGTTGGCTCTGTTTGGTCTTTGGTTTGATAGTCCAAGCACATACGAACCAGAGCACCAAGTTCCTCATTGTTCAGTTCTTCATAAAGAACATCTAAAATATCAATTTTAACCATAAGAAAAGATTTCCTTTCATCGCTATCGGACTAATAGCATTAGTTTTATTTTGGGTGTCCTGATATAATTATGAAAGATTTTCTTTTTGTTAGTTTTTCCTCATAAATATTTTTCAAATCAAAAAGCACTCCTCACGGAGTGCTTTTTGATCGAGTTTGTTTCATTTTGATTTTTTTTGATTATTTTGTCCGTATCATACTGTTAAAGTAGTGTGGTGTGTCGTTGAGTATTGTATCGTTGCGTATTGTGGTGTTGAGTATTGTATCGTTTTATAATAAGATTATTAGTATAAAACTTTGGAACATTGATACATTGCTTGAAGAACCTTTTTCTCACTCTCATTTGTGCGATTATAGTAATAAGTGTAGATGGTCTCAATCTTTGTATGTCCTGCTCGTTTCATCAACTCTCCGACAGGGCAATTATTTGCCGCCATATTGGAAAGGTGGGTTTTACGGAATGTGTAAAAAGAAAAATCTTCAATATCAGATTGATTGGGGCAAATCTTCTCTTTTATAATCTTCGTATAGTATGAAAATGAGTGTGCCGGAACAAATCTTCCTCGTGTATCAACATTTATGAAATTGGGTTGCTCTATTATTTCTTCCTTAAAGTTCCGACCGTCCAAAAACCGGAGTTTGTTTTGTTCGAACAATAAGGGGGACTCTGCTCTACATTCTGCCAGCAGTTTCTCTTTTTTCTGAACCTCTTCAATAACAAATCGTGGCAGTTCAACCGTTCTTTTGCTTCCCTCTGTTTTGGGTTGTTTGATAATTCGCTTTCCGTCTGTTTCTTCCACAAGTTGTTTATTGATATTAACTGTGCCTTTACTGTAATTGAAATCCTCAAAACAAAGGGCGAAAACCTCAGCAGGACGAAGACCACCCATTAACGAAATTAAAAACGGAAGGTAGAAATCTGTATCTTTAAGCAATTCTTTTATCTGAATGATTTGGGAATTAGTAAGCACTCGTATATCTTTTTTGTCGCTCTCTTTTTTTCGAGATGGCATTTTCAGTTCGTTTTCAAATCGCATATATGTTTCTGTCGAGACATAATTCATACGATAAGCATAACTGACTACCAAATAGATAAACTTCAAAATTGACTTTACATAGTCATAACTGTATCCGTTGATTTTTGAACCCTTGCCGTCTCCTGTTCGATGAAGAAGAACCAACTGCTCGTTGTATTTTTCTGTTGGTATTTCAGATATATAGATATTTCCAAATTCATGTTTAATATGATGAATATAAATGGACTCATATCGCCGAATCGTCTCATTTGCTCGGTCATGTGGAGACCTCTTGAATTCTTCCCATACCTCATCAAATGTCTTTTTTGATGTTTTTCCTTTGGTTTTCAGTTCTTCTAATCGCCTAAACATATGTTGAGACGCTTCGCCAACCGTTCGAAAGGGGGCTTTTTTCTCACTGTATGGGTTAAACATTTGCCAAGTATCAACCTTTTCGCCCGTGATGTCATCTTTGAAAAGCAATCTATAAACGAACCCACCGTTGTCTTTTACTTTATAAACATACTTGATTTCTGTTTTTATCAGTTTTTTTCCGTTCCTTTGCAGGTCGTAATCTTTTCCATTTTTTCTTTGTTCGTCGTCAAAATCGGAAACCATAGAGTCAATCTCATCGCCGTTGAAAACGGGTAAGGTTTCTTTTGTGTTTTTTATGCTATCATTCAAATCTTCAAGAAATATTTCTTTTTCATTCATACGAAACACCTCAATATTTGTTCTGTTTCCATTATAGCACAAAACAAAGCACAAATCAATAGTTGTCATAAAATGTTAGCACAAAGATTGCACAAAAAAGCAAAAAAGGTATGAGGAAAACCCACATACCCTTTTTCTGTTATTTTCTTGCTTATATTGCAGTTTTTACAACAATTATCCCAAAATATCTATGAGAATTATTTGAAATAACGGTTAAGAAGACCTTCAAATGCTTTGCCGTGTCTTGCTTCGTCTCTTGCCATTTCGTGAACTGTATCATGGATAGCGTCAAGGCCGTTCTTCTTTGCGCAGGAAGCAAGGTCGAATTTACCCTTTGTAGCGCCGTATTCGCAGTCAACTCTCCACTTGAGGTTGTCCTTTGTTGTAGCTTTCATATTAGGTTCAAGATCCTCACCGAGAAGCTCTGCAAACTTTGCTGCGTGCTCTGCTTCTTCATATGCTGCCTTTTCCCAGTAAAGACCGATTTCGGGATAGCCTTCTCTGTGTGCGATTCTTGCCATGCAGAGATACATACCAACCTCAGCACACTCACCGTTGAAGTTTGCCATGAGCTGCTCGAATATGTACTTCTTGTCTTCCTCGGAAATATCGGGGTTGTTCTTTACAGTCTTTGCATATACACCGTATTCGTGCTCAGCTGCAAGCTTTTCGCCTTCTACCATAACGTTGAACTTTTCAGCAGGCACCTTACATACAGGGCACTTTTCGGGAGCGCTCTCACCTTCGTGAACGTAACCACATACTGAACATACAAATTTTTTCATAACTTTTTTCCTCCGTAAATTAAATATTATTTTTGTTTTTTAGTTTTCGCTTAGAAAATTTATCTTAGAAAGCTCATTTTTGAGCTGTTCATTAAGACCTTTATAAATCTTATGAAATCTGCATCCCTCGTGCTCTTTTCCTGTTCTTGAGCAGACATAATCGCAGGACAGGCATCTGGATATTTCGATTTTTCCCTCTATTGCCTCAATTACCTGTGCAAGTGTTATTTCCGAAGGCTCTCGGGAGAGTCGGTAACCACCTGCGACGCCCTTCGTGGAATTCAGGATTCCACAATTCTTAAGCTGTCGCAACACCTTCAGAGCTGTCGGTCTTGGTACGCAGGCTATCTCGCCAAGGGCAGAAGCACCGAGAGAAGCTACCCCGCCGGCGCTGCTGTCGGCAAGTGCTGCTATCATTCTGACAGCATAGTCAGTTTCAAGTGCAAAACGCATTTCTTCTCTCCTTTTTCTGATGCTTGGTTCGTTTTTAATGTGCACCTTTTTGGTACACATATATATTATCACACTATTTTCGTTTTGTCAAGCCCTTTTTTAAAAAAAATAAAAATATTTTTAAAAAAGGCTCGGAATGTGTGAAAAACTGTGGAAAAGTGTCAGAATTTAAAAAAATATAATCCTTGACAAAAGCCACATTCGGATATATAATATATGTAATAAATAAAGCACATAGGGGGTATTCTCTTATGTGCTCAGTTTGCTTTGCAAAAAAATGAGGGGACGGTGGAAAAATGCAATTCAAAGCACGTGAAGCAGAGCTTCTTTGCGATATGATAAAAAGTGAGCCGGATTATGCAAGAATTTGCGAAAGGCTTTCGATTTTCTCGGTCGGCGGCGAAAAATACCGTGATGATGCGCTTTTAGTTACAGGCCTTGCAGACACGGCACGTGTGGCGTTGTGCCTTTCTCTTGTCTCCGAGGAAAAAATCCTTGAAAAGAACGAATGCTCTCTTATCTGCGTTCCGGACGAGAAAACTGCTTATTCCCTGAAGCGTTTTTTTGAAAATGTCACAGACGGGGTGTATGTATTTTCACAGCGTGACCTTATGTTCTACAACATTAGTGCCACCTCTCACGAATTTGAACACGAGAGAATTTCTGTGCTCCGTGAGATTGTAAATAAAAGGGCAAAGCTTATAATTGCAGTTCCCGAGGCTATCCTCGGTATTCTTCCGAAAAAAGAAACAATAAAAAAAGAAATAAAAATAAAATTGGGTGACGAATATTCTCCCGACGAGCTTTGCTCACAGCTTGTATATTACGGTTACACAAGAGCCGATACCGTAGAGGGAGTCGGACAGTTTGCAAGGCGAGGGGATATTCTTGATATTTTTCCAACATCAAGCGATGCTCCCGTAAGACTTGAATTTTTCGGTGACGAGCTTGACTGTGCAGGAGTTTTCGACATTCTCACGCAACGCAGAACAGAAAACATAGACGAAATTACTATTTCTCCTGCAAAGGAGGTACTTCTCTCGGAAGAGGAAAAAGAAAAAACAAAAGAGGAAATCGACACTCTTATAAAAAATGCGCAAAAACGAAAGGGACTTGCACAAAAAGCCTCGGATAAACTACAGCTTGCAGAGCTTGATGAGCTTATCGGCAGACTTTCAAAGGAAAAAGAGAGTTTGCAAAACGGCAATCTTGCCTGCATTGACAAATACTACGGTGCAATCTGTGAAAAGCATGAAACTCTGCTTGACTATATAGACGGCTGTATTTTCCTGTTTGAAAGTCCGAGAATAGCCGAAAGAATAGATTTCTACAATCTTCAGCTTTCCCAGACACTTACAACTCTTGCACAACACGGTGAAATTGACCTTAAAAAAGCTCACTTTTGCGAGGACTACGAATTTTTGCTCTCAAATTTACGCAAAAACCCGACAGTTGTGCTGAATACCTTTTCGCAGAGTGCAAAAATGAACTTTTCGGGAGTTTATAATTTCCGTAGCAAAAACACAATCGCATTTACCAAAAACCCCGAGATGCTACTTGAAGATATCGAGGACTACAGGGAAAGGAATTTTAAAACCATAATCCTTGCGGGAAGTCTGCACAGTGCGACAATTCTGAATGGTTTACTGTCAGACAGAAAAATAAACTCTGTTCTTGTGTCACCACAGGAGTTACTGCCCGAAAAGCTGCAAAAGAACTTTGTCTATATCAGCTACAAAAGCGAGCAGATGCCGAATTTTGCAGGCTTTGAGCTATCCGACGCAAGGCTTGTACTTCTTACCGAGGGAAATACCGAAAGCAGTATTTCAAGAAAGACCAGAAGAGCAGGCAACAAAAAAAGCTCTGCTATGAAAATTCTCTCCTATTCCGATTTGTCTTTAGGCGACTATGTAGTTCATACAGTACACGGAATCGGACGTTACGACGGAATAAACACCCTGACAGTCGGAGGAATTACAAAGGATTATATTACAATTATATATGCAGGAAACGATATAATTTATGTCCCTGCCGACCAGCTTGACAGAGTTTCAAGATATGCCGGTGGTACAGAAAACGTTAAGCTTTCAAAAATCGGCTCACAGGATTGGCAAAAGACAAAAACAAGGGTAAAGAGGGCTGCCAAGGATATGGCAAAGGAGCTTATCGAGCTGTACGCCAAACGCAGACGACTTCCGGGCTATGCTTTTTCTCCCGATACCGAATGGCAACGTGACTTTGAAGCAAAATTCATATATGAGGAAACAGACGGACAGCTTGAAGCTATCGGAGACATTAAAAAGGATATGCAGGAAAGCTATCCTATGGACAGACTCCTCTGTGGGGATGTGGGATTCGGTAAAACCGAGGTAGCACTCAGAGCCGTTTTCAAGTGTATAAGCGAAGGAAAGCAGGCGGCAATTCTTGTGCCGACAACCATTCTTGCCTGGCAGCACTATGAAACGGCAAGAGAGAGATTTTCCGATTTTCCGGTAAATATTGAGGTTATTTCAAGATTTAAAACTGCAAAAGAAATAAAGGAAATACTGAATAAGCTTCGCCGTGGAGAGATTGATTTAATAATCGGTACTCACAGACTGTTATCTAAAGATATAGAATTCAAGGACCTCGGACTTCTTGTGGTAGACGAAGAACAACGTTTTGGTGTTGCACACAAGGAAAGACTAAAACAGATGTCGGAAAACATTGACGTTCTCACTCTTACAGCAACCCCGATACCGAGAACTCTGAATATGGCGATGGCAGGTATCCGTGATATGTCGGTACTTGAGGAAGCACCCCAGGACAGGTATCCTGTGCAGACCTATGTTATTGAGTATGACTATGAAGTAATAACAGAAGCGATAAAACGAGAGCTTCGCCGTGGTGGACAGGTATTTTACCTTCGTAACAAGGTCGACGGAATCGAAGGGTGTGCCGAGAAAATCAGAAAAGCCGTACCCGAGGCAAATATTGCTGTCGCACACGGACAGATGACCGAGGACTTACTCTCTGATATCTGGCGTCGTCTTGTTGAGGGTGAAATTGACGTTCTTGTTTGTACTACCATTATCGAAACAGGTGTGGATGTACCGAACGCAAATACCCTTATTATCGAGAGTGCTGACAGAATGGGACTTTCACAGCTTCATCAGATAAGAGGGCGAGTTGGAAGGTCAACACGACGTGCTTACGCATATCTGACTTATGACGGGAACAAGGCTCTGTCTGAAATTGCCCAGAAACGACTTGAAGCTGTGCGTGAATTTACCGAATTCGGTTCGGGTTTTAAGATTGCTATGCGCGACCTTGAAATAAGGGGTGCCGGAAATCTGCTCGGCACCGAACAATCGGGCCATATGGAAGCTGTCGGCTATGACCTTTATATAAAGCTTCTGGAAGCTGCTGTTCTTGAGGAAAAGGGTGAAAAAATAAAGCCCCGATGCGAATGCAGTGTTGATTTCGGCATAAACGCATATATTCCGGAAAGCTATATATCAATGCCGGGAGCTCGAATTGAGGCTTACACAAAAATTGCAGGAATCGGGAACGAAACTGACGCAGATGACATAACAGACGAGCTTCTTGACAGATACGGCGAGATGCCAAAGTGCGTGCTTGACCTTATATGGATATCAAAGGTGCGTGCTATGGGAGAAAAACTGCGTATTAAAAGGTTTGAGCTGCGTTCGGGCAGACTTAATGTATACCCCGAGGAGCCGTCACGGGAAAAGCTGCGTGATATGTATGCGATATTTTCCAAGGATTTACTTTATGCTTCGGGAGCAAACCCTTATTACAGCATAAAAATTTCGGACCAAAAGAACTTAGCCGACTGTCTTGATAAAATATTTAATATTTATTCACCAAACGGGGAAGAAAATCTGCTAAAATAAAAAGAGTGATAAAAACACAAGAATTTTTAAAAGGTTGGAGAGAAAAATGAAAAATACATTTAAAAAAATACTGTGCGTATGCTTTGCACTTGCCGTGCTTTGTGTAAATCTTACTTCCTGCAAAAACGGAGAGCCGATATTTTCATACGGTGACGCGGTAATGAACGAAAATATGTTTTCCTATCATTTGTCGGACAATAAAACCTACTATCTTCTCGGTATAGGAGCAACAGGTGATGCTGAAGAATTCTGGAATATGCAGGCGTCACAGGAGGGGAAAACAGTCGGTGATATGGCTTTTACTTCAATTGTAAATAACGCAAAGGAAATTGTAGCATCGGCATACCTTTATGACGAAACAAAAAAGGCAGCCGAAGATAAAACTGCCTTTAATGAAGCTGATATCCAGATTGAAAAGCAGATTGATACTCTGGTAGACCAGCTTACAAAATCAAAGGGCTCAAAGAGTGCTCTTGAAGAGTATCTTTCGGGTTACGGAACAAACCTTCAGAACCTGCGTGCGTATTATACCCTCTATTTTAAAATGGCAGCACTTCAGGGCTCGGTAGTAGTGAGTGAGCAGGAAAAAGAGGAATATTTCGGCAAGAATTATTCGGTAGTAAAGCACATTTTGGTAAACACAAGCTTCAAGGTGCGTGACGACGGCTCAAAGGTGTCGCTTACCGAAGAGGAAAAGGCAGACAAAGTAAAGCTTTCCGAGGAAATAAACACCCGACTCTTGGCAGGCGAGAGCTTCGAAGAACTCTGGGAAATCTATAAGGATTCAGACGCTTCGGGAGCTGCAAAATACTACGAGGGCTACTTTGTAGGTCCGAACAGCAGCTTTACAAAGGAATTCCAGGAAGCGGCACTCGATATGGAGGTCGGAGAAATCAGAACAGTTGAGAGTACCTATGGTATTCACATAATCAAGAAATATCCGACAGATGCGAAAAAGTATAATCTTTATTCCGATGTCGAAGCAGAGCTTATATCTGATATTTCAAACAACAAATTTGATTCTCTTGTAACACCACACATTGAAAAGGTAGAAACAAACGCAGAAGTTCTTGCAAAATACAATATTATAAATGCCCCTATTCTTAACTGAAAGGACAAAGGAAAATGAACAGTTCAAATACCAAAAGGGAAAATATCTTCTTTTCGCTTGTGTTCCTTGTCTTTTACCTGATTACGGTATCGGCGTCGGCACACATGGGAATAAAAATGAGTTTTTTGTCCTTTGGTGGTTTTATTTCACAAAGCAGGGTTTTTCCCGATATTCTTTTTGCACTCGTTTTATGCTGTGCGATTCTCAGCTCTAAAAGAAGAGCCGTAGTGCTTGGAATAATCTTCGGCTTTATTGTGGATGTAACAGGCTCGGCACCGATGCTGTCTCCACTTGTTTACTGTGTGTGTGCAAGCCTTGCGTATAATCTTTCAACCACCTTTGCAGGCAGAGGTGCAGTAAATGCCATGATAGTTTCTCTGCCGCTGCTCGGTGTAAAGGCTCTTGTCAGCGCCTTCTTCCTGCTCGGTACCTGGCATAGTATCAGCTTTCTTGATATTCTTTTCGGTGCCGTTCTTCCCGAATACATATACAATGTTATAGTTGTCGGCATAGTTTATGTGATACTGAAATTCTTAATGCGTCTTTTCAAGGTAGAGCAGCTGATATGAAGGAAAACAAGGGCTGCATTCTTTGTCCGAGAAAATGCCATGCCGACAGAACGCAAAAAAAAGGCTTTTGCGGCTCCTCGGATAAGGTAAAAATTGCAAGAGTCGGGCTTCACGCCTTTGAGGAACCTTGTATTTCCTACGGTTGTGGCTCGGGAACGGTTTTCTTTTCGGGCTGTCCTTTAAAATGTGTTTTCTGTCAGAACTATGAGATTTCACAAAATCACAAAGGACGTGAAATTGACTCTTCCGAACTTTGCGAAATTTTCCTGAAAGTACAGGACATGGGTGCTGTGAACTTAAATCTCGTAAATCCGACACATTACAGTAAGGATATAATTTATGCTCTTAAAAAGGTAAAGGGCGAGCTAAAAATTCCCGTTGTCTACAATACGGGAGGCTATGACGAAGTCGAAACCTTGAAAAAGTTTTCGGGTCTTGTCGATATTTATCTTCCGGATTTAAAATACTACAGCAGTGAATATTCAGAAAAATATTCGGGTGCCGCAGATTATTTTGAGGTTGCAAGTGCTGCAATCGACGAGATGCTCCGTCAGGTAGGGTATCCCGAATTCACAAATGAGGGATATATGAAAAAGGGTGTTCTTATCCGACACCTTGTGTTGCCCTCGCTCTACCGTGACAGCTTTAAAATTCTTGATTATCTTTCGGAAACTTACGATACCGAAAAGCTTTATGTAAGTCTTATGAGTCAGTATTTTCCGACACACAGAGCAAACGAATACAGAGAGCTGTCAAGAACTCTTACAACCCTTGAATACCAAAAGGTGCTCTTATATGCTGAAAAATGCGGTATTACTCACGGTTTTTCGCAGGAAAAGGCGAGTGCCGATAAAAAATATGTACCGATATTTGATTTTTAATACCGATTTTGAAAAGAGGTGAAGCACACTTGGCATACCAAAAATATACCGACTCAAAGCAGGAGGCTGCAAAGCTTGCCATAGACGAACTGAAAAGACGTCTCAAAGACCGAGACACGCAGGGCGTGTATATCTTTTCGGGCGACGAGGAATATATGAAAAGATATTATTTCTCGCAGCTTTGTGCGTGTGCAGGGGAAAGTGTAAATGTAACTGTGCTTCGTGATACCCTCGATTTCGGCAAGCTTTGCGATGAGCTTGTGTCTGTTCCGATGCAGGAGTTTTCGCTTTTTGATGCCCCTTACGAAAAGAATGCGGAAAACAAGAGAGTTATAAAGCTCGACAGCCCCGATTTTTCAAAGCTCTCGGACAGAGAAAGAGACGAGCTGTGTACTCTTCTTGAGGATGTCGGCAAGCTGTCGATTGTAGTTATATACTTTTCAAATATTGATTCTGTCAAGGGAAAGAGCAACAGCGCAATAATAAAAAAACTATCGGAAAACGCACTTGTGTGTGAATTTCACAGAGCAAAAGTCGGTGATGCAGCGCTGCTTCGCTGGATAAAAAGAAAGCTTGAAAAGGAGAAAATTTCGATAACTCCCGAGCTTGTTTATTATATGAGCGAGAGTGTCGGAACAGATATGTGCCTGCTTGATTTTGAAATTCAGAAGCTTTCGGCATACCTTTGTCATAACGGAAGAAATACCGTTTCCCGTGAAGATATCGACTTTATCTGTATAAAAAACACAGAGGCGATAACCTTTGATGTAACAAATGCTATTTCGGCACAGAATTTTGAAGAAGGTGTCACGGCTCTTTCAAAGCTGAAGGCAAACAAAACAGAGCCGCTTTATATTTTCGGAGCAATAGTAAAGCTTGCAAGTGATATGGGGCTTGTTTCAACCCTTCAAGCACAAGGGAACACCATAACCGAAATAGCAAAAATCACGGGGCTTCGTGATTTTGTGGTAAAGCGGCATTCCGACTTTCTGCAAAAAAAGGGAAAGGATTTTGCAAAAAGCTTCACAAAGCTTTGTCTTGACGCAGATTCAAAGCTGAAATTCGGTGCAGACGGATATCTTGTGCTTGAAAATTTGCTTTTCAGGATTATATATACAATATAAAGAGACTACGGTGCGTAGTCTCTTTTTTCTTTTCGGGAGTGGCAATTTCTCCCCGAAAGAGCACTTTCGGAGCTGCTTATTCATATTGTTTTCCGGTGAAAAATCGCACAAAAAACAAAGTATACAAAATGCGAACGATTTTATATGTTTTTTCGTGACAAATGACACAATTTTACTTGCCGATATACTGAAATTCATATATAATAACTACAGTTGGAAAATGTTTTTGAAATTTGATTCTTCGTCCGGAACGGAACAGGGGGATTGAAACTCCGAAGGGCGAAAAATCACCTTCAAAAGCCGGTTCGTAACTAATTTTACCGAAAATGGAGGAAAAGCAATGAAAAAACTAATCACACAGTTGCTTGCAGTAGTGATGATTCTCAGCTCAATTACAGCTATCATTCCTGCAGTAAACGCAGAAGACAGCATAATCACAGAAGAAAACCTGCTTTTCAACTTTGAGTATGCACCCGTTTGCGGAGGTGTCGTAGACGGTAAGTCAACAGCAAACACAGAACAGGTGACAGAGGACGGCAAGGTTGCACTCAAGGTAACCCCGACACCTGATTCTGCACAGAGCAGTAAGCTCGCGCTTGACTGTTACAAGCTCAAATTCACAAAAGAAGACTTGGAAAATGCTCTTTATATGACAATTGATTACAAGTATACTGGCGAAGAGGATCTTCCCAATATGTATCTTGAAATTCTCAAGTCCGGTGGACTTCTCAAGAGCGAAATTCACGCAACTGCTCAGAACACAACCGTAAAGGGCGAATGGGCAACAGCTGTATTTGACATTTCTTCTGCAAGATTCAGTCTTTCAGACGAACCTGAAAAGATTTTCAAGCAGTTCCACTTCTATCCTTACGGTAACGAAATCAATTCTTTTGATGCTAAAACTGCTTCCCCTGACCAGGTAATGTATATCGGTAAGGTTTCCTTCTACGGTCTTGATACTCAGCAGGGTCCTACCAGTAACGCTACAGGTATAATCAAAGGTGACAAGGAACCCATTATAGCATTCAATTATATTGATGAATTCGGTGGTGTTGTTGACGGTAAAACAACAGCTACAGTTGAGCGTGTAGTTGAAGACGGAATGCTTGCTGCAAAGATTCAGGCAACTCCCGATATAGCAAACGGTTCAAGTATAGCACTTGATGCTTATCACCTTGAAAGAAAATTCAAGCCCGAACAGTTCAAGAAAGCAAGATATCTTACTATTGACTATAAGTATGAGAAGAACGGCGACGGTGCAAAGATTAATAAAATGCATCTTGAATTTACCGGGCTCGGAGGAGGACTTTCTGCGACACTCAAGGCAGATTCTATGAATCCCATAGTTTCCGACGGCTGGCAGACAGCAATCTTTGACGTTTCAAAATTTGATGATTATGTAACTATCGCAGACGGTAAAATAGTAAGACAAATGCACCTCTGGCCTTTCGGTGACAGACTCTCCCCTGTTGATATCGGCAAGGATCAGATAATTTATATCGGCGAAATAAGATTATATGAAGAAAACCCCGATACCGATGCAACATATACAGTATCCTTCCGTAAGGGTTATGATGATGCTACAGGTGATGACCCTGCCGCTATTCCGGTTAAGAAGGGCGACAAGTTCACTCTTCCCGAGCAGAACTATACTATTGAAAATGCAATTTCTTCAGAATTTCTCGGTTGGAGATATTCAGAAGACGGTATGCTTTATCAGCCCGGAACTGAATTTACTGCAATCGACGCATATGTAACCTTTACAGCTATGTTCGATGTAGAAAAGCTCGTTCCGAATGTTCGTACAATCCCGTTTGCAAAATATCAGGGCGGTATCGTTGATGCTTCAAAGAATGCAACAATAGAAAATACTGTTTTCCAGGATAAGGAAGTATCACTTGTTACAGTAAACCCACAAAGCCCGACAATTTCAAGCGGCGTAAAGATTGACGGTTATCATTATGATACAGCCGGAATTGACCTTGGCATTTATAAGCATATGGTTATTACCTACTACCTTGACGGTGAACTTCCAATGCCCACAACCTTTGCAGGTGAAATTCTCACCTCAGGCGCTGTTCTTTCAAAATCATATATGTTCTCAAGTAAAGATCCTATGGTAAGTGGCAAATGGGCATATGTAACCTTTGACCTTACAGGAATTGACTCAGTTCTGCACCCCGGAAAAGAAGAGCATTTCTTCAAGCAGATGCACCTTCAGGCATTTAAGGGTATTTCAAATAAGCTCAAGGGTACAGAAAAGCTCTATATCGCTGACCTTATGTTCTTTAAGGAAAAGCCACAGCTTGAATTACACGAAAGCTATATGAAGGGTTACGACGGAAACCTCTTCAAGCCCCAGAATACAATGACAAGAGCTGAAGCTGCGACAATAGTTGCAAGACTTTGCGCAGGTGGAGACGCACTTGTTCCGACAGATAAGGTGACAGCATTTACTGATGTTGCATCTCACTGGGGTAACAAGTATATCTCTTATGTTGAAAGCCTTGGTTATCTTAGTGCTTACAGCGGAGCATTCCTCCCTGACCAGCCAATAACACGTGCTGAATTTGTAGAGCTCGTTTACAATATGGGACTTCTTGCTGATGCCGGCAAGAACGGTACATTTACAGATGTACCTGCAAATCATCCCAGAGCTACAGTTATTGCTGCTGCAGGTAAGGCAGGACTTGTTAACGGTTACGACAACGGTGACGGTACATTCTGCTTCAAACCTGATGCTACAATTACAAGAGCAGAGGTTGTAAAGGTTATAAACAACGCATACAAGAGAAGTATTACTGCTGACAAGCTTTCAAGCGAGCTCAGAGCCTTCTTCTCAGACGTTGCAAAAGATTTCTGGGCATACTCGGAAATTGCTGAAGCAACTGTTTCCCACATCGACTCACCCGAAGGCTGGATGCTTATGACAGTTTCTCCGACAATCCTCTTCGGTAATACAGAAGTAGACTATGCTGCAGCTGAAAACTATCTTAAGGAACTTGATACAATTGTTGCAAACAGAGTAACAGAAATCCGTAACACACCTACAGCTGTTCAGGTTACAGGTACAAAGTACTATGTATCCCCCAACGGTAATGACGACGCTGACGGTAAGTCTCCGGAAACTGCATGGAAGACACTTGCAAAGGTTGTTTCTGCAAGTGGTCAGATGGTAGCAGGTGACGGTGTGTTCTTTGAAAGAGGCGGCTTGTGGCGTGAGAGCCTTGGCGTAACAGTTCCGGGTGTTACATATTCTGCATACGGTGAGGGTGCAAAGCCGAGAATCTATGCTTCTCCCGAAAACGGTGTGGGTGCAGAAAAGTGGTCACTTATGCCGGGTACTACCAATATCTGGGTATATTACAAAGACCTTAAGGACTGTGGTGGTATTTACCTTAACGACGGAACAGAGACAGTAGCATACAAGGAAACACCTGAATATATCAATGACTTCTTCTGTGTATACGGTTCAAAGGGAACTAAGCTCTTCGATATTAAGACAGAACTTGATAAGGACCTTGATTTCTACAGTGAAATTCCTGCAAGTACCGTAGGAATGACAGAAGGAAAGCTGTATCTCAGAAGTGACAAGGGCAACCCCGGTACAAGATTTACTTCAATAGAATTCCTTGTTAACCAGCCTATTATCAAAGCAGGTGGTAACGATATCATCTTTGATAACCTCTGTCTTATGTACGGTGGTGTATACGGTATTTCCGGTGGTTCTGTAAAGAATCTCACAGTTACAAACTGCGAAATCGGTTGGATTGGTGGTTCTATCACCTATTATAACGCAAACGGTAGCCCTGTAAGAGTTGGTAACGGCGTGGAAATGTACGGTGCTGTTGACGGCTTCAAGGTTGATAACAACTATATTTATCAGTGCTACGACACAGGTATTACACATCAGTATACACGTGGTGGTGATGATGTATCACATAACAATATCACATATTCTAACAACGTAATCGAAGATTGTATTTACAACATTGAGTATTTCAATGATGATTCTGATGACGGAACTGCAGTACGTGACGGTAAGAACTTCCTTATCGAAGGTAATATCCTCAGACGTGCAGGTTACGGTTGGGGTATCCAGAGAGGTGACCAGAATGTTTCTTGTAACATCAAGAGCTGGGAACATCGTAACCAGTATGAAAAGGGTACCTTCATTATCAGAAACAACATCTTTGACCGTGGTAGCTGGAACCTTCTTGAAACAGTAGCAGGAAATCCTGCATGGGCTCCTATCTATGACGGCAATACCTATATGCAGGTTATAGACAGAGGTCTTGGACGTTACAAGGAATTCAGACTTACACACGATAAGAATGCCGAAATAGCAATCAAGAATGATTTTGGCGATGCAAATGCTAAGGTTTATATTCTTCCCGAGGCGTATGCACCTGCAGAATAATTCGTAAAGAATATAAGTGACATAAAGTCCCCGTACAATTTGTACGGGGACTTTTTATATAGTGAAATAAATATCTACCTCATATGGATTTATTTCCGAATTGAAAAGAATTGCCTTTGGAATGTTCTGCGAAGATTATATTTATGTTGGGGTAGTCATCTTACATTATTTCTCAATAAATACCAATTTTCATCAACACGATAACAAGTATAGTTCATATCATCACCTTTAAAATAAAAATAATCCGGCACTTTTCCGTTTCGGGAATACACATACATTCTGTGCCCCAAGCCACCATACGAAATACGATCAGGGGTAATATCCACAAAACTGAATTCATAGTGCTGAAAAGCATCCACAATGTTATTGAAAGCATTTACAAGGTCATCTTTAAGAGTAATCGGACTATTGTTGTATAAGTATGGTACATCATTTTCCCAGTAAACCATTACGGAATCTTCCGATTCAGTATCATAGTTCTCAATTATATGTTCAGTTATAAGTTCAAAATCGTCTTTATGTTTTTTGAATAATTCGATTTCTCCTTTGTCGCGTTTCGGAAAGGAATTTACAATGACAAAAACTGAAATAATTACTGCAATTGAAATTGTCCATAGAATAAGTTTTCTCATTACAATAGCTCCTTTGCTATTACCCTATAATCACATACAAATCAGGTCTGAAAATACCGACATAATTGTACCACAACACAAACGCCAGCAAACACAAAAGACCCATAACAAAGCAGATTTTACTGAAAATTTTTCTGTAGAAGCTCATTATTCCCGAAGCTATCATACACAAAGCGAAAAACAAAATACTTTGTGCAGTAAGAGAACTCTGTGAAAATTCAAAAGAGCAGAAAATATTTCCGAAAAATGCGTAAAACAAGTAACAAACAGAAATCCCCAAAACGGCAATTGTCAATATACAAAGGATATCGAAAATTATACGAAATACTTTACCCATAAATCCCCCCACCTAATAAAGCATAAAAGCTCCGATACAATTCAGAATACACGTCACCGTAAGAGCCATACTCAGTACAAAAAATGCCTTCTTCCAATGTCTTACAATAAATGCCACTACACAGTTTATGATTGCCATACCGAGCCAGAAGAATATTGTGATATTTATATGTTCTGCAGATGTTGCTACTTTAGAAAATCTTGCCACCCGATAGGAATCCCAAGGAAGAACAGGAGACATAATAAACATTATGTAAATCAACAACCCTGTTATAAGGATATAATAAAAATTTTTAGATGATTTGTTGTTTTTCTTATTCATTTAAACCTCGGTAATGTATAATTCTTAAAACAAAGATACATTCAAATAATACCAATTATCCCAAAGAGGATAGGTGTTAAAATTAACCCCGTTGCCCTTGTTGTATAAAAATTTTGGCAGTTTACCGTTTTTTGTATATGTAACTACCTTTTCGGTAAAACCCTCGTAATTTATACGGTCAGGATATATCCTTATCGAATATAAGGTGTACCCTAAGAAGCTTTCGTTCACCCTTTTAAAAGCATTGAAAACCTTTTGGTCGGGGTAAAGACTTTTTTTACGGCAATATAAATCCTTAAATTCTCCGTTATTATCAAGTGTAACAATAATATCTATTCTCTCGTTGACGTTGTCGAAATGCTCAAGAAGATAGTCATTTACAATTTCAAAATCTTCCCTGTAAACCGAGTATTCTTCTATTACTCTCTCACTGTATATCGGTAAAGAATTATATATACGGAAAGCGATTATCGGTGTTGCTATAATTACTGTTATTACCAGTAGAATGATAAGTAGTTTTTTCTTCATTGAACTCGTCTCCTGCTTGGTTTTTTATATTAGATTGTCGGATACACGTTTGGCTGAAATATAAAGATATGGTTATAAAAAACCACCGACATAGCCAGCGAAACAAGTGCAAGAATAAAGCTTATTTTACTGTATTTCTTGTTATAAAAGCCGATAAGAGCAGAAACTATCGTATGTGCTATAAATGGTTGAAGGCTAAAAGCCGCCCAAACGTTAGGTGTCGACTTGTTTATATCTATAATGTAAGCGACATATCCGTATAAAAATATACACATTAAAAGACACAGAAACCCTGTAATTAAAAAATAGACCACTTTTATAGTTATATCAATTACTTTACGCGTATTCATTATTATCCTCCCGTTATGGTAAGAGACACATTCCAATAAAATTTAGCAGACAAGCAAAACCAAGAGCTAAACTTAAAATCATAAGACGCTTGTTAAAATATCTCGCTATCCAGGCGACAATTATATTTTTTATAGAATTATGAATAAAGGCAAGCCACGCGAGTCCAAATCCGTCACCACCGATTGCCAGCTCACCGAATCTTGCCTCGTGGTCCAAATCAAACGGCGAAAGCATATATGACCAAAACATCATTATAATTGTTGTGCCTGTAAGTATTAAATATAGTAAAAATAGTAACACTTTTAAGGGTTTAATTTTCTTCTTCATTTTGTTTAGCTCCTGTTGAAATAATCAGATTGCCCCTTTCAGCACTTCCTCCGTCACAAGTCCTGCTTTTTCGAGTTTTGTGAAATAGTAGTATTGCTTTTCACATCATTTGATTTTAATAAGCAAAATACCAGTATTCATCCAGAGGAATAATTGTTTCACAATGTATCTCTAACGTTTCCAGAATAATATCACGTATATTTTTCGGAATATAACACAAATACGCGAGACCTCCTTCTGTGTCAAAGTCGAAACGAAATTGCTTAGTGCCGTGAATGCGTATAGGGCCGTACTTTTTAAAGAAAGTACAAATTGATTTGTAATCCTCATCCCCGGCTTTCAGAAAGCCTCTGCGTTTTATCTGATATTTAGGATTTTTGAGAGCATCCCCGGGACAAGGGTATAACGCTTTTGGATAGTACAGATAATCAACAAAAAGTATTTTGTTGATGTTTGTTCTTTGCAAAACGTCTACCATTACATCAAAATCGTCTTTGTTTTCCTCAAAAATCTCCAAAACGTGTGCAGTGTCTTTATATTCGATGTGCTCAAATCCCCAGAAATCATATATAAATATTGCAGCCTTAATAGCATAGACTGAAACGACTGCTATAAGCACCGCTTTTAAAAAACGTGCTGCTAATTTACGTTTTTGCTTCGGGATAGTCTTCATAAAACATTTCAATTCCTTTCTTAATGTATTCGTGGTCGGTTGCGTCGTCACCAAAGTATTCGTTTTCATCGAATACTTCGCCATTAAATATGTTTTTCCAATCTGCAGCAATTCCACCACCCTTTGAGTGACCTACAAATATAATGTTTACGTCGGGGTGGTCATCTTACATTATTCCTTAACAAATACCAATTATCATCGACACGATAACAATCAAAGCTCTCATCATACTTACCACCGTAAAAATAATCCGGCACTTTTCCGTTTCGGGTATATCAGCTTACAAAATCCTCCAACGGTTCTATAAGGTCATTCAAAAACTCGTACACTTTGTCTTCCTTATCCTGCGTTTCTTTTAACTCTTTAAGAATTCTCTGCTCATAATCAGTAAACTCATCAAATGAGTCGAGATAGATTATACATTTAAATTCTTCGCCAACAAGTTCACTAATCCGATAATTGTTTTCTTCTCTTCTTATCGAATGCTTCAAATCATATTCGGTCACCAATTCTTTAGGAAAATCAGTTATGAAAACCTTACACAGATTACTTTTTGCATATACCACAGCATAACCGTCTGCTGAATAGAAGTATAAATCATTACCATCAAATTTATGGTTATATTCACGAGTGAGAATTACCCGAAACGAATCAGGACTTTCTGCTACCAGTAACAAATCATCATCATCAAAACGCATCATAAAAAACTTTCCGTCTCCAACGTGCCCACCATAATCTCTGCCATAGTGATTTCCGTATAATTCCTCGTTCAATGTATATGATTCACCTTTTGACGAACACGAAACCAAAATCAACAAACATATTATCAAAATCAACAAACATCTTTTCATAATTATCTCCTTATAGTGAAATAGATATCCACTTTGTATGGATTTATGGCGTCAAGTTTGGAAGTTATTGTTCCAAAATCGTTTGCAAGTGTGCCAAGAGAGATTCTGAATGGACTGAACTTTTCACCTTCCATCGATGTCCATATTTTTGTATAGTCATAATTGTCTGTAATATGAACAGAAATATCTTTTGTTTCATCTTTGTTATATGAAATATTATAAATTTCAAATTGACAACCGTGAATGCTGTAGTACAAATCCTGATTATCATTTGCTTCGAAATTATGGTGTTTATCTTCCTTGGTTAAGGGTATCTTGTTTTCTACCTTATAAACAACCTCATCCAAATGCGTCAAAAATTCATTATCACTCATTATTTTCTTCACAACATCAGAATCCTCATAAAAAACGACATCTGCAGGTTTTTCCTGCAAAGAGTGTTCAAGCATACCGGCGGAAACAGTAAGTCCTTTTGGTTTCAGGTATAATTCACTACCTGCTTTCCAAACTAAACGCGCGTTATCTTTTAAAGATTCATAAAAGGATCGTAAAGATGAAATGTTTCTTTTGACGTCAATTTTGGCAGAGACACTATCCCCATTTTTGATGTTTTCGAATATGTCAAACAAATCATTAGAAGGTAGAACCTGATCTTCAAAAACGTCAAAAACGCCGTACGGATTGAGTTTTGTGCTTTCGGGCGTTGAAGAATCATTTTTAGTGTTGTCCTTATAGACATCCGGCTCAAATGACTGCTTTTCTTCATTGGTTTCATTTGACTCTTTTTTACCACCAAAAATATTCGAAAAGAATGTTTTAACTTTACTTTCATCCTTTTTTAAAACAGGATTATTTAGTTTTGTGTACGCCGCCTCGTGTGCAAGATTTGTAGCCTTTTTATCGCCCCTTTCACCTGCTGCAAGATAAAGTGAAAGTCCGTCCTGCATTGTCGGGTATCGGTTAAGGCTTCGGGAAAATTCGTTGTCGTTTTTCCCTATGCTCTGAATGAGCTTCTCTGCCTGTGGAATGTTCCTTTCAACATCCTCATCCGGAATATTGTCAAAAACTCCCTTTATTTCTGTTTCGGGATGAGTTGCTTTCAACACCTCATACACATCATTTTTTATCCTTGCACCCTCATTCAGCGTTGCCACAGGCTCGGATTTTATGAGAAAATCCGAATTTGTATTTGAAAAATTTGTGTTTCCGTAAATGCTGTCAAACGTATCTGTTTCAAAACTTACCTGTGGAGCAGGGCTTTTTGCCTCGCTCAGCCTATTCATTGCGTTGCTTACCAAAGAATCACCGAAGCCTTTAAAATCGTAATCCTCCGGCTTTGTTGAGTTTTTGCCGTATTTTTTTGTACTGAAATTATAATTTGATATCTTCATAAATTTCCTTTCTTTAATTATAATCTATAATGTTTTATATGTCAAGTACATATGTTACTCCTTATTAGCATCAATATATCCTTCCGAGAGTATATACGCAATAAGACAGCCTGCGCTTGTAATAAGCGAGGTCACAAGAGCAGTTTCGCTCTCGCCGTATCGCAGGGTTGCCATAAATGAGCTTACAAAACCACAGATGCAAACCCAGAATTTTCTTGAACTCAGTTTTCTTATAATATCTTCCTTTTTCATAAACATTCCTCCATTTTTAAATTAAATTACTCCGATTCTTTCAAGAATCACGAACAAATCCTGTCTTGAAAGAGGTGAATGCAGTAATAGATTTCCTTCTGTATTGCCACGAAGCAGTCCCTTTTCGGTTGCCTTTTTTATAGCTTCCTTTGCATATTCGTCGGGGGTGTTGTCAAGTGGATTTTTCTGCTTTTCAAGCTCTTTATACTTTTTTGTAACAAGTGCCAAAAACTCATTCCAATGAGGCAGAATATAAAGTGGACATTCCTTTCCGTTCCAGTGCTTGTGAGTTACAATATCCGAAACCGAAAGTCCGAGAACGTGCAAAAGGTATGCTGTAAGGCTTGCACCGTTTTCCTCGGCAAGTCTATCCTTTTCGGTATAATTTTTACCCATTATTATCTCAATTGCTATATAACTGTCGTTTCCAAGACTTGTGTCACCTGTTCCTGCGTGCCAGCCCACCTCGTTAAGCTCCAAGTTCTGCCACGCCTCACGGTCATCTACATAAAAATGCACTCTTGCACTACCCATATTCTGATTGAAGGTCGCAAGTGTATAGGTCGCAGCATCTGCACTGTCGTCGGTATTGTGAATGGTAATACCAAGCACCTTACCGGTACCCTTTGTCATAAGCCTGTCTGCCTTATAAAGGTCACCCTCAAAAAAGGTGCCATAATTCTTTTTCCATCTTGTTCCGTATGGGATTTTCTTTACCTTTACAGGTACTCCACCTGCCATATATTCGCTGTCTGCTGTAATTTTTGCCATTAAAATTCTCCTTTCTTAAAACTGTAAATCTACTTTTCTGTCGGAAGCTCAAGCAGCTTTTCTTCCAGCCCCTTTACTATTCCGTTCCCACCAAGACAGTAGTATTCCTCTGTCAGATGCCGTAGATTTTCCCTCTGATATATCGGGAAGTACTCCTTTTCTGTATATTTGTTGTAAATTTCAATTATCTGTGCACGAAGAAGCGCACACATAGCACGTTTTAAGTGCTTTTCCTCTTCTCTTTTTTTCGTCAGCTTTCTGTGAAGATTACCGGCATACGAGAGCAACAGCCCGAATGCCGCCTCCAGCCAGTATTTTTTTATAAATTCCCACATTTTTCTTTTCGTCTGCTCCTTTTACTATTGCTCTCGCAATTTATTGTATGCTTTTTGGGGGAGATTTGCAATGCAAAATAGAACATATGTTCTTTTAACTGTCTTAAAAAAGCCTGTACCCTGGTACAGACATCGGGGAGAAAGGCAGAATTTTGCGTTTGCACAGCCAAAATTCAGCTTTGAATTTGTACCTATATTATACCACAAAATCGTCAAAAAGTCAAGAGTATATTCAGCCGAAAGGAAAGCTTTATTTTTCCAAAAAACGGCAAACAATCGCACAAAAAGTCTTGACTTTGACAATGGTATGAGGTATAATGATTTCAACCGAAGTCTGAAATCACTCAATTGCCTTGTGGCATTAATTTCATCTGTCGGTATATTCGTATTTTTAATGAAATATTTATTGAGAAAGTGGAACAAATGGAGATAAGATTATGAAGGAATTAAAATTTGAGGAGCTCACAACAAGACAAAAGCTCGGAATGACATTTACTGCGACTATTCATCGCAATAGCGAGGACTGTACCGAGGATGATGAATTTGTATTTGACCTTATAAGGAATCGTTCTCTGGGTTGTGTTTGGATTCAGCAGGGTTTTATAAACGCCGAAAAACAGATAGCAAAGGTAAGGGAAATTGCAGATTACCCTATTCTTATTATGACAGACGGTGAAAGCGGTGTAGGTGAATATCTTGTCGGCAAGCACAATGCAATAGGTACAACCGGCAGCGAAAAGCACGCATATGCTTTCGGTAAGGCTGTAGGTGTTACTGCACGCAAAATGGGGTACAATGTTGTTTGTGACCCGGTTGTTGATATGATTGACGGCAGCATGAGAAGTATGGGCGTTGATGTTGATAAGGTCACAGCACTCGCTATGGCTGAAGCAAAGGGAATGCGAGACGGCGGTGTGCTTACTGTCGGCAAGCATTATCCCGGTGGCAACAATGTCAATGAAATAGACTCTCATATGGCGGAGAGCCTTTCCTCTGACACAAAGGAATCACTGCTTGAGTATAGCCTTAAGCCTTATATTGCGCTTGACAAGGCAGGAGTTCTTGACGGTATTATGGTAGGTCATAAAAAATTTATAAATATAGATAATGAGCATCCCGCAAGTCTTTCAAAGCCTGTTATGGATATTATCCGTGAGCAGGGCTTCGATGGCTTTGTTATCACAGATGCCCTTTGTATGATGGGAATACGCGCAAAGTTCGGAGATGTCGACTCAAAGGGGCTTGCAATCAATGCCGGTGTTGATACACTTCTTCCTTATGCTCCAAATAACCGCGAACAGTTTGAGCAGTATGTGGAGGCTTATGAAAAGGGTCTTGTTTCAGACGAGTGCCTTGATGCAGCAACAAAGAGAATGCTTGCAGCACAGCACAGAGTTACACTTCTTCCGACGGACACAGAGCTTACCGAGGATGAAATACAGACCTTCCACTGCATAAACAAGGACGGAGTATACACAAGAACAGACAACGGTATCGGTAATACAATTTCCCGTGACGGAAAGCACTTCTTTATTATTGTTGCAAAGCAGTCGACCGATTTGGCTCCCGGCGGCAAGGTTGACGTTGATACCTTCAGTAACAACGGCTGGCTTCAGCCTGCACGGATGGTTAAGAAAATAAACGAGCTTTTCCCGAATGCAAATTACCAGATAATACACGAATTTCCGTCACAGGGTGAGCTTTCGAGCGTTCTGTCGAACTCTATCGGCTGCGACCAGCTTGTCGTAATGACCTTCACTGAAGCGCTTGCATATACAGGAAAGGAATACCTTACACACAGACTTGTAAACCTTATAACAGCTATGCAGGTATCAAACAGAATTTCAACTCTTATACACTTCGGTAATCCTCACGTTCTTGAGGAGCTACCTCACATTTCCCGTATTATTTTTGGCGGCCATGCTGTTGAAAGTGTTGATACAACCCTTGAGGTGCTTGCAGGTAAGTATGACGCAAACGGCATTCCGACCTTTGACTTTAAGCTTCAGTAAGACTTTTCAAACAGCCGTATGAATATTATTTATTCGTTTGCAAATTTATAACGGAGAACAGATATGGATAAAAATTGTGCTTATTGTATGGAAAACGAGCTTCTTGACGCATTTGGAATTAAAATCTGCGAATTATCAAGCAGCAAGGTGTATCTTTTCAAGGAGCAGAGCCACAAGGGAAGAGTTATTGTTGCTCACAAAAAGCATGTGAGCGAAATAATTGATTTGACAAAAGAGGAAAGAGAAGCATTTATCGAGGATATTGCAAGAGTATCAAATGCTATTCACAAAGCATTTTCGCCGCAGAAGGTAAATTACGGAGCATACGGGGATACGGGCTGTCACCTTCATTTCCATCTTGTTCCGAAGTACAGGGATGAGTTTGAGTGGGGTGGTACCTTTGCAATGAATCCACAGAAGGTAACTCTTTGCGAAGCTGAATATGCAGAAATTATCGGGAAGATTAAGGAGAACCTGTAATATGCCTTCCCCTTGAGGGTAACGAAGTGATGATGATGTGTAAAGCGCCCCGTAAAGGCTCCCTTGCTTAAAGGGAGCTGGCAAGGGAGGACCCTTTAGTTAATCGAAGTTTGTTTATATCCATTTTATAAAGTTTTATATAAAATAATAATAAAAAAGAGAGGCACCCGAAAAAGTGGGAAAAGGTAAAAAATATGAATACAATCGAACTTGCAAGAGCACTCGGACACGCAATACAGAATGAAGAATGCTACAAAGCAGTAGTAGCTGCAGGAGATGCAGTCGACGCAGACAAGGAGCTTGTGGCACTTATCGAAAGCTTCGGCACAAAGAGAGATACAATCAACGACACAACAGACGAAGCAGCTCTTGAAAAAATAAACAGTGAGCTTGAAGCACTCTATACTCAGATTATGGAAAACCCGAAGATGAGAGCTTTTGAAGAAGCAAAGCACGAATTCTCTCACCTTATGGAAAGAGTAATGGCAATTGTAACAAAATCAGCTGACGGAGAAAACCCCGACACAGCAGAGCCTGACGAGTGTCACGGAAACTGCTGCTCCTGTCATTCCGATTGCCACTAAAATCGGCATTTGACTCATTTTTTAACGAGGGCAAATTATTATGAACATAAAAAACAGGCTATGGAAAGACGGCAAAAAGTGCTGTCTTACCTTCAGCTATGATGACGGAAGAACAGAGGATAGAAGACTTGTAAAGCTCTTTAACGATACCGGAATAAAGGGTACCTTCAATCTTGCAAGTGGACTTATCGGAAGAACTGATGCCGGCAGAGAATACCTGAAACCCGAAGAGGTACACGACCTGTACCGCGGGCACGAGATTGCCTGCCACTCATATTCACACCCGACACTGCTTGAGCTACCGTCAACCATTATTCTTGAAGAAATACTCAGGGACAAGGAATTTCTTGAATCGCACTGTGGATATACAGTTCGTGGTATGGCGTATCCGAATGGACCGTTTGATAAGAGAACTATGGAGCTTTGTGCTGCGTGTGGTATGCGTTACGCAAGATGTGCAGGTGCATATACCAATCCGAACCTCAGACTTCCCGACGACTTTTTGTCTTGGGGACCGTCCTGTCATCATAACGCAAATTTAAAGGAGCTTTTTGATAAGCTCGTAAATATTCCACCCTTCAGACTTAATATGCCACTTATGTATGTTTACGGTCATTCCTATGAGTTTACCGACAATAATAACTGGGAGCACATTGAAGAATTCTGTTCTTACGCATCAAACCATCCCGATGTATGGTATGCTACAAATATCGAAATTTACGATTATGTTCAGGCACAAAGACGAGTTGACTACTCAATTGACAAGAAAACTGCATACAACCCGTCGGCAATTTCGGTGTGGATTGACTATAACGGAAAGCCGGTAGAGCTCAAGCCCGGACATAACAGAATTTCCGGCTGAGAATAGGTGTAAAATATTCTTTTATAGGTATAAAATAGTTCTTTTGCAAAGCTTTTTATTGACTTGAAAAGTATGTTTTGTTATAATCGAAGTTGGTAAGAGTAGATAACTATTGCCCGTAAAACTTAAGAAAAAAGGGGAAAAATGCTATGAAAATCTTTGATATGCACGTTCACACAAGATTTGAAGAACCAAATCCGAAAGCGCTGCTTGAACATCTTGACAAGGCAGGTATATACGGGACCTGTGTTTTTTCATACAGTCCTTGTGTTATAAAGCCCGGTGGAGCGGTACTTAACGACAGTATAACCTTTGATGAAAGACTTGAAAAGGTGCTCGGCTGGTCACGTGGTTATGAGGACAGAATTTATCCTGTTATGTGGATACATCCTGATGAGGAAAACATACTTGAAAATGTGGAAAAGGCAGTAAAGGCAGGAATTGTTGCTTTTAAAATGATCTGCAGTAATTACTATCCGTATGAAGAAAAGTGTATGAGGGTTCTTCGTAAGATTGCGTCTCTTGATAAGCCTGTAATTTTCCACACGGGTATTCTCTGGGACGGTTGTGTTTCCTCAATATATAACAGACCTCTGAATTTTGAAGCACTTATTGATATTACGGGCCTGCGTTTTTCGCTCGGACATTGCTCGTGGCCCTGGATTGACGAATGTATTTCTCTTTACGGTAAGTTCCTTTATGCGTATACTCAGAGAGATGATGCATCTGAAATGTACTTTGATTTAACACCGGGTACACCCGATATTTACCGCGAGGAACTGCTTACAAAGCTTTATACTATCGGCTATAATGTCGGAGATAACATTATGTTCGGTACAGACTGTAATACTGCAGGATACAGCCTTGCACACGCAACAGGTATCATTTCCCAGGATAACAGAATTCTTGAAAAGCTCGGTGTGAGTCGTGAGAATGTTCAGAAGATGTACCATGACAATTTTATGCGTTTCCTCGGACTTAACAAGAGTACTGAAGTAAATGACTTCCCGTCAAGAGTGAATTTCCTTTCCTGGAACGGTAAAAATCCCGAAGTACCCGGAATTATCGAAAAGTGGTACAAGAAGCTCGGCTTTGACAAGGGCTTTGATGCTGAATTTTACAAGGCTCTGAAAACTGTACCGGTTTCGGATACGGTAAGTGCGAATACATATGATGTAAACTGCGAAGACGGAAAGAGAAACTTCCTTTCTTTCTTGTTTATGTGCGAAAAGCTATCTGAGGATTACAAAAAGAGAGGAATTTCCGAGGAAATTCTCCTTGATACCCTTAACGACATCAAGGAATGGCTGAATGTATGGAGCGAAATCAAGGGTGAGCTGTATCTTGGCGAATGTGCGTGGCTGATACAACATATGCGTGGAAATCTTTATAAGCTCGGATGCCTTGAATATTGCTTTGAAAAGGCAGCGGCTGACAAGCCTGAGCTTGGTATAGCAAAGGGCGATAATATAATTGGCGTTCATATTCCGGCAAATACAGACCTGTCGCCCGAAGCGTGTGAAAAATCACTCAATATGGCGCGCGAGTTCTTTGCAAAATATTATCCGGAATACGAATTCAAGTATTTTTCCTGCCATTCCTGGCTTCTTGACGAAACACTTGCAGAAATTTTGCCCGAGAGCAGTAATATTGTGAAGTTCGGAAATATGTTCGGCAACAGATGCGGCGAGGAAACTGAGGATATTATAAGATATGTCTTCGGTTGGAACGTCAAGAAATATCAGATAAAGAAGCACCCCTGCAGTACAACTCTTGCAAATAAAATAAGAGAGCGTTACGCAGAAGGTGGTAAGTTCTATACTACACGTGGATATATCAAGAAATAAAGATTAAAAAGAGAGGTCAATATGACCTCTCTTTTTTTGTTTCGGGGGACTTTGTCCCCCTGTACCCCAACTTTAAATTGCTTTGTAAGGGACTTCGTCCCCTACTACCCCTACATACTTTTTTCACATTCGTGCAAAAAAAGTATGCAAAAAAGCATAAACACTTCGTGTTTATGCTTTTTTTGCCGAGCTTTTTTACAAAAAAGCTCGCGATGGGGTTTGGGGGCGAGGAGCCCCCAAGCTTTCGTTACTTAAAGGTGCCGCTGTTGTTTATAAGGGTACTGCTGTAAAGGAACAGCACATCTGCTCCGTCAAAGGAAGCAAATTCCGAACACATATCGCTTGCCATATATCTTATATCAAGAAGTGTTATTTTTGAGTAGCCCTCAAGCAGAAGTGGTGTAATACTGCTGCCGTAGGAGTCACGGAAGATTATAAGCTCTTTCCCGCTTTCATTTTTTGGATTTGTAATTGTCATAGCTGCACACGAGCCGTGAAGAAATACCTCGTACGGGTCACGGGAACTAAGCTTTTCTATGTCGTAGATGCCACCCGTTTTGCCTGTTTCGTGGTTTTGTACGATTGCATTTTCAAGGGTATCGTTTGTAAGATATATAAGACTCTCGTGGCTGTTCGGTTTTGCGCTCTGTCCGCTGTAGACACCTCTGAAATCTATACCCGAATCCACTTCGGTATATTCTTCGCTAAGGGTTATTCCCATTTGTGAAGCAAGCTTTTGTGCAACTTCAGATATTTTTTCCTGTCTCCAATGGCTGTCGGTTTTGTAAAAATCCGAAAGAGCAAGAGAGTCTGTAATATCAATATGCTTAGAATACGGCATACCCTCTCTTATGAGGGAGAAAAGCTTATCATAATCAAGAGACGGAATATTCTTCCCGTCGAGCCATGCAAAATACGCCTTATCGGGAACTATGCAGGTGTAGACGTTTTCTGCCTTGCCCTTTATAAATTTATTGTAAAGATAATCGAATTTTGAAAGTGCATTCTTTACCGAAACCTCGTTCAGAGTCTTTTCGAGTTTCATCATTGAGTCTTCATATATATAAATATCATTATTGTCGCTCTTTGAGAAAATATTGTAGTTTGCTACCGACTTAATACTTCTGAAAAATTCACGGAAAGGGAAATTGTCTGTAGCATAGGTCTCAAATTCACTTGCAAACTTGCCAGAAAGCCAATTTTGCTGTGTAAACTTCGGCATTTCCGCAAGCTTTCTTCGCTCGCTATCGGAAAATTCAGCTTTCGGAAGTACTGCACAAAGAACAGAGCCTGTAAGTATCATTCCCGAGAGTAGAATAGCCGGTATTGTATGTTTGTTCATTTATTTTCTCCTTTCCATATCAGAATCTGAAGTACAAGAACGGGTTATATGAGCCGTCAACAAGGTATGCTACCACAATTATAAGCAGAATTGCAAGTAAAACTGTTTCAATAACCGTCTTCTCGCCGATTTTTTTGCGATATAGCTTTGCAACAGGCATAGCTCCGATAATACCAACAATAAAGGTAACTGCATAGCTCTTTAGATAATACAGCGTTTCGGCACTTGAAAATGCGATATTCTTGCCGCCAAAGAGGTAAGCAATTCTCTGTCCTGCAACTGCGAAGCTTTCCGAATCAAAAATCATAAAGCTTACAAATACAGCTACAAGCAGGTATATGTGCGAAATAAATGATGGGAGCTTTTCAAGGAATTTCTTTAAGAACAGCTTTTCGATTATAAGTAATACTGCAAAATAAACGCCCCATACAACAAAGCTCATACTTGCACCGTGCCAAAGACCTGTCAGAGCCCAGACTGTGCAGGTGTTCAGTATCCAACGCCCGAACGGAACTCTGTTGCCACCCATTGGGATATAAACGTAATCCCGAAACCAGGTGCCGAGCGACATATGCCATCTGCGCCAGAATTCTGTTGCCGTTTTTGAGATGTAGGGGTAGTTGAAGTTTTCAAGAAAATCAAAGCCGAACATCTTTCCAAGACCGATTGCCATACAGGAGTAACCCGAAAAATCAAAGTAAACGTGGAGTGCGTAGGCTATAGCATAAAGCCAGGTAAAGAGCACTGTCGGCTGCTCTGTTGCCTTATAGAACGAGCAAAGCTCACCGAGCTGATTTGCGATAAGTACCTTTTTTGCAAGTCCGATAATAAATCTTGAAAGCCCTGTGTAGAACTTATCAAAGGTGTATGTTCTGTAAGTCAACTGCTCGTTTATATCCTTATATCTTACAATAGGACCTGCGATAAGCTGTGGAAACATTGTAATATAGGCTGCAAAATTTATAATATTCTTCTGCGCCGGTACATCCCCTCTGTAAACGTCAACGCAGTAGGAAAGCGACTGGAAGGTATAAAAACTTATACCGACAGGCAGTGCAATTCCAGGAAGCGATATATCAAGAGAGAAAATCGAATTTATACCTGCAAGAACAAAGTCTGTATATTTAAATACACCGAGTGCTAAAACATTTAGTGCAACAGCACAAAAAAGCAACAGCTTTGCCTTTTTTGAACGTTTCTCGCATTTTCCGATAAAAAGTGAAAAAACGTAGCTGACAATTATAGAGCCTGCCATCAGCAGAACATACTTCGGCTCACCCCAGGCATAAAACACAAGGCTTGCAAGCAGCAGTTCGAGGTTGCGAAGCGACTTTGGAAGCACAAAATACAGTATTACCGTTATCGGTAAAAAGTAGAACAAAAATGGAATACTTGAAAATATCATTGTTGTTTCCTTTCCTCAATTTTATCTTATCTTCTTTTGAAGAATTATTTTCCTCACATATTATAGTATGTAAAACGGAAAATTTCAAGTGGTAAATCCTTCAAAAAAAGGGGTGAGCAATTTCTGCCCACCCACTATGGCAAGTTTTTATTGCTTACTGTGCAAATGCTGCATTAAAGCCGTCTACTACATCCTGTGCTGTGTAAGAATCTGCAAGCTCGGAAGAAATCATTACATAAAGAACTATGTCGCCGACAACTGCTGTCTTTACGTCGTCTGCTTCAACGCAAATCCACTTTCTTGTGTCAATGCCTGCCTTCATAGCTTCTGCTGTTTCCTGTGCCTTTGCTGCGTCGTTAACTCTTGCAAGAACAAGAGAGTATGCAATAGAGCCTATCATAGCTTCAGAAACAACTGCTTCCTTGATGTTTGAAAGGTCATCAAGTCCAAGGTATGTCTTGGGTGCGTATTCGTCCTCAAGATCAACCGGCATTGTGCCAAACATAAATTCAGGTGTCTTATGTTCATAAATCTTCTCTACCACTGCATCAAGTGTGTAAGCTGATGTATCAACTACGTTTTCTACCTGGTTGTTTTCTTCGTTTGCCTTTTTTGTTCCGCATGAAGCGAATACTGCTACTGTCATAGCAAGAGTAAGTAAGAGTGCAAGTGTTTTTTTCATTGTTAATTCCTTAACCTTTCTTTTTTTGATTAAATTTCGGGACTCTTTGCGTGTCCTTTACCTTTGACGAAAGAAATGCGTAAAAAGTTCCGTTTTTTTGAAAAAAATTTTAAAAAATTTTTTCTGTGTCGCACCCCCTGCGACATCTCACAGAATGTCATTTGAATTTGCAATATATTGTATTCTCCTTTATCGAGTAAATACAATATGTTGATTTAAAAAAAGAAATTCGTCAAAGTTACCAAAAAGGCAAATCTTTGAAATTTTGTCGAAAAAACAAAAAAATCGAAAAAAGACGGATAATATCAACCCCTGTCGGAGTTTGCAGGGAAAAGACCGGCAAAACAGAGCCGGAAACTGTTTCCTCCAAAATTCCCGAAATTTCGCAAAATGCACAAACTTCGCAAATATAGTATTTTTTGTCTTGACAAAACCACAATATATTGATATAATGTATCTGCACCAAAAATTTCGTATTTAATGTTTATATATAATTTTTGAAAGAAAAAGAAAGGAGTAAATAAAATGAAAATCATAAAGCGAAGCGGAAAAGAAGTTATATTTGACATAAACAAAATTATTATAGCGATTCAAAAGGCAAACAACGAGGTTTCAGAATCCGAACGTCTGACGCAAGAGCAAATTCTTGAGATATCCCGTAATGTTGAAGACGCTTGTACAAGCTACAACCGTTCACCCGGCGTTGAAGAAATCCAGGACCTTGTTGAAAATCAGCTTATGGCACTTAATGCCTTCAATATTGCAAGAAAGTATATAACCTACCGTTACAGACGTAACCTTATCCGTAAGGCAAACACCACCGACGAGCAGATTATTACTCTTATTGAATGCAATAACGAGGAAGTAAAGCAGGAAAACTCCAACAAGAACCCGACCGTCAACAGCGTACAGCGTGACTATATGGCAGGTGAGGTTTCAAAGGATATTACAAAGAGAATACTTTTGCCTGAAAATATCGTTGATGCACACGACAGAGGTCTTATCCATTTCCACGATATGGACTACTTTGCACAGCATATGCACAACTGTGACCTTGTAAACCTTGAGGATATGCTCCAGAACGGTACTGTAATTTCGGGTACAATGATAGAAAAGCCTCACAGCTTCTCTACTGCCTGCAATATCGCAACACAGATTATAGCGCAGGTAGCTTCCAATCAGTACGGTGGACAGAGTATCAGCCTTACACACTTGGCTCCCTTTGTACAGATAAGCCGTGAAAAGATATCAAGGGCAGTTGATGCCGAATTCCAGGAAGCAGGAATTGACGTTCCTTCCGAAAAGAAAGCACAGATAGTTGAAAACAGACTCAGAGATGAAATCAGAAAAGGCGTTCAGACAATACAGTATCAGGTAGTAACTCTGCTTACAACAAACGGACAGGCTCCCTTTGTAACTGTATTTATGTATCTTAACGAAGCAAAGAATGAGCAGGAAAAGAACGACCTTGCAATTATTATTGAAGAAACTCTCAAGCAGAGATATAAGGGTGTAAAGAACGAGCAGGGTGTATGGATAACACCAGCCTTTCCGAAGCTTATTTATGTTCTTGAAGAGGACAACATCCACGAGGACAGCAAGTACTACTATCTTACAAAGCTTGCAGCAAAGTGTACTGCAAAGAGAATGGTACCCGACTATATTTCTGAAAAAATAATGCTCGCGAACAAGATTGACAAGAACGGTAACGGAAACTGCTATACCTGTATGGGTTGCAGAAGCTTCTTAACACCATACGTTGACGAAAACGGAAAGCCGAAATATTACGGCAGATTCAATCAGGGTGTAGTAACTGTAAATCTTGTTGATATAGGACTTAGTGCTAAGGGCGATATGCAGAAATTCTGGGAAATCTTTGACGAGAGAATGGAAATCTGCCACAAGGCACTTCAATGCCGCCACGAAAGACTTACGGGTACTCTGTCGGATGCTGCTCCCATTCTCTGGCAGCACGGAGCACTCCTGAGACTCAAGAAGGGCGAAACAATCGATAAGTATCTGCATGGTGGATATTCAACACTTTCTCTCGGCTTTGCAGGTCTTTGGGAATGTGTATACAGCCTTATCGGCAAGAAGCTGACTGAACCCGAGGGCGAAGCGCTCGGTCTTGAGATTATGAAAAAGCTCAACGAATATACTGCAAAGTGGAAAGCAGACGAATGTATCGATTACTCACTTTACGGTACTCCCCTTGAAAGTACAACCTACAGATTTGCAAAGTGTCTGCAGAAGCGTTTTGGCGTAGTTCCGGGCGTAACAGATAAGGGCTATATCACAAACAGCTATCACGTTCACGTAACAGAGCCGATTGATGCCTTTGCAAAGCTTGCACTTGAAGCAAAATTCCAGACACTCTCCCCCGGTGGTGCTATTTCCTATGTTGAAGTTCCGAATATGCAGCAGAACCTTGATGCAGTTCTTGAGATTATGAAGTTTATCTATGATAACATTATGTACGCAGAGCTTAATACAAAGAGTGACTACTGTCACGAATGTGGCTTTGACGGTGAAATTCAGGTAGTAAACGACGAGGACGGAAAGCTCGTGTGGAAATGCCCACAGTGTGGTAATACCGACCAGTCGAAAATGAATGTCGCAAGAAGAACCTGCGGTTATATCGGTACACAGTATTGGAATCAGGGCAGAACTCAGGAAATCAAAGAGAGGGTTCTTCATATATAGCAGGGCTTCTCGCCCTGTACCCCTCTTTCTTGGGGACTCCTCGTCCCCACCCCCTCGCCCTCTTTTTTGAAAAAAAGAGG
>JAZRTY010000036.1:0-15162 GCA_045652245.1 Eubacteriales bacterium | reverse complement strand
TATAAGGTTTTAGCCTTTAGTACATATGTAGGGAGGCTGAAAAATCTTGGCTCTACAGCCACTCGAAAATAACGAGTGGCTGTTTTTTTATCCCCAAAATTCAGGAGGTTTTATTATGAGTGAAGCAAAAGTAATAGCAATAGCAAATCAAAAAGGCGGAGTTGCAAAAACAACTACAACATTAAATCTGGGAGTCGGTCTTGCAAGACTTGGTAAAAAGGTTTTGCTTGTCGATGCAGATCCCCAAGGAAGTCTTACCATAAGTCTCGGAATCAAGAATCCGGATACGATAAAGAATACCCTTTCGAAGCTTATGCAAAACGCTATCGAGAAAAACTGTTTCGTTCCGCACTTCTTCACTTTCAAGCACGATGAGGGTGTTGATTTCATTCCTGCCAATATCGAACTTTCAGGTATCGAAATCAGCCTTGTAGGTCTGAGAGAACGTGAACTCGTACTTAAGAAAAGCCTAAAGGAATATCTACCACTTTATGACTACATAATCATCGACTGTATGCCGTCACTTGGACTTATGACAATCAATGCACTTGCGGCCTCAGATAGCGTTATCATTCCGACACAGGCAAATTACCTGTCTGCCAAAGGTCTTGATTTATTGATGTACTCAATAGCCAAAACAAAGCAGGACATTAATCCTAACCTTAAGATAGACGGAATTCTTCTCACAATGGTGGATAAACGAACAAGGAACGCACGGATGATAGACAATTTACTGCACGAGACTTTCAGTAGCGGATTACACTTGTTCTTTTCAGAGATTCCCGCTTCAGTTACCGTCCAGGAGTGCAGTAATGAAGGAAAAAGCATTTTTACACGTGGACAACACAACAAGGTTGCTATAGCATACGATAGATTCTCAAGGGAGGTTGAAGGAATTGAAAGGAAACAGAATTGATTTAGGGCTTACGGGATATAACGAACTGTTTTCAAGTGAGTCAAGCCGTAACGAATCAAAACGCCCGAAGATAATGGGCATACCTCTCTCGGAAATCGACGATGCACCAAATCATCCGTTTAAGGTTCGGATTGATGAGGATATGTACAAGCTTGTCGAGAGTATCAAGGAAAACGGAGTTATTGAACCCGCCATACTTCGAAAGAAAGCAGATGGCAGATATGAGATTGTGGCTGGACACAGACGAAGAAAGGCTTGTGAGCTTGCCGAGATTGATACTCTTAAATCCGTAATTCTTGATATCGGCTATGATGAAGCTGTTGTTATGATGGTGGAATCAAACTTTCAGCGCACAAAGCTTCTTCCAAGCGAGCTTGCCTTTTCATACAAGATGAGAATGGATGCATTAAAGCGGCAAGGAAAACGCACCGATATAACTTCGTCTCCATTGGAGACAAAGTTGAGAAGCGATGAAAAGCTTGCTGAGATGAGTGGTAATAGCCGAGCACAAATTCAGCGATATATTCGCCTAACCAACCTTATAACCGCCCTGCTCGATATGGTAGACGAAGATAAAATAGGATTTCGTCCTGCTGTGGAACTATCGTATCTCTCGGGAGCAGAACAAGAGCTTCTTCTCGATACTATAAAATGTGAGGAAGCAACCCCATCTCTTGCACAGGCACTTAAAATGAAGCAGTTTTCAAAGGACGGCAAACTTGATGCAGATAAAATCCTTGAAATTATGTGCGAGAGAAAACCGAATCAAGCAGAAAAGATTACATTCAAAGCCGAGTCTTTGAGAAAGTATATCCCCCGAAGTATCATCTCCCCTAAAGAAACCGAGGAATACATTCTTAAGGCTTTGGCATTTTACAGAGAGCACGAGAAAGGAGAACAAAAACATTGAGAAAAATATATGCATATACAAAAGATAACCGTAGTCCTGTGGAAGAATTCATAAAAGCTACAAATGATAAAATTAAGGAAAAACTGATATTTCAACTTGTCTACATAAAGGATGAAACAAACCCCTTTTGCGAGCCTTATGTAAAACACTTTTCAATGGAAAGGTACAGAAAAATGTATGAGCTTCGCATAAAGGCGGCAGAAACTATGATCAGAATAATCTTTTATGAGCACGATGGCGAAATTGTATTTCTACACGCTTTTCACAAGAGAGACAGAAAGGATACGGACAGAGGTCTTGAAAGTGCTTTGAAGATACTGGAAAGCATAGTTGATAAAAATGGTAAAATCCCGAAAGAAAACAAAAAGGAGCTGAAGCTGTATGATTAACGTTGTGATATGGCTTGGCAAAATAAAGTACAGCAATGATCTTGCTATAGTCTTCGCAAGAAATAACATCCGCATTGTTGATGAGAACTTCGAAAACACCGATGATTTTATCGACAGATTTGATTCCCTTGATGCAAATGTTGACGTACTTGTAATTGCAGATGCTTTGCTTTTAGGTACGGACAGAAAGAAACTGTTCCAGCGCATTCGGCAGATTGAGCCGAACATCAGAATCGTAATTGTCTTTCCGGGATACCGCAATCAGTACATCGAAGACCAGATATCCGAATACAAGAATGTGTACGGCATATCCGACATCATATATGAGGGCAACCGACTTGATGAAGACTACTTCGCAGATGTTATCAAGAAAGGATACATATACGATTACGAGGTCAATGTATATGATGAACCGGGTGAAGAAACAAGGGTTATACTCCCCGAAAAGAAATGTATTTCAATAGGAATTCTCGGCTTTACTCACGGATGCGGTGTTACAAACGAGGTTATTAATACCGCAGGATATATTTCCATTACCCAAAACGGAAACGTCAAGGCAATTGATTTTTCGGGAACAGGAAATCTCAGATTTGCAAAGACAAAAGGTGTTACATACATAGTTCATTCTGACATTGACATTGCAAGGATAAGAAAGACAAGCAAAGCTGTGGTTTACGACTTTGGAACACCCTTCAACATATCCCCTAAGGGAAAGCTTTTGTCATATAACGAGTGCTATGACGAAGAGAAATTGAAGCTTTTCAGAGAGTGTGACCTCAAGGTGTGCAAGTGCTTTTCGGACAGTTGGCACATAGGAAAAATGAAATATTTCTTGAACGATAAGTTCTGGAGCCGGGAGATAGACGATAGTTACATAATATTACTCGATAAAGTCCCGAGAGACTCACAAAACTTGAGTTCAAGGATAAATATATGTGGCAGAAATGATACAGGTCTAACAGACCGGCTTGCGGATCTTTTCGCCGTAAAGGATGGTGAATAGAAATGTTTCGTTAAATTACCCTTATCACAAAAACAAAATAATGAAAAGGAGCTGAAAGAAATGAAATCAGTAAAATCATTCGCAGTAATTCTTATGGCATTACTTATGCTGACAGTAAACGTTCTTGCAAGTGATGTCCTCGTACCTAACGAGGTTATCATGGGAACCGCCGATAACTACAAAATAATCGAGAAGGTGTATGTTCTTCCTAAAGGTAGCGATGAAAGCCTTATTCCCAAAGAAGCATTTACAGAAAGCGATGTAGAGTATGTCTTTGAGGAAATGAAGGTTGTAGACAATTCCGAAGAAGATACAAAAGAGTATGTTGAAAACATCAATTACCACACCTCAACAAACGATGCTGAGGCGGTAATTGCACTTTTCTCACCTACTTTTGAAGTATCAACCGAAGACGGCTACATCGGAGTTCTCGCATTCGATCATTCCACCCTTGAGCTTACTCCTGCAGGATATTCCAGCCGTAAGTTCACGGTAACAGAGGAAAGAAGCTATCCTAATCTTGCATCGGCAGACACTTCTCTTGTACCCAAGACTATTGACAAGGACGGTACAACTCTAACTCTTGCCAATATCGAATGGGTAACGGCAGCAGATGAAACTATCAGCGGAACAGACGTTGCGATAAGATACACAGCGAATGCAATCTACACAGGAACAGAAACAAAGACCTATGTAAACGGATATACCGCAAGTGCCGATTACAAAGGAACAGTTACGAAAGTCATAAACGATACCGTTACATATACAGCGGTATTCAAAGAAGTCAAGGAGACTACAGAACCTATGATTAACATTGATCCAGCAAACAATAACGAAAACAAAAAGGATACCTCTGCAGAAAAGAAAGCAAAGACCGCAGGTATTGTAGCAGGTTCTGTTGCAGGTGCGGCAGCACTTGGCGCAGGCGGTTACGCTATTTACAGACTTATCCGTAAAAAGAGAAAGGGATACTAAGATGAAAAAGATAGTTTTATTTCTCTCTCTCGGACTTGTGTGCTTACTTGCAATCCCTGCATTTGCTGCGGATTACACGGTAGCACCGCCCACACAGGCACTGTTTGGCACACCCACATCGGTAGATGTTGTAACGGTTGGTAACAATATAAGTAGAACAGCGGTTGATATAAGTAAGAACAGTGCTCTTATCCCTCCCGCTTTCGGAAGTCATACAAGTAACCTTCGAGGAAGCGGTGAACCACTCACTCCAAATCTTGCATCCTACTACACCGAAACACCGCAGGCTCCCGTATCGGTTAGTGGTATCACAGGACAGCCTATGGTGACGGTTACAAGTACGGTCCCGAACTCATCCGTAACAAACGGTAATGGCGTGACGATTATCCCGGGTAACATTGATACGGATATTTACGAGGACTACTACACTTACGATGCATTCACGGAAGTTGACGATGATATGTACTACACGGGCGGATATATCGCAAAGCTGTCTATACCCGACATTGACCTTTCTGTAAAGGTTTATGAGGGTACGACAAATTCGGTACTTTCCAAGGGTGTAGGACATTTCAAGGAAACTTCCATCTGGGACGGCAACGTGTGTCTCGCTTCTCACAACAGAGGCACGGGAGCATACTTCTCAGATATTCACGAGCTTGACCTTGGTGCAACAATCAAGCTCACAACTAAACTCGGCACACGAAAGTATGAGGTGTACAGCATTGAGAAGATCTCAGTGGATGATACCTCAGACCTTCAGAACACAAGCGACAATATCATCACCCTTATTACCTGCGTCAAGAACCAGTCGGACTACTACAGATGGTGCGTAAAGGCTGAGCAGGTAGATTAAGAAACAATCAGCGTCAGACAAACACTAAACCAAACTAAAGGAGAAATCAAAATGAGGAAGTACACATATTTCTTGTTAGGTTTACTCTGCGGTGCGGTATTTTTCAGCGGAACGGCAGTAATGGCAAATTCCGGCGTTCTTGCACAAATAACATCACAAATATTCTTCTTAAACGGAGAACAAACGGAGCTTTTCGCCTACAACATCGGTGGTAACAACTACATAAAACTTCGTGATGCAGCCGCCTTGTTTGGCGCTGATATCGAATATATCGAGGAAACAAACAGCGTTCATATGGAGATTCCAAAGAAAGAGGAAATCAAGGAAATCCCCGAAGAAACACCTGTAGTAGCTCCCGATATAATCATTAACGTCACATCGTCTTCAAAAGAAGATTTTTCGGTAAATGCAAATCAATCCGTGTTTGACAGTATTTACACAAAAGAAGCATACAACACTATGAGACAGACGATAGCGGATACAAAAGCAATCGTTGTCGGTGCAGATAAGGATGGATATAACCCGTCATACAGTTATGCTCACTATGTAGATACCGAGTTCACTTTCACTACTCCCGGCAAGACCGATACTGCAATGAAATCGGTAGCAAATGTCCTTTCGGGATATTACACCTACATCTTTGGTGCAGAACCAACTGTCAAAAATCTGTATGAATACCCCGGTTACCGAATCCTAAAGGTGCAGGTCAATCCCAAGTATGAAAGTGCGAATACGGCAACGGATGAGTTTGTCGGAAGTATAGCAACTCTTTCTGATAAGGAAAAAGTTAAGGCGATAGCGACATACATCGCCGACCGCATAGTTTACAAGGATGAAAATGTGGCAGGAATAAATGATGTTTTCACATCAAGCACTCCCGTCAACGGCATCTGCGGAACTTATGCAAACGTTTTTATCTATCTCTGTCAGAGAGTCGATATTCCCTGCGTAACCATCAAAGATGCAACGCACGCTTGGAATGAAATCTTCATTGACGGCAGATGGCAGATAATCGACGTAAGCTATTATGATGTAGCACGCACCGATGAATCGCTCTTCACTATGAACTATCCAAGAATCGACACAACCAAAGAAAAAACGGAATTTGCCAAAGAACTGCTCGTACCCGGAAGTACGGCAGAATAACCTAATATCAACTTTAAGCAGACTGAAGAAAACGGTCTGCTTTTTGTATTTTAAGAACAGGAGGACATAAAAATGTCTACAGCAAAACACAAAAGCTCACGAGTTATAGCTTTTCTGCTTGCAATAATCACCCTATTATCAGTTATCCCCATTATGCCGGTAAGTGCTGAAACACTCAGCGACGGCAAATCTACCTTTGTTACCATAAAACTCAATGAAACTCACTACATACTCGAAACTGTTGGCGGCACAAAGCTTCAGGGACAGTCGTGGACGTATACAAGCAATACAGGCGTAACAGGTCCCGCATATTGCGTAAACTGGGGACTTGCAATTCCTGCGACAAACCGTGAGCTTGCCGTATCAGGCAAATATGCATCATCGCCCAAAACAATGGGTGCATTTGCAGGCGGTTATCCGCAGCGTTCTCTTGAAGATTTCATTAGCATAAATAAGGGAGACTACCCTATACTTGCAGACCTTACAAGAGAAGAATATGTTGCAGCAACACAGGCTGCTGTATGGGCAACGCTCGGACAGTTAAAGGTTGAAGGAACTATCTATGACAACGGCAGAGACGTTCTCAAGGTTCCTACCGATGATCCGTCGGCTATGCGTGCATATCAGGCACTTATGGTTATTCTATATAACGCTTCTTTCTGGACAAAGCCTCTTAATGCAGGTATGCATATAAGACTTGGCAGAACAGAAGCAGGAAATGTGCTTGATATTGAAGATCCGAACGGTCTTATGGGTGCTGAACAGAACGGCTTGTACGGCATCGAAAAAGAAACCATTAACGGTACTGAATACTACACACGCACTTTTGTTGCTTCTTCTGCAACCTCTACATACAAGAACAAAAACAGCTACACTATTGATATGTACCTTGAGGGTGCGCCTTCCGGCACAATTCTGACGGGACTTGATAATAATCAGCTTGTTTCCTATGATGAGGGCGATAAAAAGTATTGGGTTATCCCAACTCCGCAAAACGAACTTACCAATATGAATGAAAACGGAATGGAATACGCAGGTGATTTCAAGGTATGTATTCCCGTGAAAAACGCTCCCGAAAAAGGCAGTATCACCTTCCACGCCTCCGCAATCATTACGCAGTTCAACATCTACTTTGCTAACAACAGTGTTGCACGCGAACAGAGCTTTATTATTGCCGATCCTATGTACGCTCCTATGGAATGTACAGGCAGAATGAGCTGGGAAAAGGTTACCTCCCCCTACGGTAGACTTGTTGTAAACAAGATTGACGGAATGGGTGCTCCTCTTGCCGGTGCTATATTCAGACTTACAGGCTCGGATGGAAGTACCTATACGGGAACAAGCGACGCTACGGGACAGGTTGTATGGGAATACTTAAATCCCGATATAAGCTACGTTCTTTCCGAAACGCAGGCACCTGCAGGCTATCTTCTCGTTGATGATATGACTGTAAATATCCTTGCAGGCACAACAACTACCATCAGCGTAAAGAACTCCAGCGAAAGAACACTCCGCATCCGTAAAATAGACACGCAGAACGGTAATCCTCTTATCGGTGCTACCTTCCGTGTGGAACAGGTGAACGGTACCTTCAAAACTGATGCAACAACAGGACACAGCGGATATATCGAATTTGAAGGCAGTGAGCTTCCTTTCGGCTCTTGCAAGATTTATGAAATAAATGCTCCCGAAGGCTATGAAGAAAGCAAGGAAGTTCAGACGGTAGAATGGAATGGTGCTGAAGACATTACTCTTGTATTTGAGAATGTCAGAACACCTTCCTTTACCCTTATCAAGAAGGATAAAGATACAAACATTCCCCTTGAAGATGTATCCTTTGATGTGTTCAAGGACGGAAAGCGTATTACTACCGTAACTACAAACTCCGCAGGCTACGCTTACGTTTCGGGACTTACCGAAGGATATTATGAAGTACAGGAAAAGGCAGCTCCCGAGGGATATATTCTTGATACAGAACGTCACGGTATTCACATTAATCCCTACGATCCCGCAACAGAGGATGATCCTATCCTTGTACTTACAAACTCCAAGAAGCCTACGCTTATCATTGAAAAACTTGACACCAAAACATTAAAGCCTATCAAGAATACGACTTTTGCGGTGTACAAGGACACAAAGCTTATCGGCAACTACACAACCGATGCAGACGGACTTGTAGAGCTTACAAACCTTGAGCCCGGCACATATACCGTTAAGGAAACAAGAACGCAGAGCGGTTATGTTGTTCAGGATATGCCTCAGTCAATAGAGCTTGAACCCGGCAAAACTGCAACACTTACATTCTTCAATCCCACAAAGCCCGGTATGACTTTCCTGAAGATTGATGCCGATACAGGCGAAGAACTTTCAGGTGCATACATTCAGGTTAAAGGTGTTAATACCGACTACCTTGAAGAATTTATGACCGACAGATACGGCGAAATTACCCTTGATGAACTCGAACCCGGAGTGTATGAGGTAACAGAAACCGAAGCTCCCGAAGGATATATCAAGAGTGATGAGGTTAGAACCTTTGAGGCAAAGGCAGACGGCAACGTTCAGATAGTTTTCAAGAACTATAAAAAGCCGAGCCTTACCGTTACAAAGGTTGATTCTGAAAACGGTGATACTCTTTACGGTGCCACCTTCCGTATTGCAAAGGTTGGCGACAGCACAAGATACTACGATAAAACCACAGGCAGAGACGGAGAAATCACTCTCACAAATCTTGATGCAGGTATATATACCGTTCAGGAAACCACAGCCCCCGACGGTTATCAGCTCAATGACACTCTTTACTTTGTAGAACTCTTTGCAGGTAAAGACTCATCTCTCGTTGTTGAGAACACTGTTAAGCCTAGCCTCAAGATAATAAAGGCAGACAGTAAGACAATGACAGCACTTGAAGGTGCAGTATTTGAAGTCTACCGTGACGCAACCCTTATCGGTACATATACCACTGACGAGGACGGCGAGATTGTTCTTCGCAACCTCAAGACAGGCACATATTTCGTTAAAGAGATTACGGCAGACAACGGTTACATTGTTGATGATACTCCCCAACAGATAGAGATTTACGAGGACAGCGGCGATACAGCAGAGCTTGTATTCCTCAACGACCAAAAGCCCTACATCCGCATTATGAAGATCGACAGTAATATCTTTATTCCTCTTTCTGATGCGGTTTTCGAGATTACAAAGACTGACGGAAGCTACTCAAAGGAATTTACCACAGACAAAAACGGCGAAATCAACCTTGAAAAGCTTGAACCCGGAAGTTATGTAGTTCGAGAGATAAAGGCACCCGACGGCTACGTTGCAGACGACAATCAGCGTATCGTTGATATTCACGGAAACGATTATGCTACATTTGTATTCACCAATACTATCAAGCCCACGTTAAAGGTTTCCAAGATTGATGCCGATACAGGCGATTTTCTTCCCGGTGCAGTTGTAAGAATCGTGAACCTTTCGGGAAGTGATGTATTTGAAAAGACCACTGACAAGAACGGTGAAATCTTCCTTACGGGACTTACTGAGGGAATTTACACCGTACAAGAGATAAAGGCACCCGAAGGGTATCTTCTTAACAGTGATATTCACTACATCACGGCTGCTGCAGGTGAAAGCAATGAGCTTGTTATTGAAAACCACCGCAAGCCCAGCTTAACTATCAAGAAGTACGACAGCCTCACAGGTGAATTTATGGCAGGTACTTCCTTTGAAGTGTACCTTGATACCACGCTCATCGGTACATACACGACAAACGAAAACGGTATCATTGAACTGTTTGACCTTAAAACAGGTACATACACAGTCAAGGAAATTGCAACAGACGATGACCATATCGTAAACTCTACCCCTCAGTCCATTGAGGTTAAGGAGGACAGCCTTGATACGGCGGTTCTTGTGTTCCTTAATGACCAGAAGCCGTATATGCGTCTTGTGAAGCTTGACTCGCAAACAATGAAGCCTCTTGTAAACGCTACATTCAAGTTCAAGCAGGTCGGCGGTACTTATGAAAAGGAATACACCACAGACCAGAACGGCGAGATAAAGCTTGACAGACTTGAAGAAGGAACATATACCGTTACCGAAACAAAAGCACCTGAAGGATACCTCATTGACAATGCAGAACGTACAGTCAAGGTTGAAGGTAACGAATACGCGACCTTTGTATTCACCAATACCAAGAAACCGTCAATCAGAGTTATTAAGTACGATAAGTACAACGATAAATATCTGTCCGGAGCTACATTCCGTATTGCAAAAATTGAAGACGGAAGTAATTACCTTGACAGAATTACGGATATTGACGGTAATATCGTAATCGACAATCTCGATCCCGGTGTTTACTCTGTGAAAGAGATTAAAGCACCTACAAACTATGTCCTTAACGAAACAGAATATCACGTTGAACTGTTTGCAGGTAAAGAATCTCAGGTAGTTGTCCTCAACGAAGAAAAGCCCAGCCTTAAGATCGTAAAGACCGATGCTGAAACGGGCAAACCCATTGCAGGCGTGGGTTTCCTTGTCCGCCTTGCAGACGGCAGCACTGAAAACACGGTTGTTACAGACCAAAACGGCGAAGCACTTCTTTCTCACCTTAACCCCGGTATTTACGAGGTTACAGAAAAGAGCGTTCCCAATGATTATCTGCTTGACTCCGAACCCAAGCTTGTAACTCTTGTTCCTAACCGTACCTCTGTTGTACGTTTTGAGAATTATCAGAAGCCCTCACTTACAGTAAACAAGATTGACAGCATTACAAAGGATCCTCTTAAAAACGCGAAGTTCAGCGTGGTTTACGCAAGCAATAACACCTTTACAGGCGAAGTAAATCATCTCGGCACATTTACCACCGATGAGAATGGTCAGTTTAAGATGTATAATCTTAATGATGGCTGGTATAAGATAACCGAAACTGCTGCTCCCGATGGATATGTGCTTTCAAACGAGGCACAGGAAATATACATCAAAGGCGGCGAAGATAAGGAAATTACCTTTGAGAACGTACCCCTTTCGGGACTTGTAATTAAAAAGGTTGACGCTGATACAGGAAAGGTTCTTCAGGGGGCAAAGTTCCAAGTAAGATACCTCTCCGGAACAAGCGGCAGCGGCGGTACTGTTATAGGTGAATATACCACATCTGCTAACGGTACAATCGTAATCACACGACTTGAAGCAGGTACTTATGTAATCGAGGAGACAAAAGCTCCCGACGGTTACATAATAAGCGACGCTCCCGAAACAGTGTATATCACAGGCAAGGAACAGGATGTAATCACCGTCACCGTTGAAAACGAAAAGGACGGCGGACTTATTATCCGTAAGCTTGACAGTATTTCAAAACAGCCCCTTGCAGGTGCAGAGTTTACCGTAACAACATCTGACGGCAAATTTATCCCCACAGAAAACGGTGCGGTATCTTCTAACGGCATTTACACAACAGATGAGCTGGGACAGATACACATTACAAACATTGAAGCAGGCACAACGGTAGTTGTTACCGAAACCAAGGCTCCCGATGGATATGTAATTGATACTGTTTCAAAAACTGTCAAGATTGATGCAGACGATACACAGACTCTTACATTCTACAACAAGCCAAGCAGCAGTCTTATCATTACAAAGCTTGATAAAGAGACCAAAGAACCTCTTTACGGAGCAGTATTTGAGATAACCGACAGCACAGGTGCAGTTGTAGGAACATCTAACGGCAGATACACTACAGACATTTACGGAAATATCAAGGTAAACGGTCTTACTCCCGGAACTTATGTTATTACTGAAGTTGAAGCCCCTGCGGGTTATGCTATCAGCGGTGAACCTCAGACAATAAATGTAGTATCGGGTAAGATTCATAATCTCACATTCTACAATTCTCCCGAAGGTGGGCTTATCATTACAAAGCTTGACAAGTCTACAGGCGAGCCACTTTACGGTGCTGTATTCAAGGTTACAAACAGCGAAGGAACTGTTGTAGGTAACGCAAACGGCAGATATACCACAAACAGAAACGGTATTATCCACCTTACAGGTCTTGCTCCCGACACCTATGTTGTAACAGAGGTAACTGCTCCTGAGGGATACACTCTTGACGGTGCACCTCAGACAGTAAAGGTTAAATCAGGAGAAACACACGAGCTTACTTTCCTTAACGAAGCTCTCGGCGGTATCCGCATCACAAAGCTTGACGAAGAAACAAGACAGCCTATTAAGGGCGTTAAGTTTGAAGTCGAGTACATGAACGGCAAACGCATCGGTACATACACCACAAATGCAAGCGGTGTTATCAACATTGTTGACCTTCCTAACGGCTGGTACACAATTGTTGAAACAAAGGCTGCTGACGACTATATTCTTAATGCAGAACCTCACGATGTTGAAGTAACAGACGGAGAAATTACCCGTGTTACTATTACCAACAGAAAGAACTCATCCTTCCTCATTCATAAAGTGGATTCTACTACAGGTAAAGGTATAAGCGGTGTAACATTCCTTATCTCAGACCGCTACGGCAGACCTCTTGCACAGTATGTTTCCGATCAGAACGGATATGTATATACCGACAATAACGAATTTGAAGACGGCAAGTATTATATCCGAGAGATTGCAGTACCTAACGGCTATGTGCTTGATAATGAAGTCAAGACATTTTATGTTGAATACGGTCATACTTCATCTATCACTTGGTATAACACACCCATTCAGGCACAGATTCAGGTCGTAAAGAAATCTGCCGATGATAATCCCATTAACGGACTTCCCGCAGGCTCACTTCTTGAGGGTGCTGTATTTGAAATCTACGACAAGGCAGGAAATATCGTTGACACCATCAAGACAGACAAGAACGGCAGAGCTGCATCTAAGCCTCTTCCTCTCGGTCTTTATACAATGCGTGAGACGGTAGCTCCTACCTACTACACGCCTAACGGAACCCTTATGACAGCACACCTTGAATTCAACGGTCAGATAATGACATTTGAGGTGCTTAATAAGTCGGTATCAGTTGGTGTTTCCGTAACAAAGTACGGCTACAACGAAGTAATGCCCAATAACCCCATCGTTTACAGCTTCAAGAATATTGCAAACACTTCAAGTGTATCTCTTGACAGCTTCTACTTCCGTGATACACTTCCTTCGGCTATCCGTGCTGAAAAGATAGTGACAGGTACTTTCAACCAGAATCTGTCCTACAAGATAGTGTATCTTACCAACCTTTCTAACGGTGAATATCGTACCATCAACGACAATCTTTCCACAAGCAAGAACTATGTAATTGATGTATCAAACATCGCTCTCGGTCTTGCGGATAACGAGTACATCACAGAAATTATGTATGTATTCGGAAGTGTCAGAGCAGGCTTTGCACAGGTTGAAACTCCTTACCTTTACGCACGTTCCGTTAAGGGACTTGCAAACGGTTCAAGCTTTGTAAATACTGCGGATGTCGGCGGTGTATACAACGGTCAGTGGATAACCACAATCTCCCGTTTCGTTACAAAGGTTTACAGCTATACCTATATCGAAATGCCGAAAACCGGCTATTAAACTCCATTTTCCGTGGGCTGTCGCAAAAGGCAGCCCACAACCATTTTAAGAAAGGATGCGATGCTTTATATGAAAAACAAAATTATGAAGTTCTGTTGTCAGACGCTACCGTTCATCCTGGCACTCATACCTCTTTTTGCGGTAAATGTATTTGCCGTAGATGATATGTGGGTAGTTGCCGACAGAATTATCGTTGACGTCTACAATCATATTGCAGGAATAAGTACCGTACTTGCGGCTCTTATGACTACCGTATGTGTTGTAGGTATGAAGCTTTCAAACAATCAGCAAAAGGTAGACCAGAGTGTTGACTGGCTCAAGCGTATCTGGATTGCTTGGGCTATTATCAACGGCATTGGTGCATTCCTTGCTTATGTAAGACCGCTTCTCGACGGACTTGCGACTATTAAGCCGTAAAATCATTCGTTGCTATTGTTTCTGTGATTATATGAAATAAGAGCAGGAATTCTGTTCTCTTATTTCAATTTTTGATGAAAAACTGAAATAAGGAGTCTAAAATTTTACCAAATGCCGTATTTTTACCTTAAATGTATTGACAACGCACATATTTTGTGGTACAATGAATATACTAAATAAGGGAGGTAATGTTATGGCAACAGTAAATATGAGCATTCGTATGGATACGGAACTCAAGAAGCAGGCAGATGCTATGCTTGCTGATATGGGACTTAATATGACAACTGCTATGAATATGTTTTTAAGGCAGGTTGTTCGTCAGGGCAGAATTCCTTTTGAAATTGCGACAGATATTCCCAACGCTGAAACAGTGGCAGCCATTCAGGAAATGGATGATATGATAAGCGGAAAGATTCCCGCCAAGAAATACTCAAGTACAGACGAACTCTTTAAGGATTTGGACGCATGAAGTATCAAATAGAGATGTCCACTCGTTTCAAAAAGGACTATAAACTTGCTCAAAAGCGAGGATATGATATATCTTTGCTTAAAGAGGTTATTGATATTCTCGCAAACGGCGAACAACTTCCGGAAAAATATGTTGACCATCCACTTGTAGGAGATTACAAGGGATGCAGAGAATGTCACATTCTACCGGATTGGCTTCTTATCTATCGCATTGAAAAGGATTTGCTCATTTTAGGTTTAACCCGAACAGGAACGCACAGCGATCTATTTTAACAATCGAATACCAAAGCACAAAGCAATCAGCTTCAAAAAAAGTTGGTTGCTTTATTTTTTTACAAAGAAGGAGGTGTTTAGTCTTTGCTTGAACCCATTATGAAGGGGCTGATAGAGTGGATATACGGTCTTATCGAAGATATGGCAGACTATGTGTTCGGCGATATTATCGACGTTATGACGATGGATATGGACTATTTCCGAAAGGCAGCTCCTATCGTAAATGACATTTCCGAAATCATTCTTGCTCTCGGA
>JAZRTY010000035.1:0-2275 GCA_045652245.1 Eubacteriales bacterium | reverse complement strand
ACGATTCTACGGAATTGGCTTCTCTTATGTCCAGAATTAAGTCATTTAGAATTCTGTAACCGCTGAATGTGAAATCGGACAGAATATCAAAATATTCTGTGAGTTCAGGCAACCACTCTGAAAGAAAAACTTCTCTGTCTTCTTTTATCATAAGATGCCAATTCTGCTCAATCATAGCCTCGTGAATTTTCTGCAAATGCTCATCGCTTATTTTAGAAAATTCTGCATACAAGACATCTGCATCAAAATCTTCATCCTTGCCTTGCGAGAATAAAATTCTGTCAATGTCCTTATACCTCTTTTTAGTCTGTATATCCGCACGGCTTACCCTGATTCTCCTTAGCACCTCATCGTATTCCGAAATCAAAGTGTTGACAGCATCTAAAATACCTGTATCAAGTTTTTCTTTCCAACCATCTCCTGCGGCGAAATTGAAAAGCTTGTTGTCCGGAATTGTCTCGGCTTTAATTTTAGGAATTCCCTCTTTGAGCATTTTTGCATAGTATGGAAGCTTTTCCACATTGGTATCAATTTCGTCCCAATTTGTATTTTCAAAGAATTTATTTAACTTGTTTTTTGCATCGGTTACGCCTTTGCTAACATTTTCAAGCAGTCTCTTATAAGTTAAAAAGATACTTCTCTGTCTTTTCGATTTCCCCAAATATTCTGATAAATCAGGCTTAATTCCGGTTTTGGCAGAATCAATTTCAAGTCCCGTTAAAATTGCAAGTGTCTCTGCTACCTCGCGGCATTTCTGTCGTTCCTCGTCAGTAGAGTTTTCGTTGTATCCAAGAACACTGTGGTCAAATGCAGCGTTGGAAATTTGACCTACCCGTGATGAAAATGTATTTTTTACTGTTTCAAATCTTGCTTTCCAATCATTTGCATCACTTATCAAAGGCTCAGCTGAAGGAATTTTCAAAAACGGCATATTGTTTCTGTCTTCAAAGGAGCCTTCAAATTCATAGTTTCTTTGCACACATATATTGACAATAGGATCAGCAATAGTTTTTATCATATCGCCATCATAATCCGCACCGCCAAGTCTCTCTGCGGCAAACATTTCAGAATTTACCATAATAACATCGCTGAGATGCCCTAAATAATGTTCTCGCATTTTTTGAATTTCCTTCATAAGCTTAAGGATAATTTCCTTATTTCGTGCAATATGCGGATTACGAAGAAGCGTACATAATGTGTCTACCTCGTAAGTCGGCTGTGGAGCATAGAAGGACTGTTCGGGGAAACGATCACTCATAAGAGTAGCGTAAAATTTCTTTTCGCTTTCTGTGAGTTTGGACTTTCGTACCATTGGGATTATGGATAAAAATCTCAATAAATCCGCTGAAAGATATCTGCTGTCTCCGGCAACAAGCAGTGTGCCGAGAGAATAATCCTTTAAAATGCTTTCGGCTCTGTCCTCAAGCTCTTTTGAATATATAGATTCGTTTATAAACAAAGGATTTATTTCTAAAATATCCGCAAGGTAATTTGCCTTTGATTTCTTCCTCCAGAAACTTCTTTCTTTTTCTTTCAGAAAATATTGTCTTCTGTATTCTTCGTTTGCACAAAGATTATAGTATTCAAGTTCCGGTTGCTTGGTAAGCCAGTTGCGTGTGTCCTCCTCCGGACTATGCTCCCAACTGAGTGGTAAATCGCCAGGCCTGAATTCTTCTGCCCTGACAGAAAGTGTATTCAAAAATTGATAGTTTAACTCTGTAAACTTTTCAGGATGCAATTTGCTGACATTAGTAATATACAAAGCATGGTTATATTTCCTGAATTTATCCCAATAGTCTTGCCATGTCATTTTGGAATCAGCGAGCCAGCCTTTTCCCTTAAACATACTCTCGGTCAGGATAATGTCTACATTGCTTATTAAATGTTTCTCTCCCCAAATATCTATTATGTATTCAAACCCTGCACTGATAAGAAGGTCTTTAAAATCTACCTTATGAAGCATACCCTTAACATAGGGCATACGAATCTGAAATGATGTATGAACGGTTCTGCCGCAGAATTTTTTATCAACAATATTGGCATATTCTTTTGAAATAAGTCCCTCACCATCATATTCAAGGACAGTAAACTGCTCATGCCGTTCCACTCTGTGGTACTTACGCATATTAGAATCACTGCCATCATCTTCAACTGTAATAACATTAGCACTAGCCTGTAATTTGTTATTTTCTACGACAATAACTCTGTGAGGTCTGTCAATTTCCACACCATCAATACGAGTTCCTGATGAAAGCATCAAACCGTTATATGCATA
>JAZRTY010000034.1:0-97755 GCA_045652245.1 Eubacteriales bacterium | reverse complement strand
GGTGTAACGCTCCGTTTGTAAGGTAATACCTTCAAACGGGGCGTTATTTTTTGCTAAAAAGAAGAAAAAAGTAAAAAATGCACTTGACAAAAGTAACGGGATGTGATATAATATATTCGTTCTGTTGAAGAAATATATGGGAGCTTAGCTCAGCTGGGAGAGCATCTGCCTTACAAGCAGGAGGTCATAGGTTCGATCCCTATAGCTCCCACCACCCGAAAGGGTCCATGCGGTTCGGTAGTTCAGTTGGTTAGAACGCTAGCCTGTCACGCTAGAGGTCGTGGGTTCGAGTCCCATCCGAATCGCCATTTTTATATCTATTTGCTGATGTAGCTCAGTAGGTAGAGCGCATCCTTGGTAAGGATGAGGTCGCCGGTTCAACTCCGTTCATCAGCTCCATTAAAGACACCTGATTGGTGTCTTTTTTAATTTTTTAAATTAAGAGAGGATTTAAGTCTCATTTTAGGCTTAAATCCTCTTTGTTTATTTACTATTTTATGTAAAAATCAATTTATGTTTAATACGGATTTGGCATAAACAGTAAAATTATTAAATCACTATTATGCCAATTCCTAAAAGTTCGCCTGTGCAATGATATACAATTCCTATGTTTTTAATTTGATTATTAAATTTCTGAATTATCCTCTTTTGTTCTTTTAATAAATGCTTTTGACATTTTATTATGAAGCTTATTGTACACATTTTTAGTTGAAATGTTTATTCCAAACAACATTTTTAAAATCCAAGCCAAGAAAACTATAATTAACAAGGGAATTATACAACATGTAATTATTAGTGAAGCAACTATATCAACCAATTCGCTGAATTTATCCTTTGCTGTCTGGTACATTTCCTTAGTTACATTTACAACATTATCAGCAACATCTTTAACCTTGTCAGTTACATCATTCCAAACATTAGTCAACCAATTCCCATCTTCGTTTTTCTTTTCAGTGGAATTGTCTGCGTTGTCTTCAACAGTAATCGCTTCAATTTTATCTTGAGTTTTTAATGTTGTATCGACAACATTCATAGTTCCTACACTTATTGGTACAGTTAAAAAAACAACTAAACCAAAGATAAGTATCTTAATCGCTAGTTTTTTAAAATAATTGTTATTTGACAGAATATATGATAGAAATAGCAGACAAGCAACAGGAAACAATATTTTAAACGATAATGACGTTGATACAGCAAGTAATATTTTTAATAAGTAAATCCCTATAAGACTTATAATGAAGAAAATGTCAAGTTCTGCAATTTGATTTGCTATTGGAGTTGTAGAATCCCCCGGCATAACAGCAACTACTGCCGAAATTGCTGCAGTTGTGGCAGTTACAGTAACAACAGTATCTTTTTTACTGTCAAGTGTTTTTTCTGCTTCATCAATGATGTGTAGTTTATCTACGGCAAACGGAGCAGCAAATATTGATAATAACATAGTGAATATCAGTATACCTGTAATAATTTTTTTCCTTTTATCAAATAACCTTGTGCACGATTTTTCATTATCCAAAAAAACGACATTAGCATCATATTCCTTTTTAATAACTTCTTTAGTTTCCATAATATTACTCCTTATAAATTATAATATTTTGATTATCTCTGCTTTTATTGTGGTAAATGCGATAATTAGTGCCAAAACAAATTACATGGATTCATCTGTGTCATTTTAAATCATCCATATTAAATCCCCCCTGCGTTATATTTTCAAAACACCCCTTGTAAATTTCGCGAAAATTACAATACGTATTATGGATTACATTTTGCAATAAAAAAGTGCGCCCCCACAACAAGAGAACGCACCGAAAAAGTGTAATCCCTCATTGTTGCGACACAATCTCCACCGTTATGGTATGAGTAACCAGAGAAAACACCTTTTGCCTAAGTATTTTCCCATAACGGTAAAAAAATATTCGATTGTGTCGCAACTATGATTATATCATACCGAGGGGGGATTTTCAATATTTCAGTAAAAATATGTCGAAAACGGGAATATGTATTTACAAAATTTACATATTTACTTTTCGTATTTTTTTAACCCCAACATCTGCTATTGATTTTTTTAAGGTTTTATGTTATGATTAATAATGTAGGTTGTAATTCATTTGAAACAACGTTGCTTGAATTCTGATAGGAGGATTAGTAATGGATAACGAAAAAAAGATTCAGGAATTACTCGAAGAAATGGCAAGAAAAGAAGAAGAACATAATAAACGCCTTATGCTTGCAATGTGGACAATAATGGCAATAAGCCTTGTTGCATTTTTGTTTGTAACAATCCTTACCGCCACACTTTTGCCGGAAGGTCCCGTACAATTGGCTGTTATTTTAGCATCTGTTGTGTTGCTCCTGATTTCCTGCTTTATTACCTTAAAATTCGAGGTTGATGCCGGTTATTATAAGTGTAAGGAATGCGACCATAAGTTTGTTCCTACATATAAACAGGTGCTTTACGCTATGCATATCGGGACAACAAGACATCTTAAATGCCCGGAATGTGGCAAGAAAACTTGGTGTAAAAAGGTTTTAAAATAGTATTTATAAAAGGAGAAAAGTCTTGAAAAAATTAGGTTTTGGTTTTATGAGATTACCACTGCTTGATAAGGAAAATCAAGCAAGCTTTGATGTTGAGCAGGTTAATACAATGGTTGATAAATACCTTGAAAAAGGGTTTACATATTTTGACACAGCATACTTTTATCATGACAAACAAAGTGAATCAATGTTAAAGAAGGCACTTGTTGACAGATATCCACGAGAAAAATTTATACTGGCGACAAAAATGCCGATAGCGTTTTTAAAATGCAAGGAAGATGTTGACAGGATTTTTAACGAGCAACTTGAGAAAACGGGTGCCGGATATTTTGATTATTATCTGATGCATTGTCTGACAACCGACTTATATAAGGTTGCGACTGAGTTCGGAGCAATTGAATATGCACTTCAGAAGAAAAAAGAGGGTGTAATCAAAAGACTTGGCTTTTCCTTCCACGATAAACCGGAAGTGCTTGATAAAATTCTTTGTGAGCATCCGGAATTTGAGTTTGTTCAGCTTCAGATAAACTATCTTGACTGGGAAAATCCAAAGGTACAATCTCGTGCTTGCTATGAGGTTGCAAGAACGCACGGAAAAGAAATAATTGTTATGGAGCCCGTCAAGGGTGGAGCATTGGCAAAAGTACCGGAAAGTGCAGAAAAGCTCTTTTATAACCTTAATCCCGATATGTCTGCAGCATCCTGGGCAATAAGATTTGCAGCAAGTCTTCCGGGGGTGTTTATGGTGCTTAGTGGTATGAGTAATATAGAACAAATAAATGACAATACATCATATATGGAAAACTTTGTGCCCCTGACTGAAAATGAAAAGAAAGTCTGCTTTAAAGTTGCCGATATAATAAGAGCGTCAAGAACCATTCCTTGTACCTCCTGCAGATATTGTGTTGACGGATGCCCGGGAAATATTGCTATTCCCGACTATTTTGAAATATACAACAGAGGAGTGACCTCAAGACCCGAAGTGTTTTCGAGTATCAAAACAGAATATTTAGAGCTTTCCGAAAAGTGTGGTAAGCTACAGGACTGTATCGAATGTAGAAAGTGTGAGGAGAGCTGTCCGCAACACATAAATATCGTCGAAAAGCTCAAAAAGGTGGAAAAACTGTTTGGTTGAAATAATCTGATAAATAAAAAAGTAGCCTTGTTTTATCAAAGCTACTTTTTTTATATTATTCAAAAAGATTAGGTGCCGTTTTCTTGTCTAATTTTATTTCACTTCTTGCAGAATGTGAATCCTGCATTACAAATTTGCCGAGCAGCTTTTCCTCACCTTCAATATCACCGTAAACAAATAAGGTATATTCACTCTCATCGGTAAAGACAACATTCTCGTAGCATATTCTTATATATCCGTAACCGTATTTGTCGCCAAATTCGTAAAAGAAATTATCATATGTGTTGCTCTTTTCGTCTTTTAAAACAAGCTTTAACGGAAGCTGTTCTTTTGTTGCAACAGGAGCATAGCTTGTGTTATACTTTACAGTTACCTGCATTTGAGAGGCATCGGGAATGTAATACATATATTTTAACTGCAAAAGCTGATTTGCCTGTACACTTTCAAATCGCTTACGAAGTCCGTATGTGTAAACCTTGAAGTTATCCTTGTCAGAATTATAAGCCTCATAGGTGCTTTCGTTGAAAAGTATGTCATCACAAAGTGGAATATCGCGCATTCGATATGACCGAAAAATAAAACAGCTGATAACAAAAATACCGAGAGCGAATATCAAATATGTAAACAATCTGCCGACTATTGATTTTTTTTCTTCTTCGTACATTTTTATCTCCTTCTGTTATTAGTGCCTGTATATATAACATTATAAATCAAAGAAATTACCTATTCCGGAATATTTTGTAAATATAAAGTATATCTTTTACAGATAATTTTTACATATAACAGAAAATTCTCTATTTACTTTTAGAGAAAAATGTTGTATAATAACAGAAAGGGCAAAAAAGGTGGTGAGAATTTGAAGGGCTCAATTAAATATGTAAAAATTAAAAGTACGGATTCCTCAAACGAAGGTCACGAGCTTCGGGCAAAATTTACCGAAAAAAAGGTAAGACGAAGAAGGAAAACAGGAATTACCGAAAGTGGCAGAAAAAGCGACAGAGTAATGTCACCACTCGAATCGAATGAAAAGAATAAGGAGCTTTATTCAAATCTCGGTATTGTTAGTGTCTCCACCCATAAGCAAATGCTGCGCAGTAAAAGGCTGAAGGCTCGCAGAACCTTGACGCTTGCGCCTGCTCCTGTACCCGTAAATGCACCGAAAAGTGGTATTGAGAGACTTTATTCCGAAATAAAAAAGGAAATTGTCGCACATATAAAAAAACTTGATATAGTGTTTTTGTGTCTTGTTGCTCTGATTGGAATATTCGGTATAATTGCTGTACATAGCGCAACTCTTACAGAGGCTTCACACAGAAGATATGACTTTCTGCAAATTGCAGGCTTTTTAATGGGCATTTTTGCAGTTGTTGTTCTTCCGTTTATCGATTACACGGAAATTACCAAACGAACAAAGCTTATTTTTATTCTTAATGTAGTAATTCTGATATATACTGCAATTTTCGGCATAAGTGTAACAGGTTCGACAAACAGAAACTGGGTGAGCTTTTTCGGAATTACTAACATTCAGCCGGCAGAAATTTCAAAGGTTTTGTTTATTGTTTCTTTAGCCTCGCATCTTGAAATTTTGCGTGACAGTATCAATAAAATCAAAGGGCTTCTCACAGTATGCGTTCACGCCCTTGTTATTATCGGGCTTGTGGCGCTGCAGAGTGACGTCGGAAATCTGCTTGTATTTGTGGCAATTTTTGTAACTATGCTTTTTGTTGCAAAAATTGAATATAAATATATACTTGCTAGTGTAGCTGTTGCAGTTATCTCCTTCCCGATAATATGGGAGAATCTTGGTGACTTCAGACGCAAACGTATACTTATCGGCTTCAATCCGGATCTTGACCCACTGGATGTAGGACATCAGGTAATTCAGAGCAGAAATGCAATAGCTTCCGGAGGCTTTTTAGGTCAAGGATATATGCAAGGAGCAACAATTCAAAGAAAGGGTGCGCTTTTTGCAAAGCATACCGATATGATTTTCGCTGTTATCGGACAGGAATTTGGTTTTGTTGGTTGTGTCATTTTTATATTGTGTTATGCGTTTTTGACTTTGAAAATCATATCAATAGCAGGAAAAGCAAAAGATTCTGTCGGCACATATATCTGTGCAGGGGTAGCTGGGCTTTTCATTTTCCAGTTTATCGTAAACATTGGTATGGCAGTGGGACTCACTCCTACGATCGGAATTACCCTTCCTCTTGTGAGCTACGGAACTTCGTCACTCCTGAGTGCGTATTTCGCACTGGCGCTGGTAATGTCGGTACATTCCAACTCTAAAAATTACTCATATAAGACGAGATAAATGCAAAAAAATAATATTTATAAAATCGGTACTTGAACTTAGTGCCGATTTTGATTTTTATATAATAAAATTTTAGAATTTCAATAAAAAATAACGATAAATTTGCAATAGTTTATAAATTATTCTTTATTTTTATACTATTTTATGATATAATTAAATTGAAATAATTTACAGAAAAAATATAAGGGGTGTGAAATTATGCAGGGCATCATGAATTTTTTTGAATATGTGATAAACCAGATAGCATCAATGAGATTTTTTGACGTTGTTGATATCGTTATTGTCTCGGTTCTGTTTTACTATGTGTATAAGTTTGTAAGAGACAGACGAGCAGGAAAGCTTGCAATAGGTATTGTCTTTATTCTGATAATTATGATGTTCAGTGGTATTTTGGAAATGTATGCTCTGAATTTTATCATCAGTAATATTGTTCAGGTTGGAATTATAGGTATTATAATTTTGTTCCAGGCAGAGCTTCGTACCTTTCTTGAAAAGGTCGGTGGAGAACCGCTTAAAAGCATAACGGGAAGACGTGATTCTGCACTCATAACACAGATGTCGGGATGTATTGGCGTTATTGCAGATGCAGTAGTTGACCTGTCAAGCGAAAAAACAGGAGCATTGATTGTGCTGGAGAGAGGAACAAAGCTTGGTGATGTAATAAAGAGTGGTACTGTTGTAAATGCGCAGCCAAGTTCTTACCTTATCAGAAATATATTCTTCAATAAATCACCGCTTCACGACGGAGCTATGATAATTCGTGACTGCAGAGTATATGCTGCCGGTTGTTTCTTGCCCTTGTCACAGAATGAAGCAATTATCAAGACTCTCGGGACACGCCACAGAGCTGCAATCGGGATGAGCGAAAATTCGGATGCTGTAGTAGTTGTTGTGTCAGAGGAAACAGGAATTGTATCTATTGCAGTTGACGGTAAGCTAATACGTGGTCTTTCAAAGGGCGACCTTATATCAAAACTTGAGGAGCTGATGATAGGTGAGGTCGATAAAGAGAAGGAAAGTAATGTTCACAAGACAATCGAGAAAATTTTGCCGATAGCAAAAAAGGACAAAACAGAAAAAGCAAGAAAGAAAAACAAGAAAAACTCAGAAAATAATTGAAGGGGGGAGAATATGCGATTTTTTAAATATTCCGAACAGGAAATAACAAAAGAAGAATCTGTACAGGAAAAGCAAAGGCAAAATAATACTCGTGGCAGTGCAAGCTTCCTCGCAAAAATCGTATGTGTACTTGCTGCGATGGTTGTCTGGTTTTATGTGTCTGCAGGGCAAAGTCCGACCTATGAAAAAGAGTTTTATAATCTTGATGTTGTGTACAGCGACATTGCTTCACTTGAAAAGCAAGGATATACTCTTATTTCAGGCAGTAATGCAAAGGTTGATGTTATTGTAACAGGTAAGCGAAACGAAGTTAACAGTATTGATAAAAGTGATATTATAGTAAGTGCAAATCTCTCGGAAATATATTCTCCCGAAAAATATACACTTCCGCTTAAGGTTGAAGTGCCGGGAAACTGCAGCGCAAAGGTTGTTCCCGGAACAATTGTTGTTTATGTAGATAAAGCAGCGCAGAAAGAAATACCTGTTGAGCCTTCAATTAAATCCGGAGGAACAACCGACCTCAATACCGAAATTGAGCTTGTGCCGGAATTTAAAAATATCAGAATAACAGGTCCTGAAGAAGAAATTGCTAAAATTTCTCATGCTGCACTTGACATAAAGCTTGACGGATTCCTCAATTCTTCTACAAAATACAAAGGACAAATATATCTTGTAGATAATTCGGGTGAAAAGTATTCCAGCGCATATGTAAAATGCTCAAAGACCGAGATTGAAGTTTTCATAAACGTAAATAAATATAAGACAGTTCCGATAGAAGTTTCTTTCGAAGATAACGATGCCGATATACTCGGCTATGACGTTTCTCTTTCTTACGGAAGCGTAAAAATCCGTGGAAACGCCGATATTGTAGACGAAATAAATGCAATCTATACAGAGAATATCGATCCATCAATATTTTCAGGAAATACATCGTTTGCAGCAGAGCTTGTAGTACCTCCCGGAGTTGAGCTTGTTGACAGCAACGAAAATGTAATAGTTACAATTGTGCCGCATACGGCAAATAATATCGAGGTTTCCACTTCTAATATTGTGCTTATAAACCTTGATGATGAATTCAGTGCAAGTATAGGCGAAGAAAGTAAAACCTTCCTCTTTAGTGCAAGTTTTACATCAGCACCTAAGCTTACGGGGGAAAATATCTACGCAATAGCAGATATGTCAGCCTTCAGTAAAGCGGGAACATATGATGTGAAATTAAAGGTGGTTTATCCCGATATTGATGACGTAAATCTGAAGGGCGATTATTACTGTAAGGTTGTTCTTACAAAGAAGTAAAAAACATAAAAGAATGTGATAAAAATGATAAGAAAATTTATACTTCATAATATCAAAGTTGCTCTGCAAATGAATACTTGCGACGGATATGACGATAAAGCCTTTGAAAAATCAGCTAAGCTTCTACAGAAGTCGGCATTTTTCAGAAATTGTGGAAAGCCACAATTTTCTGTAGTGAAGAAATCGGTAGATGCGAGAGACAGAACAAAAATTTTCTTTGTATATTCGATTGCCTTTTCCTTTGATGGGGGGAGTGCCGCAAACTGTATAGAATACGAGAAGCTTTGTGATATATGCAAAAAAGAAAATATAACAATTTCAAATGAAGAAGAGCTTGTAATACCCGATTTTTACGCAACAGAACGTCCTGTGGTGTGTGGCTTTGGCCCGTGTGGGATTTTTATAGCTTTGATTCTTGCAAGAGCAGGTGCAAGACCTATTGTACTTGAACGTGGTGCAGATGTTGAAGGCAGAGTACGTGATGTTGAAAGGTATTGGAATGAGGGGATTCTGTCTGAAAAATCCAACGTGCAATTCGGAGAAGGCGGTGCAGGGACATTTTCTGACGGAAAGCTGCTTACACGAATAAATGACCCTCTGTGCAGCTTTGTACTTGAAACCTTTGTAAAACACGGTGCTGCTCCTGATATACTTGTAAATGCAAAGCCCCATATCGGCACTGACAGGCTTCGCAGTATCGTAAAAAGTATAAGACAGGAAATAATAGCTCTCGGTGGGCAGGTTCATTTTATGTCCGAGCTTACAAGCCTTGAGTTTTCTTCTGACAGACGCAGAGTTAAAATCGGAATAAACGGTGAGATGACATCAATCAGTACAAATGCTCTCTTTTTAGCTATCGGCCACAGTGCAAGAAATACCTTCAGGATGCTTTCTCAAAAAGGAGTTGAAATTTCTGCCAAGGCGTTTTCGGTAGGTCTCAGAATAGAGCATCTGCAGTCAGAAATTGATAAATCACTTTATGGCGATTTTGCAGGGCACATTGCACTTCCGAAAGGTGAATATGCCCTCTCGGCACATTGTGGAAGCCGTGCTGTATATACATTTTGTATGTGTCCGGGAGGGACTGTTGTTGCATCTGCCAGTGAAAATGGACAGATAGTTACAAACGGTATGAGCTATAGTGAAAGAGACGGCAAAAATGCTAACTGTGCAATTGCAGTTTCAGTAATGCCGGAGGACTTTGGAAACACGCCCTTTGGTGCGATAGAATTTCAGGAAAAAATCGAACGGGATGCATATAAAATAGCAGGTAATTGTGGCGCTGCTCCTATTCAGACAGTAGGTGGCTTTTTAGGTAAAGGAAGCAGTAATCCTACAAATGTGTTGCCGTCATATACCGGAAAAACAGAAGTCAAACCAATAGCTGATATTTTTCCGTCATTTGTTTCGGAAACACTAAAATTCGGACTTTGTAACTTTGAAAACAAAATCAAAGGTTTTTCGTCGAATGCTGCAGTTTTGACGGCTCCCGAAACGAGAACCTCATCTCCCGTAAAGCTTCCGAGAAACGAAGAAAGAAATGCTGTCGGCTTTGATTGTATCTATACCTGTGGTGAGGGTGCAGGTTATGCCGGAGGAATAACAAGTGCTGCTGTTGACGGGATACGCTGCGCACTCAGCTTTTTAAATAAGAATAACTGATTTTGCCTTGGTGCAAAAAATGGAGATAATATGGAACAAACAGGAAAAGTAATTTCGACAGAGGAAAAAATTGCAGTAGTTGAGGTTGTTAGAAATTCAGCCTGCAGTTCGTGCCACAGCAAGAATTCTTGTGCTGCAGGCGTACTTACGGGTTGTGGAAAAAGTGAAAAATCAATTCTTCGTGCAAACAATCTGTGTAATGCAAAAGCAGGAGATACTGTTCGCCTTACGACTTCTTCGATTTTATCACTCGGGGTTGCTTTTTGTGTTTTTATACTTCCGATTGTAATTGGCTTTTTATCGTATTTTACAATAAATCTTTTAAGTGCAAGTGATAGCTTGCCGTATATAATTTCTGTAAGTTTCTTTATCGCTTCATTTTTCGGATTGTTCTTCGGTCTGGATAAATATCTTTCAAAAAAAGTGAATGTCAATATAAGCGAAATATTGAACACATACGGGGATAACTAATGGGAGAAATAAAGAAATGAATTTGTTTTGTAGCAATAAAAAGTGGATACTGCCTGAATATGACTTTTCGGTCATAGAAAAGCTTTGTTCGGAACTTAAAATATCCGAGGTTCTTGCAATGGCACTTGTCCGTAGAGGGATTAAAGATGCGGTTAGCGCCAGATGGTTTATGAATACAGAAGCGCTTTATCTTTATAATCCGTATCTTCTGTGTGATATGGATAAGGCAGTAAACAGAATCAGGGCAGCTATAAAGAATAACGAAAAAATCTGTATCTACGGCGACTATGATGTCGATGGCATAACTTCAATTGCAACTCTTTACAGATATTTGCACTCTAAAATGGCAGATGTTACATATTATATTCCGAAACGTCTGACGCAAGGGTATGGAATGAATATAGATGCTGTCAAAAAGCTTTCCGAACAGGGCGTGCAGCTTATTATTACAGTTGATAACGGTATTTGTGCAAATGACGAAATCGAATATGCAGGTGAACTTGGAATAGATGTGGTTGTTACAGACCATCACGAGTGCAGAGGTGAATTACCAAAGTGTTGTGCAGTTGTAAACCCACAAAGACCGGATAACGAGTACCCCTTTGTAAATCTTGCAGGAGTTGGAGTAGTATTTAAGCTTATTTGCGCCCTTGAGGGGGATGATCTTTCAGACGACTTTTATAACAGATACATAGATTTGGTTTCGCTTGGGACAATTTCTGATGTAATGCCACTTGTTGACGAAAACCGTCAGATTGTCGCAAGAGGACTCAAAATGTTTTCCGAAGGCTCAAGTGCAGGCGTTATGGCATTACTTGACGAGGCTTCTTTTGAGAAAAATAAAAGTGGGGATCGGAAAATTAAAACATCAACTATTGGATTTACCGTTGCCCCCCGTCTTAATGCTGCAGGAAGAATTGGTGAAGCAGAAAAAGCAGTTGAGCTTTTAATCTGCGACAACTATTTTGATTGTCTGAAAACTGCAGACGAATTATGCAGTAAGAACAGAGAGCGTCAATATATAGAAAACAGAATATATAACGAAGCGCTTGCTAAAATATCACAGCAGCACGATTTTGAAAATGATAAAGTTATTGTCGTTTCAGGAGAAAACTGGCATCATGGTGTTGTAGGTATTGTTGCTTCAAAAATCACAGAAAAGTATGGACTTCCGAGTATTCTTATTTGTCTTGAGGACGGGATAGGTAAAGGGTCTGCCAGAAGTATTCCCGGCTTTAATATAAACGAAGCAATATACGAAATGCGTGATATTCTCGTAAAAAGTGGTGGCCACGAGCTTGCCGCAGGACTTACAATCGAAAGTGTAAATATTGCTGAATTTAAAGAGAGAATAAACAATTTTGCAAGAGACAGAATTACTCAGGAAATGCAAAGCGGCAGCATTGAAATTGATGCCGAAATAAAGGGTGACGAAATAACACTTGAATTGTGCGAAGAAATCGAGAGCCTCGAGCCATATGGTAAGGGTAATCCTGTGCCACTTCTGTATATGCGTGATGTCAGGGTAATGGATGTAATTTCTCTCGGTCAGAATAAGCATACGAAAGTTATTTTGAATAAAGACGGAGTAAATTTTGAAGGACTCTATTTTGGATTTTGTCCCGATAACTTTATTGTTCCGAAATCAGGCCTTATTGATATTGCATTTAATCTTGAAATTAACGAATTTCGAGGAATTCGAAGCCCACAGCTTCTTATAAAGGATATAAGACTGTGCAGAGATGATGCAAGAAGAAATGCCTTTCAGGAGGAATTCTATATAAAGCTTCTTGGTGGTGAGCATCCCGAGCTTGCACCGAGTATAGGGTTGTGTCGTGCAGTATATACTTTCCTTAACAATAATGAAGAATTGCTTTGCGATTATATAAACGGATATGCCCTTGTAAATCTTATTTCTTCTAAGATAAAATATGAATTGGAATTTCCGATTTTTGCGATAATAATCGATATATTTGCTGAAATGGGACTTTGCGAGCTTATTAAAAACGGTAATTCCGTAATGAAAATCAAACTCAATAAAATGAGTGGTAAAGTAGATTTGGAACGCTCCGAAACCTTGAAAAAGGTACGGGGACTCTGATAATTTTATAGATGGTGGTACTATGGTAGACTATTTTGAACAACTAAAAAAAGGCATAAGTGATACAAATAAGAACTATGACTTTGAAAAGATAGCAAATGCCTACGAATATGCAGAGCTTTTACACGAGGGACAGCTGCGTAAATCCGGCGAACCGTATATATGTCATCCGGTGTCGGTAGCCCTCCTTGTAGCAAAGCTCGGTATGGATACCGACTCGGTTTGTGCAGCACTCCTTCACGATACCCTCGAGGATTGTAAGGATAAGGTCGATGCAGAATATATAAGAAAAAAATTCGGTTCTGACGTGCTTGAGCTTGTTGAGGGCCTTACAAAGCTTACCGATATCCATTTTGAGGAAAAAGAGGACGAGAGTATTGAAAATCTGCGTAAAATGTTCCTTGCAATGTCAAAGGATATCCGTGTTATATTTATAAAGCTTTGTGACAGAGTTCATAACATGCGCACACTTTCGGCTAAAAGCGAGGAAAGGCAGAGAATGATTGCCCTTGAAACAATGCACGTGTATGCACCTTTAGCCCATAGACTCGGTGTGCGTAAATTCAAGGCGGAACTTGAAAATCTGTCACTTCAGTATCTTGACCCGATAGGCTACAACGAGGTTAGTAACTATATTGAACAAAGATATGGAGAAAATAAGAATTTTCTTGAGAATGCCCAGATGCAGGTTATAGAGCACCTCGGTGAAAATCATATACATTTCGAAATGTCAGGACGAGTAAAGTCTATTTATTCCATATACAAAAAAATGTATAACCAGAATAAGAGCTTTGACCAGATTTATGACTTTTATGCGATGAGACTGATTGTTGATACCGAGCTCGACTGCTATACTGCACTTGGAATTATTCACGAAAACTTCAGACTTATCCCCGGTCGTTTCAAGGACTATATTTCAAACCCGAAGCCGAATATGTACCGTTCACTTCATACAACCGTAATGGGAAAGCATGGAATTCCCTTCGAGGTACAGATAAGAACCCGTGAAATGCACGAGATTGCCGAATATGGTATCGCAGCACATTGGAAATACAAGTCCGGCGCAAGTGACAAGGAAAATATATCCCAGAAGCTGCACTGGATAAGAACAATTCTTGAAAACAGCGACGATACGGGAGACGCAGATGAATTTTTGCGTCCGCTTAAAATCGATATTTTCGAGGATGAAACCTTTGTATTTACTCCTAAAGGCGACGTTGTCACATTACCGAACGGAGCAACCCCGATAGACTTTGCGTATAACATTCATTCTGCTGTCGGCAACTCAATGATAGGAGCAAAAATCAACGGTATGATTGTACCGATCGATACAGTGCTTGAAACGGGACAGATTGTCGACGTTATTACTTCCTCCGCTTCAAAAGGACCGAGTAGAGACTGGTTGAAGATAGTAAAAACGGCAGAAGCGAAAAACAAAATCCGTCAATGGTTCAAGAAAGAAAAACGTGATGAAAATATCATTGAAGGAAAGAATGAGGTCGACAGACTCTTAAAGCGTTTCGGAAGAAGTTATACCGAACAGCAAAGAAACGAGATAGTAGCGAATGTTGCAAAGAGAATAGGACTTGCTGCAACCGACGATTTTTATAACAATATCGGTTATGGTGGAATGTCTGTTTCAAAGCATGAGGGAAAACTCAAGGACGAATTTGACAGAATAGTAAAAGTTGAAATATCTGAAGCACAACAAAAGAATATCGAGGCACAGAATCTTGAAAGAATCAGAATTGCTGAGAAAAACAGGCAAAGGGAAAAGGCACTGGGGGCTTCACAAAGTGTTATTGTTGAAAGCATAGATAACTGTCAGGTAAGATTTGCAAAGTGTTGTAATCCTCTTCCCGGAGATAAGATTATCGGCTTTGTAACACGTGGCTTTGGTGTGTCTGTTCACAAGTATGATTGTCCTAACGCAATTGCAGGAATTGATAAGGAAAGTGAAAAGGACAGATGGATAAGTGTACGGTGGGCAAGAAGTGCCGTTGAAAACTCCGATAAAAATAAAGGCTTTGAGGCGCTTCTTACAATTTATGCCAACAATTCGCTTAAGGTAATAAGCAATATAACAGAAATGTTTACAGAGCTTCGTGTTCCTGTTCATGCCCTGAATACAAGACTTTCGGGAAAGGATAATCTTGTAATAAATATTACAGTTACTACAAAAAGCACAGAGCATATCAATGTAATAGTGCAAAAAATTAAAAAGATACCTGACATTATAGATGTTCAAAGAGGTTTTTCATAATATTGAAAGGAATTAAAAATGAAAGCAGTAGTTCAGAGAGTAAATTACTCTCAGATGATAATAGAGGATAAGGAATATTCCTCAATTGGAGTAGGCTTCCTTGTGCTTTTGGGAGTAGCACAGGGGGATACCGAAAAGGATATGGAAGTCCTCTGTGATAAAATAGCAAAGCTTCGTATATTTACAGACGAAAACGATAAAATGAATTTATCGCTTGCACAGCTCTCGGAAAGAGGAGTTGATACTGCTGTTATGGTGGTCTCAAACTTTACTCTTTGCGGTAACTGTTCACACGGTAACAGACCTGAATTTTTTGGTGCTGCAGCCCCCGATGTTGCAAATGAGTTGTACGAAAAGTTTGTAGACAGAATGAGAAAACTCCACAATCTTCGTGTTGAAACGGGTGTGTTCGGTGAGCATATGAAGGTAAGAATTGAAAATAACGGTCCGATTACTCTGATTATTGACTCTGCAGACCTTAAAAAGAAATAAGAAGTAAAGCATATTGCCGCTGGCATTTTTTTCATCGGTAATACATACTTAATTAAAGAGGAAAGAAGCTTGAAAATACATCTTGAAACAAATATTCCGGAACTATCCGAGTTTTATCTTCAGACACTTGTGTTGCTTTATTGCCCGTGTGAGGTCTTTGGAAAAAACGACACTTCAAGCTCGCATCTATATGTAAAAGCCCAAAGTGACGAGAATGGAATTTGTGTAAGTGTCACCCTCTCGGATATGGGAAAGGAATATACAGTAACCGAGCTTGAAAAGGATAAAGAAAAATATCCGAATGGAATAAATATTGCTAAGGCAGTTGTCGGTAGGGCATTTTGCGTTTGCGCAGAGAATATATACGGCTACACTTCACCCTTTGGAATAATTACAGGCATACGTCCTGCAAAGCTTGCTCTTTCATATTTTGAGCGTGGCTTTGATGCGCAGAGGATTCGTGAGATATTCACATCGGTTTATTTAATTGAGCCGAAAAAAGCAGATATTCTTATAGATATTGCTCGTCAGGAGAGGGAAATTCTGCATAGTCTTGATCCTAAAAGTTTCAGCCTTTATATTTCAGTTCCGTTTTGTCCGACAAGATGCTCGTATTGTTCTTTTGTCTCATATTCTACGCAGAGGCTTCTTTCGATGATACCTGATTACCTTGAAAGGCTTTGTGCAGATATTCAAAATATCGGAAATATTACAAGAGAGTTGGGACTTTCTCTTTATTCGGTTTATGTCGGTGGTGGTACTCCGTCAATTTTGAGTGATGAACAAATTAAGAAACTTCTGTCAACTGTTCAAGGTAATTTTGATTTAACAAGACTTCACGAATTCACTTATGAAGCAGGCAGACCTGATACCGTAACAGAGGGAAAACTTAAAACACTTAAAGATTTCGGTGTCGGAAGAATCAGTATAAATACCCAGAGTGCAAACAACGAGGTTCTGAAGAGTGTCGGAAGACAACATACCTTTGAGGACTACCTCGAAAAGCTTGATATTGCTAAAAATATAGGCTTTGACTGTATAAATACCGACCTTATTGCAGGACTTCCCGGAGAGAGTGTAGAGAGCTTTTGCGAAAGTCTTGACAGGGTAATAGCACAGAATGTCGAAAATATAACAGTACATTCGTTGACTCTGAAAAAATCATCAGTTCTTCATGTAGATAAAGCATACGATTTATTATCAGACAGTATGAGAGTGCGAAGGATGCTTGACTATTCGCAGGAAAAACTCGGATGCGAAAATTATATCCCTTATTATATTTACCGGCAAAAGAATACCGTTGGAAATCTTGAAAATACGGGGTATTCAAAACCCGGCAAAGAGGGACTTTATAATATCATTATGATGGAGGAGCTTCACAGCGTGTTTTCTGCAGGTGCGGGAGCTGTGACAAAGCTTGTTTCGCCGGATAGACGAAAAATAGAGCGACTTTTTGAGCAGAAATACCCTTATGAATATTTGTCAAAACAAAACTGTGGATTTGACCGTATTGCTGTCATAAAATTTTATAACGAACATTTCTAAAACTTCAGTTTGGAGGTAACGACTTGAATACAACTAAAAAAGGTCAGAATTTATTGCTTGGTGCACTGATTCTGCTTCTTTCAAATATAATTGTAAAAATAATAGGTGCGATTTTTCGCATACCGATGTACAATATGCTTGGAGACGGAATGGCGTACTTCAATGCTGCGTACAATTTTTATGTTACAATATATCTTGTTTCAACTGCCGGCATACCTGTAGCGATTTCAAGAATGGTCGCAAGCTCACAGGCTACGGGAAATATTCGGGAAAGTAAGAAAATTCTGCGTGTAGCACTTGGACTGTTTACAGCAGTTGGTTTTGTAGCGATGTCGGTTATGCTGATATGCACAAAATCGTATGCTGCATCAATTGAAATTCCCGATGCTGCCTACTGTATGTATGCAATAGCTCCGACACTCTTGTTTATCTGTATTTCCTCAACCTACAGAGGTTATTATCAGGGTAAAAAGAATATGACACTTTCAGCAGTCGCACAGGTAATTGAAGCTCTTTCAAAGCTTCTTATAGGTATGGCGGCGGTACTTATATTTTTACCTGTAAAGGAATTGCATATAACGGCAGCATATGCTATTTCCGGTGTTACAATAGGTGTTGTATTCAGCCTTTTGTTTGCACTGTATTTCCATCTGCGTGAGAGTAGAAATGAAAAGGCAACTCTTGAGAACGCAAACGGCGAGTCACTCAGAAGCAGTAAAAGCATACTTCGTGAGCTTATTGTTATATGTATTCCGATAGCAGTTAGCTCTTGTATTACAGGTCTTACAGGCTTTGTTGACAATAGCCTTATTGTGACAGGACTTAAGGGTGCAGGGCTTTCGGAAGGAACGGCAATATCACTCTTTGGTGCATACACCTCAATTGTCGTGCCTCTTTTCAATATGCCACCTAACTTTATATATCCATTTGCTATAAGCCTTTTACCAAATCTTGCAGAGGCATATACATCAAAGGATACCGAAAAGTCAAGGAGCGTTATTGATTCCTCACTTCGTGTCGCATCAATTATTGCTTTCCCGTGTGCTATCGGTATGGCATCGGTGCCGGAAGGAATTATAAAAACACTATTTTCCGAAATGCTCATTGACGGAACGCAAATAACAAACTGTGATGCCACAAAAACGGCACTTTCAATAATCTCTGTTTCGATTTTCTTCCTTGCAATGATTTCAATTACAAACTCAATCCTGCAGGCGTGGCATAAAGAATATATGCCGATTGTCTCGGCATTCTGTGGAATTCTGGTCAAGTGTGCCGTTGAAGGTGTACTTGTCCGTATTCCGCAAATCGGAATAAACGGTGCTGCCATTAGTACCCTTATGTGTCACTTTACAATACTGCTTATGAACACAATTTTTACTGTAAAATATACGGGCTATTTCCCGAAAATTTCAAAGATTTTCTTAAAACCCTTTGTCTCGGCATTCCTTTGTGGAATAGGAGCGTTTGTGGTTTATGGTTTGTCTGAAAATGCTCTTTCTGCTATTTTTGACGGCAGAACACTTGCCCTTTCTTGCCTTGTGCTTGCAGTTGCGACAGCGGGAATTATATATCTTGTTTCGTTGTCCTTGATGAAAGCCTTTGTAAGAGAGGATATTATGATGCTGCCTAAGGGTGGAAAAATATGCAAACTGCTTGAGAAAATTCACGCTATCAGAGAATAGGAAAGGAAATATAAATGTCGGTTGAAAGTTTATTGAAAAAGGAAAACTATAATTTTTCGGATCTGTGCGAAATTATGGAGATTTTGCGAGGAGAAAATGGTTGTCCCTGGGATAGAGAGCAAAACCATAAAACTATAAGGAATAACCTTATTGAAGAATGCTACGAGGCAGTAGAGGGGATAGATACCAATAATGACGAAATACTCAAGGAGGAGCTGGGAGACGTCCTTCTTCAGGTTGTGTTTCACGCAAAAATTGCACAGGACGAAGGAAAATATAATATAAATGACGTAGCAGACGGAGTATGCAAAAAGTTGATCCTTCGTCATCCTCATATCTTTTCTGATGTAAATGTGAAAGACTCAGAGGAGGTTCTGAAAAACTGGGATGCAATAAAGAAAGAGGAAAAGGGACAGACAAGCGCAACCGATTCCCTGAAGGGTGTCTCGTCGGCACTTCCGGCACTCGTCAGAGCGTCAAAGCTTTCCGGAAAGGCTGCAAAGGTTGGCTTTGAATTTCCGGATAAAAAAGAGGCAGCAAAGAAAGTACTTGAAGAATACACAGAAGTAATGACAGAAATTGAACAAAATAACAATGAAATGCTCACCGAAGAAATAGGGGATTTACTCTTTGCTGTTGCAAATTTATCAAGAATGTGTGGTGTAAATGCCGAAGAAGCACTATATATAGCGAATGAAAAATTTGTAAGCCGTTTTGAAAAAACGGAAAATTTAGCAAAAAAAGAAGGAATTTCTTTGGAAAATCTTAACAATTTGGAAAAAATTACCCTTTGGAATCAGGCTAAAAAACTTTAAAATATAGCTACAAAGCGTCATTTTAGGGTAAAAGTGAGGTTAATATTAAAGAAATTGTTAAATGTTGCAAAATTACCAAAAAAACACTTGAAATTTCTGCAATTTAGTGCTATAATGTCCATAGCAAATAAATTAAAAAATATAAGGAGACGAAAAACATGAACAAGACAGAACTCGTAGCAGCTGTTGCTGCAAAAGCAGGACTTACAAAGGAACAGGCAGCTAATGCTGTAAACGCAGTATTCGGCACAATGTCAGACACACTTGCTAAGGGCGACAAGATTCAGCTTGTTGGCTTTGGTACATTCTCAGCAAAGTATCGTAACGCTAAGGAAGCTAAGAACCCCCAGACAGGCGCAAAGATTAAGGTTCCTGCAACATACAGACCTGCATTCTCAGCTGGTAAGGCTCTTAAGGAAGCAGTTGCTGCTTATAAGCCCAAAAAGAAATAATTATTCTTTTTGAAATTTCCCGTTATAAAGGGAAAGCGTTTTTTGCACTTTTATGGAAGCGGGTGTTATGCCCGCTTCTATCACTTTAAATCGGAGACAGTATGCGACTTGATAAATATTTAAAAGTAACAAGAATCATAAAGCGAAGAACTGTTGCGAATGACGCATGCGACAGTGAGCATGTAAGTGTCAACGGAAGACCTGCCAAGGCATCGTATGATGTCAAAATAGGAGATATTATAGAAATTACCTTTGGCGAGAAAAAGCTCAAATTCCGTGTGCTTGAGGTAAAGGAACACGTCCTCAAATCTGATGCACAGACTATGTACGAGGCTATTTTGGAATAAATGATAATTTGCTCTCATAAGATTCAATTAAAGGAAAGATTTTAATTCGTTGAAAGGAAGAATTTTATGCAGAGTAAGCAAATTGCCTTTAATACTTCGGATATTAAAATTATAAACAGGAATTATATCGAAATTACAGGGGTCGAGGAAGTAATAAGCTATGACGAGACATCGATTATACTTGTAATTTGCGAAGACCGTGCAACAATAGAGGGCGAGGAACTACGAATTACCGAGCTTTGCGTGCAAGAGGGTAAGGTCAGCATTAAAGGGAAATTCATATCTCTTGCATATGAGGATATGAAGGTACAAAACGGGGGCTTCTTCTCGAAGCTTTTTAGGAGTTGAGTTTTTGTGACCTTCTATACGACAAATCAGAACTATGTTGTTCTGTGGCTTTTTATAATCGGTGCGGTAATCGGTACAATTTACGATATATTCAAGGTAAAACGCGAAATTTTCGGTAAAAAGCTGATTTTTTATATCATTGACGACCTTTTATTCAGTCTGATTTATACCACCGTGTTTGTGTTTGCGATTTTTCTTACAAATTACGGATATGTAAGGTGGTATGAAATCGTTGCGGCAGTTTTCGGATTTATTTTATATAAGGTGACGCTCAGCAATTTGTTTGTAAGAACTGCAACTTTGATTATCCGATTCATTCTGAAGGTATTAAAATCAATTATTGCGCTTTTCTTAAAGCCTGTTGCTGTGATTCTGTCTTTTGCTGTAACAAGCTTTAAGAGAATTTTCTCCTTAATATTAAGTAAATATCAGGTAAAAAAAGCAAAAAGTAATTCTAAGAATATGTTGAGACGGGAAATAAATTTATCCCGAAAAGGATTTTATAAAACGTAAATTACGGAGGTTCCGCGATTTGAACAGAACAAAAAGACCGAATTTTTGGATAAGAACAGTTGTGATATTTGTAATCGTGGCATTGACGATTGCAATAGTGGTGCTTACCTATTCAACAAATAAACTGCTCAAAGAAAAGCAGGAAATGGAAAATAAGCTTTATGAGGAGCAGCTAAAGCTCGACGAGCTTGAAAGTAAATTCAATTCGGAAGTAAATGATAAGTATATTGAAGAGCTTGCAAGGGAGCATGGCTACAATAAACAGAATGAGGTTATTTTTTATAATAATCTGCCGGAATCCTGATGAAGCGGTGAGTGTAAAATGAGAGTAGCGGTCACATCCGCCGGTCTTTCAAGCACTGTTAACTTTGGTTGTCATGACACAAGACATAAAAAATGTGTAATTCAAGCGAAACAAACAACGATTTTGGAAAATACAACAAAATTGCACAAAAAAACGCTTAAATATTAGAGCAAATTTACAAAAAACTCTTTACAAATAACAAAATATATGTTATAATGTAATTACAGAGGAGGATATCCTCTGAATATACCAAGAGGAGGCTTTTGTATGAAGTCTAATATCGTTAGCAGGAAGTATGAAGTAACGCAGGAAATCCGTGACCGTCTTGAAAAGAAGCTTGCAAAGCTCGACAAGTTCTTTCCTGAAGAAACATGCGCAAATGTAACCTTTTCTTCAAAAAGAGGAAGAGATAATGTTGAAGTAACAATTTTTTATAAAAGTATGACATACAGAGCAGAAGCCTTTGAACAGGACGCAATAGCTGCTATTGATAAGGTGGTTTCAGTTATTGAAAGACAGATTCGCAAGAATAAAACAAAGCTTGAAAAGAGATTGCGTGAAAATGCATTCGAAATAGCACCAGATGAGGAATTCCTTGATATTAAAGAGGAACCGATAACAATATCAAGAAACAAAAAGATAGAGGCAGTTCCAATGTCAACCGAGGAGGCAGTTCTTCAGATGAATCTGTCCTCGCACGATTTCTTTATCTTCAAGAGCGAGTCGAATGATAGTGTAAATATCGTTTATAAGAGATATGACGGTGGATACGGTCTGCTTGAAGTTGAATAAATGAATATAAAACTAAAAAGGAAGTGGCTGAAAGCCACTTCCTTTTACAATTAAATACATTAAATCTTGAATTTCTTTAATGCCTTTAAGGTGTAGACAGCTGCGAAACAGGTGAAAACAGCTTCGGGAAGCATATAAAAACCGTTATAAAGCAGAGAATAAAGATACGGATTTGCTATACCATATTCAAGTCCTGCTTCTCTCCACAGTATTATGCCTGATAGATAGTGAGATATAAATCTCAAAAGGCATACAAAGAAGACGCCCAGTACTTTTCCTTTCGTTTCATTGTTTCTGAATATCCCGGCAAAACCTAAAACCGAGAAGGCGATAATATAATCAAGCAGGAAGCAGAGAATAAGAGCTTCAACCGATAATCCCCAGCCGGTAGCACCCGACAGGAGTGCTTGCGTTACCGAATAAACGAATGCTGCGCCAAGCCCCCATTTTATACCGTGTCGAAGTGATACAATACAAATCGGCAGCATAGACAGTAGGGTTACAGCACCGCCAAAGGGCATTTCCCATAATTTGATAAGGCCTAAAACAAAGCTCAGAGCGACCATAATCGCAGCTTCAACCAGAATTTTTAATTTTTGATTTTTCATAAAGATCTCCTATCTCGTCGTAATACGACGGAACAAATATTTTGTGAAATGATGCTTTTCAGAATCTTGTCAATACAATGAGCAATCTTAAAAACCAAAAAAGAAAACCACACCAAGCTCCGGTGTGGTTAAATATTTTATACACTATGAAAATTGATATAAAATAATTCTTCCTACGCCGGTATTATCCGAACAGGTTAAAAGGGTTTGAATAAATCATCTCAGCCGCAAAGCAGCACCCCTGAATTTTAAGTTTTTCATATGCAAAGAATTTGTCTGAAAAAAGTTTTTAATAAGTACTTATTGATGTTATTATAAGGTATATCGTAAAAAAAATAAATATTATTTCGATGAATTTTCTGAAAATAAATTTTGTATATTTTTTTCTGTTAAATATGGTAAAATATTTCGTAAAATCTCAATATGCTCCCATTTATATTGACACAATATAATATATAATTTATAATAACAATATGGTTTAAAATCACAAATTCAGAGATGTTTCCGGAGGAAATTATGAAACTTAAATATTATGGAACAGCGGCTTATGAAGCAGTGCCCTGCGCGTTTTGTTCCTGTGAGACCTGTGAAAAAACAAGGAAGCTTGGTGGTAAAAATATAAGAACACGGTCACAAAGCTGTATTGATGGAAAAATACTTCTCGATATTTCCGCCGATACTTATATGCATGTGATAAATCAGGGGCTTGAACTGCGTGCAATTGAGTCAATACTCATAACCCATGCACATCCTGACCATTTTTATGAAGAAATGCTCTGTGAACTTATCCCGGGCTTTGCGCACAGAAAAGAAACCTTCCCGATATATGTCTATGCAGGGGAAGCGACATACGAAAAGCTACTTGCAATATGCGAACGTGTAAACAGTAAAGAGGAAATAATAATTCCAAAACTTGTAAAGCCCTACGATACTTTTCTTACAGGTGATTATAAAATAACAGCTATTCCTGCATCACACGCTGCAAATACATCACCTCTGAATTATATTATTGAAAAGGATGGGAAAGCTATCCTTTATGCACACGATACAGGCAGATATCCGGAAGAGGTTTTTGAATTTATGAAAACCAACGGCTTTAAGTTTTCTCTTGTGTCGCTTGATGGTACTATGGCACTCAGGGAAAAGGATGTTCCACACCATATGAATTTTGTATCAAATGTCTGGACAAAGGAGAAGCTTCTCTCATTTGGCTGTGCTGACGAAAACACAAAATTCGTAATAAATCATTTCTCACATAACTGTCTTGCCACCTATGACGAGATGTGTCAGGTTGCTGAAAAAGAAGGTTTTACGATAAGCTATGACAGTATGGAAATCGAAATTTGAAGCAAATTCATTATTTCAACAGAAAAACGGTATATAAATTGTGTAAAATGCTAAAATTTCATTTTTTTGAAATAAACTATTGCATTTTTATAAAATAAGTGGTATAATATATTATAGTAAATATTTGTAATGAGGAGGGCGGCTAAAAAGTAGTCGCTCTCGTTTTATTGTGGAAAGGAAAGAGCGAATGGCAAAAGAGAAGAATGTTAAAAACGGAAAGAAAACCAAGAACATTTCCGAGCTTGTCACAGGTCTTATAAAAGATGTTGTAGAGGAATGCGGCTGTACACTCTGGGATGTTGAATTTGTAAAAGAAGGTGCAGATTACTCGCTTATTGTCAGCATCGACAAGGAGGGGGGAGTCAGCCTTGAAGACTGCGAAATGGTAAATGATGCAGTAAACCCGATAATTGATGAAGCAGACCCAATTGAGGAAAGCTATTTCCTTGAAATTTCCTCGGCAGGACTTGAAAGAGAACTTACAAAGCCCGAGCACATAAAGGCTTATGTCGGTAGTGAAGTTACAGCAAAGCTCTATGCGCCCCTTGAGGACGACGGAAGAAAACAGCTTGAGGGTGTTTTGCTCTCATATGATGAAGAAGCAAAGACAATAACAATTGATGATGGCGACGAAAAAAGCGTATGCCTTGAGCTTTCAAAAGTCGCATTACTCAAAAATAAAGTCGAATTTTAATTTAATATAAATATTTTGGAGGAAACGCAAAAAAATGAATAAGGAATTTTTTAAAGCTCTTGATGCACTTGAAAGAGAAAAGGGTATACCGAAGGAGTACATGAAGGAAAAGGTCGAAGCAGCGCTTCAGGCAGCTGTTCGTAAGGAAACAGGAAGCTCAAATATAAAGGTAGTGCTTGATGACGTGAAGTTTGAATTTAAGGTTTATCAACAGCTGACTGTTATCGATATTGAAGAGGAAGAACGCAAGGCAAAGGAAGAATACGAAAGACGTGAAGCTGAAAAGCTCGCAGAGCTTGAAGCGATGAAGGCAGAAAGCGACTACGTTGAAGATGAGGAAGTCGAGGAAGGGGAAGAAGCTGAGGACGACGGTTTTGTATTTAATAAGGCTCTTTCCAAAAAGCCGGAGGAAAAGAAGGAAAGATATGGCTTCCGTTTTAATCCCAGTATGCATATAACTCTTGAAGAAGCACACAAAAAAAGCAAGAGATATAAGCTCGGAGATATTTACGAGATTGAAATGAAACCAAAAAATTTCGGTAGAATTTCAGCACACGCAGCCAAGCAGGTTATCGTTCAGGCAATCAAGGAAGCAGAACGAGGAATGATGATAAAGGAATATGAAAGTAAGAAGGAAGAAATCGTATCTGCTGTTGTTTCAAGAATAAACCCGATAACAGGAGACGTTGCACTTGAAATCGGTAAAAATGTTGTAACACTCTTTAAGAAGGAGCAAATTCCGGACGAGGTACTTCGTGAGGGTGACCTTATTAAGGTATACGTTCTTGAGGTTAAGAAGGAATCGGAGGGTAGAGGCCCTGCAGTTGTGCTTTCAAGAACTCACGCAGGTTTTGTAAAGAGACTTTTCGAGCTTGAAGTACCTGAAATTCAGGATGGTACTGTAATTATTCACTCAATTGCCAGAGAAGCAGGTTCAAGAACAAAGATTGCAGTTTATTCAAGAGATGAAAATGTTGATGCAATCGGTTCCTGTATCGGTTCTAAGGGAATGAGAAAGAATAATATCACAAACGAAATTGCAGGCGAAAAGATTGATATTGTAAAATACAGCGAAGACCCTGAAGAATTTATCAAAGCAGCCTTGGCTCCGGCACAGGTTGTGTCTGTTAACCTTTCAGACGACGGACAGAAGGCATGTACTGTGCTTGTTGACGAAGACCAGCTTTCTCTTGCAATCGGTAAAAAGGGTCAGAACGCAAGACTTGTAGCAAGACTTACAGGCTATAAGATAGATATAAAGAGTGCAGCTGACGCAAGAAAGGCAGCACTTGAAGATTTAGCAGCAGGCAGAACTGAAGCTGCAACCTCCTTTGGAGCAGCCTTTGCGCAGGCTCTTGCTTCAAAAATGGCACAGGAAAGCGAAAATAATGAGGACGGAGAATAATCAATAATTTTCTGATTTTAACGTGTGGAAAAATTTTAGTGTAAAAATAATTCAAATATTATTTGGAGATTTATATGGTAAAAAAAATACCCGAAAGAAAATGTATGGGTTGTGCAGAGAAGTATCCCAAAAAAGATTTGCTGCGAATAGTGCGCACTCCCGAGGGAACAGTTCTGATTGATAAAACGGGGAAGCAAAATGGCAGAGGAGTTTATATCTGTAAAAATCTTGCCTGCTTTAAAAAAGTAAGGAAAGCTGATAAACTCTCAAAAAGTCTTGAACAGAGTGTGCCGGAGGAAATCTATGACGAGATTCAGACTCTGCTCGAAAGCGAGGCTGAATAATGTATAGGGACCTTGCAGAAAACCGTGATATGTCACTTGTTGAGAAAAAAATCATTGGTGCTGTTGGCCTTGCAAGACGTGCAGGAAAGCTTGAGACAGGGGCTGAAATGTGCGAGGAAGCCATAAGGGCAGGTAAAGCAGTACTTTGTGTTATGGCAAGTGATATGTCGGAAAATACAAGTAAAAAGCTTCACAATAGCTTGAAGTACAGAGATCTTCCGTACATAAGGCTGAGTATGGGGAAGGACGAGCTTGCAAAGAGACTTGGAAAAAGCGCCTTTGTGGTAGCGTGTGCAATAACAGATAAAGGCTTTGCAAGTATAATATATAAAGCTCTTGGAATAGACGAAAATAATTCTACACAAATGTAATTGAAAGGTGTGTTGTTAATGGCTACAAGTTCAAATACTATTAAAATAAGTCAGCTTGCAAAGGATTTTAAGCTGAAGAATAAGGACCTTATAGATTTGCTCACAGAGAACGGAATTCAAGGCAAGACTCACAGTATGGGACTCGATGATAACGAATTCAGTATCGTTCTGAATGCTATTAGTAAAAAGAGTATGGCAACAGAGGAGGAATTTTTCTCCTATAAGGCAGAAAGTGCTGAAAAGGCTGAAAAAGCTGAAAAAGCAGAAAAGACTTCCAAGGCTAAAGAAGAAATGAGCGAAAAGAAGAAGCCTGTGAAAGAAGAAAAGCCACAAGACGAAAAGAGGGTAACTGCAAAGGCAGAAAAAGCGCAGGAACAGCCGGAAGAAAAGTCTGAAAAGGCAGAAGAAAAAGTGCCGGAGTTTTCTGTATCAAAGATAGAAGCAGCTCCTGAAAAGCCTGTGATTGAAAAGAAGCCATACGAAAAGAAGTCATACGAAAAGAAGCCTCTTGATAACGAAAGAAAGGGTAGCTTCGAAAATCGTAATTCCGGTGGAAATTACGAAAGACGTGATGCTTCAAGATCAAACGACAGAAACACAGGCGGTAATTTTGGCGAAAGAAAGAGCTACGGCGACAGACAAAATTATAATGATAGACCGAGCTATAACGATAGACCGAGTGCCGACAGACAAAATAACGGCTTCAGAAATGACGGTGGTTATAACAGAAACGGTAACGCCAATTTTGCAGATCGTCAGAACGGCAATCGTTACAGTAATAACGGAAACCAGGGTGGTTTCTTTATCGACAGAGGTGGAATGTCGCAGCCCTATGGTTCAAATGTCAGAAAATCACAAAATGGAAAAGGTCAGGGTTCCTTCCAACGTGGTGGAATTGGAATGGACAAGGATGACTATGAAAATATGTCAGTTCGTCAGCCCAGCATAAAGCCGGAGTTTGACAAAGACGGAAGAGCGAAGAGTAAGTACAAGAGTGAAAATGCCGAAAAGAAAAACTACGAAAGCGGCGAAGCTGTAAGACTCGTTGACCTTAGAGCAGGAGAGGTAGACCTTTCAAAGTATGATGAAAAGTTTGAAAATCTTGCAGGTGGAATCGGCTACGATGAAGAAACAAGAAATAAGAAAACCTCAAGGGGAGAGCAAGGTTCAAAAAGTAATCAGAAGGGCGCAGGAGGAAGAATCAACAGAAATGAATCGGCTGCCCGTGAAATTGTTTACAGTGGAAAGGGCAAGAAGGATAAGAACTTTAAGAAGGGCGCAAAAAATGCAGCTCCCGTCGAGCCTGTAAAGAAGTTCACAGGTCCCGTTGTGCTTCCCGAGGAGATAATGATTTCCGACCTTGCGGCGGCACTCAGAATTACAACAGGAGAGGTTGTAAAGAAGCTTCTTATGATGGGCCTTGATATGGCAAGTGTCGGTGCGAATAAAATTATCGACTTTGACACAGCATACCTTGTAGCTGATGAGCTCGGTATTGTAGCAGAAAAGGAAGTTGTTGTAACTCTTGAAGAAAAGCTCTTTACGGAGGAAGCAGATTCTGAAGAAGACCTTGTGACAAGAAGTCCTGTTGTCTGCGTAATGGGACACGTTGACCACGGTAAAACTTCACTTCTTGATGCTATCAGAAATACAAATGTAACCCGTGGCGAAGCCGGTGGAATTACTCAGCATATCGGTGCTTACAAGGTAAGCATAAACGACAGGGAAATTACTTTCCTTGATACTCCCGGACACGAGGCGTCTACAGCAATGAGAGCAAGAGGTGCTCAGGCAACAGATATTGCCATCCTTGTTGTTGCGGCAGACGACGGAATTATGCCACAGACAGTAGAAGCGATAAACCACGCAAAGGCTGCAGGAATTCAGGTTATAGTTGCAATAAATAAAATGGATAAGCTTGGTGCGAACCCCGATAAGGTAAAACAGGAGCTTGTAAATTACGAGCTTATTCCTGAGGATTGGGGTGGTGACACAATTTGTGTTCCCGTTTCTGCACTCAAGCACGAGGGTATAGATGAGCTTCTTGAAATGGTACTTCTTGTAGCCGATATGAAGGATCTCAAAGCAAATCCCAATAAAGCTGCAAAGGGTATAGTTATTGAAGCAAAGCTTGATAAGGGCAGAGGCTCTGTTGCAACAATACTTGTACAGGATGGTACTCTCCACAGTGGAGATATCGTAATTGCAGGCATGGCAACAGGTAGAGTCAGAGCCATGACAAACGACAGAGGAGAGATTGTGAAGACTGCAGGACCTTCTGTGCCTGTTGAAATCATAGGTCTTTCAGATGTTCCGGATGCAGGTGACGAATTCAGAGCAGTAGCCGACGAAAAGATGGCTCGTGAGCTTGTTGAAAAGAGAAAGACTGAAGCAAAGGAAGCAGAATTCAAGGCAAATTCCAAAGTTTCTCTTGAAGACCTGTTCAGCCAGATAAGCGAGGGTGCCAAGGAGCTTACAATAATTGTAAAGGCAGACGTACAAGGCTCTGCTGAGGCTGTTAAGTCATCCCTTGAAAAGCTGACGAACGAGGAAGTTAAGGTTAAGGTTATTCACTCGGCTGTTGGTGGAATTAATGAAAGTGATGTTATGCTTGCTGCTGCTTCAAATGCAATCATTGTCGGCTTTAACGTAAGACCGGATAAGGGAGCTATTGATTCTGCAGAACGCAGAGGCGTAGATATCCGTACCTACAGAGTAATTTACGATATAATCGAGGAAGTAAAAGCAGCTCTGTGCGGTATGCTTGCTCCCGAATTCAAGGAAAATGTTATTGGTCACGCAGAGGTTCGTCAGACAATTCATGTTCCCGGTGTCGGTACAATTGCAGGTTCTTATATTACAGACGGAAAAGTTGCAAGAAACGCACAAATTAGAGTTGTAAGAGATGGTATTGTAATATTCGAAGATAAGATTTCTTCTCTTAAGAGATTCAAGGACGACGCGAAGGAAGTAGCACAGGGCTACGAATGTGGTGTAGGACTTGAAAGATTCAATGATATTAAGGAAGGCGACATTCTCGAAGCCTTTATTATGGAAGAGGTTGAGCGAAAGCTTGAAAGTGTACTTCCGGACAATCTCGGAATGTAACTGGTATGTGTTATTGCCGCGAAGGCACTTTGCGGCAATAAACTTAAAAATGAAAGGAAAAAATTATGCCTTCAAGAAAGAATAATTATCATACAGGCAGAGTGAACGAAGAAATAGGCAGAGAACTTACTGAAATTCTGAGAACGGTAAAGGACCCGAGAGTTTCAGGTGCGTTTATCAGTATTCTTCGTGTTGAAACAGCAACAGACCTCCGGAATGCTACAGTACATTACAGCGTTTTCGGAGACGGAAGAGAAGAGGTAAAGCAGGGACTCAAAAGTGCCCAGGGCTATATAAGAAGAGAACTGGCACAGCGTCTGAATCTTCGTGCAACTCCCGAGCTTTGCTTTTTATATGACGATTCTGTTGAACATGGAGCACACATTGCAAAGCTGCTTGAGGATTTAAAATAAGGCTATAGAATAATTTTGTAACTATATATTCTACAGGGGGAAAAATGGAAAAGAAAGAGAGAAGCTTTTTGCAAAGTTTAATACTTGCTCTTTTGGTAATTCTGATGTTGACTCAGTGCACAATCTATATTAACCTCGTGGAAAATATAGATAACAGCAGGCTTCCGGTATTTCCCGAAAGTATGCTTGCATTGCTTTCCGATCAAAACAGCAGTACTACTGCCTCAGTGCATAATATTTTGCTGCCGTACTTTTGTGCTGCGTCAAAGGACGGCAGTAGGTATGCATACAGGTATAATAACGCAGATAATGAAAAAATCTGGCAGAGCTTTATAGAGGTTTTGAAAAATTGTCCCGGGGGTACTACAAAAAAGGTTTTATATTCCGATGACGGAAAAAAATATGAATATCTTGATGAGTTGTACCGTAACAGTGATAATTATTTTTACGTGAAGTTGAGAAACGGAATAGAGCTGTCTGTGCTTTGCTCTATAATCTCGCAAAGCAGCGAAATTGTGTTAGATAATGCAGGCTTTGAGGTGTCCGATATGTTTTTGTTCTACGGTGGTAGTGGCGAGGCATATATAACTGCTGTATCGGGAGATGGTGAGGTACTGAAAATCTTTCCCTCACGGAATATAACCTTTAACAAAGAGCTTTTGTCTACATATACTGATACCGAAAGAAATGATTATGAATTTATTAAGGTGAATAAAAATATAGAAGGCAAGAGAAATTGTTATTTTCCGGTATTTCGACATTCTGTGGTGATTCCGGATATAGTACGGCTTGATTATTCTGAATTTGAAAAATCCTTAGAGGGAACAAATATCTTTGCAAGGATATTTGGTATGAACGAGGATAATATTAAAACCTACAGTACTATTAATGGTGATACCGTTTATGTTCAGGATGCTACAAGCCTTACCGTGTCACATAACGGTACAGTTGAATTTCAACCTGAATATGGCGAGACGACGCTTTCGGATTTTCTTAATCCCGGAAACAGCACAAAAAACACATTTGGTGACATTATAAAGGCATCATTTGAAATTAGTGCTGAAATAAATAAAATGCTGAATTCTTGTGCAGGAAAACTGGTTCTTTCGGATATTGTTTATTCTGATGGGACATTCAGGCTGTATTATGATTATACAATTTGTGGAATTCCGGTAAATAATGGTGATAAGTACGGTTTATATCTTGAATTTTCAGATAGCGTACTTGTGTATGGCTCGGTAAATATCAGACCGTATGTTTATTCTGAAGGAAGCGGCAGCGATATACCACAAAAGAGTGCATACGCATTGCTTGTGAACGAAATAAAGACTCCGGTTTCTTATTTTGGTGCTGAATACAGAGTTTTGAAAAACACATTTGATACAGAAACCGGAAGTATGCTATGGACGGTGAAAACCGACAGGGAGGAAGCAGAATGAATTTTTCGAGAGTAAAGAATTTCATTATAGTTCTTCTGATAGCAATAAATATTGCGCTCGGTTGTATTTGCATTGTAATAAATTATCAGAAATCATATATCTCCGAAGAGGAGACAGTTCTTGCAAAAGAACATCTGAATAATATCGGAATAAAAATAGATTTTCAAAAAGACGGCAGAAAAAAATATAGTTTACCTATTTATACCTTTGAAAAAGAAGAAGAAACAGAGATTTCAAAAATTTATATAAAAACAGCAGAGGAATTTTTTGACAGCAATATATCGGACAATGAATTTGTAACAACCCCCGACGGCTTCAGCGTCAGTGTTAAAAATGATAATGGAGCCCTTCTCGGAACAGCGTATTTGCAGATAGAAGAAATGCTGTTCGAATGTCAGAAAGAGGGGAAAATTACAAGTACCGATAAAGAAATTATCAAAAAGAGTTATTATGCTGCTAATTTAAAAAATACCGAAAACAAGCAGATTCAATCTAAAGCTGAAAAATTTATTTCGAGGGTTGTTCACGACAATGAAATAAATTATAAGGCTATTGCAATTTCCGAGTATAATGGTGGCCACATTGTGTACTTTTCAGGGGTTGTGTCAAATACGAATGTCGTAGATTTTTACATAAATCTTTATGTTAAAAATGATGAAATACTGTATTTTGTAGGAAATATTCCGAGTAAAGCTCCGGAAAAAGCGTATTCCTCACAGCTGCTTGATTCTGTTAATGCGATATATCTTCTGACTGAAAATGAAAATGTTGTGTCGATTACCGGAAGTGGTAAAAGCATTTATGTTAAAAATGAAAAGATAGTGTATAAGCTTTATGAATATGAAACAAGTAAGTTCTATCTTTTGCCGAGCTGGTATATAGAATATTCTGATGAGGAAAATAACGAATATTCAATTATGTATGATGCAATAAATGGCGAGATAGTCACAGAAACCGTAGGAATATCATAAATCGAATAATCCGAAATGTCGGTGGCAGATTCGGAACTAAAGTGTGAAAGGGAGCTTTTGAATTATGGATAAATTTGTAGTAAAAGGCGGAAAAGCGCTTCACGGCGAAATTGAAGTCGGTGGAATGAAGAATGCAGCTGTCGCAATTATTTTTGCTACAATTCTCAATGAAGATAAATGTATACTTAGAAACCTGCCGGATATAAGTGATGTTGTAGACGGTTTTACAATACTTGAAAGTATGGGTGCTGTTGTCGAGAGAATAGATAAAACAACTTATAGTGTTGATACAAGAAAGGTTGTTTGTGGATCATCTCCATACGAATATGTACGTAAAATGAGAGCTTCGTACTATATTCTCGGTGCAGAGCTTGGACGCTTCGGAAAAGCACATACAGCATACCCGGGTGGCTGCGATTTTGGAATTCGCCCTATTGACCAGCATATAAAGGGGTTTAAGGCTCTTGGTGCTGATGTGGTATGTCTTGAGAGTGAAAAGAGCTTTATAGATTGTACGTGTCAGGAAAGGCCCGTCGGAAATACAGTTTATATGGATGTCGTTTCAGTTGGTGCAACAATAAATGTGATTCTTGCAGCAACAAGAGCATCCGGTACAACTATCATAGAGAATGCTGCAAGAGAGCCACACGTTGTTGACCTTGCGAACTTCCTTAATGCTTCGGGTGCTATGATTTCAGGCGCAGGAACAGATACTATAAAAATCAAGGGCGTAGAAAAATTACACGGAACAGATTATACAATTATTCCCGATATGATTGAGGCGGGAACTTATATGATTGCAGCTGCTGCAACAGGTGGTGAGCTATATATCACAAATGTAATTCCCAAGCATATTGATACAATAACTGCAAAGCTTATTGAAATGGGAGTATCGGTTGAAGAATATGACGAGGCAGTCAGAGTAAAATCCACAGGTAAGTTGTCAGCAATTGATGTAAAAACCTTACCGTATCCCGGATTTCCAACCGATATGAACCCCCAGATGGGTGTGCTTATGTGTATTGCCGACGGTAACAGTATACTTCGTGAAGGCGTGTGGGATAACAGATTCAGATATGTTGAAGAGCTCAAGCTTATGGGGGCAGATATTCAGGTTGACCAGAGTGGAAAAATGGCAACCTTTAAAGGCGTTGATAGGCTTATGGGAGCACAGGTGCGTGCCGTAGACCTCAGAGCAGGTGCTGCCGTTGTTGTTGCAGCTCTTTGCGCAGAGGGTAAATCTGAAATCACACAAATTCAGCATATTCTTCGTGGTTATGAAAATATAACTGAAAAATTACGTGCAGTAGGTGCTGATATTACCCTTATTCAAGATTAAAATTAAAAACGCTTGTCACATGACAGGCGTTTTTTGCTCAGAACTTGCGTTCGACACAAATGTTCGTATTTTGTTCATTAAATATTGTTGTTTTTTTTAAAGAAAAAATGTATAATAGAAACAGAAAGTTACAAAGGCTACAATGAAAGGAAATATGAAAATGGCAAAAGAAGTTAAGAATAAGAAAACTCCCGAAGAAATTTTAGGCGACGAAAACAGAAAAAAAGCTCTTGACACTACAATTTCCAAAATTGAAAAGGATTACGGAAAAGGTGCCATTATGCGCCTTGGTGAAAACAGCAATATGAATGTCAGCGCTATTTCAACCGGTTCGCTGACACTTGACTTAGCCCTTGGAATCGGTGGAGTTCCAAAGGGACGAATCATTGAAATTTACGGTCCTGAATCATCGGGTAAAACCACAGTGGCACTTCACGTTATCGCTGAGGTACAAAAGCAGGGTGGAGAAGCAGCATTTATTGATGCAGAACACGCACTTGACCCGGTATATGCAAAAGCACTCGGTATAAATATCGACGAGCTTCTTGTGTCACAGCCCGATTTTGGCGAACAGGCACTTGAAATTACCGAAGCTCTGGTTCGCTCAGGTGCAGTTGACGTAATTGTAGTTGACTCTGTTGCAGCACTTGTTCCGAGAGCTGAAATTGACGGTGAAATGGGTGATTCTCACGTAGGTCTCCAGGCAAGACTTATGTCACAGGCACTTCGAAAGCTGTCAGGCGCTATTGCAAAGTCGAACTGTACGGTTATTTTCATAAATCAGCTTCGTCAAAAGGTTGGAGTTCTTTACGGTAACCCGGAAACAACTCCCGGTGGTGTAGCTCTGAAATATTACGCTTCTGTAAGAATTGACATTCGCAGAAGCGAACAGATAAAAGACGGTACAGATGTTACCGGCAACCATACAAAATGTAAGGTTGTAAAGAATAAGGTAGCGCCTCCGTTCAGAGTTGCAGAATTCGATATTCTTTACGGTAAGGGAATTTCAAAGGAAAGTGAACTTCTGGATGTTGGTATTCAGCTTGATATAATCCAGAAGAGTGGTTCATGGTTGTCCTACAACGGAGAAAGACTCGGACAAGGCAGAGATAATGTTCGTGATATGCTTTGTGAGAACAAGGAGCTTGCTGCCGAGATTGAAGCGAAGATCAGAAAAGCATTTGCAGATTCAAATGGTGAGATCCTTGACGGAAATGAAAAGGAAGATGACGGCATTGTAATTACCGAAAGCTTTGACGAATAATGTATATAAGCGATGTAAGACTCTCTGACGGTGGGAAAGAGTATATAGTATTTGATGATACAGCTTCAAGTTACATAATTTCCTTTGCCGACTTCAGGAGAACAGAAATACCTTTTTCTGAAAATAGTGCCGACTATCCTTTCTATGCAGATGATGAACTGCGTGAAAAATTACAATTTTATGCTTCAAAGCTACGGTGTATAAAGTATTTGCAGTATTACATTACAAATTATGGCGAAAAAAGCATAAAAAAGCTTCGTGAAAAGGCAGTTGCCAAGGAATACTCACAGGAGATTGTAATTGCGGCAACCGACCTTCTTTGCGAGTTTTCGGTGATTGACGAGGTACGCAACTGCGAAAGAAGGATTCAGAATCTTGCAAATTCAAAGCTCTACGGGAGGTACAGAATTCGTCAGGAACTGATAGTATCGGGCTTTCTGAAGGAGAGTATCAATGAAGCGTTTGAAAATGTCGAAATAGATTATTACGAAAATGCACAAAGGCTATATCGGAAATTGACTCTTCATAAGGATATATCGGATATTCGTGAAAGAAAAAGGATTTCCGATAAAATGGTAAGATATGGCTATTCCTATGACGAAATTAAATATGCGTCAAGCTGTGATTATGAGGACTAAAAAACGCCTCTGCAAGTTTTTTGCAGAGGTAGTTTGTTTTAATACGTTATTTTGTCTTTTCGGATAATTTATATAGAGTTTTTTTGAATATAATGACGAAAATTCAAAAAATCGCAAAATCTATTGAAAAAAATTTAGTTTTATGATATAATAAATAAGTTGATATGGTTACTGAAAAGGCTCTTGTGAGCTTTACGAAAGGAATGTTATAATTATGAAAATCGGGTTCGATAATGATAAATACGTTGAGTTGCAGTCAAAGAATATAATAGAAAGAATTGCTAAATTTGATAACAAGCTTTATCTCGAATTCGGAGGTAAGCTCTTTGATGACTTGCATGCTGCACGTGTTTTGCCTGGATTTGCACCTGATGCAAAGGTGAGACTTCTTCAGACGATGAAGGATCAAACCGAAATAATTGTAACAATCAATGCAGCCGATATTGAAAAGAAAAAAATCCGTGCAGATTTTGGTATATCCTATGATATGGACGTGCTTAGACTTATAGATAATCTTCGTTCGCTTGATATCTATGTAAGTGCAATTGTCGTTACTCAGTACACAGGGCAACCCTCTGCCGATATTTTCAAGAAAAAGCTTGAGCGACGCGGTGAGAGAGTTTATTTCCATAAAATGATAGCAGGATATCCTAATAATGTTGATACAATTGTATCAGACGAAGGATATGGCGCAAATCCTTTTATCGAAACAACTCGACCTCTTGTTGTTATTACAGCACCCGGTCCGGGTAGCGGTAAGCTTGCTACCTGCCTTTCGCAGCTTTATCACGAGCATAAGAGAAATGTAAAAGCAGGCTATGCTAAGTTTGAAACCTTCCCGATCTGGAATCTTCCCCGTAAGCATCCCGTTAACCTTGCATATGAAGCAGCAACTGCCGACCTTCGTGACGTTAATATGATAGACCCGTATCATCTTGAAGCATATGGCGTAACTACCGTAAATTACAATCGTGACATTGAGGCATTTCCTGTTGTAAAAACTATTATCTCGAGGATTACAGGAGAGGATGACCTTTATCGTTCTCCTACCGATATGGGTGTCAACATGGCAGGTTATGCAATAACTGATGATGAGATCGTCAGAAAAGCTGCAAATGACGAGATAATAAGACGTTCCTACAGAGCGTGGTGTGACTATAAAAACGGACTTGTTGATATCGAGGTAGCTCACAGAGCCGATGCGTTAATGCAGGAGGCAGGTGTTACAACAGAGGCAAGACCGGTAGTTTCTGCAGCACTTAAAAAAACTCAGGAATCAGGTGTTCAGGCAATAGCAATAGAGCTTCCGGATGGCAAAATTGTAACCGGTAAATCAAGTGATATGCTCGGTGCACCGGCAGCTGCAGTAATCAATGCAATAAAGTACCTTGCAGGAATCAAGGATGAAATTTATCTTATTTCTCCGGTTATTCTTGAGCCTATCAGAAACATGAAAAAGAACACACTCGGAAGAAATGTAACAAAGCTTAACCTTGAAGAAGCACTGATTGCTATGAGTATCTGTGCTGCAACCAACCCTATGGTTGAAGAGGCATTAAAGCAGCTTGAAAAGCTGAAATATACAGAGGCGCATTATACAAAGATGCTGAATCCTCAGGATGAAATCACCTTCAGAAAGCTGAAGATAAATATCACCTGCGAGCCTGAGTTTATGACAAGTAATCTTTATAACCAATAAAAAACTCCCCGAAAGCACCTGTAACTGCTTTCGGGGTATTTTATATATAAATTAAAGGCTGATTGCTGCTTCAAGCGAGAGCTTCATCATATCGGTAAAAGAGTTCTGGCGTTCAAGGGCGGTTGTTGCCTCACCTGTCAGTATGTGGTCTGAGATAGTGCAGATTGCGAGCGCATTCTTACCGCATCTTGCAGCATTCATATAGAGTGCCGCAGCCTCCATTTCAACTGCCATAACACCCATCTTGCCCCATGCGACAGTGCTTTCGGGATTGTCATTATAAAAAGTGTCGGAGGAAAGAATGTTTCCTACGTGATATGGTAAAGCCATACTTTTTGCAATTTCTGCGGTTTTTTCAAGAAGCTTGTAGCTGCAAATAGGGGCATACGTGCCACTAAGTGAATATTGCGAAGCGAAATTTGAATTAGTACAAGCACCGAGTCCAAGAACAATATCACGAACTTTGATATTTTCGTTTATGGCACCTGCAGAGCCGATTCGTATAATGTTTTCAACCTCAAAAAAGTTAAATAGCTCGTAGGAATAAATACCCATAGACGGCATTCCCATACCACTTGCCATTACCGAAACATCTATTTCCTTGTATTTGCCTGTATAAGCCAATACATTTCGAACACTGTTAATAAGACGTGGGTTTTCAAGGAAGTTTTCTGCAATAAATTTAGCCCTCAGAGGGTCGCCCGGCATCAGCACGGTTTTTGCGAAATCAGCGGGTACAGCATTTATGTGAGGAGTAGGATATAAAGCCATTTGTTACTTTTCCCTTTCTATCATTTATTTCAATTTAATTGTCAAGTAATTCAATAGCATAATCTGCATTTTCTTCGGATTTTTTTCTAAGCTCGGAAAGAGAAGCTATAAGCTCATCATGTAGCTTCGGTAAATCTTGCATAAGTGAGTCAAGCATATTCAAAAGTTCTTTTTTTGAAAGCTTTTCAACATCAACACAAAACGGTTGATGAATTGACTGCATAAATGCAGTTACCTTTGGGTCATAGGAAAGTGCAATTACAGGTATACCAAGAGCTGTTGCATAAATAAGTGAGTGCAGACGCATTCCAACAACAAATTCTGAAGTACTTATAAGTCTGAACATTTCATCAAATTCAAGATGCTTTTCTATGATAAAGCCGGGATGCTTCATTTTTGAGAGAATTTCCTTTGAAATAGCAGTATCCACCTTCGGCTGCATTGGAGTGAATATAGGAGTTATTCCGTATTCCTCAGAGAGTTTGTCACAAAATGCAGCAAGCGTATCACAAAATCCTTCAATAGCGTTTTTCCAGGGACGAATGCCGATAAGTGCATATTTTTTACCCTCAAAACCTATCTCGGAAAACAGTTCCGGATTAGGCTTTTTATTTGGAAAATCAAGAGTAAAAGCAGGGTCGGCAGTTATGACGATTTTAGGCTTTATAACACCAATTTCCGAAAGAAGCTTGTCCGAATGGTCATCACGCAGAGTAATGATGTCGACCTTGTTAAGATACTTACAGGCGAGTTTCCTGCTGCTTTTTCTCTCAAGTGGTCCGATTCCGTTACCATAAAGCATTACCTTTACCTTGTTTGCAAGAGCAAGCTTAAGTATCGCTATATAATAGTAAAGAGAACGCAGACTTGTAATATCCTGAAGCAGGCTTCCGCCACCCATAATAAACAAATCGCATTTTGAGAATAGCTTATTAATCTTCAACAGGTTATAACGATATACTGACGGCACACCGTAAATAGCCTGTGTTGACTTTGGATGCATGGAAAGTACCGTGATGTTTATGTCAGCTCTCTTTTTCTGCAATATGTCAAGCATTGCCGAAAGAAGAGCCTCGTCGCCACTGTTTGAAAATCCGTGGTAACCACAAATAACAATGTTTTTCAATTTCTTAGTCCTTTCAGAGAAAATCTGAATAATTATTTTGAAAGTTTCAAGTGTATGTGCTTTACAATTTTTACCAGAATTAAGTTGCCGATATATACTACAATACAAATCGGCGCAGCAATAAGAAGACCATTCACAACACGCATAAATATTGTTGCTGCATCTGTGAATACGTGACAGAAGCTGTTTGAAATAGAAGCAGCACAAATTGCAGCACCGCAAGCAAGTATTATCTGCAGAAGTCTAATATTTGTTTTCTTAAGGTAATAAACAAATAAAACAAGACAGGGATAACCGACAATAAATTCCTTGGTTCTCGGACGGGCTGCAAAGCTTTCTGTAATAAGGCTACGCATTGCTGTTTCGAGAGAGCTTATAGTATTTACATTACCACTTCTGCGAATGTAAATAAGTCCAACAAGACCTACAATTCCAGCGATAATTACCCAATATACTTTAATGTTAAAGAACAGAATCCCCTTTATACTTTCAACAATTTCCGAAATCTTATTCTGCATAAACATAAAGTAGAAAGCAACAGCAGTATAGAGCAATGGAGCAAAAAGCGAAAGCTTTATTCCACGGAAAATATCATTGTTAATATAATAATCAATTCCTGAAAGAAGACTCGACATTACAATTCCACCGAGCGACATAATAAGTGCAAGGAGGATAGGGGAAATAACGGCAAGCAGTGGAGCTGAAAGCTTTTCGCCATATTTCTTAATAAAGTACAGAACGCAAGTCATACCGAAACAAGGCATTATAACTGCCCATGCCGTAGGATATAGAGCAATTAAAGAGGAGGGTACAACTAAATAGGTTGCAGGAATTGCAAGAAGTGCCACGAAAATTGAGACAATCGAGAATATTTTGTTATCAATACCGAAAACGACACATATCATTAGATAAATAAGCAAAACCATAATTGCAGCACTGAATGCATTTATAAGACTCTTATTTGTAATATAGAAATTCTCGTTTACGGTTCCGTTTACGGTATAGCCAAGAGAGGTAACCTTATCGATGTAGGTTTTTGCAGCATTGAGTGTGTATTCGTTTAGTTCATCATAGCTTGTATTTGAAAGATAAATCTGCGAGAGGGTAATGAATCTTATGTTTCTGTCAATTGTGGAATTAAGATACTGTCTGTATCGGAACAGATACTTTGTTTCATCACTGTGTGAAGCATCGTAGGTTTCATAAGAACGAAGTACACGAGAGCTGTTATCTGAAAAGATTGTGTCATAGCCGAAGGGCTTTTCGTTAGATAACTGGTTTGCATTTTCTGTAACGACAAGCGTTAAGTTGTTGTCTTTTATAATTTCTGAAATTCTCTCGTAGTGTTCTTTACCGTCGTTTTCATTTTCGGGATTACGTACTGATTTTCTGATGCTTAAATATTTTACATCATATTTCTTTATAAGCTCTTCGAGAGTGTCAAGATACTCGGTTTTTTCATAATCCTGCATTTTCAGAATAAGACAGATATCAAAGCCTTTTTCATACAATGTGTCAAGCCTGTCTTCTTCATAGCCTATGTCGATTGAGTAGCTTGGATATACACCATCGAACATTACGAATACCGTAATTCCGTTATTTGCTGAAATTTCGATATACTCTTCATCAGAATATTTTTCTGATAAACCCTTACGCAGAAATTCGGCACAGGAGGGGTCTTTAGTAATATAAAGCTCGGAATTGTAGTTAACATCAGAAGTATTTTCAGCAATAATACGTGCAAGCTCCATGCTTTCATCATCATACTTGTGACGCAGAACATTGTATTTTATATTTGTAACATTTCCTTTTGCAACCATAGAGGTTATGTTTTCCTCGGCAACAGAAACAGTTGTAACGCCAATATCAAAATAATCGTCAAGTGCCCCGGCATAAGCCTTATCGGACAGCTCATTAAGCAGGTCATTGTGATAAAGAGAAACAACAACGTTTTTGTTTGATTTTTCGCTTTCAATTCTGGTTATAAAGGAGGGGATAAGGCAAACAACCAGAAGAAGTATAAGAATTGCTGATAAGATTTTAAAGTTAATTTTTGACATATACAGTTCCTTTCCGTTTATAATTAATTCTTTACTTTTCTTGCAAAAAGTACCTTGTGAAGCCCAAGCATATAAGCAGATGTGAGGTACACAGCACCACAAGCCAAAATAGGCACAAGGAAAACAATCGAAGTTGCGTTCACAATATCCGGTATAAGAAGCTTCATAATGAAGTAAACCACGAGTGCTGCAAAAGCACTAATAAAGATTTTCAGAAGTGTTATTAAAACTTGCTTTGTGATGTAGTTACCGATAATTTTTGAAAGTAAGACAAATGCCATAACAGCATAAAGTGTCAGGAGAACAGAGGTTGTCAGAGAAGCGAAGGTAGTACCGTATTTTTCTACAAATTTATAGTCTAAAATAAGCTTCAAAACAACGACTACAGCTGTTCCGACAATTGTGTAAAGGTATTTTGACGCAAGGTATAGAACCTTGTTTATCAGCTCCTGCGCAAGGTAGCCGAGTATACCGAAGCTGTATATCATAAAGGCGATAGCAGTAGCGATAGTCGCCTCGTGAGTGAATTCTCCTCTTTCATAGACAAGACCGATAATCTGTTGTCCGAAAAGAGTTACAACAAGCAGAAAAGGAACAAAAACAGCGAACATAATTGATATAATATAGCCAATTAGCGAGCGTACATATTCGAGCTTTCCTTCTTCGTAATTCTTTGAAATGGCAGGGAATACTACTGAGGACATCGCCACGACGAAAACGCTGGAAATTGTAACAAAAAGATTGGAGGCATAATTAAGAGTTGATGTCATGCCTTCGCTTCCGCTGACAGAAGCCTTGTCAATGATAAAGCAGAGCTGGAACATCATATTTGAAATAAAAATCCACCAGATGCTAAGGTCAAGTTTTTCACGCTTTTCAGGAAGCTTGATGTTTGCTCGATAGAAAAATCTGTAACCTTTTTTGTAAAAGTGCGGAAGCTGAATTACAATGTGTAAAAACCAGCCGATTGTAGTAACAATACCGATTTGCTCTATAGTAACACCCCTTATAAAAAGCGAAGCAATGATTATAACATTATACGGAAGACTCACGATTGAAGGGATAAAGAAGACACGGCTGTTCTGAAGTACCCCCGAAATGATATATGCAACAGAAACAAACATAAAAGAGGGTAGCATAATGTAAGTAAGACGCAAAGCAAGGCTGAAATTCCCCTCATCAATATTCGGCAGGAGAAGATGAGTTATGGGCTTTGCGAAAATGTACATAAAAATAGTTGCCGTCAAAAGATAAATTACAGATTTACACAGGAATTTTGAAACGTAAAGGCGTTTTGCCTCCTCGGTAACGTTTTCAGGTCTGTTAAGGTTCATAATTACACGAGTTTGGAGAGCAACACCGATACCCGTGAAAATCAGAGTTACAAGGCTGAAAATCTGAAAGTAAATATCAGCAGTTACTCCGGTGCCGTAAAAGTTTGCAAAGAAAATATCCCGTGAAAAGCCGACAGCCTTTGCAAGAATAATTCCAAGCACAACCATGATATAGGACTTACTGTTCATATCTGTAAAATTCCTTTCATTGCTGCAATTAGTAAATACAATTTGCATACCTATTTTTGCCAAATAGTATATTTTAGTATATTATACAACTTATTCAAGAAAATTTCAATGCGATATTGTGTATTTTTTAAAAATTCGCATAACAATTTAATCTCACTGTTGGGAAAGCCGATCAAGGGGATGTTTTTTCACCAATTGCCCTCTCGGGTTCGATTCCCGTTCTTATTCTATCAAAAAAACAAGGACAGGTACTGTGTACCTGTCCTTGTTTTTGGTGACCCGTACGGGAATCGAACCCATGTTTTCGCCGTGAGAGGGCGATGTCTTAGCCGCTTGACCAACGGGCCATTATCAACGGCAATTATTATAACATAAAATTCGATGATTGTCAAGATGTTTTTTAAAATAAATTCGAAAGCACCACAATTTATGTGGTGCTTTCGAATGTTTATTTATTATTTAGACCAGAACTCAATAATATCTTCGAGCTTATCATTCCAGGTGTCACCGTAAGCTGCATAGTTGGAGGAAAGCGTATTCTGTCCGGTACCTGCCATAGTAAGTATTGTGCCGGATGACAGATAGTTTTCATCCATAAATCTTGCACCTTCTCTGATAATGCTGATCATCTCTTCAGATTCAACGTCTCTTGTAGTTTTAATTGTAAGAATTACGTCATAGAAGGTAGGGAGAAGGTCACGGTCAGAGAGATATGCCATATATTCAAGAAGTGCACTTGTAAGCTCAAGCTTATGATTTGTAATCGGAACATATGTAAGTCCTGCGTAGTTTACAATTCTTGAGTAATAATTTTCCTGCTGCTCGTCAAGCTTCGGGTAGGGAAGGAAACCGAAGTCATCCTCCATTCCAAGAAATTTAGTGGTACCACCAAGTGTTGTCTGATCAAAGAGAAGTCTGCCTTCGGTGAACATTGTATCGGAAACGCCATAACCCTGATCTGTTGTGTTCATAAATGCACCGTTACCATCCTTGAATACTTCAATCACCTTGTCAATAACTTTGAAAGTTCTTTCGTTGTTGATGTTGAGCTTCGGAAGAGCGTTGTCATCTTTAACTACCGATTCTGCACCGAGAGACACATAAAACGCAGGAGTTGACTCATAAACCCACGAACCAAAGCCGTATCTGTCGTTTTCATAGTCAATTGTACCGTCACCGTTAAGGTCTTTTATCGCAGCTTTGCTGTATTCGATAAATTTGTCAACTGTCCATTTTCCTTCGTGTACAAGATCATAAGGATATTCGAGGTCAAGCTCGTCCATAAGATTCTTGTTGAATGCAATCGCACAAGCAGCCTTGAGTGCATGGAAATTGTAAGCACCGGCTGTTACATATACCTTGCCGTTGTAGTTAAGGTCACGGTTTACATTCTGATACCACCAGGGGTTGTCGAGGTTTGCATACGGCATGCTTTCGCCCCATTCTACGAAAAGGTCTTCGTAAACAAGAGGCATACCTGTTGACTGAAGATTGATAAAAACTTCATATGTTTCATCATTACTCTGAATAAGAGAACGGGCAATCGGTACAGCAGTATTGTGGTCGCTGTCACCATTTCTGTAACCGAAGTCTACATCAAAAAAGCTTTCAACCTCCTGATTTCTGTAAAAAATTGTGTCTCTGATGTCGTCACCAACCTCTTCTTCCTGAATAAAGTCCGGGTCGTGGACATTGTAAGTAATGAAAAAGTCAAAGGTTTCGCCATTTCCGGCGCCCTTGAGCTCTGCAGGAATACCGAGAATTTCGGCAACACTGTCGCCTACTTCACCTTTTTCTTTTTCATCACCGTCGCCACCACACGAAGTGAACGCAACAGCACCTACTGCAAGTATTCCTGCAAGAATAAATGCAAGAGTTTTCTTGAAATTCATAATTACCTCCATTTTGCCACTTTATACCATGGCACAATAAATTTATATGTGTACACCTATACAATAATGTATTATAGCACAAGTTCCAAAACATTTCAATGAATAATATGTTAATTTATCCTGATATTAAAAAATCAGCACTGCACAGGAAGTGCAGTGCTGATAGAGTGATCAATTATTTAGTCCAGAATTCGATTATATCGTCAAGCTTATCATTCCAGGTATCACCGTAAGCTGCGTAGTTTGAAGAAAGTGTGTTCTGTCCGTTTCGTGCCATGTCAAGTATGGTACCGGATGTGAGGTAGTTTTCATCCATAAATCTTGCGCCTTCTCTGATGATATTGATCATTTCTTCAGATTCAACGTCTCTTGTTGTCTTAACTGTAAGAATTACATCATAGAAAGCCGGAATAAGATCACGGTCTGAAAGGTATGCCATGTATTCAAGAAGAGCACTTGTGAGCTCAAGCTTCTGGTTTGTAATCGGAATATATGTAAGACCTGCGAAGTTTACAAGTCTGGAATAGTAATTTTCCTGTTCCTCATTGAACTTCGGATAGGGAACAAAACCGAAATCATCCTCCATGCTGCGGAAAGCAGTTGCTTCCTGAAGTGACGCATGAGCAAAAAGAAGTCTGCCTTCATTAAACATTCTTGTACTTACACCGTATCCCTGAGCTGTAGTGTTCATAAACGCACCGTTTCCGTCCTTGTATACTTCAATCATCTTGTCAAGAACATTAAAGGTTCTTTCGTTATTGATGTTGAGCTTGGGAAGGTCGTTGTCATCCTTTATAACAGACTCAGCACCCATAGAAACATAAAGTGCAGGAGTTGATTCATAAACCCATGAACCGAAACCGTATCTGTCGTTTTCATAATCAATTGTACCGTCACCGTTAAGGTCCTTAATCGCTGCCTTGCTGTATTCTATAAACTTATCAACTGTCCATGTTCCTTCATGTACCATATCATAAGGATACTCAAGATTGAGCTCATCCATAAGATTTTTGTTGAACGCAAGGATACAAGCAGCTCTGAGAGCGTGGAAGTTATATGCGCCTGCAGCTATATATATCTTACCGTTGTAATTTAAGTCACGGTTAACATTCTGATACCACCAGGGGTTATCAAGGTTCGCATAGGGCATACTTTCACCCCATTCAACGAACAAGTCTTCGTAAACAAGGGGCATACCACTTGCCTAAAGGTTAATAAATACCTCGTATGTATCATCATTCCCCTGGATTAAAGAACGTGCAATCGGAACGGCTGTATTATGGTCGTTATCGCCTTTACGAATAGCGAATTTTACATCAAAGAAGTTCTGAACTTCTTCGTTTCTGTAGTAAATTGCATCTCTTACGTCTTCACCAACCTCTTCCTCCTGAATGAAGTCGGAGTCGTGAACGTTGTAAGTAATGAAGAAGTCAAAGGATTCACCTTTTCCTGCCCCCTGAAGTTCTGCAGGAATACCGAGCTTCTCGGCAACAGTACCGGCTACGTTACTGTTTGAACCTTCTTCGTCGCCACCACAAGAGGTGAATGCGATTGCTCCTACTGCAAGAACAGATGCAAGTAACAGAGCTGTGATTTTTTTAAAATTCATAATAACCTCCGTTCTGCCGTAATTTATAACGGCATAATAAATTGTTTAAATACTGATTAAATCTGAGACAAGAAGCGCTTAAGGTTAGCAATACCAACTCTTATACCGAAAAGTGGATCTTCTTTACCTTCGAATTCGATAGCGAGGATTCCGTCGTAGCCTGCATTTTTAAGGAGCTTAAGACAAGACTTAACCGGAACAACACCGTGTCCTATAATTGTTCCTCTTATATAGTTACCACCACGTGTAAGTCCCCAACCTTCGCCAGGATCTTCAAGAGCACCTGAACGAATGAAGAAATCCTTAGCATGAGCGTGAACTGCATACTGAGCAAGAAGACCTGTGGACTTTCCGGGATCACCGTCAGCTGAGAGGAAGTTTCCGATATCAACAAGAGCCATAAAGTTCGGGTGGTTAACGGTATTAATGAGCTTCTCAACTCTTTCAGCATCCTGAGAGAACTTCCCGTGGTTTTCTGTACAAAGCATAATGCCTTGTTCCTGTGCATAGTCTGCAATTCTTCTGATAGGTTCAACACCAACTTTGATAAAGGAATCGTAATCTCTGCCAAGCTTCTTTTCAGCAGGGAAACCGTTACATACGTCAATTCTTACAACTTTACAACCAAGCTCCTTTGCAACATCAATATGAGCACAAACTCTCTTGATTTCTTCTTCAATATCAGCAGTAATCATGCTGCAGCTCAGACAATAACAACCGGGTTCAAGACCGATTTCATCCATGTGAGCCTTAAGGTCCTTGGCAATTCTGTAGGTTTCATCTCCTTTTTCGGGAGTAAAACCACCGTACTTTGTCATATTATCTGCAACAAACGGGATAAAGTCAACTGCTTCACCACCAAATTCCTTGATTTTGTCAAGAACACCAATAAGTCCGAGCTGTCCAACGTATTCGTGGAAACTGTAAATACTAACTCCAACCTTCATTATTTGTACCTTCCTTAACAGTTAATTTTTTTATTATATTTTTGCTTCTGTTCGACATACTTTGACAAAACAAAAACAACAATAAAATTTTACCATAAAATTGTCGTAATTTCTATGAATATTATGTAAATTCACAACAAATTCATATAAAATACAGTTAAATTTGAGATAAGAAACGCTTAAGATTGTCAATGCCGACTCTTACACCAAAAAGTGCGTCCTCGTTACCTTCGAATTCAATAGCAAGTATTCCGTCATAACCTGCGTTTTTAAGAAGCTTCAGACAGGATTTTACCGGAACATCTCCTTGCCCGATAATCGCACCTCGAATGTAATTTCCGCCTCTCGTCAGGCTCCAACCTTCTCCCGGTGCCTCAAGAGCCCCTGAACGGAAATAGAAATCCTTTGCGTGTGCGTGAACAGCATACTGAGCGAGAAGTCCGACAGATTTTCCAGGGTCACCGTCAACACACATGAAATTTCCGATATCGACAAGCACCATGAAGTTCGGATGGTTAACTGCGTTTACAAGCTTTTCAACTCTGTCAGCATCCTGCGAAAACCTTCCGTGATTTTCTGTACAAAGCATAATACCGAGTCCCTGTGCATAGTCTGCAACTCTTCTTATGTTTTCAACGGCAAGCTTAATTAAGGAGTCATAATCTCTTTGGAGCCTTTTGCTTGCGGGAAAACCGTAGCTTATGTCAATTCTGACAATCTTGGAACCAAGTGCGTTTGCAAGATCAATATGTGCACAAGCTTTTTTTATTTCAGCTTCGATGTCGTTTGCTATCATATTCGTGGTAACGCAATAGCAGCCGCATTCAAGACCGAGCTCCTGCATCCGCACCTTCAGTTGTTCTGCAAGTCTGAAGGATTCATCACCCTTTTCAGGTGTGAAGGGGGCATCGCTTGTCGGATAATTTTCTCTGAAAGGAGTAAAGTCAACAGCTTCTGCACCAAACTCCTTGATTTTGTCAAGAACGCCCAAAAGGCCGAGTGTTTTTCTGTATGCCCCAAAGCTATAAGTACTAACACCAATTTTCATAATAATTTACCTTCCTTAATTTAATTTTTTATAATTGAACAATACTTAGGTATTGTTACATTAACAAAATGATTTGTGATTTTCTTACTTAGTGTTCGCGTCTTTCGGAAAGCAAATTCATTTTTACATTCCAGAGCTTGCTTGAAAGGTCGACATAGTATTTATGAGGATTTTCAAAACGCTTAACCTCGTCCCAAAGATGTGCAACCTGGTCTTCGCAGTACTTCTTGATTTCAGAAATAGTCGGCTTATCATAAACACACTTGCCACCTTTGAAAACAGGAACAAGAAGCTGTTTTATATGGAAATTCGTAAGGGTTTTCTTTTTCCAGGTATTATCAGGGTCGAAAATTACAAGAGGCTCATTTTCCGATATCTCTTCGTCATGTACGCACAGCATATCTGCTACGGCTTCGTTGCTTGTATTGTCGTAGATTCTGTATAGCTTTTTAAAATGAGGAGTGGTAATTTTTTCTGTGTTCTCGGAAATTTTGATTTTCGGAACTATATTTCCCGTAGAGTCCTCTTTTGCGACAAGTTTGTATACTCCACCAAAAACAGGATCGCTCTTTGCTGTAATCAGTCGTTCGCCGACACCGAACGCATCAACCTTCGCACCCTGATGGATGATATCACGAATGATGAATTCATCAAGTGAGTTGGAAATGACAATTTTACACATCGGAAGTCCTGCATCATCAAGCATCTTACGGACCTTCTTTGTAAGGTATGTGATGTCACCCGAATCAAGACGTACACCGAAGGATTTTATGCCCATAGGAATAAGAACCTCTTTAAATGCACGAATTGCATTTGGAATACCACTTTTCAGTACATCATAGGTGTCCACGAGAAGTGTTGAATTGTTAGGATATGTTTCACAGTATGTCTTAAAGGCTGTATATTCATCATCAAACATCTGAACCCATGAGTGAGCCATTGTACCCGAGCAGGGGACAGAGAATTCTCTGTCACTTATAGTACAAGCAGTAGAAGCACAGCCGCCGATATAGGCAGCTCGGGCACCGAGCATGGCGGCATCTGCACCCTGTGCACGTCGTGAGCCGAACTCTGCGACAGGACGTCCCTGGGCACTTCTTACGATTCTGTTCGCCTTTGTAGCAATAAGTGATTGATGATTTATTGCAAGAAGTATGTATGTTTCGATAAACTGAGCCTGTATGGCACTTGCGCGTACTGTGAGAATCGGCTCATTCGGGAAGATAGGAGTTCCTTCGGGAACGGCAAAAATATCTCCTTCAAATTTAAAGTTTTTCAGATAATTCAGAAAATCCTCCGAAAAGATTTTTTTGCTTCTTAAAAAGTCGATATCCTCGTCTGTGAATTTAAGATTTTCGATATAGTCGATTACCTGTTCAAGACCCGCTGCGATTGCAAAGCCGCCACCGTCGGGGATTCTTCTGAAAAACACATCAAAATATGCAATTTCATTTCCTTTACCCGACAGAAAGTATCCGTTTGCCATTGTCAGCTCATAAAAGTCGCAAAGTAGAGTATAGTTATAAGGTGTCATTTTCTTGTCCTTTCGGTTTTATATCTTCAGCAACCCATTGTAAAATAAATAAAGTACAATCAAAGCCTGAGTAATTATTATTGCGGGAACGAAAAGTGTAAAGCTCTTGTGCTTAGTTTTGTGACGGAAAAGCTTCATTCCGAGAAGCAGCCCGAGTGCACCTCCAAGAAGCGCTAAATTGAAGAGAGTAGTTTCCTGAATACGCCACATATTCCTTTTTGAACGATACTTATCAATTCCACAAAGCACAAAGGCTGATATATTTATAATAAAAAGGTAAACTGATATTATTATTTCAAACAAAGTCATTTATCTAAATCCCACAGAGAATATCACCTGCTTTTACTTCAAAGGGAACTTTAACAGAATAAAGCATTTGAGGATGAGGAGCGCTTTCTATTGGGTTTCCTTTTTCGTCCTGCATTTCACATAAAGTTAGTTCACGAGGCACCTGAAAAGGAGAGATAAGATGTACCGTTTCACCTTCACAAACCTTGTTTTTCTGACGAAGTAAGCACCTACCACTCTCAGAGTCATATCCCTCAACTGTTGCAATATATGCTTTTTCACGAATGTAGCCACCTTCCTCGGCAATTTGCGCGTTATCTATGGGTCTATCGAAGAAAAACCCCGTACCATAACGTCTGTGACTTACGCTTTCAAGAGACTCAAGTGAGAGGGGATTTACCTTGTAATTTTCGGGATCTGCAAGATAAGAATTGACCTCACTTTTGTACGCATTTGCACATACTGCCGTGTAGTATGCACTCTTGACTCTGCCCTCAATTTTAAAGCTGTCAATTCCTGCATCAATAAGCTCAGGAATATGCTCAATCATACACAAATCCTTTGAGCTGAAAATGTAAGTGCCGGTTTCCTCCTGTACAACTGAAATTGCATCTTCGGGGCGTTTTACCTCGTAAAACTCGGCGTTTATTTCCTTTACCTTGTATTCCCAACGGCATGGCTGAACACAATTTCCGCAGTTAGCGTCACGACCGGAGAAATAGTTTGAAAGCAAGCATCTTCCCGAATATGATACACACATAGCTCCGTGAACAAAAGCTTCAAGCTCAAGCTCGGGTGGAATTTCAGCTCGTATCTGTTTTATTTCTTCTAAAGACAGCTCACGTGCTAAAACAATTCTTGAAGCACCAAGGCTGTGCCACATTTTACACGCCTGTGCATTTACCGTGCTTGCCTGGGTTGAAATATGGATTTCAATACTCGGTGCATATTGCTTTGCAAGACTTAAAACACCAAGGTCGGAGATAATAAGAGCATCCGGTTTTATACTTTCAAGAAATTCAAGATATTCAGGTAATAACTTTATCTGCGCAGGATGTGGGAGAATATTTACGGTTACATAAACCTTTACATTCCTTTCGTGTGCGTAGATAATTGCATCCTGCAGCTCTTCTCTTGAAAAGTTATCTGAGGCCGTTCTCATACCAAATTGCTGTCCTGCAAGATAAACGGCATCTGCACCGTAAAGGATTGCAAATTTCATTTTTTCAAAATTGCCGCAAGGGGCAAGTATTTCAGGGCGTTTTATCATTGGCTGTTATTCCTTATTTTTGCAATATTTACATTGTGTTCGGGGAGGGAGGTTGCAAAATAGGTTCTGCCTCTACCATCTGATACAAAGTAATAATAGGATGTATTCTCGGGATAAAGTGCATAGGTTATGGCATCAAGACCGGGATTTGCAATAGCACTCGGAGGAAGTCCTCTGTAAATATAGGTATTATACGGAGAGTCATACTTCAGGTCTTCGGGTGTTACCTTCTTTGTTCTTTCGGGAAGTGCATATTGGATTGTAGCATCCGACTGAAGATACGGGTAGTTTGCCATATTCTTAATTCTGTTATGGAAAACAGAAGAAATTTTACCTCTGTCATCTGTAAGGCTCGACTCTGTTTCAATAAGAGATGCAATTGTTATAATTTCATCAACAGAAAGTCCCAGCTTTTTTGCTGTTTCATAATAGGAAGCATCAAATTTGTTATCGAAGTTTACAAGGAACTTGTTGATAACAGAAACAGGATTTTCGTCTGTGTAGAAATCGTAGGTATCGGGGAAGAGATAACCCTCAAGACGATATTTTCTTCCGTTTTTGAAGTTGTCTGTATCAAGCTCATTTATTGCCTGATAGTCAAAATCATAATTCTCGATAACATCAATGTATTGTTCTTTGGTGTTCTTAACGCCACCTTTTATAAGAATATCGATAATTTCATCAATTGTTGAACCCTCGGGGAAGGTAAGACGTACGATTTCACGCGTAGCGCTGTTGTTTGAAAGAAGGTATATCAGGTCATCGTAGTTAGTGCTTGGAGTAATGGTGAATTCACCTGATTTGTAGCCTTCGGTGTAATATTTGCTGCCGTCTTTTTTTGCATCTGTATAGAGCCTGAAAACAAATGGATAATCGACAATACCGTTTTCACCCAGAATCTTTGAAATCTGTTTTGTTGTTGCACCTTCCGGAATTGTAAGGGTGATTTCTGTGTCATCCTTCAGGAAAGCAAAAACATCATTTGCAACATTTATTATAAGCTTTGCACAAAACACAGATACAACAAGCACCATAGCAATGTAAAGAACGAAGCGAAGAACACTTCCGAAAATACCACTGTTCCTTTTTCCTCTTTTGTTCTTTGTTTTTTCTTCTGGAAAATATTGCACATTCTTTTTCGGCTTACGGTTTTGGATTTTTGATATTGGCAGCTTTCCTGAAGCAGTACTCTTTTTTGCAGTACTGTCGGATTTTTGGGGCGCAGGATTGTTAGTCTGCGCAACCTTTTTAGCAGGAACATTTACTGCCGAAAAGACCTTTGTTCCGCTGTCGTCGTTTCTTTTTGGTACAACCTTTTTTGGTGCAGAAGGGACTTGTCTGCCTTGATTTGCGCCGGGCTTTTTTGCAGAGGAGTTACTCTGTGTATGTGCAGATTGTTCCGGCTTTTTTGTGCTCTTATTTAAGTCATTAAGCAGGCTGTCAAAACCACCGTTTATGTTATTGTTTGAACTCATTTTATCCCTCCTTATCAGATATACCGAGCAATCAATATGTGAAGCAAAATTGCACATATAAACATAGGCGAAAAGAGAACCTTTGCGATTACTTTCCTTACTCTCTCGTTTGCAGGCAGGAGCCTTGAAACCACAAAGGGAAGGCTGTCGCTGTGCGAGGTGAGCTTATCTGATTTATAGGTGCAGAGCCATTCAAGCGCTTCAAAGAAAATAAAAAGTGAAATAAGCAGAAGTGTTCCGAGAATAAACAGAACAAGGAAGGTGCTTATACTTTCCTTTGAAATTCTTTGAAGAAAGGTATCGGAATATATGCAAATAAAATTATTTGAAAAATGTAATATAATCGGTGCTATTATTGAATTTGTTGTATGTACTGCTATGCCGAGAATAAGTCCTGCATAAAGATAAGACAAAAAGTTTTCATTATCAAAGTGAAGCAAAGCAAACAAAATTGAGCTTCCGAGAATAGCAGCAAACGCACCTAACTTTTTTTCGTATTCGGTAAATACAATTCCCCGTATCAATATTTCTTCGCAAATTGCAGGAAGAAAAACCGAAGACATAAAAACATACAGGAAATCGTTGCTGCCCGAAATACTGATAGATGAAGAAGTGCTGCTGCCTAAATAAAGATAACTCAGATATTTTATCAGCATACTTCCGAAAATAAGCGTTGGAATACAGCTCAGAACAAATCCCCATGTTTTGGAATGCAGAGAGCAAAGCTTATATTCAGCAGTAGAAGCTCTCCTGAAAAGAGTACCGATAGCAATTACAAAAGCACAGGGGAGAAGGAAAACACATATTTGAGCAATAACCACTGCAACATACGGATTATCGTTCGTTATATAGTTTCCCTTAAGCATTTTTTCTGCGATAATGTAAAGAACCATTACAACACAAACAACCAAAGGAGGCAACATACAAAATGTTGCCATACCGGTGCCGGTGCTTTGGGTTTTATTATTTCGGAGCATTTACAGCCACAACTCCTCTTTCGCTTATTATAATATCTACATGCTTGTCAAAACGACCTCTCGGAACTTTCGGAATTATCATATTGCTGTAAACAAGTCCCACCTTAACTCCGGGGAAGGTCGAGAGGAATCTGTCATAAAAGCCTTTTCCGTAGCCAATTCTGTAACCATCCTTGTCAAAAACAACTGCAGGAATTATGCAGAGTGAAAGGTGTGTCGGAGAATATTCCACAAGACCTTCACGAGGTTCAAAAATTCCATTTTCCCGTTTTTCAAGGTCATCCCTTGATGCACAGTAGTAATACTTCATAGTGTTGTCTTCAAAGGTTCTTGGGAAAGCCACTTTTTTACCTGCTTTTATTGCCATATCAAAAAGCTTCCAGGTATCAATTTCACTACCCATTGAAGCATAAAGCAGTATTTCATTGGAATGCCTGTATGTTATTGAAGCACATACTCTGTCGGCGATTTTGGCGTCATATGCTGCCTTCTGTTCAGTCGGCATGCTTGCTCTCTGAGCCATATACTTTTCGCGCATTTCCTTTTTAACAACCCTTATCTCTGCCATAATCATTTTCCTTTCATAGCGTTACATAAAAACATAAATAAAATATATAGAATTATCTTGCAACTATACTTTTTCTGACTTTTTCACTTGCATCCTTACCCTTTAATATTTCAATAAGGGTAAAGGCGAATTCCTCCGATACGCCTGCAGCTGCAGCTGTTATAAACTTACCATCGACTGCAACTCTGCCGCTTGTATCCTTGCAGTCGGAAAGCTCTTCGAGCATATCGGGATAGCAAACTGCGTGTTTCCCTTTCAGAAGTCCACGTTTTGCAAGGAGTGTGGGAGCAGCACAAATTGCAGCAATATACTTTTCGTTCTTTACACAGTAGTTAATGAGAGCTGCAACACCTGCACTCTTTGTTAAACCATCAACACCACCGAGACCTCCCGGAAGAATAATCATTTCAAGCTCACCCTCGTCAAGACTTATATCCTCGAGCGTCATATCGCAAAGCACCGGAATGTTATGCGAACCGATAATACATTCACCCTCAATGCCAACTGTAAAAATATCAATACCTGCACGACGCAGATAATCAACCTGTGTCAGGGCTTCGATTTCTTCAAATCCGTTTGACAGAAAAATATATACCATTTTGTTTCCTCTTTTCTGAATAAAAATTATACTTAGTCAGCTTTAACTTCAACCTTGCTGCCGTCAACATAAATACTGTATGACTTTCCGTCAGGCATATAGAGGTTTTCTATACTCATTTTATTGCCTTCTTCAGTAAACATGGGAGAAACGGAAATTCCGTCATTTGCAGTATACGAAATACCGAAGATAAATTCAATAAGTAGCTGAATAAACTGACCTGCAGTCCACCCATAATCGTGAATACCGTGGCCTTCCTTGTTGTTGGGATTTAAGAATTCTGCATAATTTCCTCTGAATGCTTCAAGAGTTTTAATTGCAAGAGACAGAGCAAGGTCTTTTTTGCCTGCCTTCATAAGTGCCTTTATTACTGCATAGTTGGTAAGAGTCCATACAGAACCCGACCAACAGGGATTACCACAGTAGGTACCCTCAATAATAGTAAATATGGGATCCTTTTTTGAAACAGTTGTAAGAGGATAGGTGTTCCAGTTGAAGTGAGAGTCGTCAAGCATAAGAGCAGTCATGCTGTCGTATCTTTCGGGTCTTGCAATTTCAAAGCCGAGGAAGGTAGAACAGGTAAGAGTGTCCTGATGCCTCTTTTGTGGTATGATGTAGGGATAGTATGTACCCTTTTCTTCATTCCAGTTATATTTTTCAACAGCTGTAAGAATTTCCTTGTTTTTTGCTTTGTAAAATTCAGCTTTGTCGTTGTAACCGAGGATTTCTGCAAGTTCAGCACATCTTGCACAGCCATTTGCAACCTCAATATTTGTGTCCATAGGAGCATAAACATACTCGGGTGCTACCGTGTTCGGTACAAAGGTTTCTTCAAATATTGCAGAAATGAGCTTTGTTTCGCTGTCCTGGCGATTTGCAAGCCACCAGGTAAGACTTCTGTCAAGAAGAGTATATGCTTTTTCGGTAATTGCCTTGTCACCACTCATAATTGCGGTTCTATAACAGGTCTCAAAATATTTCGGAATAGATGCGATGTCACCCTTTTCATAGCTTGGATTCATCGAGGCGCTGTATTTATCTGTTCCGTAAAGCTTAACTCTTCCGTTTTCACATTGAGTGGCAAGGAGGTTTTCGACAAGGTCGGTTGCAAGAGCGAAATTTATCCACTTTACACCGTCAATAATCAGAGCATAGTCAAGACTCCACCAGCTGTCGCCGTATTTATCACCTGCAGCTCCGGGAGAGAAATGTCTGTGAGGCATATCCTCTCTTTTATTCGGCACATAGCAGTCACGAATGACCTTTATTGCATAGTCAAGTTCTTCCTGCGTGCAAAACTTACAGTTGATTTTCGGATTTGTTCTTGTAAACATAATTAACTCCTTTGAACTTAAAAGTATTTTAATTAAATAATATTTGCATTTTTTAAAGCCGTCTCGGTTATAGCCAGAAGCTCATTTGCAATATCTTCACGAGTACGTATTTCGTTATCTTTTGTACAGCTGACCTTTGTCCATTTCCACTTTGTACAGGTGTAGTTTGCTGCATTGTAAGCACGAAGCAGATACTCTGTGTCCTTTTCGTGTATATCTTTAACTGCACCTGTACTGTCGCATCTTCCGTTAAGTAACTCCTGAGCACACTCAGGTGGCATATCAAGGAAAAATACAAGGTCAGGCTCGGGGAGTCCGAGCTTTACAAACTCATAATCGTAAAGCCAGTCAAGAAACTTATCTTTTTCTTCGTCATTATCTATTTTACACATCTGATGAACAGCATTTGAGGTTGTGTACCTGTTAAGTATTATGACCGTACCATCTTCAAGATAATCTTTTTTCCAGTTTGTAACAAAGCTTGCATATCTGTCAACAGCAAAGAATGAGGAGGCAGCATATGCGTTTGTGTCATCGGGATTTTCACCGAATTTACCACCGAGATACATTTTTACAAGTGTACTTGATTCGCTGTCGTAATCGGGGAAGGAAATTTCAACAACCTTAAGACCTTTGTTTTTTAAAGTCTCGGCAAGGATATCAGACTGAGTTTTTTTACCTGATGCATCAGTTCCGTCTATTGCGATTACAAGGCTCATTCGACTCCAAGCTCCTTCCTTACTTCAAGCATCTTTCCACAGGTCATAGCTCCCTCCGAACATTTACCTTTAACACAAGAAGGACCTGCCTTTGCAAAGAGAATGGGGGAAACCTTTTTACACTCAAGTAGCATCTGGCGTGCGAGATTCCGGATTTCCCATTGTGCTCTGTTACAGGTGCGAAGCGAAAAGAAATTATAAAGTGAACGGATATTCATTGTCATAACTATTTTTGTATCACAAGCATTTGAGAGAACATACCGAGCATCCTCGTGTGCCTTCTTTGCAGCAGCACCCATGGCTTTTTTCTCGTCTTTCTTTTCTTCCTCCGTCATAGCTTCAAAATGATGCTTTGCAAGAATATCATCAAGCTGCTTGTATATTTCTCTGTCCTGCTCCATGGCTTTAAGAAAAAGCTCGCGAGCTTCCGGAATTTTCTCAATTTCGGGAGGCATAACAAATTCAAAGTTTTCTTTGCCTACATATCTCTGACTCTGAACGCTGTAGGAGGCAATTCTGTGACGAGTGAGCTGAGCAAGAAGAGACCTTGAAACCCCATCAATTGCAAAGGTAAAGCTAACGTGCTCAACGGGGCTTTCGTGACCGAGGCTCATAAGCATATTTATAAATTTTTCACAGCTCTCAGGAGTCATTTTTTCACAGATTTCATCAACGCCCACAGCACTGTAGCAGAGCTTTGCAGCAGCTGCAATTGTCATTTCGGGATTTGGAGTATGCGTAAGTAGCTTAACCTTCATTTTTTATTCTCCTTTATGTTGAATAGTTGGTATGTCTTTGTTTTTGTGAAGTATAACTCCAATCAGGAATTTCGGGAGCTTCATCATTCTTCCAAATCGTGAGGGCATACAGATAAGTCTGTAAAACCACTCAAGGTTTGCCTTGATAAAGAACTTCGGTGCTCTCTTAACATTCCCCGAAAAGACATCAAGACTGCCACCAAGACCGATTGCAAGATTTACCTTCAGCTTTTCACGATTATTGTAAATCCACTTTTCCTGCTTTGGCGCACCGAGACAAACAAAAAGAAGCTTTGCGCCACTATTATTTATTTCTTCTATAATTGCATCAGTTTCGGCATCTGTGAAGTAACCGTCACGATAGCCACAAACATTAAGTCCCGGATATTTTTCACATAGCTTGTCGGCAGCCTGTTTTGCAATACAAGGCTTTTCCTCTGTCGCCTTACCACCACCGAAAAAGTAAATTCCGTCGCCTGTTTTTGAAATTTTTTCCACTAAATGCTCTGCAAGCTCACAGCCTGCAACCTTGCCTTTGAGGGGAGTTCCGAGAATCTTTGCGGCATATACTACGCCAATTCCGTCTGGAATTGTCATAGAAGAGCTGTTTAGAATTTCGTAATTTTCGGGATTTTCAATGCAGCTCTGGACTATTTCGGCATTGGGAGTAACGATATAATCGCAACCGTCACTTGCAATAAAACCCATAGCACGTTCAACGGCTTCCTGCATATTTACCTTGTCAAAATATACACCACGAACATTTACCTTTTCTATATTCTGCATAAATTTAACCTCTTATGTATTTATTTGCCTAAAATACCAAATTATTATATATTATATCAATTTATTATTATAACATATCTATTGTAAAACTGCAATAGATATATTGTTTTTTAACATTTTATCAAGGAAATATTCAATAAATTTCCAAAAGAAAACCCTCTCAGGCATTGAGAGGGAAAATTTATTTATAAAGTTTTGGATTATTCGTTCTGCGAACAATGTAATCGATTGATACATCATAAAGATTGGCTAGTTTTATCAGCGCTTCAAGTGGTATTTGCCTTTTGCCGTTTTCGTACTGTGAGTAAGTGTTTTGTTTAATACACAGATATTCTGAAATATATTGCTGTGTAAAATCATTATCTTCTCTTAAATCCTTTAGACGCATAAAATACTCCTTAGATGTATTAACATACGTGAATTTATTTTATTTCTTGTTCAAGCCTATCAAATTCAGGTGTAGAAAAAAATTCACCAAGCGTAATATCCAATCCATCACAAAATTTTTTAATAGTTCTTATTGAAATATCTCTTCGATTCTTATCCATCATACTGTAAGCAGTAGAGGGAGTGACACCTGAAATATTTGCAAGTTCATTTATTGTCATATTTTTGCTTTTACATAATTTTATAAATCTGTTTACTATCACATCTTTAATATCCATTTTATTCACCTCAGGGATATTGTAAATTATTTTTAAATTAAACGTGTACGCACTTGCGTATATTTTTGTCGATGTGATATAATGTCTATGCAATTACTTCAATGAAATGAAGAGAGGTAAAAATGAAAAAATTTTTTATTATCCTATTTTGTATTGTTTTGATTGTTTTAGGGTACAACTCGTTTTTAGATAAAAAAATAGAAAATTATGTAAATGAACGTGTAACAGTTTCGTATTCAGATTTTACTGAAAATACACTTATACAAGAAAAAGAAGAAGTTGAGAACGAAAAGAATACAGAAAATAATGCTAACTATGAAGAGATAAGTCAGTTAACTAATTAATAATGAGGAAACTGTATGGTTACCTTCAAAAGGTTCAAAATATCACGATAACCCGAATTGCAGTAACATGAAAAATCCAACAGAGGTAACAAAATCCCAAGCAATTAGTATGGGTTATAGTGTTTGTAAAAAGTGTTATTAAACAAAAAACCTTATGCTTATTCAGCATAAGGTTTTTAAAATTTTAAGTTCTTTGCAAAGCTTTCTTTCCGGAAACTTTCGGGGCACAGGGCGAGCAGCCCTGCAAAAAAAAGCAAATCAGTTCTTCGGAAGAATCTTCTCAGCTCCACCCATATAAGGACGGAGAGCTACGGGAATATTAACACTACCGTCGGCGTTAAGATTGTTTTCAAGGAAAGCAATAAGCATTCTCGGGGGGGCTACAACTGTATTGTTAAGTGTGTGGGCAAGATATTTACCATCTTCGCCGTTTACACGGATTTTAAGTCTTCTTGCCTGAGCATCACCAAGATTTGAGCAGGAACCAACCTCAAAATACTTCTTCTGACGGGGAGACCAAGCCTCAACGTCAATAGATTTTACCTTAAGGTCTGCAAGGTCACCGGAACAGCACTCAAGTGTACGAACCGGAATGTCCATACTTCTGAACAGGTCAACTGTATTCTGCCAGAGCTTATTAAACCACATCGGGCTTTCCTCAGGCTTACATACAACAATCATTTCCTGCTTTTCAAACTGATGAATTCTGTAAACACCACGTTCCTCAATACCGTGAGCACCCTTTTCCTTTCTGAAGCAGGGGCTGTAGCTTGTAAGAGTCTGAGGAAGCTGCGCTTCGGGAATAATCTGGTCAATAAACTTACCAATCATAGAATGCTCGGAGGTACCGATAAGATAAAGGTCTTCACCCTCGATTTTGTACATCATGGCTTCCATTTCAGCAAAGCTCATCACGCCTGTAACAACATCGGCTCTTATCATAAACGGGGGAACACAGTAGGTAAAGCCTCTTTCAATCATAAAGTCACGTGCATAGGAAATAACTGCAGAATGAAGTCTTGCAATATCGCCCATCAGATAATAGAAACCGTTACCTGCAACTCTGCGTGCTGAGTCAAGGTCGATACCGTCAAATCTTTCCATAATATCCGTGTGGTACGGAATTTCAAAATCAGGAACTGTAGGTTCGCCGAACTTTTCAACCTCAACATTTTCACTGTCGTCTTTACCAATCGGAACAGACGGGTCGATTATGTTAGGAATAACCATCATAATCTTGGTTACTTTTTCGGAATATTCAGCCTCAAGAGCCTCGCACTCGGCAAGACGTGCAGCCTGTTCGGACACTTTCTTTTTCATTTCCTCGGCTTCTTCCTTCTTGCCTTGGCCCATAAGTGCGCCAATCATCTTTGAGCACTTGTTTCTCTCGGCACGAAGTCCGTCAGCCTCAAGCTTTACACTTCTTGACTTTGCGTCAAGCTCAATAACCTCGTCAACAAGGGGAAGCTTTGAGTCCTGGAATTTGTTTTTGATGTTTTGTTTTACAATATCGGGGTTTTCGCGTAGAAATTTAATGTCAATCATTTTTGACCTCCAAATTATAAAAATAAATTTAAAAACTTAATAAAAAAGTCTTTTCACCCATAAATATGGGACGAAAAGACTCCGTGTTGCCACCCAAATTGCCGTATTTGAATACGACCACTCGTAAATGGCTGTAAGGGGCACCCCCTGCGATTTCTCGCAATGCTCCGAAAGTGGAAAAATAAAGCTCATCATCTGTTTGCACCCGACACAGACTCTCTGTAGAAGAAACTTTACATATTCTTTCATCTTAGCAAGATTTATTATACAACAGTTTTTTTAGAAAATCAAGTCTTTTTCTAAAGTAAAACTAAAAATTTACAATTCATAAAGATAATCGAAAAAACTCCAAGCAAAAGACCTGCCGATTGCTTTTTTGAAAGTCTGTCACCGAAGAAAGCTATACCCGTAATACAGACAAATACCGATTGAATCCCGGCATAAGTCGGAAAGAAAAAGCTGCCGTCAAGGCTTTTCATACATTCAATATTCAGCTTCTGGAATATTGCAAGACAAATTCCCAGTGCAAGAGCATAGACCGGAGCGCTTGACCTCAGAGAAAATGAGCGCTTTTTCTTACTTTTTTTGCCCCAAAAAAGATAAATCAAGTATGCGAAAACCGCACTGAAAATATACATAAAAAGCAAAAATGTATTTGTAGAATTTTCAATTTTTGCTCCGATATTCACGGCATACAACTTCTGAAGAAAACTTCCGATACCACAGGAAAGCATAGTAATTATCGTAAATACAAACCAAAGGGCGCTTTTTGCTTTGTTTTCTTCCTTTTTATTCTTTCTGCAAAGAACTATCGACAGAGTAAGTAGAATTATTCCGAAAATGTGAGAAAGGTATACATTTTCACGAAAAACAATAATGCTCAGCAGAGTCGTAATCAGGGTGTTGAAATTTACAATTATGGCTGTAAGTGAAACAGGACCATTCGTCAACGCAACCGAATATGAAACCTGATATAAAATTGTTGTAATGCTCATAATAAGTCCGGAAAATACCATTACCGGAGTAGGACTTGCCATTGGGAAAAAGAATAACAGCGAGAGGGATACGAAAATAAAAAAGATAAAGTTAAAATAAAGACTGTCGACAAAGCTTCTGATAAATTTTCTGCTTGAATGGCTCTGAAGTGTAGTCTTTGTACAAGAAAAAAGGGCAACCGCAGTTATAAGCAGGAATTGCAGCAGAGGTGTTTTCAGAAAAAATTCAATCATTTTTTCTCCTTTTTAGTTATAATGTTGATTGCCTTCGGTATGTTTGAAATTTCGATTATATCTGAGGCAATTCCTTTTTCACCGTCAACCGACCACTTAAGGTCCTGTGAACCGGTAATAACACGGCAGGAGGAAAATCTTTCAAAGGTGATAAGACTTGGATCATAGTCGCCACTGCCTAAAGAATAAGCAACCTTGCCTGCCTGATATAAATCCTTAGGAAGCTTTATAAGGGTCATTTCGAAAAGTCCGTCGGAGGTGTCAACTCCGAGCTTTGAGAGCTTTATAACACCACCGTAGGAACGGGAATTGCTGATAGCACCAAAGGCATAATCACCCTCAAGAATCTCACCATCCGAAAATTCAAATCTCATGTGATGAGGTTTTATCGTCGGAAGCTCCTTTATACCCTCAAAAAGGTACGCAGTATGACCTAAAATTCGCTTAAGGTCCTGGCTTGTCGCATACGAGCTTTCAGAAAACGCACCGAAGGTTGCGACATATACAAAATATCTTCCGTTAAAACTGCCGATATCATAAGGGTGTGGTTCACCGTAAGCAATATTCTCGATTGCGTCACTGTAATTGCCGGGAATATTCATACTTCGAGCAAAGTCATTGGTAGTACCAAAGGGGATATATCCGAGACTCGGGCGTTCAGACTTTGGTATTTTCATGAGTCCGTTTACCGTTTCATTGAGTGTCCCGTCGCCACCGGCGCAGACGATAAGCTTCCTGCCGGTGCCGTACTTTTCAACATATTGCGTCGCATCACCGCTGCCTGTAGTAAGTAAAACCTCGGTTTTTATTCCAAGCGAATTGAATTTATTTATAATTGAGTGAGCGTTTCTTCCAAGGTCGCCGCTTCCGGCATTCGGATTTAAAATAAGAAGAGTTTTCATAACGTCTCCTTTTTGTATTTTAGTAATTACAAAATCATTATACTACAACCTGTGTGAAATTTCAATAACCGATAGAAAATTTATTGACAATTTTTCTCTTTTAGTGTAATATTGATTATGGTAAAAATTGTATGTCGGAGGTCGTAATGCGCTCTAAAAGCTTATTTTTCATTCTTATGTTATTTTCAGGCATCGTAATCGGTACTCTTGTCGGTAACGTGACAAGTGGTGTGAAGTTTCTCTCCTGGCTCTCGTACGGAATAAATTTCGGTCTTAAAGCCCCGTTAACCCTTGAACTGGGTGTTTTGTCCCTTACCTTTGGAATTTCGATTAAGCTGACAGTTTCCTGTATTATTTTTATAATAATATCAATGCTGATCGGCAGGAAGGTAGTGTACGGCAAATGAGAAACAGAAAAATTATTCTTGCATCAAAGTCACCGAGAAGGGTAGAGTTGTTTGAAAAGTATGGACTTGTGGCTGATGTTTGTCCTGCAAAGATTGATGAGACACTTCCGGAAACAATAAAAAGTCCGGCTGAGTCTGTAAAATATCTGGCTCAGAAAAAGGCTGAGAATGTTGCAGAAAATTTCAGCTCCGATGAAATAATAATTGCAGCCGATACTCTTGTAAGCATTGATAATGTGCTTCTCGGTAAACCTAAAAATAAAGAAGAAGCCTATAATATGATGAAACTGCTCTCGGGAAGAACTCACGAGGTGATTTCGGGAATATGCGTAATCTCGAATGGAAAAACAGTATGTGACTGTGTAAAAACCGAGGTAGTATTCAAGGAGCTCTCGGACAGGGATATTCAGAGCTACATTGATTGTGGTGACTGCTATGATAAGGCAGGAGGTTACGGAATACAGAGTATTGCCGGAGTATTTGTACGGAAAATCAAAGGAGATTACTACAATGTTGTGGGGCTTCCGGTGACAAGACTTTTTGAAATACTTGAAGATGATTTCGGTTATGACGCATTCGGTAATTTGTGTGAAATTTTCGGTGGTAAAAATGACTGAAAAGATTGTAATTTCTCCGATCGGACATATCGAAACAGGTTTTTCCTCAAAGTTCGGAATACCGAGACAAGGTGGAATTGTAAAAGAGCTTTGTGGCAGAATAGTATTTGAAAAGCCATATAGCTCGCCGGAATACTTCAGAGGACTTTCCGAGTTTTCACATATCTGGGTATTGTGGCTTTTTTCTGAAACCCCTGAAAATAGTATTAAAGCAACCGTTCGACCTCCAAAGCTGGGGGGAAATAAAAGAATGGGGGTTTTTGCAACACGTTCTCCTTTTCGCCCAAACAGAATCGGAATGTCGGCCTTAAAACTTGAAAAAATCGAAACAACCGAAAAAGAGGGAACGGTGCTGTATGTCAAGGGTGCTGATATGCTCTCCGGCACTCCGATTCTTGATATAAAGCCGTATTTGCCTTTTTCCGACTCGCAAGACGCTGCAAGAGGCGGCTTTAGTGATACTGTTCTCTTAAAAGAGGAAAAACGTGATTTTAAGGTCGAAATAGAACCTGAAGTGTTAAGTGTGTTTCCTGTTGAGCATCGGGAGGAGTTTATCAATATATTAAAGCAGGACCCGAGACCTGCATATATTGCTGACCGGGACAGAGTATTTTCCTTTGAATTTTACGGGTATAATATCAAGTTTACCGTACAGGACAATTGCTTAAAGGTTACTCGGATTTTAAAAGTGAATTAGCCTTTTGACAAGCACAAAATGACTTTTAATATAAATCGACAGCAAGTTACATTTTGTTAACTTTTTTGACACAAAATAAATCCTTTGTTGTTGAAATGGACATAAATTGGTGTTATACTTTAGAAGCTTATATTTCAAAATGGGGTTCTGTTGCGCAATATGAGCTTTTATTTCTATTTTATCTGAAAGGAGTGAGGGAAAATGTCACCGAGATATAAAATGAATCCGGATAAAGACTACATATTGTGGCAGTTACCTTGCTCTGAAAAGGGTAAAGGAATGGGGTATGTAATAGCTGCAGCCGATGGACGCCATTTTATTATAGACGGTGGCGGCGAGGAGATGGCAGATTACCTTGTATCTTTTATAAGGAACAAATGCGACGGTGAGGTTACAGCCTGGTTTCTGACACACCCACACCCGGGACACGCAGGAGCTCTTTGTAAAATACTTGAGAATATACCTGAAGATATCAGAATCTCAAAAATTCTTCATACTAAGTTGAATTTTACAAAAATAAAAGCCATTGAAAATGAGTACTATGACTATGCCTGCTATGTTGATAATACAATAAAGGACAGTAAGATTACAACTGTGTCTGTTACGGCAGGGGACAGACTAAAATTCGGAAGAACACTGATACGTGTATATTCGGGTGGAGATGCTGACTTTAACGAGCATTATCTTGATAATACAAGCATGGTGTTAAGGTTTAATATGTACTGTTCATCGGTAATCTTTTTCGGTGATATCCGACGTGAAGCAAGTGTCAGAATGCTTGAAAGATTCAAGAACGAGCTTAACTGCGATATCGTACAGATGGCAAATCATGGCTGTATAGGTGCAGTATCCGAAATATATACATACGCAACTCCCGATATATGTCTTTGGAGTACCTGCGAGAAGGTAGCACTTGGCGAAGGTGTGCACGGTGAGCATTATCTGGAAATGCGAAGACTTATGGAAGCCTTTGGTGCTACAGAGCATTATGTAAGCGGAATCGATAAAATAAGCGAAATTCGTATTTCCTACTGATACTGTATGAGGGAAAAAATGAAAAGTGGAGTTTATTCGGTTGATACAATCGAAAATGATGTAATACGCATAGAAATGCGGGAAAATCAGGAGATTTTAATTTTGCCGAAAAATGTTTTTCCGGATGCTATAGTTTCCGAAATAAAAGAGGGTGACATTCTTGAAATTGTCACAAGTTTATTCGGTAAAATTAAAGAATGTAAAATTCTTAAAGATATGACGAAAAAAATCAAAGAAGAAAATGCCAAAAAGCTTGATTCGCTTTTTGATAACTGATAAAATGGTGGGCGTGTAAGTTATGGTAAAACTTATAGTTTCGGATTTTGACGGTACTCTTCGCTCATATTCCGAGGAAAATGTAAGAGAAGAAGTAAAGAACAAAATCCATCAATTTCTTGATAACGGAATATATTTTGCACTGTCTTCGGGAAGAACATATAATGAGCTTGTTTCATATATGCCGGAATTCCGAGATAAAATATATTTTATTTGCTGTGACGGTGCATATACTGTAAAGAACGATAAGGTAGTTTACTCAAAGCAGATTGATAATGCCGATATTGATTGCTTCTTCAAAAAAGTTCAGTCTGACAGTAATATATCCTTTGTTCTTCACGCAGCATTTGAAAACTATTCATACGGAAATCTTCCTTCAATTTGTGGATGCTATCTTTCCAATAGTGTAGTAAGAAGCTCAGATGTCGGTGAGAAAATATATAAAATTACAAGCTACGGAGAAATGAGTGTCGACAGTACACAAAAGGGACTCCGCAATCACTGGGACGGGGGAGAATGTAAGTGTGCTCAATATGTGAGCCGTTTTGCAAATAAAGGGGCAGCGCTGTCTGACCTTCAGACAAAGCTTATGCTGCAGTCGTATGACACTGCATGTATCGGTGACAGCGGTAATGATATTGCTATGATGAAGAACGCAAAAATCTCTTGCTGTATCGGCAGAAAATCCGAAGAACTTGTGTCTTGCTGTGACCTTGTTGCACAGGATATTATCGAAGCTTTTGACTATGTAACCAAATAACTAATAATTATTAGAAGTCCGTTTTTTCGGGCTTCTATTTTGTTTTTGATAAATATTTATTATTTTCTTGATTTTTCCATGTTTTTGTGATATAATATGGTAATAATATACATAACACTCGAAAAAATTGGAGGAACAGATGAAAATAGTAATTCTTGATTCAAGTGCATTAAATCCCGGAGATTTATCCTGGGAACAGTTCGAAACACTTGGTGAGGTAGATATATATACGCAAACATTACCAGAACAACTAAAGGAAAGAGTAAAGGACGCAGATGTTCTAATTACAAACAAGGTAGTACTCGGAAAAGAACAGATGGACTATATACCGAACTGCAAATATATCGGTGTTCTTGCAACAGGTTATAATGTTGTTGATATCGAAGAAACCAAAAAAAGAGGAATTACCGTTACAAATGTTCCGGCATACTCCACAGCGTCAGTAGCACAGCTCGTTTTCGCTCTGCTTCTTGAAAATGAGCATCGTGTGGCACACCACAATGAGCTGGCACATGAAAAATGGGCTTCGCATGACATTTTTTGCCTTTATGAGTCACCGCTGTATGAGCTTTGCGGAAAGACCTTTGGTATTTTCGGTTATGGCGAAATAGGAAGGGCGACAGCTAAAATTGCCAATGCCTTCGGAATGAAGGTTATCGTTTATTCAAGAACCAAAAAAGATGATACAAGTGTTGAGTGGGTGAGCCAAAAAGAGCTTTTTGAAAGAAGTGATTATCTTTCACTACATTGTCCTCTTACCCCCGAGACTGATAAGCTTATAAACGAGGAAAGACTCGCCCTTATGAAAAAGGATGCAGTTTTAATAAATACTACCCGAGGTGGAGTAATTGACGAGGAGGCAGTGGCAAAGGCACTTAAAAACGGTAATTTACGTGCTTTCTGTGCAGATGTTTTGTCTACCGAGCCACCCAAAAAAGACAATCCCTTGCTATCTGCACCAAACTGCATAATAACGCCCCATATTGCGTGGGCAACAATAGAAGCAAGAACAAGGCTCATGAATGAGGCATTTTTGAATCTTTTAGCTTTTACCAAGGGTGAAAAAAGAAACGTAATAGAGTGATTTTCGGAGGTCTTATGGCAAATAAGCTGGCAAAAGACGATATTTTTATAGCGGCACAGAATAAGAAAGCTGCTCACGACTATTTTATCCTTGAAACCTATGAAGCAGGAATTGAGCTTTTCGGTACAGAGGTAAAGAGTATCAGGGCAAGTCAGGTAAATATGAAAGACTCCTATTGCTTTATCGAAAAGGGTGAGCTTTTTATGTCGGGTGTGCATATAAGTCCTTATGAAAAGGGAAATATTTTTAACAAAGAACCAATGAGGGTCAGAAGACTACTTATGCACAAAAAGGAAATACTCAAGCTCTTCGGACAGGTAGGTACAGAGGGAGTAACACTTGTACCGCTGAAAATGTATTTTTCGGGCTCAAAAGTAAAGGTTGAACTTGGGCTTTGTAAGGGTAAAAAGCTTTACGATAAACGTGACAGCGAAGCTAAAAAGCAGGCAATGCGAGATATAGAAAGATACAGTAAAGGCGCAGACAGATATTAAAGTAAAGAATGAGAGGAAGTGCAAAAGTAGTGCTATCCAAGGTAAACAGTGCGGCAGTTTGTGGTATTGACGGATATATAGTTGATGTTGAGTGCTACGGCTCGGGGAATTTTCCGAAGTTCTCACTTGTAGGCTTGCCTGATGCTGCAGTCAAAGAGTCCTATAACAGAATAAAGGCTGCTATCAAAAATTCGGATATTGAGTTTCCGAATATGACAATTACAATAAATCTTGCACCTGCAGATATTCTGAAGCAGGGGACAGCATATGATCTTGCAATCCTTATTGCAATTCTGAAATGTACAGTTCTTGAAAATTCCGACCTTTCGGGTAAATGCTTTGCAGGTGAGGTATCTCTCGGTGGCGAGGTACGCAGAACAAACGGAATTCTTGCTATGTGTATGGCAGCAAAGGAAGCAGGCTTTTCCGAGATGTATGTGCCATATGATAACGTAAAAGAAGCAGCAGTTGTTGACGGAATCAAGGTTTTCGGTGTTCCGGATATAACTGCACTTGTAACACATCTGTTAAAGGGAAATGTTCTGACACCCGAAAAGTTCGATGTACAGAGACTTTTTGATTTGTCTTATGAGAATATTCCCGATTTTGCAGATGTAAAAGGACAGGCAAGCGTTAAAAGAGCAGTTGAAATTGCTGCTGCAGGTATGCACAATATTTTGCTTATCGGCCCTCCCGGAACGGGCAAGAGTATGATAGCTAAGAGAATACCGGGTATTCTTCCACCTATGAATTTTGAAGAAGCACTAAGGACAACAAGAGTGTATTCAGCAGCAGGTATGCTTGAGGGGGATACATTACTTACGCAAAGACCTTTCAGAGCGCCACATCATACAATGTCGGCAGCAGGTCTTGTCGGTGGTGGTAAAATTCCACAGCCGGGTGAAATATCACTTGCCGATAACGGAGTGTTGTTCCTTGACGAATTACCCGAATTCAATAAAGACGTAACCGAGGGACTTCGTCAGCCACTTGAGGACAGAAAAATAATAATTACAAGAGTAAATGGAAAGGTAGCCTTTCCTTGCAGATTTATGCTTGTCGGAGCTATGAACCCGTGTAAGTGTGGATATTTCGGGCATCCGACTAAGAAATGCACCTGTCCTAAGGGTTCAATTTCAAAGTATCTTTCAAAAATATCAGGACCACTTCTTGACAGAATGGACGTACAAATAGAAGTTCCGTCGCTTACATATGATGCACTTGCAAAAAATACCGTTGAGGAAAGCTCGGCAAAAATACGGCAGAGAGTTATCGAAGCTCGTGAAATTATGGCAAAAAGATATAAAAATGAGGGTATATCGGCAAATGGAGACCTGACGCCGGCTCTTATCCGTAAATATTGTGTGCTTGATAGTGATGCTTCGGATTTGCTGAAGAAATCCTTTGATGTGCTTGGACTTTCTGCTCGTGGTTATGACAGAATATTACGTGTTTCAAGAACTATCGCAGACCTTTACAGAAGCGAAACAATAAGGAAAGAGCATATAGCACAGGCAGTTCAGTACAGAAGCCTTGACAGAAAATATTGGAGTAATATGTAGTGTAAAATTCACCCTGTTTTCAGGGTGGATTTTTGCTTTTGTGGAAATCTCTGTGTGAAATGTGAAAAATTATATTTCAGATTTTCAGAATTTACATCAACAACCTCATTGACATTTACAGCAGGAGATATATCTTCCTGTACCTTAAATTCCTTACCTGTTATGTCGTTTTTCGTTTTAGGGGAGAGGAAATCGGAGTTTGAAAGAGATAAATTTGTACTTTCTGTATCATTTGTATTGCTTGATTGTGAATTGTGTGAAAATTCTGTTGCATTTTTTTCTGTGGGTGATATACTGTTACTGTAAGACATTTGGTCCGCTCGCAGGAGGTTGTTCTTTACAACCGTATTGCTTAGACCAGGTGTCTTATTTTCTTTAAAGTCTATAAGATATTGATATTGGTCATTCCCTTTATCTCTTATATTAAACGTTACTGTATAAGGAACACCATCGAATACGATTTCATTTTTAAATTTATACCAATACTTAACGTCTTTGTGTGCCTTGTTTTTTGGTGCAACTTGGGGATTCGCATAACTCGGTTCGATCTTTGTTGCTGATGGGTCAAATTTCGATGTTGTAAGGATATCTGCCAAATCATATAAAGAATTTATTTTTGCTGTTTTTTCATCGGATTTTCCTTTTTTGTCGCCATATAAATTCTCATTCAAGGTAAATCTGTCACCTTTAATTCTTATTTTCTTGATGTCAGTTTTTAATTCAACAGCACCAAGATTAAAAATTGTAGATATCCTTTTTTTAAATTTTTCAATCCTTTCACTTTCGCTTACACTATCGTCAAATCCTGAACGATAACATCTTCTTCCGTCTTTTGTATCTCCAATATAATCAAAGTTTATTCCACCATTATCAGCAAATATCACATCCGTTCTGTCAATATCGGGTCGGATGTTTTTTCTTTGCTCATTGTTAAACTCAAGTCTTTCTGCTACATCTCTTGATTCAATCTCTCCTGCGGTATTCTGGTATTGTTCATATGCAGTTTGTGTTTTTGTATTGTTAAACATACCGGGATTGCTTCCACTTGCAAAACCTTCAATATCTTGAATTGCGTGTTGGATTTCGTGAATCAATGTCTTTTTTAGTTTTTCAGGGGATAGTTTGAGTGATTCAGGCATAGCGATTTCCCTAAATCCACTGTGATATGCAGATTCATTTGCACCTTTTATAAAGACAATATCAATATTTTTTAAATCAGGATATGCAGATAAAAGTTCTTCATGGTCTATCAAATCGCCTAATTTTTTAGGAGATATCGAAACACCTTCTAAAGCATTATCTAAAGCATTCAGTTCTTTGATTTCCGCATCTGTTCCTGTTTCTTCGAAATATACTTTATTTACAAGTTCTTGATAACGTCTAATATCAGGATTTCTGTGATATAGTCCGGCAGTAGAAACTTTCATTTTACTGTCATCAATTTCATATTTCCATTTATTATCGTAACCTCTAAACCAACCCGTTTTTTGTCTGATTTCCTCTGAATCGGTACCTTGCTTTTCCATATCAAGTGCTTTATTAAGCATAGTTTTATCGAAAGTTTCAGAATGTTTACCCGAAAAGGAATACTGTGTTTTTTCCTTAGTAGCTGCTTCACTCTCCTCAAAAACCTTCTTAAACATTCTCTCTACTTTGGCAAGCTGTCTTGCCTCGTATGAGCCAGATGTTGCAACCTTGCACAGATATTTTATCTCATCCCATATCTTTTGGAAAGTACCTCGGTCGGTAGATAGTTTACGAACAAAATCGTAGTCCTCAAAAAGATACTCTCCGATTAAATCAGCTGTAAGCTCTCCTTTGGCATTTGCTCCTTCAACTCCTTTGTATCGCTCGGTAAGCTCAGCAATTTTCTCGTCTACCTTAACACCCTTGCTTTCTGCATAGGCAAATAAGGCGTATTGACAATAGAGGAATATTATTATCATTTGGAGTGATACAAGCACTCTTTTTTTTATTTATATTAAAGCTCATATCCTGCAAAAAAACCACAAAAAATAATAAAAAATCCCAAAATCTACAAAATATTTAAATATTAGTCTTGAACTTTTACTAATTTTGTTATATAATAAGATGTTAAATTATAATTATAATGCGAAAATATATGATTTTTTAGATACAGGAGAGAACAAAATGGCTGAAAGTACAAAGAAAATTGAATACGGCGACCAGAGTATCAGCTCACTGAAAGGACCTGACCAGGTACGACTTCGTCCTGCAGTTATTTTCGGTTCAGACGGTCTTGAGGGCTGTCAGCATTCCTTTTTTGAAATACTCTCAAACTCTATTGACGAGGCTCGTGAGGGCTACGGAAGTGTTATTAACATTACTGTCAGACGTGATATGACAATTACCGTTGAGGACTTCGGACGTGGCGTTCCTCTTGACTGGAACGAAAACGAGCAGAAGTATAACTGGGAGCTTGTCTACTGTACAATGTATGCAGGTGGTAAGTATAAAAACGAAGACGGAGAGGCCTACGGCTATTCACTCGGCTTTAATGGTCTTGGTGCGTGTGCTACACAGTTCTCCTCCGAGTTTATGAATATCACAAGCTACCGTAAGCAGGGCAAATACGAAATTAAGTTTGAAAAGGGTAACCCTGTAACAGAGCTTATAAAAAGTGACCCCGACAAAAAAAGAACAGGTACAATTACTACCTGGAAGCCCGACAGAGAAGTTTTTACTGACATTGTCATTTCAGAGGATTATATAGCTTCACTTCTTAAAAAGCAGGCAATAGTTAACGAAAACTTAAAGCTTGTATTGAAATACGAGCAAGGTGACGGAAGCTTTAACGAATATTCCTTCCTGTATGAGCGTGGTATCGACGAATATGTTGAAGAACTGATAACCAATCCTGCCAATATCAAAATTGACGATATGATTTCCGATTCGGATGATGACGAAAATGACGAACAGGCTCTTGAAAAAGCCGAAAAGGCACAGGACGAGGATGTCGAGGGTAAAACCTATGCGTTTACAAAACCCTACCACATAAGATGTGAAAGACAGGGTAGGGACAGAGAGGACAGGGACGAATATAAGCTTAAGGTTGAAGCAGTATTCTGCTTCTCAAACCAGGTAAATACAATCGAGTACTACCATAACTCTTCCTGGCTTGAACACGGTGGTTCACCCGATAAGGCGACAAGAACTGCGTTCGTTCGTGCTTTTGATAAATATATCAAGAGTAACAATAAATATTCAAAGAACGAGCAGAAAATTTCCTTCCAGGATATAGAAGAATCGCTCATTTTTGTTGTAAACTCACATTCTACAAGAGCTTCCTATGCTAATCAGACCAAAAAGGCGATAACGAATACCTTTATTGCCGAAGCTATGACAGAGTTCTTTGAACAGTCGCTTGAGGTTTATTTTGCAGAAAACCCCAAGGAAGCTGATAAGATAATTTCGCAGATACTTATCAACAAAAGAAGCCGTGAAAATGTAGAGAAAGCAAGAATTGATATCAAGAAAAAGCTTACAAGTGGAAATCTTACAATTGCTGACAGAGTTGAGAAGTTTGTAAATTGCCGTTCTAAGGATGCCGACAAAAAAGAGCTTTATATCGTTGAGGGTGACTCTGCCATGACCTCGGTAAAGCACGCAAGAGACCCCGAATTTCAGGCAATTATGCCTGTTCGTGGTAAAACTCTAAACTGTATGAAGAGTAGCTACGATAAGATTTTCGCAAGTAAGATTATAGTTGATTTACTTAAGGTTATCGGCTGTGGCGTTGAAATCAAGGCAAAAGGTAATAAGAACCTTTCACAGTTTAACCTTGATTCGCTCAGATGGAATAAAATAGTTATTTGTACTGATGCCGATGAGGACGGATACCAGATAAGAACTCTGATTCTTACAATGTTCTACCGTCTTCTTCCGACACTTATAAATCTTGGTAAGGTATATATTGCAGAATCTCCACTTTACGAAATTAAGGTAAAGGACAAGAGCTTTTTTGCATATAACGAAGCAGAGAAAACAGAAATTATTGCAAAGATTGGTAAGGAAAAATATACAATTCAGCGCTCAAAAGGTCTTGGTGAGAACGAGCCTGAAATGATGTCCTTTACAACAATGGCACCCGAAACCCGAAGACTTATAAAAATAATGCCGGAAGGAGAAGCAGAGACACTTCGTATGTTCAACACACTTCTTGGCGATGATATTCTGGCACGAAAGGAATTTATCTCAAAGCATGGCTCGGAATATATTGAACTTGCAGACATTTAAAAAGGAACTTTAATATGTGGAAATCAGATTTATGGAAAGAATATGAGCTTATTGATACCTCTGACGGGGAAAGACTTGAAAGGTGGGGGGATGTAATCCTTGTCCGTCCCGATCCTCAGGTTATCTGGAAGGGTGTAAAAAAGAGTAAGCTGTGGAATAAATACAACGCAAGATACATCCGTTCCAATAAGGGTGGTGGTGCCTGGGATATAAAAAATCTACCCAAAAACGCACTTGATGTCGGTTGGACAATAAACAAAGGGGAACTAAAGTTCAGAATTCGTCCTACAGGCTTTAAGCACACGGGAGTTTTTCCGGAGCAGGCTGTGAATTGGGAATGGATGCAAGAAAAAATCAAGAATGCAGGACGTGAAATATCAGTTTTAAATCTCTTTGCGTATACCGGAGGTGCAACAATTGCGTGTGCGAGTGCCGGTGCGTCTGTCTGTCACGTTGATGCGTCAAAGGGAATTGTTGCGTGGGCTAAGGAAAATGCAGAGCTTTCCGGTCTCAAGGACGCACCGATAAGATATATTGTTGACGACTGCAAAAAATTCCTTGAACGAGAAATTCGCAGAGGCAGAAAATATGACGCAGTAATCATGGACCCACCATCCTATGGCAGAGGTCCCGGCGGTGAGGTGTGGAAGCTTGAGGACGGAATTTGCGAGCTGCTTTCTCTTGCTTCGCAGGTTCTTTCCGAAAATCCCTTGTTTGTTCTTGTCAATTCCTATACGACAGGACTTTCGGCGTCTACTGTCGGATATTTACTCAGCCTTTATATGAAGGATTTTGACGGTACTGTTACTGCCGAGGAAATCGGTATTCCCGTAACAGAATCAGGAATGACACTTCCTGCAGGCTCAAGTGCGAGATGGGAAGCAAATACTAAAAATTTATAGGAGTATATTTTGAGCGTAATTATTAAAACCGAAAATTTAAAATATTCATACCCGGAAGGCTCCGGACAACAGCAGGAAGCCTTGCATGGGATTTCTCTTGAAATAGAAAAGGGTAGCTTTACGGCAATAATCGGGCATAATGGCTCGGGAAAATCTACTCTTGCAAAGCTCCTTTGTGGAATGCTGACGCCAAGTGAGGGAAAGGTGTTCCTTGATTGTGACGGTAAAATGCTTTGCACAGATGACGAAGAAAACTTCTTTGAAATACGAAAGCATTTCGGAATTGTTTTCCAGAATCCCGATAATCAGCTTGTTGCAACACTTGTTGAGGAGGACGTTGCCTTTGCTCCCGAAAATATGGGAGTTGCACCGTATGAGATCAGAAAACGTGTTGATGAAGCACTCTCAATTGTCGGACTTTCCGAGTATGCACTTCACGATACGCATAAACTCTCCGGTGGTCAGAAGCAGAGGGTTGCAATAGCAGGGATTCTTGCCATGCTTCCCGATTGCATAATATTTGACGAGTCAACTGCTATGCTCGACCCTCGTGGCAGGGAAGAAATAATGCGTACAATTAAAAAGCTTCAGGCAGAAAAGGGTATTACAGTTATACTCATAACTCACTATATGAATGAAGCAGCAATGGCTGATAAAATAGTTGTTATAGATGGTGGCAGAGTCTTAACAGAAGGGACACCGAGGCAGGTGTTTTCACAGGACAAACTGCTCTCTGGTGCAGGACTTGAAGCACCACAAAGCACAACGCTTGTGAGTCGGCTTTCGGCGTCGGGAGCAGATATAGACAAAATAGTGCTTAATGCTGACGAGGCGGCAGCAGAGCTTTTGTCAGTTATCAGAAAGTAGAAAACAGTTCTCCTTATTTTGAAAGGAATGGAATAAATGTTGAAATTTGAAAATGTATCATATGTTTATGGTGCCAATACTCCATTTGAGATAGAAGCACTTGACAATGTATCATTTGAGATAAAAAAAGGAAAAGTAACAGGAATAATCGGGCATTCGGGAAGCGGCAAGTCAACTGTCGCACAGCTTATGAATGCACTCTATAAGCCGACAAGTGGCAGAATATTGCTTGACGGACAAGACATAAATACGGATGCTAAAACCTCTCGTGATATTCGTTTCCGTGTAGGATTGGTCTTTCAGTATCCTGAATATCAGCTGTTTGAGGAAACGGTTGGAGCAGATATTGCATATGGCCCGAAAAATATGGGATTATCCAAAGAAGAAATTAAAAAAAGAGTAATAAACGCGGCGCATTTTACAGGACTTTCGGAAGAGCTGCTTAGCCGTTCTCCCTTTGAGCTTTCGGGTGGTCAGAAAAGAAGATGCGCAATCGCAGGGGTTATTGCTATGGAGCCGGAAGTGCTTGTTCTTGATGAGCCGGCTGCAGGTCTTGACCCGAGGGGCAGAAGTGAAATACTCGGTGGACTTATGGAATATCATAAAGAAAAGGGTAACAGCCTTGTGATAATTTCTCACAGTATGGAGGATATTGCAGAGTATTGTGATGAAATTATTGCCTTATCCGGTGGAAAAGTCCTGTGTAACGGAACTCCACACGAGGTTTTTTCACAGCAGGAAAAGCTTATCGAATCAGGTCTTACCATACCGGAAATAGCGCAGGTTATGCATATGCTTAAAAATGGTGGTGCTGAAGTGAATCCTGCACTTTATACGGTAGACGAGGCTTTTGCCGAGCTTTTACCTTTGGTACGAAAAAGAAGTAATTAAAATTCAAGATTCAATTTATGGGAGCAAATAAATGCTAAAAGACGTAACACTCGGTCAGTTTTTCCCCGGTAATTCGTTACTGCACAGACTTGACCCGAGAATTAAAATAATTTCGGTAATACTTTTTATTGCTGCAACCTTTACAGCTAAAAGTATGATTTCCTACGGAATTATGGTTCTGATTCTTTTCAGTATGGTTAAAATATCAAAAATACACTTGTCAACCGTACTGAAAAGTATTAAACCTCTTGCAATAATTATAATATTCACTGCAATAACCAATCTTTTCTGGACAAAGGGCGAAAATCTTGTTTTTTCATTCTGGAAAGTAACAGTATATGCCGAGGGAATACGGACAGCAATTCTTATGATAGTAAGACTGGTAACACTTATTACCGGTACCTTTGTATTACTCACATATACAACATCGCCAATGGCACTGACAGACGCAATAGAGAGACTTACAAGCCCACTTAAGAAATTAGGTGTGCCAACTCATGAGTTTGCCATGATGATGACAATAGCACTCAGATTTATTCCGACTCTGATTGAAGAAACTGATAAAATAATATCAGCTCAGAAATCAAGAGGAGCAGATTTTGATACAGGAAGTCTTATAAGACGTGCAAAGGCGATAGTACCAATCCTTATTCCTTTGTTTATTTCAGCTTTTCGCAGAGCCGATGAGCTTGCATCTGCTATGGAATGCAGACTCTATCACGGTGGCGATGGAAGAACGAAAATGAAGGTTTTAAAGCTGAATGTTACCGATGTTTTCGGGCTTCTTTTCTGGGTAGCTTTAATTGCTGTAATAATCATTATAAATATCTATTTACCATTGTAATAAAAATATTTCGGAGGTGCTGTAATGGAAATTGATAATAAAAAAATAGCACTTACCTTAATGTATGACGGGACACAGTTTTGTGGTTGGCAGGTACAGAAAAACGCTCCAAGTGTTCAAGAAACTTTACAGGATGCCCTTGAGAGGGTACTTGGAGAAAGGCCTGGTGTTTCGGGTGTTTCAAGGACAGATTCGGGTGTTCATGCGAATATGTATGTCTGCCACATTGATACGCCGCAAAAGGAAATACCGCCGCTGACACTTATGAGGGCTGTCAACTCAAATATCAAAGGGAAAATAGCCGTCACATGTGCAGAATATGTAAATTCCGATTTTCACGCAAGGTATTCCTGCAAAGGAAAAGAGTATCTTTATAAAATCTGGAACAGTACCTACCGACATCCTTTTCTTGATTCTTATTCAATGCATGTGCCATATAAAATCGAAGATAAAAGTATTGAGATTATGTGTAATGAATTTTGTGGTACTCACGATTTTACGGCTTTTATGTCAAAAGGCTCAAAAATTACAGATGATACTGTCAGAACAGTAGAGTATTTCAGGACCGAAAGACACGGAGATTTACTTGAAATTTATGTAAAGGCTGACGGATTTCTCTACAATATGGTGAGAATAATGGTAGGTACATACCTTGATGCTGCAAGAGGAAAATTGCAAGTCGGCGATATTACAAAAATTATCGAAAGTCGCAACAGAGCAAACGCAGGGGATACAGCACTTGCCTGTGGACTGTATCTTAACAAAGTATTTTATTAAATTTTCGAAGAAAGGCAGGGGAACTTTGTGATATATAATTCTACCGACAGCGAGTATTACAGACGTGCAGCCAGGGGGTTTCATACACTCAGATATATTACGTTGTTATTGCTTATCTGTCTTGTAATTCTCGGTTTTACTGCCTATAAAAGAGAGCTGACACTTGAAAATTTCAGGTATATTTTAAGATATGCTGATTTTGATATCGGTACTGATTTTCATACTTTTAATCAGATTTCCTATAATATCGCCGAAAATTCCGATATTTCATATATGAAAGGTGATATTGCCGTGCTTTCGGATACTGAATTTAAAACCTACGACTTTACAGGTGCAAACCTGCTTTCCGAACGTATTTCATATTTCAATCCCAAAATGGAAATTTCTGACAGATATGCTCTTTGCTATGATGTTTCGGGTATTGGGCTTTCAATTTATAATTCTTATTCCTGTATATATTCCGATACCTTTGAGTATGGTATACGGGATGCCGAAATTAAGTCATCCGGAGCATTTGCAGTTGCTACTTCGGGGAAATATTTAAGCTCGAAAATCATATATTATGCAGAGAATTTTCAGGAGAAATTTACATATGAAACCCGTGATAAAGAGGTAATTGCACTATCCTTGCCGGATAAAACCGATAAGCTTGATTTTTTGACCTTACAGGCTAAAGACGGTTCCTTTTATCTTTTACTTCATTCCTATGACCTTGACAACGACGAGCCTCTGTTTGTTAAGGAATTTTATGACGAATTCCCGATAAATCTTTATTCGGATAAGGATAATATCTGTATTCTGACAGATAAAGCAATCCACTTTTTTGATAGAGCCGGAAATGAAATCGTAAATCACAGCTATAACGGAGAAACTCTGAAAGGTTTTTTTGAAAGCGATGATTATATTGCTGTAACTTATGCAAAAAGTATTCTTGAAAACAGTACAATCTCCGTCTTTACAAAGCAGGGAGATCCGGTGTTTGAAGAAAATTTCGATAGCTCTGTTATTAGCTTTTCGTCTTACAGAAACAGAGTTTATATACTTGAAAAGGGACTTCTGAATGTTATTGACGTAAAAACTGAAAATAATGAAATAGCTTTGGAAAAAAACACCCTGGAAGTGGATTTGCTGTATACTGATGTTTTTGCAAAGAGCGGAAATGAATATATACTTGCTTCAAGCAAGGGCGCAGGTAAATTCAACTGATTTTGAGAGGAAGTGTTAAAAGTGTCAATAGTACTTGATTTAATTGTAATATTGATTATTGTTTTCACACTCGGCAGAGCAATAAAAACAGGCTTTATTACAACTCTGTTCGACGCAGGAAAGCTTGTTGCATCAATAATTCTTGCTGCAATTTTTAAGAATAATTTATCGCAGTATATAATGAGTACCAACATTTTTGCAAATGCAAGAAACAGTGTTACCAAAACATTGACTGATGCTATTTCGGGAATGGGTGAGAATATAAGTGCTGACGAAATGTTACTTGCCTTTGAAGAAAACAATCCTGCTCTTGTAAAGCTGATAACCGGTTTTGGCAGCAGTATGGAGGAAATTTCAAACCGTTTAAAGGATGCTGTAATTGATGGTAGTAATAATATATCAGAACTTGCGGCAGAATATATAATTGAGCCTGCAGCAAGTGTTTGTTCAGATGTGATTTCCTTCGCAATTATCTTTGTTGTGGCATTCTTGTTACTCTGTATAGTGCAAAAGCTTTTGAACTTAATTTTTAAATTGCCGCTTTTAAAGCAAATAAATAAACTTGCAGGAGCCCTGCTTGGAATAGTATGTGCGTTTCTTTATGTGTCGGTTTTCTGCTTTGTAGTAACTGTGGTAATTGAAAACAGCGTACTTTTTGGTATAGAGCTGCCTAATAGTGTTATCGAAGATACATATGTGTTTTCATTTTTTTCGGATAATGGGCTTATACCACTAATAAAAGGACTTTTTAAATAACATCAGCAAACACGCAAACGAAAGGACAAACTCAGATTTATGAAAAATATGCAATACTGCACACGGTGCAAAAAGAGAATAGCAGTTGTATTTATGCAGAGCCTTGATGAAAACGGCAAGCCGAAGAGCGAGGGGTACTGTATAAGATGTGCAAAGGAGCTCGGAATAAAGCCTGTTGACGATTTTTTGTCTAAGATGGGAATTGGCGAGGAAGAGCTTGACGCTATGGACGAGGAAATGCAAAATATGCTTGAAAACGGCATTGATATGTCATCTCTCGGTTTTACAAGCGAAAGTGACGATGATGAGGAGGATGACGAAGAGGAACAGAGCAGAACTCCGTCAATAAATCTCGGCTCAATCTTTGAAAACGCAAAGAAAGCAAAGGATGATGAAGAAGACGACGACTCTGAAGGCGCTGACAAAAAAGACAAGAAAAAGAAGAAAAAGGGCAGAAAGAACCTTGAAAGCTTCTGTACAAACCTTACCGAAAAAGCAAAAGACGGTAATATCGATAAGGTAATCGGCAGGGAAGTCGAGCTTGAGAGAATTATGCAGATTCTTTGCAGACGTCAGAAAAACAACCCCTGTCTTATCGGCGAACCGGGTGTCGGAAAGACTGCAGTAGCAGAAGCGCTGGCACTCAGAATCGCAAATGGCGACGTTCCGAGAAAGCTGTTTGATAAGGAAGTTTATCTTGTTGATATGACAAGCATTGTCGCAGGAACACAGTTCAGAGGACAGTTTGAAAACCGTATGAAAGGACTTATTGAAGAGGTCAAAAAACTCGGTAATATAATCCTTGTAATTGATGAAATTCATTCTATTGTATCTGCAGGAAATGCCGAAGGTGGTATGAACGCAGGAAATATTTTAAAGCCTGCTCTATCACGTGGCGAAATTCAGGTAATCGGTGCTACAACCCTCTCGGAATACAGAAAATATATTGAAAAGGACGCAGCACTTGAAAGACGTTTCCAACCTGTTATGATAAACGAGCCGTCAATGGCAGATACCGTAAAAATCCTGGAGGGTATCAAAGGCTATTACGAGGATTTCCATAAGGTTCGTATCCCGAGTGAAACAGTACAGAGGGCTGTTGCATATTCCGAAAGATATATAACAGACAGATTTTTACCCGATAAGGCAATTGACCTGCTTGATGAAGCAGCCTCATTCCTTTCAATCAATGATTTGAGTATCGCAAAATATCAGGAAGCTGAAGCTGAAATTAAAAAAGTTCAGGAAAGACGTGAGCAACTTCAAGCAGACACAAGTGACGGAGAAAATGTTGATGTTTTCCGTGAGCTTGCAGAGCTTAAAACACGTGAGCTTGAGCTTATTGAGGATTATAATAAATTCAAGAGTGCGGCAGAAACCGTAACACTTCTTCCCGAGCATTTATCTAAGGTTATTGAAATATGGACCGGAATTCCTGCAAGTAACATAAATGAAAGCGAATTTTTGCGTATAGATAAGCTTGAAGAACGCCTCAAAGGACGAATAATCGGTCAGGATAAGGCAATAAGTGTATGTACAAAGGCAATTAAGCGTTCAAGAGCCGGAATATCGGCTAAAAGAAAGCCTGTTTCCTTCATTTTTGCAGGCCCCACAGGCGTCGGTAAAACAGAACTTGTTAAAACTATAGCGAATGACCTGTTTTCTTCCCCCGAGGCTCTTATCCGTCTTGATATGTCGGAATTTATGGAAAAGCACGCAGTATCAAGAATTATTGGTGCGCCTCCCGGATATGTAGGCTATGATGAAGCAGGACAGCTTACCGAGAAGATTCGCAGAAGACCGTATTCTGTTGTGCTTTTTGACGAAATTGAAAAGGCGCATCCCGATGTACTGAATATTCTTCTCCAGATTCTTGATGACGGTAAAATTACCGATGCACAAGGACGTGAGGTTAATTTTGAAAACACTATGCTTGTGCTGACAACAAATGCAGGCTCAAGTACGGGGATGAATTCTATCGGCTTTTCTGAAAAAGAGGGAAGTATTGCAAGTGACAGAATTATGAAAGCACTTTCTGAATTTTTACGTCCTGAATTCATAAACAGAATCGACGAAATTGTTGTCTTTAATCAGTTGTCACTTGATGATTTCGGAAAAATCGCAAAAATTATGTTGTCCGACCTTAAAGCTTCACTTGCAGAAAAGAATATTACTCTTGATTATTCGGATGCTGCAATAGGCTTTATAGCAGAAAAATCGTATAGCAGAAAATTCGGTGCAAGAAATCTTAGAAGATATATTCAGTCAGAAGTCGAGGATAAGGCAGCAGAGCTGATTATTTCTCATTATGATGCAAAAATCAAAGGCTTATATATAGACTTGTGTGACGAAAGGCTTACAGTGGTTGAAATAAATGCTTAATTGGTGCTTGTTTTCGAGAAGCGAGGTTGAAAAGCTTCTCGGAACGGATTTTGAAAAGGGACTGAGTACTTCAGCAGCGCTTATGAGACGTGCGGAAAATGATTTGGCTGTGAGTGAGATGAAGAGCTTTTTTCACCCGACAATTGTGTTCTTTAAGTGCCTGTCTGAAATTCTCAGAGAGTTCTCAATGATCCTACTTATAGTTACATTGATTGTCTGCGAAATATTTATGCAAATCAGTGGTAACGCATTGAATGTTGTAATAATATTCTGCTTTGCAACGGCTTTTTTCCGTACCGGTGCTATTCTGTATTCGGAGTATTCGGAGTCTGAAATCAATTCTGATGATACTTTTCGGGTGCTTCGCGACGGAACACTGAAAAATGTCAGGCGTTCTTCACTCGTTAAAGGGGATGTGTTGTTGCTTTCAAAGGGGGATATAATACCAAAAACCTTGCGTCTTATTGAAAGCGAAAATCTGTCGGTTATAGAAAAATATAACGGCAGACGAGTAAAGCCTGTATCGAAGGATGCAAATTATTTTCCTGTGAAAATGGCAGATATTCCACTTCGACAGAAGCAGAATATGGTTTTCGAAGGCTCGGCGGTAAGCTCGGGTAATGCGCTTGCAGTAGTTGTCGATGAAAACATGACACTTGAAATGGTGCGAAGTCTTATAAAAATAAACGATGAAAATTTACATTTTTATAAAGCTTCACAAGCAGGGCCGAGACAATCTGCCAACATGCGAAGAAGAACTGTACTCGGTACTTTCCAGGGAGCAGATGAAGCCTCCTACAGCGAAGAAAACAGCATAAAATATAAGATTGATAAAATTAATTCTGTTATAAGATTGTCTTGCCTTGTGATTGGCACGTTGATTTTTTTGCTTTCGACATTTTCAGGCGCCTCATTGCCATTTTCCTTTGCATTTGGCGTCTGCATTATGGCGTGTTCGCCTCAGGTTCTTTATGATGTGTGTATAGGTAACGCATTTTTGTTTGGTGCAATGAGACTCAGACGTCAGGGTGTAATAATCAAAAGCTTTGACAGCGCTGAAAAGCTTGTTTTCTCCGGGAGCATATTGTGCTGTGGGTCAACCATACATAATATTGATAAAATGAAGCTTAGCAGATGTTATGTAGGCAGGGAATTCACCTTCGCTAAAGAGAATCATAAATACATTTCAGAAATAACAGAGCTTATGCTGTATTGCTGTGAGCTTCAAAAAAGGAATGATAAGCAAAGCACGGAAATATCAGATCAGCTTGAAGCAAGAGCAGTGCTTGACGGTGCATTTGAATGTGGTATTGCCCGGAAAGACAAGCTATCAAAATACCTTGACAGAATATCGGAATTTTATGATATAAACGGGAATCTCTCGTCAACTCTTGTAAAGCAAAATAATTCAAAGAAGCTGATAATCCGGGGGAATGTGAGTCAGATTCTCAAGAAATGCAATCAGTTTTCCAATTGTGGGGTAATCTCTGAGCTTTCAGAGGGCGTAAAAGAGAGAATTTACTCCGGTGCAAAAGCATATGAAAATAACGAAAGCTGCAATGTTATTGCAATTGCTTATAAAAATGTCGGAGAACTTGGTAAGAGTGATTTTCGTTCGGGTTTTATCTTTGCAGGCTTTTTGGTGTTTGATATAAAGGTAAGCTTTAAAAATTCAAAATATGTTCAAGTGCTGCGTGAAAATGGAATTACTCCGGTTATGTTCTCAAATGTAACCTCAGATATGGTATTGTCTGATGCCAAAAAGCTGGGAGTATTCAGGAAAAACGATAATTACGTAACTTCAAGGAGCTTTTCCCTGCTTGATGAAAAGAGCTATCTTGAGGATATAGACTCATATACCCTTTATATGGGGCTTGGTTCTCTGCAGAAGATGGCTGTTATAAGAGGTAAGAGGTTTACAGAGCAAGTAACAGGTGTTGCTGTGGATAGCTCAGGTGATGCCTTTGATATGTCAGAAGCTGATGTGCTGATGTCGTTTGGAAAGGACGCTCCGAAAACGCTTCGTTCTCTTACGGATATCTATTCGGGAAAAGGCGGAATAGACGTAATATTCAGAACAATATGTATATGCAGAAATATGGTGCGTGCAGCATCGCTTTCTGTGTGTTATTTGTTTGGAGCAAGACTTTCGCTGATTGTCTTTTCGCTTTTATCTGTAATAGCAGCATTTTTCCTGAACGGTATAGTGCCTGTCGAAATAGCTCAGACGTGCGTTACAATGTTTGCACTTGATTTTCTTCTGTCTTTTTTTGTTTCAGCAATAAAAACCCCGGAAAGTATAATTCTCGATAAGCCTTATGAATTTTTGAATTATTACAAGCTTTCGAGAATTATAAGCATGTCTGTTTTTGAAGGCTTGTGTTGTGGTTTTTCGTCGTTTCTGGCGTTTCTTTTCGGGCTTGTTATTACAAAAAACACTCAAATCGGTTTAAGTATCGCATTTATGGTGCTTAGCTTTTCAAAATGTCTTGTTTCGCTGTTTTCCATTATGAAGCAAAGTACGAGAAAGGCTCCTGCAAGATTTCCGGTTTTGATATCAGTAATTGAAATGCTGGTACTGATACCTTTGATATATCTTTTCGCAGGAAACATATTTACTTCGGGTTCTGTTCTTTATCACATTGTAATTTGTATTGTGTTTTCGATAATTCCCACAGTGTTATCAAAAATAGTTTATCTTATTAAGCAAGGCAGCAATGAAAAATAAATCGAACACAGGCGTTATACACGTTGTGTTCGATTTAAAATTTATTCAGATGCTTTTTCGTAAGCTTCTCATGGCGTTCTCCGCTTTTTTCAGAACCGAGTGTGCGCTGTGTTTCATATTTGAAGGACAGTGAGAGGATTTATCCTTGCACATAAGCGAAGCACCCCCGATTACAGCTCCGATTATAGCGCCGATAGCACAGCTTGTAATAATACTGCCTGAAATTTTGTTGTGTGTCATTTTTCAAACTCCTTTATCTTTTAGTATCATTATTTGCAGTTAAAACTGTTTTATCCGTAAAATTTTAAAATATTGTTTCTATAACCTTACTGCAGGAGTCAGGTGAATATTTCCAATAATCAATTCTGTCACCCTCATAAAAATATTCCGGTACCTTGAAGCCGCTGTCTACGTTATGAGTATCCACGATAACAACCTTTATTTTCATTTTTTCGGGTATTATGCTTTTTATATAAACAGCAGCATTTTCTCTTACATAAACATCATCACGCCATTCAGCAAGCCCCGCAAGATTTGGTGTAAGTTCTACGAAAATTCCGTAAGGTTCAATGCTTCTTATGATTCCCGAAGCTGTTTCGCCGGGCGAGAATCTGCTTGCATTTTCCTCCCAGGTACCAAGCAGTTCCTTGTGTGAGAGTGTTACTCTCCCGTTTTCATCTATTCCGCTTTTTATAATTACTCTTATGTATTGACCGACAAAAAATCTATCCTTTGGATGATTAATTCGTGATACCGAAATGCAGTCAACCGAAAGCAGAGATATTATTCCACAGCCAATATCGCAAAATGCGCCAAAAGGTTCAAGATGAGTAATTTTTGCATCAATAATATCACCTGAAATTAGATTTTTAATATATTTTTCAAAGCACTCCTCCTGTGCAGCCTTTCTTGATAAAGTAATAATCGGCGTTCCGTTATCGCTCTTATCGAGAGATTTGATTTTTACGCTGACTGCCTTTCCGACTCTTGTTATAATCGCAATATCACGTATCGGTTCTCCGCTGTAGGACATGGCAGTTTCATTACGGGGAATGATCCCTTTGAACGGCCCGATTTCGACAGTAAGGTTTTTTTCGTTGTCACATTTTGTTACAATACCCTCAATTGTCAAATTGTTCGAATAGGCAAATTCAAGTCCTTGAATTGTTGAAGTAAGCTCTCTGTTTTCTGAGCTTTGCAAAATAGAGCCTTCCGGCTTAAAAAAGTCTTGTGTTGGCATTATCGTATCCTTTCTGGATTTTATTTAAATCGCGCTTTTTGTAAAGTATATGAAACGGGTAGTACTTGTATGCAATAAATCTTTTTAATAAATTTTTTAAAAGTGAGGTTTTACTGTTTACAAAAGGTAAAATTTGTGCTATAATATTATAATAATTAATTTTGCGATTGGTGGGATGTGAATGCAAATAAAAAAAATCAATGTTGGCGATGTGCTTTTGATGAAAAAACCTCACGCCTGCAGTAAAAAAGCTAATCGCTTTGAAGCTCTGACACTTGGAAGTGACATAAAAATCCGTTGTGTGGAATGTGGCAGAGAGGTAATAGTTCCGAGAATAAAGCTTGAAAAAAGCATTAAATCCATACAGAGTAATTCGATTGATAATTAAAATTTTGAAAGGAAATAAAGCTGATGTTTGAAGCACTGCGAGAGGCAGAAAAGAAATATGAAGAAATAGCTGATAAGCTTATGCAGCCGGATGTGGTATCCGATGCCGAGGTCTTTAAAAACCTAATGAAGGAGCATAAGACTCTGACACCGATTATTGAAAAATACAGAGAATATGTAAAGACAGAAAAGAACATTGAAGGAGCCCTTGAAATTATCCGCGAGGAGCAGGACAGAGAACTAAAGGAACTTGCAGAGCAGGAAATGCTTGAAAACAAGGAAGCTCTTGAGAGAATAACCGAGGAGCTTAAGATTCTTCTGTTGCCACGTGACGAAAATGACGACAAGAACGTAATTATTGAAATACGAGCAGGAACCGGTGGAGAGGAAGCAGCCCTCTTTGCGCACAGCCTGCACAGAATGTACACAATGTATGCAGAATCCAAGGGCTTTAAATGCGAGCTTATGAATATAAATGAAACAGAGCTTGGTGGCTGTCGTGAAGTATCCTTTATGGTAGAGGGTGACGGAGCGTATTCGAGATTTAAATTTGAAAGCGGTGTTCATAGAGTTCAAAGAGTACCCGAAACTGAAACTCAGGGCAGAATTCACACCTCTGCCGTAACTGTTGCCGTTCTTCCCGAGGCTGAAGAGGTTGAGGTTGAAATCAATCCTGCAGACCTTGAAATTGACACATATCGCAGTGGTGGCGCAGGAGGTCAGCATGTAAATAAAACCGACTCAGCTATCAGAATTACTCATAAACCGACAGGACTTGTTGTTGAATGTCAGGATGAGAGAAGCCAGTTCAAGAACAGAGACAAGGCTATGAAAATGCTTCGTACAAAGCTTTATGACGCAGAAAGAGAAAAGCAGGAAAAGGCAATTGCGAGCGAAAGAAAGAGTCAGGTGGGAAGTGGTGACAGAAGCGAGAGAATAAGAACCTACAACTTCCCTCAGAGTCGCCTTACAGACCACAGAATAGGACTTACACTTTACTCGCTTGAGAGCATTCTCGATGGGAATCTTGATAATGTGATAGATGCTCTTATTACAACAGACAGGGCAGAAAAGCTTCAGAACAGTGAATTTTAACAGTGAGGAAAAGTTTATATGGGAACAAAAATTTTAAAGGTGTCTCGTGATCTTAGTGGTACGGATGATATAAAAAATTTGGAAATTGCAGCACAGGTGATTAGAAATGGTGGACTTGTTGCGTTCCCGACTGAAACTGTATACGGTCTTGGTGCAGATGCCATGAATTGTGATGCAGTAAAAAGAATTTTTGAAGTGAAGGGAAGACCTCAGGACAACCCACTGATTTCACATCTTTCCTGTGCGGAAGATATATCAAAGTACGCCTATACCGACGAAAATAAGTATTTTTCGAGAATTAAGGATTTGTTTCCGGCGCCTCTGACTGTAATACTTCGTAAACGAGAGTTTATTTCGGATGTTGTTACAGCAGGTCTTCCGAATGCAGGCTTCAGAATACCGGAAAATCTTGTTGCAAGAAAGTTTATTGAAATAGCGGGTGTTCCGATAGCTGCACCAAGTGCAAATCTGTCCGGACGTCCAAGCACAACAAAGGCTGAACACGTAATAGAAGACCTTTACGGAAAGGTAGATGTTATAATTGACGGTGGTCCCTGTAATGTGGGTGTTGAGTCCACAATCGTTACGCTTGCCTCAGATCCTCCTGTGCTGCTTCGTCCCGGTGCTGTAACACTTGAAACACTTTCTGACCTTCTGGGGGAAGTGAAAATTTCCCGTTCAATTCTTTCTGAAATAAACGAGGAAGAAATCGTTGCTGCCCCCGGAATGAAATACAGGCATTATGCACCTGCAATGCCGGTTACTCTCGTGATTGGTGACGACGATAAGGTGCGTGAGTACATAAATATGAGATGTGAAACGGAAAATCTTGCAATTCTTTGTTATGATGAGGATATAGATTATATAGACTGCAGAAACATTTTCTCTATCGGTAACGAAAATGAACCTCTTGAACACGCAAGACTTATTTTTGATGCACTTCGTGCTACTGATGAATGCTCGTTTATAACAGGAGTGCTTGCAAGATGCCCGAAAAGTCATGACGGTGTAAATCTTGCAATATATAACAGACTCTTAAAAGCTTCGGGCTTCCATGTAATAAAACTTTAAACGGAGGCATATAATGATAGTTCTGGGAGTTACAGGTCAGAGTGGATCAGGCAAAGGCGAGTTTTGCAGCATTATGCAGAGTCTTGGTGCTAAGAGCCTTGACACCGATTTGGTAGCACGTCAGGTTGTTCGCCCGGGTACAAAATGCCTTTATGAGCTTGGAAAACATTTTGGTCCGGGGATAATTCTTGCAAATGGCGAGATGGACAGAAAAAAAGTTGCGCAAATAGTGTTTTCAGACAAAAAAGAACTGGAATATTTGAATAAAACCACTCACAAATATATAATTGAGAAAATAAAAGAGTGGCTTTTTGAGTGTGAAATTGCAGGGGAAAAGCTCCTTATACTTGATGCGCCACAGCTTTTCGAAGCAGGTGCTGACGAATTTTGTAATTTTACTCTGTGTGTTTTAGCTGATAGTGATACAAGACTTTCGAGAATTATCTCAAGAGATAAAATTTCACGCGAAGCAGCAATTCTGCGTCAAGACAATCAGAAGGACGATAAATTTTTTATCGACAGATGTGACTTCGTGGTTTATAACGACGGAAACCGTAAAGGACTAAAGCAGAAAGCCGAGCAAATATATAATGACCTTATGAGTCGTGAAGAATATTTTTAAATAAATTTTAGGAGCAATAATGAAAAAAATTATCACTATTGTTGCAATACTTGCAATTTCTCTCTTTATTGGTTTTTCCTGGAGTAAAATTGAGGATTATATTACAGTAAAATTTTATCCCGTAAAATATTATGACATTGTAGAGAAGTATTCGCAGGAATACAGTGTTCCACCGGAAATTATCCTTGGCGTGATGCGTGCTGAAAGCTCATTCGTGGCAGATGCAGTATCCTATAAGGGCGCTGTCGGACTTATGCAGCTGATGCCATCGACCTATGAATGGCTTTGCACTAAAACAGGGGATACGGCAAATGAAAGCTTTTTGTATGATCCGAATGTTAATATAAAATACGGGACATATTATTTAAGCTATCTTTATTCGCGTTTTGGCGTGTGGGAAACTGTTTATGCAGCTTACAATGCAGGTGACAACAGAGTTCGGGGGTGGCTTGAAAACGAGGAATACGGACTGGACGGAAGACTTATAAATATTCCGTTTGAGGAAACAGCCGCTTATGTTGAAAAGGTAACGAAAAATGTAAAAATATATAAAGAGCTTTTAGATAAGGAGAAAGAGTAAAATGTCAGAAAAAACAAAAGCAGAAGAATTGCGTGAAAGACTGTTTCTGAATAAGAAAAATGCGTATGAGGTGCTGCCAAAAGAAGAGCTTGATGTGGCATACGGTTATTGTGAAGACTACAAAAAATTTCTTGACACCTCAAAGACCGAAAGAGACGCAACAAGGGAAGCAGTAAAAATTGCAAAGGCAGAGGGCTTTACCGAGTTTGAGTACGGAAAGAAATACAAAGCAGGGGATAAGGTTTTCTTTAATAACAGAGGAAAGGCGCTGTATCTTGTAGTGTTCGGAAGCGAGGCTCTTGAAAATGGTGTGAGTATTGCTGCAGCACACATTGACAGTCCGAGAATTGACCTTAAACAAAATCCATTATATGAAGACGGTGGAATGGCGTTCTTCAAGACACACTATTATGGTGGAATTAAAAAGTATCAATGGCCGACAATTCCACTTGCACTTCACGGTGTTATAGTAAAGGGCGATGGAAGTGTGCTTGATGTTGAAATCGGCGAGGATGAATACGATCCTGTTTTCTGTATAAATGACCTTTTGCCACATCTTGACAGAGATGTACAGAGACCTGTTTCAAAGCTTATAGCAGGGGAAAACCTGAATATTCTTGTCGGAAGCAGACCCTATGATGACGAAAAAATTTCCGAAAAAATAAAACTTGCAGTTTTGTCACTTCTAAACGAAAAATATGGAATCGTCGAAGCAGATTTTCTCTCCTCCGAGCTTTGCCTTGTTCCTGTAGGTAAGTGTCGTGATTTAGGCTTTGACAGAAGTATGATTATTGCCTACGGCCATGACGATAAGGTTTGTGCTTATCCGATTATTACAGCAACTCTTGAAGCTGCAAAGGAAAACCCAAAAAAGACTATTGTTTCAATTCTTGCAGACAAGGAAGAAACAGGCAGCGACGGAAATACAGGTATGAAATCCCATGCCTTTACAAATATGCTTTCGGAAATCTGTATTTCGTGTGGTGCAAACTTCAGACAGATGATGGCAAATTCAAAGTGCCTGTCAGCTGACGTAAATGCCTGCTATGACCCTAATTTTGCAGAGGTTTATGAAAAAAGAAATGCTTGTTTTATAAATTCCGGTGTAGTTGTTACAAAATATACAGGTAGTGGTGGTAAGTACAGTACGAACGATGCATCTGCCGAATTTTGTGGAGAAATCAGAAACATTCTTGACAGTAATAATGTTCTCTGGCAAACAGCCGAGCTTGGAAAGGTTGATATTGGTGGTGGCGGAACTGTTGCAAAATATATTTCCGAGCTTAATGTCGACACAATCGACGTTGGAGTTCCTGTTTTGTCAATGCATGCGCCGTATGAGGTTGTATCAAAAACCGATGTTTATATGACACACAAAGCTTTTAAAGCATTCTTTCTTCGCTGATATATGAATAAAACTCCGTGCTTTGACAGAAAATATGTCAAAATACGGAGTTTTTTTATGGAGTAAAATATGAAAGAAAGAAAAGAAGACAAGGATTACAGACAAAAGCATTCAAATTACGAAACCAACAACGATGATAATCTTGAAGAAAAGAACAGAAACGACGAAAAGGAAATTGCCCAAAAAAACAACGAAAGATTTATCGGAATTGAGGATACAGGAAGTATTACAACAAAAAACGGTGATATTTCAATACACTCAATAATAATCGCAGGGCAGGTTGAAGGACATTCGGTTTTGTCACCACAATCAAAGAGTACAAAGTATGAGCATATTCTCCCGCAACTTGTCGGAATTGAGGATAGCCAGGACGTTGACGGACTACTGTTGCTTCTTAATACCGTCGGTGGTGACGTTGAAGCAGGACTTGCTATTGCTGAAACAATTGCCGGCATGAGTAAACCCAGCGTCGCACTTGTTCTCGGTGGTGGCCATTCAATCGGAGTTCCACTTGCTGTTTGTGCCGATAAATCCTTTATAGTCCCGTCGGCTACAATGACACTGCATCCCGTGAGAATGAATGGGCTTGTAATCGGAGTTCCACAAACCTTTACCTATTTCTCAAAGATGCAGGACAGAATTCTTGATTTTATTGTAACGCACTCAAAAGCAGAAAAATCAAAGCTTCTTGAGCTTATGATGGAAACCGACGAAATTGCAACAGATGTCGGAAGTGTAATTGACGGCAATATTGCAGTTGAAATAGGACTTATTGATAGTATAGGAGGTCTGTCTGACGCTATGAATTGTCTTAAAGATTTAGTAAAAAAGAAGAAAATGGGAGAAAAGAAACAAAAAAGCAAAAAAACTCTTGACAAATAAAAAAGTTTGTGATATAATATTCGTGTTGACCTAAGAAAGCAGGTTGCCGAAAGGCTCTAACGAATTGGAATTCAATTCGCCTGTCGAGGAAAGCATTGACAATGATATTGTTTATGTTGCTCTGTGTCTATTTGGTCGCAGAGCAATTTTTGATATATGTGTCAATCCTTCCGTCAACCGACAATGAGGACTTCGTAAGAAATCCTTTAAATTTAATAGGAGGTGAAACACAAATGCCAAGTGCAAAGATTCTCGAACAGAAGAAAGTAATGCTTGCAGAACTCGTTGAGAAGATCAAGGGTGCAGAAAGTGGTGTTCTCGTAAATTACTGTGGAATCACAGTTGAAGATGACACAAAGCTCCGTCGTAAGCTTCGTGAGGCTGGTGTTGATTACAGAGTTGTAAAGAACACATACATCAAGAAGGCATGCGATGAAGCAGGGCTTGAAGGAATGGATCCCGTTCTCGAAGGTATGACAGCTATTGCTATCAGTGATGATCCAATTGCTCCTGCAAAGGTTCTCTGTAATTTCGCAAAAGACAATGAAAAGTTTACTGTTAAGGCAGGCTTTATCGATGGCAGAGTAATCGACGTTAAGGAAGTAGAGGCTCTCGCAGCTATTCCTTCAAAGGAAACTCTCCTTTGCCAGATGCTCGGTTCTATGCAGTCCAGCCTTTACGGTCTTGCTATTGCTCTTCAGGCTGTTGTTGACAAGGGCGATATGGCTCCTGCGGCAAAGGAAGAAGAAGCAGCAGCACCTGCAGAGGAAGCAGCTCCTGCTGAAGAAGCGGCTCCCGCTGAAGAAGCAGCACCTGCTGAAGAAGCTCCTGCAGCTGAATAATACTCGCAGGCGTAATTCTTTAAAAATCGCTATAAATGTATAGCAAAATTACAATCGCAAAGATGCGAAAAATACTAAAGTACGGTGAAATGTCACCGAAATTTATGAATTTGGAGGAAATTTAAAATGGCAACAGAAAAGTCACTTGCTATCCTTGAAGAAATCAAGGGTCTTACTATTCTTGAACTCGCAGACCTCGTTAAGGCAATCGAAGAGGAATTTGGTGTATCTGCAGCTCCCGTAGCTGTAGCAGCAGCTCCCGGTGCAGCAGCTCCTGCAGCAGCTGCAGCTGAACAGACAGAATTTAACGTAGAACTTACAGAAGCAGGCGCTTCTAAGCTCAACGTTATCAAGGTTGTTCGTGAAATCACAGGTCTTGGACTTAAGGAAGCTAAGGACCTCGTTGAAGGCGCTCCTAAGGTTCTTAAGGAAGGCGTATCTAAGGAAGACGCTGAAGCTCTTAAGACACAGCTCGAAGCAGCTGGTGCAAAGGTTACAATTAAGTAATTATTTGTCTTACATCAAAAAACCTCGGCGTGAGCCGGGGTTTTTTTACTTTGTAAAAAAGTGCCACTCGCTAAAGAAACGAGTGGCTTTTATATTTATATGCCATATTTTTTCATAAATTCTGCGCCTTTGCCGGTAAAAGTCTTTCCGTTAAGATAAGAAAGCTCGCCTGAAGGGTTTGTAAATGCAAATTTCAATTTGTAAGCATACAGATGCTGGTAATTGTCTTTATTTTCAATTTTACCGTATTTTCCGTCGCCTACAAGCGGATGACCAATATAGGCCATATGAGCTCGTATCTGATGAGTTCTGCCTGTAATCAGGTCAACCGATAACAGCGCATTCTTGCCAATTACCTTTTGGACATTGTATTTTGTAATAACAGTTTTTATGTCATCGTCATACTTGATTTTAAGTGCCTTCTTTGCATCCTCACGTGTTGGAAAAATATATACTCTGCCTTTCTTTTTGTCCCTGTAAAGAAAGTCTTTGAGTGTCGCACTGCGTACCTTTGGAATACCGTTTGTTTCACAATAATATGTCTTCTCAATTTCACGGTTTTTGATTTTCTCATTCATAATACGAAGTGATACAGCATTTTTGGCACATATAATAAGTCCACCTGTATTTCTGTCAAGCCTGTGACAAAGGGCAGGGGTAAAGGATAGCTCATTCTTCGGATTGAACTTCCCGTTTTTGAAAAGATAACCGATAACTCTGTCAATCAGAAAAATATTGTCTGATGACATTTTTTCATCCGATACTGACGAGTGTACAGTTTCACCTGCACTCTTGTCGACAATTATAATGTTATTGTCCTCATAGATGATTTCATCTGCCTTCAAAGTCAAGTGAGGTGCAGAATATTTTATTTCATCGTCTATACTGTCTTCGGTTTCGGGGAAAAATTCGTCACTTATGTAAAGAGTAATTATGTCACCCTCAGAGAGAATCTGCTCAGCAGACGCACGAACACCGTTTATTTTGAAGCTTTTTAGTCTAAAATACTTGTAAAGAAGTGATTTCGGAATATTGACAAGTGCCTTTGACAGAAACTTGTCAAGTCTTTGACCCGCATCGTTTTTATAAACCGTTAAAGTTCTCATAGCATCAAACTCCTTCCTCAAGTAATACATATAATATAACATAAAATATTAAAGAATTCAAGTGTAATTCGTAAATAGTTGATTGTGGGGGAAAAGTTGAAAAAATTATTTGATTTCTCTAAAAGAATAATAATTATGTATATCGAAAAGGGGATAGCGACAAAGTCTGCTCAATTGTCTTACTATATGCTCTTTACCTTCTTCCCGATATTGTTGTTTGTAAACTCGGTTCTTGTAAGAATTGTTCCTTCAAGCTTTGAACTACCAATATCCACCATAATTCCGCAGCCCGTAACAGAGTTTGCCCTTTCATATCTCGGGGAAATCGGGGAAAGCAATAATGTTGGCTTTATGTATACAGGAGCTGTCCTTACCTTTTATTCTCTGTCAAGATATATCAGAAATTATCGCCTTTCAATTCGTGATATATACGGAACAGTCAGAAAAATCAGCTTTATTTCTGATTGGTTGTTTTCCTTTCTTCTGTCAATCGGTTTGCTTGTACTGTTTTATGTCGCAGTTTTTGTCGTTTTCTTTGCTGATGGTTTTCTGAATCTTATGGGGTTTGAGTATATAAATGAGAATGTAATAGTTTTTCTCGGCTTTACCGTTTTAGCTTTTTATGCTTATTTTGTAATAAATCTTATTCAGTTCCTTGAATGTGGTGAAAAGGTAAAGTTCACATATTTCTCAAAAGGGGTAATTATTGCCGTCATGGTCTGGATTGTAATTTCGGTACTTTTTTCATATTACGCAGGAGAAGTAGCCGACTATTCGGTAGTTTACGGATCTATCGGAAACGTTATTATGCTTCTTGTGTGGTTGAATATCACCAATACAATTCTTCTTATGAGTGGAGTTTTGAATATTTGTTTAAATAAAAAGCCTTGACTGTTATAAATTATTGTTGTATAATTGGTACAAGATTTATATGGAGGCATAAAAATGTATCAGAAAATAAAAAAAGACCTTGAAACAGCTCTGAGTGAGCTTTACGAAGTATCAAAGGTCGAAGAAGGGGACATACTTGTCGTTGGCTGCAGCAGCAGTGAAGTGCTCGGTAGGAAAATAGGCACAGGTGGAAACGAGGAAGCCGCAAAGGTGATTTTTGAAACCGTCAAAAGCTTCTGTGACGCTCATAAGCTCTATCTTGCAGCTCAATGCTGTGAACATCTTAATCGAAGCCTTGTTGTTGAAAAGGAATGTGCAAAGAAATACAATCTTTCAAGAGTAAATGCAATTCCTCATGCGCACGCCGGTGGTGCATTTGCTACAAGTGCTTACAAAGGAATGAATGAACCTTACCTTGTGGAAGAGGTATCAGCTAATATTGGAATTGATATCGGAAACACCCTTATCGGTATGCACATAAAGAAGGTCTGTGTGCCTGTGCGTACAAGTATAAAAATGCTCGGAGAGGCGCCTGTGACCTTTGCCAGAAGCAGATGTAAATATGTTGGCGGCGAGAGGGCGATTTACAATCCGGAATTAGGTTAATGTCAAAAAATGTTCCCTTTGATAGGGAACATTTTTTCGTTTGTCTAAAGAAAACCACGCGATAGTCGCGTGGTTCAAAAAAGGTTAACCGGTGAGAAAAAATCCTCCAAATGTGATAAAATAGTTAAGACCTGCCAGTCAAAACTAAAAATAACATTTGGAGGATTTATCTATGAAAC